>NZ_JAGXJJ010000001.1:540925-807280 GCF_019091465.1 Microbacterium sp. GbtcB4
GAAGCGCAGCGAGGGCTGCACCGCACGTGCGGACGCTGCCGCGCACCGGCGGGGGCGAGTCTCCTCCCCCGAGGACATCGCCACCGCCGGGGCTCAGCGCCTACGCCGTGCGACGGCGCAGCAGGCCCGCACCTCCCAGCAGCAGGAGAGCGGCGAGGGCCCACAGCCACGGGGCCGAGGCGCCACCGGTCATCGCGAGGCCGGTGGCCTCACCCGTCGCGGCGGCACCCGCAGCCCACGGCATGCTCGTCATGCCGGCTCCGGTGCTCGGCGTCGTCCCCGGGTTCACTCCGGGGTCGGTGCCGGGGTTGGTGCCGGGGTCCGTTCCGGGGTCGGTGCCCGGGTCCGTTCCGGGATCGGTGCCCGGATCGGTGCCCGGGTCCGTGCCCGGGTTCGTACCGGGATCGGTCACCGTGCTCTCGCCGACGACGGAGATCGCGTTCCCGCCGATCGTGATGGGAAGCGTCACGGGGAGCTCCAGCTGAGTCCCGCCGAGGATGCTGTCGTCACCGCCGGTGGTGCTGCCTCCGGTCGCGGGTGCGTTCGGGGACGTGGTGCCGCCGGTGGTGCCGGTGACGGTGGCGTCGTCGGTGACGGAGATGGCGTTGCCGGTGACGCCGATGGGGGCGGTCACGGGTGCGACCACCTGGGTGCCGCCGAGGGTGCTGTCGTCGCCGTCGGTGGTGCTGCCTCCGGCCGCGGGTGCGGTCGGGGACGTGGTGCCGCCGGTGGTGCCGGTGACGGTGGCGTCGTCGGTGACGGAGATGGCGTTGCCGGTGATGCCGATGGGGGCCGTCACGGGGGCGACCACCTGGGTGCCGCCGAGGGTGCTGTCGTCACCGCCGGTGGTGCTCCCGCCGGCCGCGGGTGCGGTCGGGGCCCCGGTGCCGCCGGAGGTGCCGGTGGCCTCGCTGTCGCCGAGGAGCGAGATGGCGTTGCCGCCGACCGTGATGGGGGCCGTCACCGGGGCGACGACCTGGGTGCCGCTCGCGGTGCCGTCCTCGCCCGAGGTGCTCGACCCGGTCGCGGGCGCGGCCGGTGCCGGGCTGGTGCCGCTGGTGGTGCCGGTGGCCTCGCTGTCGCCGAGGAGCGAGATGGCGTTGCCGCCGACGGTGACAGGCGCCGTCACGGGTGCCACGGCCTGCGTGCCCCCGAGGATGCTGTCGTCACCGCCGGTGGTGCTCCCGCCGGCCGCGGGTGCGGTCGGGGCCGCGGTGCCGCCGGAGGTGCCGGTGGCCTCGCTGTCGCCGAGGAGCGAGATGGCGTTGCCGCTCACCGTGACGGGGGCCGTCACCGGCGCGACGACCTGGGTGCCGCTCGCGGTGCCGTCCTCGCCCGAGGTGCTCGACCCGGTCGCCGGGGCAGGCGCCGGTGCTGCGGCGCTCTCTCCCTCAGCGGCCGACTCGGAGTCACCGAGCAGCGAGATGGCGTTGCCGGACACGGTCACCGGGGCGTTGACCGCTACCAGAGCCTGCGTGCCCGAGAGCACGCCATCCAGGCCGTCCGTGTCGAGGGAAAGCACCCCGGCCGCGTCAGGGGCCTGGGGAGCCGCGCTCTGGGGAGGAGCGGCGGCCGGGGTGCTGGTCGTGGAGTCTTCGGTGAGACTGATCGCGTTATCCGTCACCGTGACGGGAAGGTTCACGGTCACCACGGCTTGGGTGCCGGATGCCGTGCCCTCCTCGCCGCTCGTCTGCGGAGCGGGGGCGGGCGCGGCTGCGGGAGCCGGGGCGGGAGCGGGAGCCGGGGCCGGAGCGGGAGCCGGGGCAGGCACCGTGGATGCCGCGTCGCCGAGCACGGAGAGCGCGTTGTCGACGACCGTGATCGGGGCGGTGATGGGCGCTACGGCCTGGGTGCCGGAGAGCAAGCCGTCGTCTCCGGATGTCTCGGCCGCATTGGCGGCCGTCGCGCCGAGCAGGGTGATCCCGCCGGCGATGAGCGTGCCCCAGAGGACGCGCTTCGCGTAGGTACGCATGATGGTTCTCCTGACGTGACTGGTCTGTCTGATGGGATGCACGCGAGGAAGTGCGCGCGCAGCACGGCATCTGTCATCCGGGTGGGATGACGTGACAGTCCGTCAGTCGGGAGAGACGTCGGTGTCGGCGACGGGGGCGCCCGGCAGGGCGTCGTCCCGTGCGCCGGCGGCCCGCTCCCAGGCACGGAGCGGGGTCGCGCCGATCTCGCTGAGGCGAGCGAGGGCGCTGGTGGTACCTCCGGCCGAGGTGGCGGAGGAAGAGGCGGGGGTGGCCGGGGCGACCGGAGGAGCACCGAACGGCACCGGAGCCGTGTCATCGGCGCCGGCGTCTGAGGAGTCGGGCGCGGAAACCGCGGCCGCGAAGGGAGCCAAGGTACTCAGCACAGAGTCCTGGCCTGTGCTCGGCGACGCCGACGGGGCGGGCGCAGCCTCGGCAAGCACGGCGATGTCTTCGCGCACAGTGGTGACACCCGCGGGGACGGAGCCTTCCGGGATCTGCGGTGCAGCCGGCTCGCGGGGCGTGAGCGCCTCGACGACCGGCGGGACGGTCTCTTCGACGACGCCGCCGATCAGGCCGGTCGTGCCATCGACGACGCCGACGACGTTCTCGACCAGGTCGATGGCGCCGGAGTCGACGACGATCCCGCCGACCAGCGGAAGGCCGCCGACGATGTCGAGCACGGGCGCGGTGACCTGTGAGACCGGTGCAGAGCCGAGCGCGTCGGTCACGGGCTCGACGACCGTCTCGGTGGTCTCGGCGACCGCCTCGAGCACCGGGGCCGCGGTGTCTCGGACGACCGGGACCTGCGTCACCGTCTCGGTCACCGTCTCGACGACGGCGGGAGCGGCCTCCTGCACGGGAGCGACGGTGTGAGTCACGACCGGAGCGACGACCTCGTGCACCACGGGCGCGACGACCTCCTGGACCACAGGCGTCGCCACCTGGTTCACCACCGGAGCGACGACGTTGTTCACGACCGGCTTCGTCACGGCGGTGACGGTCTCGGACACGACTGAGGTGAGGCCGTCGAGCGGACCCTTGGGCTGCTCGTCCGCGTGTGCAGAGCCGCCGCCGGTGAGGGCGGTCAGAGCCGCCCAGGCGAGCGCGCCGATGCCACCCCAGAGGACGGCGTGGGGTACGCCGCGTCGGGTGCTCCGAGCGTCCACGTCGTCCTCCCCCTCCGAAGGTCCACGGGTGTGTCGATGGGAGGCAGAATACTCGCGGAGCCCCTCTCTGTCCAGGGGCGTTTACATCCGATTCGCCTCGTGTCAGATCGTGACGCGCCCGGCGGATTCCCGGCTTGACTTTCCCCAGGTTCTACACATGCCCCCTCCGGAGGGGAAACCTTCAACGCGCAATTTAAACTCGTTTTCATCCACAGGGTGGGGAAACGATAAAACCCTGTTCAGAGTAAATAAAAAAGTTCGGTGTTCACACCGTCCACCGGGTTATCCACACCCGTTCTGCACAGACACTCCGAGATTGTCCGCACGCTGTCCACATGGTTATCCACAGGCCGTGTTGCACCGTGTGGAGACCGCTCATAGCGTGGTCGAGCGACCGATGTCGGGGGCACCTGCTTGTCTGGGGATGGCCGCCGCGCGGCCGCGGTCCCCCGCACCGGCATCCGCGGATGCGCGCGCGGGGCCCGCCTCAGAACCGTCGCATCGAAGGGAACACAGTGTCGATCGCCGACATCTCCGAGGAGCGCCTGGGAGGGCAGCGTCCGCCCGAGCGCACCCCTCCGCACGACCTCCTCGCCGAGCAGAGCGCCCTGGGTGGCATGCTCCTGTCGAAGGACGCGGTCGCCGACGTGATCGAGACGCTCAAGGGCGCCGACTTCTACATCCCCAAGCACGAACTCATCTTCGAGGCGATCCTCTCGCTGTACTCCCACGGTGAGCCCACCGACGTCGTCGCGGTCACCGACGAGCTGATCAAGACCGGTGAGCTGAACAAGGCCGGCGGCGCCGACTACCTGCACACGCTCACGTCGATCGTCCCGACCGCAGCCAACGCCGGCTACTACGCCGGCATCGTCTCCGAGCGCGCGATTCTCCGCCGCCTCGTCGATGCCGGGACGCGCATCGTCCAGCTCGGCTACGACGGCCAGGGCGACGCGACCGACATCGTCAACAACGCGCAGGCCGAGATCTACTCGGTGACCGGCTCGGAGACGGCCGAGGACTACGTGCCGCTCACGGTCGCCGTCGACGCCGCGGTCGAGGAGATCGAGGCGGCCAACGGCCGCGACGGCTCCATGACCGGCATCCCCACCGGCTTCCGCGAGCTCGACGAGCTCACCAACGGCCTGCACGGCGGGCAGATGATCGTGGTCGCCGCGCGACCCGCGATGGGAAAGTCGACCCTGGCTCTCGACTTCGCGCGCGCCGCCTCCATCGGTCACGACTTCCCCTCGATCTTCTTCTCCCTCGAGATGGGCAAGAGCGAGATCGCGATGCGTCTGCTCAGCGCGGAGGGGGCGATCCCGCTGCAGAACATGCGCAAGGGGACGCTCGACCCGCGGGACTGGACGACGGTCGCCGCCACCCGCGGCCGCATCAACGACGCTCCGCTCTACATCGACGACAGCCCGAACATGACGCTCGTCGAGATCCGGGCGAAGTGCCGACGGCTGAAGCAGCGGGCGGGTCTGCGCATGGTCATCATCGACTACCTCCAGCTCATGACGTCGGGTAAGCGCGTCGAGTCCCGTCAGCAGGAGGTCTCGGAGTTCTCCCGAAGCCTCAAGCTCATCGCCAAGGAGCTGCAGGTGCCGGTCATCGCGCTGTCGCAGCTGAACCGTGGTCCCGAGCAGCGACAGGACAAGAAGCCAGCCATCAGCGACCTGCGAGAGTCCGGATCGATCGAGCAGGACGCCGACATGGTCATCCTGCTGCACCGCGACTCGGTCTACGACAAGGACGTCCGTCCCGGCGAGGCCGACCTCATCGTGGCCAAGCACCGTAACGGTCCGACCGCGACCATCACCGTCGCCTTCCAGGGGCACTACTCCCGGTTCGCCGACATGGCGCCGGGCGGCGACTTCAACTGAGCCTGGGCGTCAGCGTCCCGTGTCGGACGCCGACTCCTCGCGGAGGCTGAGGCGGACGTGGCAGGAGTGGGACGTCGTGAACGGGATCACGCGTTCGATCTCCACGGGGCCGCCCGCTCTCGCCAGCATCGACTTCATGAGTTCCTCGTGCACTCGGCAGACCACGGTCTGGTCATCGGTCAGCAGCGTGTGGAAGCGGCAGGGGGAGAGGTCGACGGTCATCGCCTTCTCGTCGATGTCCGGCTGCAGGCCCACGTCGTCGAGGTGGTGGAACAGCGCGTCGAGCTGATGCGTCGCGGCCTCTGGCAGGCCCGATCGCGTCGCCGGGAGCACCGCGCGCATGAGGTCGCCGTGGCGGATCGCCTCCTGGACCCGCCGTTCCTCGATCTCGTTGGGCTCGCTGGGCAGCACGGGAGAGAAGCGCAGCCGTGGTCTTCCGCGCCGACCGGTGTGCTCGACCTCGGACCGGGCGAGGCCCTCACCCTCGAGCACGCGGAGGTGGTCGCGCAGCGTGTTCACGTGGAGGCCCATGCGGAGGGAGAGCTCGGCGAGGCCGATTCCCGGAGTGTCCATCAAGGCGGCGAGGACCCGCAGCCGACTGCTCTGCATGAGCCCGCGATAGGCGTCGGTAGGACGTGGCATGTTACCCATTATCCCCTGAACGCGGAGTGAGGCGCTATTTCCACGGTCACCCGCCGCTGGGGGTGCGGACCGGCCGGTTAGCCTGAGGCCATGACGGGTGGACGCACGGTGACGGCGCTGCGCCTGCTGCTGCCGGCTTTCCTGCTCGGGGCGATCGTCGCGATCTCGTTCCTGGAGGCGCCGCTGAAGTTCCTGGCTCCCGGAATCACGATCCCGCTGGGGCTCGGCATCGGTCGCCTCGTGTTCACCGCCCTCAACGTCCTCGCGGGAGCGGTGCTCCTCGTGCTGACGGCGGTCAGCATCCGCGCCAGGGCCGGACGTCCCTCGGCTCTGCTGCTCGGCGGGCTGTGGCTGGTGTTCCTCGTCGAGGTGGTCGTCATCCGCCCGATCCTCAACCGGCGGAGCGACCTGGTCATCGCAGGGCGGGAGGCGCCGGGAACCGATGGCGCGCACTACGCCTACATCGTCGCGGACGTGACGATGGTGGTGCTGCTCGTGGCGTTCCTCGTGGTCACGGTGCGGGCGGTGCTCCCGCCGCGCGCGTCCTCTTCGACGACCGACGTCTAGGACGCGTAGGACGCAGTGGACTCCAGCAGTCGGCGCGCGCTGTCCCGAGCGGTCGCGAACGGCTCCGCGAACGTCCCCATGCCGACGGTGACGATCGCGCCTTCATAGAGGAGCATGAGCGTCTCGGCGAGCCGGTCCGGGTCGTGGAACCCGGCCTCACCGCAGAGCTCCGCGAGGACCGCGAGCAGCCACTCCTTCTCGCGACGGGCCTCGGCGAGCACCAGCGGGGCGTCCCCGGGGCCGTCGATCTCGGCGCGCGCGTTGATGGCGCTGCATCCCTTGGTGCTGTGGTCCGGCACCCAGGAGATGGCGGCATCGAAGATCGCGAGCACGCGGGCGGGCCCCGGGGCCGGGACCCGTGCGAGGTGGACCGCGACGTGATCGCGCCAGCGGGCGTCCCGGTGCTGCAGGTAGGACACGACGAGCGCTTCCTTCGATCCGAAGCGGTCGTAGAGAGTCTTCTTCGTCACCCCGGCGGCGGCGGCGATGGTGTCGACCCCGACGGCGTGGATGCCGCGTTCGTAGAAGAGGTCGGAGGCGGCGTCGAGCACGCGGCGCGCCCCGGGGGTCAGCGGCGGGAGCTCCGGCACGGTTGTCGACATGCGGCGAGTATACCAACCTGTATAGTGACGGGATGAGTAAACAGATCGGTATACTCTCCCGGGTCGTGACCGTGGGTGGGGCGGTGGCCTTCGTCCTCACGTGGAGCTCGGGATTCCTCATCCCCGCGGTCGCCACCGCGGACGTCGACCCGCTGACGCTCCTGGTCTGGCGGTTCACGCCGCTCGCCGTCGTGCTCGTGGTCCTCGCCGCGATGTCCGGAGCGACGAAGGGGATGACCGCGCGGGAACTCGGCGTCCAGGCGGTCATCGGCGCGCTCGCCCAGTTCGGATACTGCGCTGCCGTGTACGCCGCCGTCGCGACGGGGATCGCCACCGGCACCGTCGCGCTGATCGACGCGGTCCAGCCGCTTCTCGTCGCCGTGCTGGTCGGGCCGGTGCTGGGCCTCCGTGTGCGCGGCGCCCAGGTGGCGGGGCTGGTGATCGGGGCGGTGGGGGTGCTGCTCGTCGTGCAGTCGCAGTTCGGTGCCGGCTCCGCGCCGCTCGTCGCCTACCTGCTTCCGGCGGCGGCGATGGTCTGCCTCGTGATCGGCACGCTGGTGCAGCGGCGGACGGCCGTGCGCACGGGGGTTCTGCTGACCCTGACCATCCACGTGAGCGTGACCGCCGTGCTGCTCCTCGTCATCGGCGCGCTCGCCGGGGCACTCGTGCCGCCGGCGCGACCCTCGTTCTGGATCGCCGTGGTCCTGACCGCCGTCTTCCCCACGCTCGGCGCCTATGGCCTGTACTGGTGGCTGCTGCGCCGGGTCGGCATCACCGCACTTCAGGCGCTGCTCTTCCTCGTCGCCCCGGCGACCGCGATCGGCGGGGCGCTGCTGCTCGGTGAACCCCTCACGGCGATCACGGTCGGCGGGTTCGCGCTGTGCGGCGCCGGGGTGACCATGGTGCTCGTGAGCGAGGCACGGAACCGCGGCCCGGAGGCGGCGGAAGGCTCCGCGACGCCGGGTCAGGGCCGGACGCGGACCGCCCGGCCCTCGAAGGTGACCACATCGCCGTCGCGGAGCTGACGCCCGCGGCGCCGGTCCACCTCGCCGTTCACGGTGACGTAGCCGTCGATGATGACCTCTTTCGCGTCGCCGCCCGAATCGAGCAGTCCCGCGAACTTGAGGAACTGCCCGAGGCGGATGACCTCGCCGCCGATGGAGACCTCGTCGATCGGATCGGAGTTCGTCATCCTTGCATGCTAGCCGTCAGGGACGCGGTCACTCGTCGACGTCGGAGCCGACGACCGCGAACGAGGCGTCGAAGGAGATGTCGATCGAGCGGTTGTCCGTCGTGAGGACGGAGGCGTCGTAGGGGCTCACGTCGTCGGAGTCCACATCGAGGTCGGTGATCATCCCCTCGGCCTCGGCGAGGGCGGCGTCGACGAGAGTGCGGATGGTCTCCTCGTCGAGCGTGAGCGTCGGTCCCTTGTCGTCGTCGTCCGCGGCGTCCGTCGACACCACGGTCGCGGTGAGGTCATCGTCCACGCGCACCTCGGTCTCGTCCCCGGCGGACGTGGTCAGCTGCACTTCCCACGTTCCGTCGCGCTTCGCGTCGATCGAGGTGACCTCGCCCTCGGCGGCGTCCTGGGCGGCGGCTGCGATCGCGAGGAGCTCGTCGACGTCGTATGTGCCGATGCCGGTGACAGGGCCGCGGTCGCCCCGGTCTCCGCTCGGGCGGGCATCCTCGTCGCCGCGGTGGTCTCCGCGCGGGCCGCGGTCGCCCTCGTGTCGGGGGCCCTCCATGGCGGGGCGGTCGTCGTCGTCGCCGAACTCGTCGCCGATCGCGGCACCCACCGCGACGCCACCGCCGGCGAGCAGCACCGCGGCCGCGATCCCGCCGCCGATCAGGAGCGCGCGCTTACGTCCGGGCTTGGCGGGGGTCGCGGCGGCCGGTGCCTCCGGGGCGGCGTTCGGGGCAGCGGCATGGCCGGAGGTCGGGCCGGGGGTCGGTGCGACCGGGACCGTCGGGGCGTCGGCGCTCGCGTCGGCGGTGGTGCCGGGGCCGGCGGGGGAGTCCTGTCCGGCGTGCTGGTCCTGGCCCGCGCTCGGGACCGCTGGTACCGCGTTCTGACCCGCGGTGTCGTTCTCGTCCGGCGTGGGGTTCTGGTCGGGAGCAGGAGTCTTGTCGTTCATGTCTCGATGGTCTCCCGACGCCGCTGAAGCCACCCTGAAGTCTCCTGAAGCCCCGTTCAGGAACCGATATCTCGGGCACGACTTCGGAGCTCGGGAACGACACGCCGCCGTGCGTCGGCCATGACCGGGGTGTCGTCGGGGATCTCCGAAACTCTGCCCGGGCGGTCGGTCAGGAGAGAGAACCGGCGAGGGGGAGGGTCACGGTGAAGCGGGCGCCGCCCCACCGGGACGTGTCCACCGTGATCGCGCCGTGGGCGGCGGTGGTGATGCCGTGAGCGATCGCGAGACCGAGCCCGCTGCCGCCAGCGTCGCGACTGCGGGCCTCATCGAGCCGGACGAAGCGCTCGAAGATGCGGTCCCTCTCCTCCGGCGGGATGCCGGCGCCGTCGTCTTCGACCGTGAGGACGACGTGCGCCGTCTGCGGCTCCACCCCGATCGCCACCCGGCCGTTGCTGTGCCGCGCGGCGTTGTCCGCGAGGTTCCGCAGCAGCTGGCCCAGCAGCCGGGGGTCGCCGACGGTGCGGGCCGCACGGATCCCGGAGCCGTCGACGTCGAGCCCGGTGGCCCGCAGCCGACGCACCTCCGCGAGGGCGAGGTCGTCCAGGTCCACCGGTTCGGTGCTCCCGGTGACACCCTCGTCGAGGCGGGCGAGGAGCAGCAGCGACTCCACGATGCCCTGCAGTCGCAGCCCCTCCTCGGACACCACCTCGGCGAGCTCGTCGATGCTCGTCACCTCCGGGTGCGCCTGGGCGAGCTCTGCGTGCTGACGGATCGTCGCCAGGGGGGAGCGGAGCTCGTGCGAGGCATCGGACACGAAGCGGCGCTGCGCGGTCGCCGCCGCGTCGAGCCGGTCGAGCATCCCGTTCATCGTCACGGCGAGGGAGTGGATCTCGTCCGCGGTGTCGGGAACGGGCACCCGGTGATCGAGGCGCTCGGCGGTGATGCCCTCGACCTCCTGGCGGATGCGGGTGACCGGGCGCAGCGCGCGCCCCGTGACGAGCCAGGTCGTGACGGCCACGAGCAGCAGCAGCGCGGGGACGGCGATCACGAGCAGCGTCGCCACCGTCGACAGGGTCTCCGCATCCTCGTCCAACGGCACCGCGAGGACGAGGGTCTGGTCGCCCTCGACGTCTTCCGACACCACGACCATCGGCTCGCCGTCGATCCGGACGACCTGCGGATCGTCGTCCACGGGCAGCGGCGTGGCGCCGAGCGCATCGGCGGCCTCCTCGCTGGCGGCGCGCACCGCTCCGTCCCGCCCGAGCAGCTGCACGAGGTCATCGTCGAGCTGGTCGGGGCCGCGGCGACCCGGACCGTCGAATCGGCTGACGAGCTCCTCCAGCCGCTGCTCCGCCGCGCGTTCGGTGCTGCCGTGGATACTCGCGCTCAGCACGCCGTAGAAGGAGAAGGCCCCGAGGAGCAGCGCGACCGCGACGACGAGGGTGGCACCCAGGGTCGTCCGGCCGCGGACCGACCGCCAGAGCCGCCTAGCCACCGTTCGCCGCCAGCCGGTAGCCCGCCCCGCGGATGGTCTCGATCGCCTCACGTCCGAACGGCTTGTCGACCTTGCGGCGGAGGTGGCCGATGTACACCTCGACGATGTTCGGGTCGCCGTCGAAGTCGTCGTCCCAGACGCCGGCCAGGAGGTCGCGCTTCGACAGCACCTGCCCGCGGTGGCGCATCAGATGCTCGAGCACCGCGAACTCGCGGGCCGTGAGGGAGATCGGGGTCTCGCCGCGCCACACGTGGTGTCCGGCGGGATCCAGTCGCAGGTCGCCGGCCTCCAGGATCGTCGGTCGCGCCACGGCACCGCGGCGCACGAGCGCCCGGAGCCGGGCCACGAGGATCGCGAAGGAGAAGGGCTTGGTGACGTAGTCGTCGGCGCCGCTCTCCAGCGCCTCCACCTGATCCCATTCGCCGTCCTTGGCGGTGAGCATCAGCACGGGAGTCCAGTTCTCCTCGGCGCGCAGGGCCTCGCACACCTTCCACCCGCTCATGCCGGGCATCATCAGGTCGAGCACGATGGCGTCGTACCGGGTCTCGCGGGCCCGCCAGAGGCCGTCGACGCCGTTGTGGGCGACGTCGACCGCGAAGCCCTCCGCCTCGAGTCCGCGGCGCACGCCCTCGGCCAGACGCACCTCGTCGTCCACCACCAGGATCCGCATCCCCCCAGTGTGGCGGGTCATCGCTGAATCGGGGCTGAAGCGGTCGGGCCGCTTTCGAATCGCGCACCTGGCTCCATTCCGGGCTCAGATACAGCCAGTTGCGCGATTCGAAGGAGGGACCTAGCCGACGGCGGACGAGAGGTGCGCCTGGATCTCGCGGATCACCTCGCCGAGGGGGCCGGAGGAGAGAAGCCCGGGGCCGAGGGGGCCGGCGGGGTCGGTGCCGAGGAGTGGGAGGGTGCGCAGGGCTGCAGCGGCCTCGGGCGAGAGCTGCGCGAGTTGCCAGCGCACTTCGGCGGCGCGGGCGTCGGGAGCGTCCGGGTGTGCCAGCTCGATGGCTCGCGCGGCGTAGGCGGCTGCCCCGAGAGCATGCGCTCCCATGTGCGCGACCCCGGCGGCCTGTGCCGCGGAGCGAGAGGCCGCGGTGCCGGCAGGGGTCACGGCGCTGCGGGCGGCCCTGCCGGCCACGAAACGACGACGGATCTCGCCCGCAGCCGTGAGCTCGCCCCGCGCGAAGGCGCGCGTCCTGGCGATGGCATCACGCGCGCGGTCGTCGTCCGGGGCCTCGCTCTCGAACAGCGGCAGGACGCGCTCGGCGCAGTCGGCCGCCCATACCGCGACGATCCGACGGTCGGACTCGGTCATGCCCTGAGGAGTCGACACGGGACTCATCTCGCCCGTCGTCCGGTGCGCGCACGTGCCGCCTCGTGCGCCTCGCGAAGAAGGGCGAGCACGGTACCCGCCGTCGCCTCTGCGGGATCGATCACGCACACCCAGCCGACGTCGCCGTACAGGGGATGAGGGCGGAAGACGTCGACCGCCGTCGGGTCGGTGTCGCCGCCCGTGAGAGACCCCGCCGCGATGATCGACTCCGCGCGCTCGCGTCCGACGTGGATGTTCACCCGGAAGCGCCCTGGAGCGTCCAGCGCGGAGGACGTGTCGTCGGGATAGTCCTTCGTGATGATCGTCCCGTACGGCTGCGTGCGCTCCGGCATCCGGCCGTCGGGCGCGTGGTAGAAGTACGCGTCTCCCCATGACAGTTCGGGGAAGTCGCTGCCCGCCTCCGGGGCGACGACGAGCGCGCCGTCGAACGAGCGGACCTCTGCGATGATCTCCTGCATCTCCATCCTTCAATGCTGAGGCTGACGTGCTTATGTGGACTCAAGGACCGGAAAGGCGAGGAAACACGTGCACAACCCTCAAGAGCAGGTGATGACGACGGCGGCGCTCGGACGGCTGGTCGACTACTCGACGCAGCAGGTGCGCGACCTCGAGCGCCTCGGTGTCCTCCCCGCCGCCGAGCGCGGTGCGAACGGGTACCGGCGGTATCGGACGTCGCATGCCCTGGCGCTGCGCGCCTATCGCGCGTTGGCGACGGCGCTCGGTCCGGTGCCCGCGCGTCGACTGATGCCCGCTCTCATCGGCGGATCGGTCGAGCATGCGGCGGAGCGGATCGATGACCTGCACGCGGATCTCGCCCTCGAACGCTCACGGGTGCGCGCGGCCCTGCGCGGACTCGAGGATGCGGTGGCGGAGGCCGACGATCCGTTCGTCGAGGATGATGCGATGGCCATCGGCGAACTCGCCCAGGCGCTCGGCGTCCGTTCCTCCGCACTGCGGCACTGGGAGCGAGAAGGGTTGGTGCGCCCCCTTCGTCGTGCGGGATCGGTCCGCTCCTATGACTCCCTCGCGATCACCGAGGCGCGGATCGCCGCCGCCCTGCGCTCGGGCGGCTACGGCATCCCCACCGTTTCGCGGATCATCGACGAGGTGCGCGCGCACGGTGACACCGAGCAGGTGCAGCGCATGCTCGCGGAGCGGCTGACCGACCTCACGCGCCGCAGCGTCGCGCTTCTCGCGGCGGCAGGTCACCTGCACGCCCTGCTCGCGGAACGCCTCGCGGGAGAAGACGGATCGTCGCTCACGCCCGTCCCGGGATCTGCGCCAGCACCTCCGGGATCAGCGGACTCTCGTCCAGCGGGTCGGTGATGACCGCGGCGACCGACTCGAACGGCAGCACCGGGTAGCGCGAGGTGGCGCCGATCTTCTCGTCGCTCGCGAGCACGACGGTCGCGGCGCATCGGGAGGAGATCGCCCGCTTGGTGACGGCATCGTCGAGCTCGCCCGTCGTGAGGCCGTGGCCCGGGTCGACGCCCGTGACGCCGACGAAGAACACGTCGGCGGCGAGGTGTTGGATCGCCTCCATCGCGAGTCCCCCGCCGGCGACGAGGGAGTGCCGGGCCAGCTCGCCGCCGATCATGATCACGCGCGCATCCGAGTGCTCGGCGACGGCGAGGGCGACGGCGGGGCTCGGGGTGATGACCGTGATGTCGGTGCCGGAGGGCAGCAGCCGCGCCATCGCGAGCGTGGTGGTTCCGGCATCCAGCACGATCGTCGATCCGGGGAGGATGGTCGTGACCGCCTGGCGGGCGACCCGCTCCTTGCTCTCGGTCGCCAGATCGTGGCGCTCCCGCACCGGACGATCGGCCGCGGCGATGGGCAGCGCGCCGCCGTACACGCGCTGGAGCCTGCCCTCCTCGGCGAGCTCGCGGAGGTCGCGGCGGATGGCGTCTTCCGAGACTCCGAGATCTGCGGCGACGTCTTTGGCCACGACGCGGCCCTCACGGTCGAGGAGGGCGAGCAGGTGGTCCTTGCGCTGAGCAGCGAGCATACGTTTCCTCACGAACTTGCAGGTTTTTGCATGATTCAGACTACAGTCATGTCCATGATGAAGCCACTCCTGATCCTGATCGCCGGCCCCTACCGTTCCGGCACCAACGGCGACCCCGCCCTGATCGCTCGCAATCTCGCGCGCCTGGAGGAGGCGTCCGGTCCGATCTTCCGGCTCGGTCACGTGCCGATGATCGGGGAGTGGGTCGCATTGCCGGTCCTGCGCACCCTCGAATCGGCCGACTCCGGCGAGGGCGACGTCATGTACGAGACGGCCCGGCGACTGCTCCTGCACTGCGACGCGGTGCTGCGGCTGCCGGGAGAATCTTCGGGCGCGGACAAGGACGTCGAGATCGCCCAGGAGCTCGGGCTGCGCGTCTACCGGTCGGTGGAGGAGATCCCGGCCGCCGTGACTCCGTAGGCTGGAGGCATGACCAAGAACATCTGGACCGTCCTCGGCGTCATCCTCGCCGTCGTGATCGCGTGGTGGATCGTCAGCGCGCTGTTCTCGGTGCTCTGGTTCATCGCGAAGCTCGCCATCGTCGCGGTCGTCGCCGTGGTGGTCTTCCTCGTGCTGCGGAGCCTCTTCACCCGCGACGCCGACTGACCTGCCTTCGAATCGCTCACTTTGCGGCAAAACCGGCCGTTTTGCAGCAAAGTGGGCGACTCGAACGGGGTCAGAGGCGGTACTGGGCGGCGCGGTGCGTGGGCTGGACCCGGTCGCCGCGGCCGTGCAGCTTGTGGCGGAGCGTGCCGGGCACGTACTCCTCGGGGTAGGCGCCGCGCTCCCGCAGCACCGGGATGACGTGCTCGATGACGTCCTGCCACGTGCCGGGGGTGACCGCGTACGCGAGATTGAAGCCGTCGATGTCGGTCTCCTCCACCCAGGACTGCAGCTCGTCGGCGATCTCGACCCCGGAGCCGACGATCGTGGGGCCGAGCCCGCCGATCGCGTTGTGGCGGCCGAAGTCGCCCACCGTCCACTCGCGCCCGAGGTCGGCCTCCTCCTTGAGGTGCTGCAGCACGGACTGGATCGCGTTCGACTCGACGTTCCCGACCGGCTCGTCCTCGGCGTACTGCGAGAGATCGACGCCCATCCACCCCGACATGAAGGTGAGTGCGCCCTCCGGACTCGCGTAGGAGAGGTACTCGGCGTGCTTCGCGGCCGCCTCCTCGCTCGTCGCCGCGGTGATCACCGTCAGCAGCGTGTAGATGCGGGCGTCATGACGGTCGCGCCCCGCCGCCTCGAGGGCGTCGCGGATGCGCTTCACGGTCCCGGCGAGCACCTCCTTCGACGGCGCGGCGACGAAGATGGCCTCGGCGTTCTCCGCCGCGAACCGCACCCCGCGCGGGCTGGCGCCGGCCTGGTAGATCACGGGAGTCCGCTGCGGCGAGGGCTCCGAGATGTGGATGCCGGGCACGGAGAAGTGCTTCCCCTCGTGCCGGATCGGATGCACCTTCGACGGGTCGGTGAAGATCCCGCGCTCGCGGTCCTCCACCACCGCGTCGTCCTCCCACGACCCCTCCCAAAGCTTGTAGAGCACCTCGACGTACTCGTCCGCGTGGTCGTAGCGGTCGTCGTGGGCGAGCTGGTCCTCCTGGCCCATGTTCCGCGCGGCGCTGGGCAGATACCCGGTCACGACGTTCCAGCCGACGCGGCCCTGGGTGAGGTGGTCGAGCGTGCTGAGCCGCCGAGCGAACGGGTAGGGGTGCTCGAACGCGGTGCCGGCCGTGACGCCGAACCCCAGATGCTCGGTCACCGCGGCCATCGCGCTGACCAGGAGGATCGGGTCGTTCACGGGCACCTGGGCGCCGTTGCGGATGGCGGCCTCGTTCGTGCCGCCGTAGACGTCGTAGGTGCCCAGGACATCGGCGATGAAGATCCCGTCGAAGGTCGCGCTCTCCAGCAGCTTCGCCAGGTCGGTCCAGTACGAGATGGTGTTGTACTGCCGCGACCGGTCGTCGGGGTGCCGCCACAGGCCGGACGACTGGTGGGCGACGCAGTTCATGTCGAAGGCGTTGAAGCGGATCTGCCGGGTCATGCCCCCATGAAACGGGACCGGACGGGGCCGGGGCGAGCGACGGCGACACGCACGGAAACAATCCGCGGTGCGGCTCAGGCCTCCTCGTCCGGACGGCGGGGGCTCGGGTCGGGAGGGAGGATCTCGATCGGGCGCGCGGCCTGTCGCTGCGCTCGCCACCAGATCACGAACCCGACCGCCGTGAAGACGCCGTAGAACACGTACATGAGGCCGGTCGCGTAGTAGCCGGAGCTGAACAGCAGCGGCACCCCCACCACGTCCACGGCGATCCAGATGAGCCAGAACTCGGTCCAGCCCTTGGCCATGCCGTAGGTCGCGAGCAGTGACCCGACGAAGGTCCAGGCGTCGGCCCAGACCGGCTCCCACGAACCCAGGGCGCGGAACAGGGGGGTGAGCGCCACGGTTCCGACGACGAGGACCACGACCAGACCGATGCGGGCCCCGGTCGGCGCCCACCGCGGCACGATGCGACCGCCGTCGGCATTCCGCCAGCGGATCCACCCGTAGATCGCGACGGCGATGAACATGATCTGCCGCCCGGCCTGACCGAGGAGATGCGGCAGCGACGGGTCGGGGCTCAGGGCGGATCCGAGGAACACCGTGAGCAGCAGGACGTTGCCGACGATGCCGACCGGCCACGCCCAGACCTTGCGCCGCATGCCCCCGAGGGCGCTCGCGAGTCCGAACGCGTTCCCGACGACCTCACGCACCAGGAGGGTCTGCCCACCGGGAAGCACCCAGGACGAGGAGAAGGCGTCGACGAGCCACTGCAGGAAGTCCATCGCTAGAGCGCCGCGTCGGGGGTGGGGCGCTCGTCGAGCACGAGCTGCAGCATGCTGAGGTCGAGCCACCGGCCGAACTTCGCGCCGACCTGGGGCATGCGGCCCACCTCCCGGAACCCGAGGCGCTCGTGGAGGGTGAGGGAGGCGGTGTTGCCGCTCTCCACACCGCCGATCATCACGTGCATCCCGGCTGCCCGGGCCCGGGCGATGAGCTCCGTCATGAGGAGCGTGCCGATGCCGCGTCCGCGCTGATCGCCGCGCACGTAGACGGAATGCTCCACGGTGAGGCGGTAACCGCTGTGCGGGCGCCACTGGGCATAGGACGCATAACCCACGACGCCGCTCTCGTCAGCGGCGACGATGACGGGACAGCCGCGCGCGGTCCGGTCGGCGAGCCACGCTTCCCGGTCGGCGCGATCCACCGCCTCCTCGTTCCAGATCGCGGTCGTGTGCAGGACGGCGTGGTTGTGGATCTCGGTGATCGTGTCGAGGTCGGCGCTCTCGGCGGGCCTGAGGTGCACGGCGGTCATCGCAGGTTCTTCCTTCTTCGCGCTTCGGGTGCGCACGCCGACGTTAGCAGGATCGACGGGGGCGGCACCTGACGTCAGCGTGCGCCGCGGCGTCCGAGCTCGTCGCGCACGAGGATGGCGCGATGCATGTCGGCCATGATCGGGTCGAAGAAGCGCTCGCGGTACCGCGCCTCGCTCACGGCCGAGAAGACGAAGGGCAGCGCCGCGATCACCGCCAGCAGCGTGGCCGCCTTGAGGAGGTTCACTGTGAGCGGGAGCTTCTGCCCGAAGAACTCCAGCGGCTGCACGGCGAGCGGTTGCGCGGCGCTGCCGGAACCGAGCCAGATCCCGATGATGCCCGACGGCACGGCGATCCCGCCGATCACGATGAGCAGGGCCGCGATGAGGCCGGTGAAGAAGAGTGCCTGCACGAGCTGGGCGACGGTCATGGCGAGCAGGATGTTGATGCGCTGGGGTGCGCGGAGCGGGAGGCGGCCGCCGTCGGCTGCCGTTGCGCCCTCCGCCGGCGTGCCGACGAGGAGTGCGGTGCGCTGCTCCGCGGTCGGGGGTGGGGATCCGTCGTCGATCTCCGAAGCACTCACCCGTAGCACGACGATGCCGGCGAGGACGGCGACGACGAGCCCGACCTGTGCGATCGACCCCCAGGAGAGGGCGGACGCCATCTGCCACACCTCCGCCGAGAAGAACGCGAAGACGACGAGCATCAGGATCACCGGCAGAGCGATGGAGGCCATGTGTCCGATCGCGGAGGCGTTGCGCACGGCGAGTCGGGAGGCCCACCCGAGCAGGGCGCCGCCGCCCATGCCGGTGACGAGCACGCAGACGGCGAGCACGAGAAGCGCGCGGAGGACGGGCCCCACGGTGGCGCCCGGGTGATCGACGTACCCGGAGGCCACCAGGAAGGCGAGTGCCCCCGCGATGACGAGAAGCGCGAGCGTCGTGCCGGCCGGCGGACGCAGCCGGCGCAGCACCGTGCGCACGAGGTAGTACGCCCCCCACGCCAGGCTCACCGCGATCACGAAGATGACGAAGGCGAGGACGGCCACGAAGGCGGCGTCCTCGGCCGCATCGTCGAGGGCGACCTCGTACACCGCCTCGATGCCGTCCTGGAAGAGGTAGGCGGCGACGGCGACCCAGGCGATGAGCGGGGCCACGCGGCGCGGCAGATCGGTGAACCACCGGCGCAGCGGCACGAAGGTGGGAAGGCCCTGCTCGCGGAACCATCGATCCGCGTCACGCGTCGAACGGTGCAGGGTGCGACTCGCAGGCATGGCGTCGAGACTACGTCACCCCCGCCGCGACGGACTCAGACGTGGATGTCGGCGGGAGAGGCCTCGCCCTCGTGGAAGCTCGGCTTCCTGCCGAAGAGCTTCGCGACGCCCAGGACGACCCCGACGATCACGAGGCCCCAGACGAGACCGGCGATCGCGGAGATGATCGTGTCGACCACCCACACCACGAAGCCGCCGAGGGGCTCCAGCGCGTGCTCGACCGCATGGAGAACGTCGGCCGGGGCGTGCAGCCCGACCTCGCCGAGGTTGATGAGGACGAGGTGCCCGCCGACCCACAGCATGGCGACGGTGCCGAGCACGCTGATGAAGCGGAAGACCGCGGGCATGGACCGGACGATGCGGGTGCCGGTGTGCCGGACGCGCTGCGCCGGGTTCTTCGCCATCTTCAGGCCGATGTCGTCGATCTTCACCAGGAGCGCCACGGCCCCGTACACCGCGACGGTCATGACCAGCGCGATCACCGCGAGGATCGCGAGGGTGGACCAGATGCCGAGTCCCTTGTCGAGGCTGGCGAGGGAGATGAGCATGATCTCCGTCGAGAGGATGAGGTCGGTGCGGACGGCGCCGAGCACAAGCTTCCTCTCGTCGCGGGCGCCTTCGTCGGCGTGGCCGTGCTGCACGCCGAACCACTCGAGCACCTTCTCCGCGCCCTCGAAGCACAGGTACGAGCCGCCGAGGATGAGCAGGTAGGGCAGCACCCACGGCGCGAAGGCCGTGAGCAGCAGCGCGATCGGGATGATGATGACGAACTTGTTCACCAGCGACCCGAGGGCGATCTTGCCGACCACGGGGAGCTCGCGGGCCGGGGTGAGGCCCTGCACGTACTGCGGGGTCACGGCGGCGTCGTCGATGACGACTCCGGCGGCCTTCGCCGACGCCTTCATCGCGGCGCTCAGGATGTCGTCGACGACGGCAAGCAGTCCAACGGACATGCGGGTCCTCTTTCCGTGGTGGGAAAGTCAGACTACCGACTCCTCAGCTCAGGCCCGCACGTCCTCCGCGGTCGCCAGCACCCGCTGCAGCGGCTGGTAGTGCTCGATGACGGCCTGGCGGTAGCGCTCGACGTCGCCGGAGCGCGCGGCGTCCAGCATGTCACCGTGCGCCTTGGCGGTCTTGTGGATGTCGTCGGGCTGCGCGATGCCGAGCTGCGGGAGCACGGCGGTGTGCACGTCCCAGAAGGCTCCGACGAGCTGGCCGACGAGACGGTTGTCGATGGCGCCGAAGAGGCGGGTGTGGAACGCCCTGTCCTCGTCGAGGAAGTACTCGCCGCGGCCGGCCTTGTCGACCATCTCGGCGACGAGCTCGTCGAGCTCCGGGTCCGCCTGCGCCTGAGCGGCCTCGACCACGCGCTCGGCCATGGAGAGGTCGAGCGCGAGGCGCACCTCGACGACCTCGCGCAGGGCCTGCAGCGACCCCTCGGGGGACAGCACACCCCGGAAGACGAGCGCCTCGACCATCGGGTCCAGCGACATCGGGCCCACGTAGGTGCCGTGTCCGTGCCGGACGTCGACGATGTCGAGGGTGGAGAGCGTACGGATCGCCTCGCGGACCGAGGAGCGCGACACGTCGAGCTCCTCGCAGAGCTCGGCCTCGGTCGGCAGGGGATCGCCGGGAGTGAGTCCGCGCGTGAGGATGAGCTGCTTGATCTGATCCGCCGTCGTGGCTCGCCGCATCCGCGACGCCCTCCCCGTGGTGGACTTCATAGGGTCCCTCTCCTGCCTGCCGGAAACGCTCCGATCCTCTCACTCTTGTGATCCGGTCGAACGTGTGTTTAGAGTACATCAGACGTCTGATGTCCTCAAGGCGTCGCCCCCCACCACCTGGAGCACACATGAACCGACACAGCACCCGCCGCCGCGCGGGTCGTCTCGCGATGGCGGTCGCCGGCACGGTCGCCGCGTCCCTCGCCCTCGCCGGCTGCGGCGGCGCCGCCGGCACCGCCGAGAGCCCCGCCGCGAGCGACATCGACCCGGACGGCATCATCGAAGCCGGGATCTCGTACACCCTGAACGGCAGCTTCGACCCGATGGTCGCCTCAGGCGCCGTGACGGTCTCGGCGAACTGGCACATCTTCGAGGGACTCATCGACCTCGACCCCGTCACGCAGGAGCCCGCCCCCGCCCTCGCCGCCGACTTCCCGACGCAGGTCGACGAGACGACCTACGACATCGACCTCCGCGAAGGCGCGACGTTCCAGAACGGAGACCCGGTCACCGCCGACGACGTGGTCTTCAGCTACGAGCGCGTCCTCGACCCGGCGAACAACTCCCTGTTCCGCTCGTTCGTCGACTTCATCGACACGGTCACGGCCGTCGACGAGGACACCGTCCGGATCACCACCGATTACCCGTTCTCCCTCATCGACGATCGACTCGGCGTCGTCAAGATCGTGCCGAAGGCCGTGGTCGAGGCCGATCCCGAGGAGTTCGGCGCGAACCCGGTCGGCTCCGGTCCCTACGCCCTCGTCTCCGCCGTGCCCGAGGACAAGATCGTCTTCGAGCGGTACGACGACTACAACGGCCCGCGTCCCGCGCTCGCCGCAGGCATGAACTGGAACCTCCTCGCCGACGCCTCGGCCCGCGTCACCGCGATGTCGACCGGCACGGTGCAGGCGATCGAGGACGTGCCGTACATCGACGCCGACGGACTGGCCGCCTCGTCCGAGGTCGAGAGCGTGCAGTCGTTCGGCCTCCTCTTCATGATGTTCAACACGAAGGCCGAGCCGTTCGACGACGTCCGCGTCCGCCAGGCGCTGCACTACGCGCTCGACATGGACAAGATCATCGAGACCGGCATGCTCGGCAACGCCACCCCGGCCACGTCGTTCCTGCCCGAGGACTACCCGAACTACCACGAGGCCTCCACGGTCTACTCGTACGACCCGGAGAAGGCGGAGGAGCTGCTGGCGGAGGCCGGGGTCTCCGACCTCGCGATCACGTTGCGCATGACCGACACCGGATGGGTGAAGGAGGTGGCCCCGCTCATCAAGGAGTCCCTCGACGCGATCGGCATCGACACCACCCTCGACATCAGCCAGTCGGCGTCGATGTACGAGAAGGTCGACTCCGGCGACTACACCGTCGCCATCGCCCCCGGAGACCCGTCGGTGTTCGGCGTGGACCCCGACCTGCTCATGAACTGGTGGTACGGCGAGAACGTCTGGACCCAGACGCGCACCGCCTGGGCCGACTCCCCGGAGTACGCCGAGCTGCGCACGCTGCTCGACACCGCCGTCACCCAGGAGGGCGAGGAGCAGCAGGAGTCCTGGAACCAGGCGTACGACCTGATCTCCGACCAGGCCGTGCTGTACCCGCTGTTCCACCGCAAGCTGCCCACCGCCTGGAGCTCGCAGGAGCTGGTCGGCTTCCAGCCGGTCCCCACGACCGGACTGTCGTTCCTCGACGTCGGCGTGGCCGCGAAGTAGCACCTGCCCGACAGGGCGGGGGCGCGCTCGCCCGAGGAGCGCGCCCCCGCCACCCCACCCCCGGAAGGAGCGGCACGTGTCCCACACGCTCCGCCTCGTCGGCCGGCGACTGCTGCAGTTGCCGCTGATGATCCTCGGCATCACGTTCCTGGTCTTCTTCGTGATGTCCTTCTCGCCCGTCGACCCGGCACGCACCGCGCTCGGCGAGACCGCCTCCCCCGAAGCGCTGGAGGCGTACCGCGAAGACCACGGACTGAACCTCCCGCTGTTCGTCCGCTACGTGAACTTCCTGATCGGCCTCGTCCAGGGCGACCTGGGCACCTACTCCGCCCGCAGCCTGCCGGTGGTCGACGAGGTCGCCAGGGCCTTCCCGGTGACGCTGGCCCTGACCTTCCTCGGTCTGGTGATCGCGGTCCTCGTCGCGTTCGTGATCGGCGTCCTCGCCGCCGTCTACCGCGACCGCTGGCCCGACCAGGTCATCCGCGTCTTCGGCGTCGCCGCGTTGTCCACGCCCTCCTTCTGGCTCGCGATCCTCCTCATCCAGGTGTTCACCCTGGCGCTCGGGGTGCTGCCGGCCTCGGGCCCGCTGCCGGCCTTCGCCGACGACCCGTCCGGGTGGCTCGCCCGGATGACCCTTCCCGCGGTCGCACTCGCCGTGCCCGTGATCGGGCAGCTCTCCCGGGTCGTGCGCACCTCGATGGTCGAGGAGCTCGATCGCGACTACGTGCGCACCGCCCTCGGCGCCGGAATCCCGCGGGTGATCGTCGTCGGCCGCAACGTGCTGCGCAACGCGCTCATCACCCCCGTGACGGTGCTCGGTCTCCGCATCGGGTACCTGCTCGGCGGCGCCGTGGTGATCGAGATCATCTTCGCGATCCCGGGGATGGGCACCCTCATCCTCAACGGGGTCACCAACAACGAACCCAACCTCGTGCAGGGCGTGACGCTCGCGGTCGCGCTCGCGTTCGTCGTGATCAACATCATCGTCGACCTCCTGTACGTGCTCATCAATCCTCGAATCCGGGCGGTGTGACATGCGACGCAGACTCACGGAACGGCTCTCCGTCCCCGGCCTCCGCTGGGGCCGTCTCTCCCTCGGCTCGATCATCTGCCTCGCCGTGCTCGCGATCATCGCGCTCGCCGCGATCCTCGCTCCGCTGATCTCGCCGTACGACCCGCTCGCCTCCGGCTCCCCGGTGCAGCCGCCGAGTGCGGAGCATTGGTTCGGCACCGACCGGCAGGGTCGCGACATCTTCTCCCGACTGGTCTACGGGGCCCGCTACTCCCTCGTGATCGGGCTCGGGGCCACCCTCGTCGCCCTCGCCGTCGCCTGCGTGCTGGGCACGATCGCCGCGACCGCGCCGAAGTGGATCTCCGAGACCCTCATGCGGGTCATGGACGTGATCATGTCGTTCCCCGGCATCGCGCTCGCCGCGGTGTTCGTGGCGGTGTTCGGCAAGTCGCTGCCGGTGCTCGTGCTCACGATCGCATTCCTCTACGTGCCGCAGCTGACCCGCATCGTCCGGGCGAACATCCTCGACCAGTACGGCGAGGACTACGTCTCGGCCGTCCGCGTAATGGGCGCGGGGACGCCGCGGATCATCGTGCGGCACGTCGCCCGCAACGCCATGGCACCCGTGCTCGTCTTCGCCACGGTGCTCGTCGCCGACGCGATCGTGTTCGAGGCCTCGCTGTCGTTCCTTCAGGCCGGTGTGCCCGATCCTGAGCCGTCCTGGGGCAACGTCATCGCCGCGGGCCGGAACCTGCTCATGAGCGGGGCGTGGTGGGCGACGTTCTTCCCCGGCATCCTCATCATGATCACCGTGCTGTGCCTCAACATCCTGTCCGAGGGGATGACCGACGCCATGGTCTCGCCGCGCGCCAGGAAGATCACCGCCGACGCCGCGAACACGGAGGAGTCGACGCACGACCTGGAGGAGGCCGCCGCCCCGGACGACACCCACGTCATCCCGACGGTCGACACCGCGGTCAACCTCTCGGTGCCCAGCGGCGTGCCCGACGTGCTCGTGCCCACCGCGGAGACGGTGCCGCTGGCGGAGCGCCTCGCCGAGCTGCGTGTCCGCGAACTCTCCCGCACTGACCGCCTGGTCTACACGGGAGACGCCGCGCCGCTGCTCGAGGTGCAGGATCTCTGCATCTCCTTCCCGCGCCACGGCGACGTCGACGTGGTCGACCACGTCAGCTTCACCGTGCGCCCCGGCGAGACCATGTCGCTCGTGGGGGAGTCGGGGTGCGGCAAGTCCATCACCTCGCTGGCGATCATGGGGCTGCTCGATCCGAAGGCCGACGTCCGCGGGCGCATCCTGTTCGACGGGAAGGATCTGCTGCGGATGACGCCGAAGGAGCGCAACGCGCTGCGCGGCCACGACATCGCGATGATCTACCAGGACGCCCTGAGCTCGCTGAACCCCGCGATGCTGATCCGCGCGCAGATGAAGCAGCTCACCTCCCGCGGCGGCACCCGCACGGCCGAGGAGCTGCTGGAGCTCGTCGGTCTCGATCCGAAGCGCACGCTCGCCTCGTACCCGCACGAGCTCTCGGGCGGCCAGCGGCAGCGCGTGCTCATCGCGATGGCCCTGACCCGCGACCCGCGGCTGGTGATCGCCGACGAGCCCACCACGGCCCTCGACGTGACGGTGCAGGCGCAGGTCGTGGAGCTGCTGATGCGGCTGCAGCGGGAGCTCGGGTTCGCACTGGTGTTCGTCTCGCACGACCTCGCCCTCGTCGCCGAGCTCTCGCACCGGATCACGGTGATGTACGCGGGCCAGGTCGTGGAGCAGGGCACCACACGCGAGGTGCTCACGCAGCCCGTCCACGAGTACACCCAGGGCCTGCTCGGGGCGGTGCTCTCGATCGAGGCCGGCTCCGACCGCCTGCACCAGGTGTCCGGTGTCGTCCCCTCCCCGCGGGACTTCCCGCAGGGCGACCGCTTCGCGCCGCGCTCGACGGACCCCGCCCGGTACGCCGGGGTGGAACCCGTGCGCCGGCAGATCGCCGGTACCGAGCACTACTACTCCGCGCATCCTGCCGATGCGCCCGTCGAACCGATCGGAGCAGGACGATGAGCGAACCCGTCATCCAGCTGCAGGACGTGCACGTCCGCTACCGGGCCCGCAGCTCGTCGTTGTTCCGCCCGCACTACGTCGACGCGCTCGCCGGGGTCTCGCTCACGGTCCGCCGCGGACAGACGCTGGGCATCGTGGGCGAGTCCGGCTCGGGCAAGTCCACCTCCGCGAAGGTGCTGATCGGCCTCGAGAAGCCCACGAGCGGTCAGGTCGTCTTCGACGGTGAGACCGTGCGCTCCTTCACCCCCGCGGTGCGCAAGCGCCTGGGACGCATCCTCTCCGTGGTCTTCCAGGACCCGGCGACGGCTCTGAACGCCCGCATGACCGTGCGGGACGCGCTCCTGGATCCGCTGCAGGTGCATCGCCTCGGCTCCCCGGCGAGCCGGGAGCGCAAGGTGCGCGACCTCGTCGGGCTCGTGGGGCTGCCGTCGTCGGCGCTGGAGGCGCTGCCCAGTCAGCTCTCCGGCGGCCAGCGGCAGCGCGTCGCGATCGCCAGGGCCCTCGTCCTCGACCCGCAGGTCATCGTCGCCGATGAGCCGACCTCGGCCCTCGACGTCTCGGTGCGCGCGCAGATCCTGAACCTGCTGACCGACCTGAAGCAGCAGCTCGGGCTCGGCATGGTCTTCATCTCCCACGACATCCAGACCGTCCGCTACCTCTCCGACGAGATCGCCGTGATGAACAAGGGCCGCGTCGTCGAGCACGGCGACGCCGCCCGGGTCTTCGACGACCCCGCCGACCCCTACACCCGCACGCTGCTGGGCGCCGCGCCCTCGCTGCTCGAACCCCACCACTGAAAAGACGGAACCTCTATGCCTTCCCCCGCTCCCGCCCTGTCGTTCTCCGGCGTCGTCCCGCCGGTCGCCACCCCGCTGCTCACCGACGGGACGATCGACCACGCGTCGCTCACCCGCCTGGTCGAGCGCCTGATCGGGGAGGGCGTCTCCGGACTGTTCGCGCTCGGCTCCACCGGCGAGACCGCCTACTTCACCGACGACCAGCGCGTCGAGCTGCTGCAGACGATCGTCGCCGCGAACGCGGGACGCGTGCCCGTCATCGCCGGCGCCATCGAGCTCACGGCCCCGCGCATCATCGAGACGGCCCGTCGGCTCGCGGCCGCGGGCGCGCAGGCGATCGTGACCACCGCGCCGCTGTACACGTTGAACTCGCCGGCCGAGGTCGCCGCGCACTTCCGGACGATCGCCGCCGCGATCGACGTGCCGCTCTGGGCCTACGACGTGCCGGTGCGGGTGCACTCCAAGCTCGGCATCGACCTGCTCGTGCAGCTCGGCCGGGAGGGCGTGATCCAGGGGGTGAAGGACTCGTCCGGCGACGACGTCGGGTTCCGCCGACTGATCGCGGCGAACGAGGCCGCCGGTCGCCCGCTGCAGCTGCTCACCGGGCACGAGGTCGTCGTCGACGCGATGGCCCTCGTCGGTGCCGCGGGTGTCGTCCCGGGCCTGGCGAACGTCGAGGCCGCGGGCTACGTGCGCCTCTGGGAGGCCGCGCAGAGCGGTGACTGGACGGCCGCCCGGGCCGAGCAGGAGCGCATCAACCGGCTCTTCGACATCGTGTTCCAGCCGCAGGGGCTGTCCGGCGACGCCACCGGCGTCGGGGCGTTCAAGGCGGCGATGCACGCGCGCGGCATCATCGACCACGCGACGATGGCCGACACGGTGGAGCCGCTCACGCCGGAGGCCGTCGCCGGCATCCGCACGATCCTCGACGAGCTCGGTCTGCTTCCGGTCGCCGTCTGATGCGCGAGGTCGTCCTCGCCGTCGACATCGGCGGCACCAAGACGGCCGCGGCGCTCGCCGACCGGGCGGACGCGCTGCTGCGCACCGCCGCGGCGCCGACCCCCGCGAGCGCGGGACCCGCCGCCGTCGTGGCGACCGTCGCCGCGCTCGCGCAGGAACTGCTCGACGAGGAGTCCGCGCTCGTCGGCGTCGGCATCGGCACCGCGGGCGTGGTCGACGCACGGACGGGGACGATCGTGTCGGCCACCGACACCTTCGCCGACTGGCCGGGCACTCCGCTGGCCGCCCTGATCCGGGGAGCCCTCGCGGACCGCCTCCCCGCCGATGCGCCGGTGGCCGTGCAGAACGACGTCGACGCGCACGCCACGGGGGAGTACCTCCACGGGACCGCCGCCGGAGCCTCGAGCGCCCTCGTCGTCGCCGTCGGCACCGGGGTCGGCGCGGGCGTCATCCTCGACGGCCGTCCGGTGCGCGGTGCCCACCACGTGGCGGGCGAGCTCGCGCACCTCCCCATCCCGGGCGCCGCGCACCTCCGCTGCCCCTGTGGCCGCAGCGGACACCTCGAGGCCCTCGGCTCCGGCATCGGCCTGCACCGGCATTACCTCTCGCTCGGCGGCGATGCGGCGCTGCGCGATGCGCGCGGGGTCGCCGCCGCGGCCGGCACGGGGGACTCCCTCGCCGTGCGCGCCGTCCAGGATTCCGCCGCCGCCGTCGGCCGCGCACTCGCGGGAGCCGCGACCCTCCTCGACCCGGAGCGGATCGTCGTCACCGGCGGCGTGCCGCGCATCGGCGAGCTGTGGTGGGACTCCCTGCGGGCGGCCTTCCACGCGGAGGCCATCGACGCCCTGCACGACACCCCCATCCTGCCGGGAACCCTCGGCGACGACGCGCCGCTGCGGGGAGCGGCGGCATCCGCCTGGAGGCGACCATGACACCGGCCCCCATCCTCGAACGCCTGCGCAGCGGCCTGATCGTCTCCTGTCAGGCGTACCCCGGGGAGGCGATGCGCGACCCGCGCACCATGGCGCAGGTTGCCGACGCCGCCCTCGTCGGCGGCGCCGCCGGGATCCGCGTGCAGGGGATCGACGACATCCGCGCGGTCGCCGAGCTTCCGGTGCCGATCATCGGGCTGTGGAAGGACGGCGATGCCGACGTCTTCATCACGCCGACACTGGAACATGCCGTGGCCGTCGCCGACGCGGGCGCCGACATCGTGGCGATCGACGGCACCCGACGCCCCCGGCCCGACGGCCGTACACTCGCGGAGACCATCGTGGGGCTGCGCGCGCATTCCGACACGCTCATCATGGCCGACTGCGGGTCGCTCGACGATGCGATCGCC
Organism: Microbacterium sp. GbtcB4; assembly: GCF_019091465.1. NCBI lineage: Bacteria > Bacillati > Actinomycetota > Actinomycetes > Micrococcales > Microbacteriaceae > Microbacterium > Microbacterium sp. GbtcB4. The sequence continues at coordinate 568,990 of NZ_JAGXJJ010000001.1, forward strand.
GCCGAGGCCGCGGGCGCGGACATCATCGGCACGACCCTGTCCGGCTATACCGGGGAGCGTCCGAAGGGCGACGGCCCCGACCTCGAGCTCATCGGCCTCATCGCGGCACGCTGCACCCGCCCGATCGTCGCGGAAGGGCGCATCCACACCCCGGCGCACGCCGCCGCCGCGATCGCCGCGGGGGCCTACGCCGTGTGCGTCGGCACGGCCATCACCCATCCGGCCACCATCACGTCCTGGTTCGCGCGGAGTCTTGCCGAGGCCCGTCCGTGACCCCCGTGCTCCTCAGCGCCTATCCGCTGTCCCCCGCGCACGCCCACTGGGATCCGGCGCTGGAGGCCGCGCTGCTGCCGGAGCTCTGCGCGCTCCCCGGGGTGGCCGGGCTCGAGGTGCCGTGGATGGGGGCGGTGCATCCGCACGACCCGTCCTGGCTCCTGGGCCACGTGCCGGCGGTGCCCCTTGCGGTCACCGCGGTGCCGTTCGTGATGCGGCGGCTCGGGGAGGATTCGTCGTACGGCCTCGCCTCACCGCAGGCGGAGGGGAGAGCCGCGGCGGTGGCGGATCTGCGGCGCGTGGCGGACGACGTCGCGCGGCTCACCGCCGAGAGCGCCGCATCGGTCGCGGTGGTGATGCTGCACACCGCGCCCCGCGGGAGCGGAGACGGGGACGCGCTCGCCCGGTCGCTGGAGGAGGTCGCGGCGTTCGACTGGAGCGGAGCCCGGCTCGTCATCGAGCACTGCGACGCGGCCGTTCCCGGTCAGACGCCGGAGAAGGGGTTCCTCCCGCTCGCTGCCGAGATCGCGGCCATCCGATCCGCCGCCGCCCCGTTCGGCCTCTGGCTCAACTGGGGGCGGTCGGCGATCGAGCTGCGGGACGCGGATGCGGTGACCGCGCAGATCGCCGACGCAGCGGCTTCGGGGCTGCTGACCGGGCTCGCGTTCTCCGGGGCCGCGCCGGTGGAGAGTCCGTACGGCCCCGCCTGGGCGGACGCGCATCTGCCCATCGCGGAGACCCATCCCGCGTCCGCGTCGCTGCTCGACGCGGCGCACGTCCGCACGGGGCTCCGCGCCGCGGGCGCTGTGCCCTGGCTCGGACTCAAGGTCGCGCGACGGCCGGAGGATCGCACGGTCGCGGAGATCGTCCGCACCGCGGAACGGAACCTCGCCGTCGTCCGAGACGCGGGCTGAGCGGAAACTCCCAGCCCGCTCCCAGCCCCGCGGGACCAAAACGGGCTCCTCCCTGGTTCTCCTCAGTGACGCCGCAGCCAGCGGCGTCGGACAAGGAGCCACTCATGTCGAACGACTACGGCAGGACCCCCGAGGCCGTCAGCGGTCTCACGAACCTGCAGTACGAGGTCACGCAGCAGGACGCCACCGAGCCGCCCTTCCGCAACGCCTACTGGAACACCCACGACGACGGCATCTACGTCGACGTCGTCTCCGGGCAGCCGCTGTTCTCCTCCCGGGACAAGTACGACAGCGGCACCGGCTGGCCGAGCTTCACGCGCCCGATCGACGCCGACGCCGTGACCACGAATACCGACCGCACGCTGTGGATGACCCGCACCGAGGCGCGGTCGTCCGGCGCCGACAGCCACCTGGGTCACGTCTTCGACGACGGACCCCGCGCCGAGGGCGGCCTCCGCTACTGCATGAACTCGGCGGCCCTCCGCTTCATCCCGGCGGAGGATCTCGAGAAGGAGGGGTACGGTCGCTACAGCCCCCTCTTCACCACCCACACCTCTGAGGAGCAGTCATGACCGACACCGGAACCATCACCCGCACCCCCGGGACCGAGACGGCCGTCCTCGCGGGCGGCTGCTTCTGGGGCATGGAAGACCTCATCCGCCGCCAGCCCGGGGTGATCGACACCCGCGTGGGCTACACCGGCGGGGAGAACGACCACGCGACCTACCGCAACCACCCCGGTCACGCGGAGGCCGTGGAGATCGTCTTCGACCCGAGTGCGACGACCTATCGCGACATCCTGGCGTTCTTCTTCCAGATCCACGACCCGTCGACGCTGAACCGTCAGGGCAACGACATCGGGTCGAGCTACCGGTCGGCGATCTTCCCGCTCACCCCCGAGCAGGAGCAGGTCGCCCGCGACACGATCGCCGACGTCGACGCCTCCGGGCTGTGGCCGGGGAAGGCCGTCACGACGATCGAGCCCGCCGGTCCGTTCTGGGAGGCCGAGCCCGAGCACCAGGACTACCTGATCAAGTACCCGAACGGCTACACGTGCCACTTCCCCCGCGCCGGTTGGGTCCTCCCGAAGCGCGAGGACGCCACCGCCTGATCCCCGAGACCCCGCTTTCGCGCCGAGACCCCCTCCTGCACACGCATGCAGGAGGGGGTCTCGGCGCGGAGACGGGGTCTCGGCGGGGTCAGGACTCGGCGAAGAAACCGAGCGCGGCCTCCTTGAAGTCGCGGGAGCCGGGGGCGTTGAAGTGGTGGCGGTTCGGGAGCTCGACGAAACGGGCATCGGGAGCCGCGGCGGCCAGTGCCCGGGAGCCCTCGATGATCGCGTCCTTCGATCCCGTCGCGAACAGCAGCGGCACGACCGGCGCGTCCGCGGGATCGGGATCGATCGTGCCGGAGCCTCGAAGTCCCTCCGCCAGGGCGATGAGCGCGCGCAGATCGTTCCCGGGCACCCGCTCGGTCAGCGCGATGTAGTTCTGCGTCGTGCGGTCCTCCACCGGGGTGCCGTCCGCGATGTACGCGCGCACCTGGTCGAGGTCGAGACGTGCGAGGGGGATGCCGTCGGGGACACCGCCCAGGACCGCCCGGCCGATCCGATGCGGGAGCTCGCGGGCCACCTCCCACCCCACCCGGGCGCCGAGCGAGTAGCCGAGGTAGAACGCGTCGTCGACGAGGTACGTGTCCATGACGGTCTCGACGTCGGTCACGAGGTTGCGGATGGCGTAGGCGTCGGACTCGTGCGGCTTGTCGCTCTGCCCGTGGCCCCGCTGGTCGAGCGCGAGCACGCGGTACCCGGCCCTGGTCAGCTCGCGCACCCAGCCGGTCAGCACCCAGTTGTCGCGCGCGCCCGAGGCGAAGCCGTGCACGGTCACCACGACCGGGGCGTCGAGCTCGCCCCACGTGTAGGTCGCCAGTCGTGTGCCGTCCGCCGCGTAGACGTGCTGCGGGTCGGGCATCTCGGTGAGGTCGGAGAGGGGAACAGCCACCCCACCATCCTCCCCCCGCTCCTCCCTTCCGGGGCGCCGAGACCCCGGTTACACGCCGAAACCCCCTCCCCGCGGTGTCGCGGAGAGGGGGTTTCGAGGAGAACCCGGGGTCTCGGGTCAGACGCGGTCGCGCAGCGCGGCGCCGAGCTCGGCGTCCACGTTCGTCCAGTACTGGAAGAAGCGCTCGCGGATGGCGTCGACCGTGATCGAACGGCCCTGACCGGTCAGGACCTCCAGGAAGCGGGCGCGCTGCGGGCCGTCGAAGACCTCGCGGTACAGCGTGCCGGCCTGACCGAAGTCGTCGTCCTCGGCGTGCAGCGTCGCGGCGGAGCGGGTGAGCTCGCCGTCCGCCGACCAGTTCACCTCGATGCCCTTCGCCGGGTCGGCCGCGGGGCCACCGGGGGTCCCGAAGGAGTTCGGCTGGTAGGTGCGGTGCGCGGCGTCGTTGTACTGGTACCGCATCGAGCCCTCGTGCTGGTAGTTGCGGGTCTCGGCGGCGTGCGGCTGGTTCACCGGCAGCTGGTTGTAGTTCGCGCCGATGCGGTGCCGCTGGGCGTCCGGGTAGGCGAACATCCGGCCCATGAGCATCTTGTCGGGGGAGATGCCGGTACCGGGCACCTGGTTCCCCGGCGCGAAGCCGGCCTGCTCGATCTGCGCGAAGAAGTTCTCCGGGTTGCGGTTGAGGGTCAGCGTGCCGACCTTGATGCGCGGGTAGTCCTTCTTCGAGATCGTCTTGGTGAGGTCGAAGGGGTTGAAGCGGTAGTCCTTGGCCTCGTCGTACGGCATGATCTGCACGTACAGGTCCCACTTCGGGAAGTCGCCCTCGGCGATCGACTGGAACAGGTCGCGACGGTAGTGGTCCGCGTCGGAACCGGCCAGCTGCTCGGCCTCCTCCGGGCTCATCGCCTCGACGCCCTGGTGGGAGATGAAGTGGTACTTCACCCAGAACACCTCGCCCTCGGCGTTGATCCACGAGTACGTGTGCGAGCCGTAGCCGTTCATGTGACGCCAGCTGCGGGGCAGGCCGCGCTCGCCCATGAGGTAGGTGACCTGGTGGGCGCTCTCGGGCGAGAGGGTCCAGAAGTCCCACTGCATGTCCGCGTCGCGCAGGCCGGAGTCGCCGAGGCGCTTCTGCGAGTGGATGAAGTCCGGGAACTTGATGGCGTCGCGGAGGAAGAACGTCGGGGTGTTGTTGCCGACGATGTCGAGGTTGCCCTCGGTCGTGTAGAAGCGCAGCGAGAACCCGCGCACGTCGCGCCAGGTGTCGGGCGAGCCCTGCTCACCGGCGACGGAGGAGAAGCGGAGGAGGGTCTCCGAGGTGGCGCCCGGCTGGAACACGGCCGCCCGGGTGTACTTCGAGACGTCCTCGGTGACGACGAACTCACCGAACGCGCCGCCGCCCTTGGCGTGCGGGTTGCGCTCCGGCACACGCTCGCGGTTGAAGGAGGCGAGCTTCTCGACCAGGTAGTGGTCGTGCAGCGCGGTGGGGCCGTCGGGGCCCACGGTCAGCGAGTGGGTGTCGCTCGCGATCGGCGCTCCGGCCTGCGTCGTCGTGGCCGGACGGCCCGCGTCGGTGGGGTTGGTCATGGTCTTCTCCTTCTCCGCGCGGACATGCCGAACGGACCCTCGGGGAGGGGATCGGTGGATGCGCCTACGCGGCGTTCTGGCAGCTGGGGCAGAGGCCCCAGAAGGTGACTTCAGCTGTCTGCACGGTGAAGCCCCCCGTCGAGGACGGGGTGAGACACGGCGCCTCGCCGACGACGCAGTCCACATCGCCGACCGCACCGCAGGAGGTGCAGACGACATGGTGGTGGTTGTCGTCGATGCGCCGTTCGTACAGCGCCGCGGAGCCTGCCGGTTCGATCCGGCGGATGAGGCCCGCCGTCGTCAGGTCCGCGAGGATGTTGTGCACCGACTGGATCGACGTGGTCGGAAGCACGTCGGACACGGCGCGGTAGACCCGCTCCGCATCCGTGTGGGCCATGGAGCCGAGAGCCTCGAGAACGGCGACGCGGCCCGCAGTCGCACGCAGCCCGGCGTCGCGCAACGCCGAGTCGAGTTCCGTCTCCATGCCCTCGACTCTACACGTGTTTTGAGTGATTCAAAAGAGCATGCCGGGATGCCGGGCGCGTCGCCGTCAGACGAAGCGGACCGTCTGCTGCAGCCGGGTGCGGATATCGAACAGCTCGTTGCCGCCGATGGCCCGCGCCCCGGGGACGCCCTGCCGCAGCACCATCGCCAGCGCGCTGCGCCGCACCACCACGACCGGGACGCCGCGGTTGCTGCCGAGCGGGGTGACCGCCTGGGCGAGGTCGTCGTCGGGGAGCACCACGATCGCGCCGCCGAACTTCACCTTCGCGGCCTTCGCCACCGCGCGCATCCGGGCGAGAGCCGCCGTGACCGGGGCCCGGGTGCCGAGGCTCGGGCCGGTGATCTCCCCGCGGCGGAACCCCACGACCCCGCCGAAGTCCTCGGACATGAGGCCGTAGAGGCCGGAGGGACTGAGCACCACGTGGTCGAGCTTGTCCTCGGGGGTCTGTCCGGCGGCGACGTCGTGCCAGACCGTGAAGCCCATGCCGAGGTCGGAGACCGTCCGGGCGGTGGCCTCCTCCGCGAGCGCGTCGGCGAGCAGCCGCCGGAGCTCCCGCGGGGCGGCGCGGACGAGGGCCGGGGCGTACGGATCGGGGACCTCGACCCCGTGACCCGCCCACTCGCGGATCAGGGAGAGGTAGCGTTCGCGGCGCCAGCCGCCGGGGTGTCCGTAGGAGCGGGCGCGCGGCCGGGTGTCGGTGCGCACGGTCTGGGGGCGCCAGCCGCTCCATTCGCCGCCGTCGTCGGTCAGGCCCGCGCGGCGGTCGTACGCGGCGCGGTCCTCCGCGGTGCCGATGAGCTCCCACGCGCGCTGGACCTGGATGAACACGGCCGCGTCGCCGCCGGTGTCGGGGTGGGTCTGCCGCAGTCGCAGCCGGTACGCCCGCCGGAGCTCGGCGTCGTCGACGGCCGGATCCACGCCGAGGATCTCGTACGGCGAGGCCGAGAGCGGACTGTCGAACATCGCTCTCCTTCCGCGACCGCGGCGTCCAGGATATCCGTCGGACGGTGTGCGACTGCCGGGAGGTCTCAGTCTGCGACGTCGACGATCCGCTCGATCCCGGCGACCGGGGCCACGGCGCCCCCGGACGCGGCGGCGAGGTCGGCGGTCAGGCGCGGAAGCGCGGCGGCGGGCACCCACAGCTCCAGCTGTGCGGAGGCCCCGTAGGTCGGCGTGCCGAGCGTGGCCCCGTGGGAGGCCGCCCAGTCGCGGAGCAGGTTGTCGTAGCGGCCGGCCTCGGCGTGCGGGACCTCGACGGTCGCCTGGGTGAGCGCCGCGCGACGGACGAGGGCGGCCCGGTCGAGCGTCTCGGACACCGCGGTGGAGTAGGCGCGGATGAGGCCGCCCGCCCCGAGCTTCACCCCGCCGAAGTAGCGGGTCACCACCGCGACGACGTCCGTGAGGCCGCGGCGCCGGAGGACCTCGAGCATCGGGACCCCGGCCGTTCCGGAGGGCTCGCCGTCGTCCGAGGAGCGCGCCTGATCCCCGTGCAGCCCGGTCACCATCGCGGTGCAGTTGTGGTTCGCGTCCCAGGCGCGCTTCCGGACCGTCGCGATGACGGCTTCGGCCTCGGCCACCGACGACACCGGTGCGACATGGGTGAGGAAGCGCGACTTCCGGATCACGAGCTCGTGGTCGACGGCCGCCGCGATCGTCGCCGGGAACGGGTGCGGTGTCGACATCGGCCCCACGATACCTCCGTTCGAATCGCCTGATTGGTTCCAAATCCGGGCCGGATGCCGCCAATCGGGCGATTCGAACCGGGTCGACCGAAGGATGGAGGCGCACATCGGCCCGGCGGACGAGAATGTCAGCATGCCGACCGGAGACACCGCCGAGACCGACCACCCGGGAGGGCGGACGGGACGCACGCGCTCCTGGGGGCGCCTGGTCACGTCGCTCCGTGTCGGCCAGGCCGTCATCACCGTCGTGCTCACCGTCGTCGGCGTCGTCCGCTCCCTCGCCGACGGGGTCCCGGTGCCGTGGCTGCTCGCGACCGCCCTCGCCTTCCTCGGCTGGTACGGCGGCGGACTCCTGCTCTCCTCCCGCACGGACGACCGGGCACTCGCCGCCGGTTGGCTGCTGGGGCTCACGGCCATCTGGCTGGGAGCGGTGGCGCTGTCGCCGGAGTTCGTCTGGCTCGCGTTCTCGCTGTGGCTGCTCGCCGGCTTCCTGCTGCGACTGCGGTGGGCTGTGCTGCTCAGCATCCTCATCCTCGCCGTCGTCATCGTCGCGCCGCTGCTGCACACCGGGACGACCACCTACGCGAACGTGATCGGGCCGCTGGTGGGCGGCATCTTCGCCCTCGGGATCTCCCGCGGCTACCTGGAGCTCGTCCGCGACGGGCGGGAGCGGCGGCGACTCATCGCGTCCCTCGTCGCGACGCAGCAGGAGATGGCGGCCCTCCAGGACGAGCTCGCCCGGACCCAGCGGGAGTCCGGCGCCGCCGCCGAGCGCACCAGGGTGTCGCGCGACATCCACGACACGGTCGCCCAGAGCCTGTCGTCCATCGTCCTGCTGGCGCGGTCGGCCGCAGAGCACGAGGACGGCCGGGATCGGGCGCTCGGGCAGATCGGGGCCCTCGCCGCGGAAGGGCTCGCCGACGCCCGGCGCATCGTCGACGACCTCATGCCCGCCGAGCTGGACGGCTCCGCGCTGAGCGACGCCCTTGCCCGGATGCTCGAGCGCCTGACCGCCGAGACCGGGATCGCGGCCACCTTCCATGCCGACGAGGATCTGCCCGCACTCGGCCTCGATGCCGAGGTCGCCCTGCTGCGGACGGCGCAGTCCGCGCTCGCCAACGTGCGCAGCCACGCCGGCGCCACTCGGGTGGTGGTGACCCTCGCGGACGCCGGCGACGCGGTGCGGCTGGACGTGGTCGACGACGGTCGCGGCTTCGACCCGTCGCGGCTGGACTCGGCGGGGCCCGGCGGCGGCTACGGCCTGCGGGCGATGCGCGCCCGACTGCGCGAGCTCGGCGGCGGTCTCGACGTGGAGAGCGCCCCCGGCGACGGCACCGCGCTGTCGGCCCACCTCCCCCTGGGAGGTCGGTCGTGACCCCCGTGCGGATCCTGCTCGTCGACGACCACCCCATCGTCCGCGCCGGCGTGCGCTCGCTGTTCGACCGTCGCGACGACGCCGAGGTCGTGGGCGAGGCCGCGTCGGGGGAGGAGGCGGTCGTCCTCGCCCGGCACCTCCGTCCCGACGTCGTCCTCTGCGATCTGCGGCTGGGGGCCGGCATGGACGGCGTGCAGACGACGGCGGCGCTTCGGGCGCTCGACCCGGCGCCGGCGGTGCTCATCCTCACGACGTTCGACCGCGACGCCCAGATCCTCGGCGCGATCGAGGCCGGGGCGGCGGGGTATCTGCTCAAGGACATCGCCTCGGAGGACATCGTCCGGGCCGTGCGACAGGCCGCATCGGGTGGGCAGGCGCTGACGCCGGAGCTCACGGCGCGCGTCGGCCGCGCCCTCCGCGCCCCGCGGGTGCAGCTCACGGGGCGCGAGCTCGACGTGCTGCGGCTGCTCGACACCGGGGCCTCGAACCGGGAGATCGCGAAGGCGCTGTTCGTCACGGAGGCGACGGTGAAGACCCACCTCGTGCACGTCTTCGAGAAGCTCGGGGCCGACAGTCGCGCGAAGGCGGTCGCGATCGCCAGGGAGTCCGGACTGCTCTGACGCCCGCGGCCTCAACCGTTCGATGGATCCGCAGCGACGGCCCCACGGCGAGGCTGGAGGCAGACAGAAAGGACTCCCATGCGCAGGCTCTTCACCGCCGCGTTCGCCTCCATGCTGGTGGGCGTCGCCTCCGGACTCTTCTACCGCGAGTTCACCAAGATCAACGGTTTCCCCGAAGGGGCGCCGACGCAGCTCGGACTCGTGCACACGCATCTGCTCGTGCTGGGCTTCGTCGTCTTCCTCGTGGTGATGCTCCTGGAGAAGGCGTTCGCGCTCTCCGAGACCCGCCTGTTCGGCTGGTTCTTCTGGACCTACACCGCCGGGCTCGTGCTGACCTCGGCGATGCTCGTCTGGCACGGCTGCCTCACGGTGCTCGGCCAGGAGTCGACGAAGATGATCGCCGGCATCGCGGGCGTGGGGCACATGCTGCTCGCCGCCGGCATGGTGCTGCTGTTCCTCGCGCTCCGCCCCCGTGTGTTCGCCCCGAAGGTCGCGGCCACACAGCCCGCGACCCTCGAGTCGGTGGCCTGACGCCTCAGTCGGCCGGGATCGTGTCGTCGCGCAGGTAGGCGATGTGGGCGGCGTGGCGCTCCAGGTGGTGCGGCGACTTCCGCACGAACAGCCAGGCGACGACGAGGATCGCGAACCAGATCGGCGTCACGAGCAGGGCGATCAGGGTGTCCGGCTGGGTGGTCAGCGCCCAGAGGATGAACAGGAAGAACGCGAGCACCACGAACACCATGAACACGCCGCCCGGCATCTTGAACGCCGAGGTCGCCGCCTTCTCCGGACGACGGCGCCGGTACACGAGGTAGCTGCAGAGGAAGATCGTCCACACGAACATGAAGCACACGGCCGACACCGTGGTGACCATCTCGAACGCCGTGCCGATGTCCTTGCCCGCGTAGAGCAGCACGACGCCGGACAGCAGCAGGATGCAGGACAGGAACAGCGCGTTCTGCGGCACGCGGCGCTTCGAGAGCCGGCCGAAGAACCGGGGGGCGTCGCCGTCCTGCGCCAGCCCGAAGACCATGCGCGAGGTGGAGTAGATGCCGGAGTTCGCGCTGGACATCGCCGAGGTGAGCACCACGAGGTTGACGACGGTGGCGGCGATGCCGAGCCCGGCGAGGGCGAACATCGCGATGAACGGGCTCTCGCCGGCGACGTACTCGGTCCACGGCGTGACGGCCATGAGGATGATGAGCGCGCCCACGTAGAACAGCAGGATCCGGATCGGGATGGCGTTGATGGCCTTCGGGAGGTTGCGCTTCGGGTCCTTGGTCTCCGCGGCGGCCGTGCCGACGAGCTCGATGCCGACGAACGCGAACACCGCGATCTGGAAGCCGGCGACGAATCCGAGGAAGCCGTGCGGGAACATGCCGCCGTGCTCCCACAGGTTCGAGAAGCTCGCGGTGCCGGCGTCGTGGGAGAACCCGGTGAGGATCATCACCAGGCCGGTCACGATGAGGGCGACGATCGCGACGATCTTGATGAGCGCGAACCAGAACTCCATCTCGCCGAAGGCGGCGACGGTCGGCAGGTTGAGCGCCAGGAGGATCACGACCACGAGGAGACCGGGGATCCACAGCGGCACGCCGGGGATCAGGGCGTCGGTGTACCCGGCGATCGCGATCACGTCGGCCACGCCCGTGACCACCCAGCAGAACCAATACGTCCAGCCGGTGAAGAAGCCCGCCCACGGGCCGAGCAGGTCGCTCGCGAAGTCGCTGAACGACTTGTACTTGAGGTTCGACAGCAGCAGCTCGCCCATCGCCCGCATGACGAAGAACAGCATGAACCCGATGATCATGTAGACGAAGATCACGGAGGGGCCGGCGACGGAGATCGTCTTGCCGCTGCCCATGAACAGGCCCGTGCCGATCGCCCCGCCGATCGCGAGCAGCTGGATGTGCCGGTTGCTGAGCGCGCGCCGCAGGTGCTCCTCGCCTCCGGCTCCGTTCTGCCCCTGGCGGATGGCCCCCGTGTCTTCCTTCGTCACGCTCATCTCCTCCGGTCGTCCTCGACTGATGCAGAGTAACCACCGGCGCCCGCTCGTCCGAAATCGACGCCCCGGCGACGGCGATCCGGCCCGGGGTGTCCCGTTCGCCCGAAACGATTCGATAAACTGGGCGCACCCCCGATCCATCCCCTCTTTCCCTGCGAGCCCCTTCCTTCATGGCCACCACCCTCACCACGGGCCGTCCGTGGCGCGTCATCCTCGCCTTCTCGATCCCGCTCCTGCTCGGCAACGTCGTGCAGCAGCTCTACCAGTTCGCCGACGCGATCGTCGTCGGACGCCACCTCGGCGTCCAGTCCCTCGCCGCCGTCGGCGCGACGGGCAGCCTGCTCTTCCTGCTCCTCGGCTTCGCCTGGGGTCTGACGAGCGGCTTCGCCATCCCCATCGCCCAGGCCTTCGGTGCGCGCGACGACGCGGCCGTGCGCCGCTCGGTCGCCACGGGTGTGCTCCTCAGCGGCATCACGAGCGTGGTCCTCACGGTGGTCGCGCCGCTCATCGCCGGGCCGATCCTCGCGCTGCTGCAGACGCCGCCCGAGCTCATGGCCGAGGCGACGGTGTTCACGCAGATCAGCTTCCTCGGCGCGGGCGCGACGATGTTCTTCAACTACCTCTCCGCCATCATCCGCGCCATCGGCGACTCGAAGACCCCGCTGGTGTTCCTCACGGTCTCCTGCGCGCTCAACGTCGGCCTCGTGGTGCTCATGGTCGGTCCGCTGGAGTGGGGCGTCGCGGGTGCCGCGCTCGCCACCGTGGTCGCACAGGCCGTCTCGGTGATCCTCTGCCTGGAATTCGTGCGCCGGCGGCTGCCCATGCTGCACCTGCGTCGCTCGGACTGGCGCATCTCCCGGACCGACATCGCCGACCACCTGCGCCTCGGTCTCCCCATGGGCTTCCAGGCCTCGATCATCGCGATCGGGACCCTCACGGTGCAGGTCGCCCTCAACACTCTCGGCGCCGACGCGGTCGCGGCCTACACGACGGCGTCCCGCGTGGACAGCCTGGCGGTCGCCCTGCTCTCCTCGCTCGGGCTCGCCGTGTCGATGTACGCGGCGCAGAACCACGGTGGTCGTCGCCCCGACCGTATCCGGCGCGGTGTGGTCGAGGCCACCTGGATGGCGGTCGCGGCGGCGATCGTCCTCGGCGGGCTGCTCATCGCGTTCGGCGCGCCGATGGTCCGGCTGTTCGTCGGGGACGGCTCGGACGACGTCGTCGACATGGCGCACCGCATGCTCATCATCAACGGCTGCGGCTACTGGGCGCTCGGCATGCTCTTCGTGCTCCGCGGCGCGCTGCAGGGACTCGGCCACACGCTGGTCCCGACGGTCACCGGCGTGATCGAGCTCGTGATGCGCGTCGTCGCCGCCGTCGTCCTCGGGGCGATGATCGGTTTCGACGGCGTGGCCCTCAGCAACCCGCTCGCCTGGGTGGGCGCGATCGTGCTCCTCGTGCCGGCCTACGTCAAGGCGCATCGCGCGCTGGCGACGCAGCCCGTGGCGCCGGCCGAGGCCACCGAGACCTCCGCGATCGCGATCGTCGGCCCCACCGACGGCTCGATGGTGGTGGACGCGGTCGTCACCCGCCCGGTCCGCGTCGTGCGGCCCCGCCGGCTGCGGTGGCCGGTCCGGCGCTGATCCGCGATATCCACCGGAAGGATGACCCGGATCGGACTTGAGACGGATGGCCTTCCGGAGAGACACTTCTAATGTCGAAGGTGCGGAGGGGTTCCGCCGGACGGGGGGTCGTCATGACGACATTGGGAGTGGCCAGAGACCTGGCCGCCATTCTGGTACCGATCGGATACGTGGGTGCGGCGCTCGCCGCGGTCTGCGCGATCGTGGCCGCGATCGCGATCATCCGCGGAGCCGGGGGGCTCGCGGGCGGCGCGGTCGGGCTGTGGATCGTGTGCGCGCTGATGAGCTTCACCGCGAGCTTCGCGAATCAGTGGCTTCCGCTGATCGCGGCGGGCGCGTCGCTCGTGGGCATGCTCGTGATCGGCGGGATCGTGCGTGCGATGCTCACGGCCGGCGGCTTCGAGTCGCGACGCCGGGCCGCACGCGTGAAGCCGGCGCCGGCGACCACGACGACGGCCACGCTCAAGACCGGCTCGACCGCGACGCCCACGGCGCCGGTCGCCGTCGTCTCCTAGCATTCAGCGGTAGTCGCGGTCGCGGTGCTGCCGCGCCTCGTCGCCCGCGGCCACGCGGGCGCTCTCGCGTGCCCGCAGCTCGACGCGGCGGATCTTCCCGGAGATGGTCTTCGGCAGCTCCGGCACGAACTCGATGATCCGCACCCACAGGTGCGAGGACAGCCGTTCGTGCGCGTAGCCGAACACGGCGCGCGCGGCGGCGGCCTCGTCCGCGCCCGCGTCCGGCGTCAGGCACACGTAGGCCTTCGGCACCGCGAGGCGCGTGGGGTCGGGGCTGGGGATGACGGCCGCTTCGACCACGAGGTCGTGCTCCAGCAGCACGGACTCGAGCTCGAACGGTGAGATCTTGTAGTCGGAGGCCTTGAACACGTCGTCGGAGCGTCCGATGTAGGTGAGGTAGCCGTCGGCGTCGCGCACGGCGATGTCCCCGGTGTGGTGGAAGCCCCCGGCCCGCGACTCCGCGGTCTTCTCCGGATCGTCGTAGTACCCCGCCATGAGGCCGAGCGGCGGCTGTGCGAGGTCGAGCGCGATCTCGCCCTCGTCCTCCACGACCTCGCCCGTCGACGGGTCGAGCAGCACGACCGGGTAGCCGGGCAGCGGACGGCCCATCGAGCCGACCTTGACGGTCTGCCCGGGGGAGTTGCCGATGCAGGCGGTCATCTCGGTCTGGCCGAAGCCGTCGCGGATCGTGCCGCCCCACGCCTCGCGCACCCGGTCGATGACCTCGGGGTTCAGCGGCTCGCCGGCGCCGACGAGCTCGCGCGGAGGGTGCGCGAGTCGGGAGAGGTCGGCCTGGAGGAGCATGCGCCAGACCGTGGGCGGGGCGCAGAACGTCGAGACGTGGTGGGTGTCCATGACCTCCATGAGCGTGTTCGCGTCGAAGCGGTCGTAGTTGTAGACGAACACCGTCGCCTCGGCCAGGAAGGGGGAGTAGAAGCTCGACCAGGCGTGCTTGGCCCACCCGGGGGAGGAGATGTTGAGGTGCACGTCGTCCGGGCGCACGCCGAGCCAGCACATCGTGGAGAGGTGGCCGACCGGGTAGGAGACGTGGGTGTGCTGCACGAGCTTCGGGCGGTTCGTCGTGCCGGACGTGAAGTACAGCAGGGCCGTGTCGCCGGCGGGCGTCGGGCCGTCCGGGACGAACTCCTCCGTGGTCGCGGCCGCATCCGCGAACCGCTTCCAGTCGGCAGGCAGCGACGCGCCGACCCCGATGCGCAGGACGTCGGGGTCGATCCCCTCGAGGCGGTCGGCCAGGGCGCCGAGGGTGACGACGGCGCCGGCGCGGCCGTGCTCGATGCGGTACGCGAGGTCGGAGGCCGACAGCAGCGTCGAGGTCGGGATCGACACCGCGCCCAGCTTCGTGATCGCGAGCATCACCTCCCACAGCTCGATCGTGTTGTTGAGCATGACGATCACGTGGTCGCCGCGGTCGATGCCGAGGCTGCGCAACCAGGCGGCGACCTGGTCGGAGCGGGCGGAGAGCTCGCCGTACGTCCAGGACCGGAGGCTGAGGTCGGCCTCGACGATCTGCACCGGCCGGACGGTCGGGGTTCTCTCCGGCGATGACGTCGAACCACTCGAGCGCGAAGTTGAAGGCGGTCAGGTCGGGCCAGGCGAACTCGCGGCGTGCGGCGTCGTAGTCCGTGGCGTGCGTGAAGAGGAGGTCCCTCATCCCGCGGATCGCTTCGGTGGCGGGGGTGGCACGACGGCTCATGGTGCTCCTTTGCAACGGCGTCCCTCCATCCTGCCCCCTCGTTCAGCGGGGGAGGAAACCCGTGCCGTCGCGGAGCTCGAACACGAGCTGGGTCTCGGTGCCGCGGACGACGGGGTGGACGGTGATGTGCTCGAGCACGATGTCGCGGAGAGCGGTCGCGTCCTGCACGGCCACGTGCACGAGGAAGTCGTCGACGCCGGCGACGTGGAACACCTGAAGCACCCGGGGGATCGCGACGAGCGCGTCGAAGAGCGCCGTGACCTTGGGCCCGGTGTGATGCGCGAGGCGGACCTTGATGATCGCCTGCAGGGGGTAGCCGAGAGCGGAGCCGTCGAGGCGGACGCGCGTGTCGCGGATGACTCCGCGCTCGCGCAGGCCGCGGATCCGGTGGGCGCAGGTGGATTCCGCGAGTCCGAGGCGGTGGGCCAGAGCCTTGTTGGTGACGGCCGCATCGCGGCTCAGGGCGGCGAGCAGCTCCAGGTCGATCTCGTCGAGTTGCGCTTTCGCCAACGTGCCCTCCTCGGTGCGGCCGGATGTTGCACAGAATAGCGAGGATCCCGGATTCAGTGAGTTGTTCTGTCGAAGACCAGCGAGAACCCCGCGATTCGGCCAGCGTGGAGGGATGACCGCAGCGCTGCATCCCGACACCGTCGCCGTCCACAGCGGCCGTGCCGACCTCGAGGCGCTCGGGGTCCACGCCCTGCCGATCGACCTCTCCACGACGAATCCGCTGCCCGACGTCGAGCGCGGCGGTGACTCGTACGAGGCGATGGCGACCGGGGGCCGCCCGCCGCAGGACGGCAGCATGGTCTACGCCCGCCTCTGGAATCCGACGGTCGCGCGCTTCGAGGACGCGCTCGCCGAGCTGGAGCACGCCGAGGCCGCCGTCGCCTTCGGCTCCGGCATGGCGGCCATGACCGCCGTGATCCTCGCACACACCGGTGCCACGGGAGCGCGGCACGTCGTCGCGGTGCGTCCGCTCTACGGAGGGACCGACCACCTGCTCGGGTCGGGCCTGCTCGGAGTGGAGACGACGTACTGCCGTCCCGACGAGGTCTCCGCCGCCCTGCGCGCCGACACCGGACTCGTCGTCGTGGAGACGCCGGCGAACCCGACCCTCGAGGTCGCGGACATCGCCGAGGTCGTGCGGCAGGCGGGGAGCGTGCCGGTCGTGGTCGACAATACGTTCGCGACCCCCGTGCTGCAGAACCCGATCGACCACGGCGCGGCGATGTCGCTGCACAGCGCCACCAAATACCTCGGCGGCCACGGTGATGTCATCGCCGGCGTCGTCGCCTGTGACGAGACGACCGCGGAGGCGCTGCGTCGCGTGCGTGCGGTGACCGGGGGGCTCCTGCACCCGCTCGGCGCGTACCTGCTGCACCGCGGTCTCACGACCCTGCCGGTCCGCGTGCGGCACCAGCAGGAGAGCGCTCGTCGCATCGTGCAGTGGCTGGTCGATCGGCCCGAGGTCGCCGAGGTCTTCTATCCCGGGCTCGACGGGGATCCGCGCGGCATCCTGGAACGGCAGCTCCGCGGGCCGGGGGCGATGATCGCGTTGCGGCTGCGCGGCGGCTATGCAGCGGCCGCAGCGGTGGCCGGGGCGACCCGCCTTTTCACGCACGCCGTGTCGCTCGGAGGCGTGGACTCCCTCATCCAGCACCCCGCCGCGCTCACGCACCGTCCGGTCCCCGCGGAGGCGCGTCCCGCCGCCGACGTCCTGCGTCTGTCCATCGGCCTTGAGAACGTCGACGATCTCCTCGCCGACCTCGCGAACGCCTTCGCCACTCTCGCCGACCCACCCCTTTCCGTGCCTCCCACCCCGGAAAGTGCGTCACATATGGGGGTGGCTCGTACATAAGGGGCCGGATCGGCGATTGTGCGAGGACGACAAGAAACTGAGTCCCGGCAGAGGTGGGACTTGGTATCTGACGGCAAAACCGGGGGGTCGGGGAGAGGGCGGGCCTACAGTCGCGGGTGGCAACGACGCCACTGACCTCGGGAGTCCTCAATGACGAGTGAAAAGACCCACGCGCACGGCCTCGGCATGCGCACCGCCGTGATCGTCCTCAGCCTTCTGCTGGCGGCGATGGTGCTGCTGTTCTTCGCCACGATGAGCAAGGTGTCCGCGGGCGCCTCGGAGCTCGCGGACGGCACGACCACCGCGCAGGGGGGATCCGCGGACCTCGCCGCAGGAGCAGCCGACCTCGCCGCGGGAGCCGACGAGCTGGCCGCGGGCACGCAGGATCTCGCGGCAGGCACCGCGACGGCGCAGCAGGGATCGGTGAAGCTCAGTGACGGGGCGACCACCGCCGCCGCGGGCGCCACCACGCTCGACGAGGGCGCGGGCACCCTGGCCGCGGGAGCCGCCACCGCTGTCGACGGTGCGGGACGGGTGAGCGGCGGAGCGCAGACGGCGCTCGCCGGATCGCAGGAGCTCGCGTCGAAGATGGCGGCGGCGGACGCCGGAGCCCGGCAGCTCGTCGACGGCGTGACCACTCTCGCCGCCGGTGTCGACGGCGCGCACCGGTACGCGAACGGCGTGCTCGAGGGCGCGACGACCCTCAGCACCACCCTGCGCGCCGGAGTGAGTGCCGACGTGCAGAAGCTCGCTCATCCGGACACGCAGACGCTGCTGACGGGCGTCGCCACGAGCGCTCCCGGCAACGCGCGGACTCTCGCCGCCGGTCTGCAGGGTCTCCTCGCTGCGAACCCCGCCGATGTGCAGCTCCAGCAGCTCGCGGCGCTCGCCGCCGGCGTCGAGAAGCAGGTCGGCGCGCTGGCCGCTCCCGCCGCGGCTGCTCCGGGCCTCGCACAGGGACTTATCGGCGCCGCCGACGGCTCCGCTCGTGTCACGGCCGGCGTCGGTGCGCTCATCAACGGCGACCCCTCGAAGGGGTGGCCGGGGACCGTGGTGCTGGTCTCCCCGAAGGGCGCTCCCGCCCTCGTGGCCGGAGCGCAGACGCTGCAGGACGGCACCTCCCGTCTCGCGGCAGGCGCGGCAGATCTCTCGTCCGGGCTGCAGACCCTCTCGACCGGAGCATCGTCGCTGTACACCGGAACCGCGGAGCTGAGCGCCGGCGCGGCGCGGCTCGACGAGGGCGCCGGGTCTCTGGCCACGGGCGTCAGCGCGCTGCAGTCGGGTGCCGGCGACCTCCGGTCCGGGATGACCGAACTCCGCACCGGCGCCGACGCAGTCGCCGAGGGCTCCGGCACCCTCGCGGCCGGAAGCGCGAAGCTCGACGCGGGCGCCGCGGACCTCGCGGCCGGCAACGGGCGCATCGCCGACGGCTCCGGCACGCTCGCGACGGCCACCGCGGGCGCCGCGCCTTCCCTGCTCCCGTGGATCCTCGGGATCGGTCTCGTCGGCCTGATCGCGATCGGCTTCTGGATCGGCCACCGCGTCACCCACCGGCGCGCGGTCCTCGCCCTCGCCTGACCGTCGACCCACCCCTTTCCGCGCGACCCACCCCCGTAAGTGACGCACTTTCGGGGGTGGGTCGACCGCAAGGGGGTGGGTCGGCGAATGAGGGTCAGCGCTTCGGGAGGGGGATCGTGCCGGTGGCGATGCGCTCGGTGGGCATGCGGTCGCGATCGTAGGTGATCTCGTCGTAGCCGTGCGGGGTGGGCAGGCCGTCCTCGCCGATGCTGACGAACACGATCTCGTCGATGGTGAGGATGCGCTTGCGGGTGATCATGTTGCGCGCGACGGCCCGCATGGTGAGCGAGGTGGTGCCGAATCGGGTGGCCTGCAGCCCGATCTCGATGAGGTCGCCCTGCACAGCCGACGCCTCGAACGTGATGGCGGAGATGTGCCGGGTGACGACGCGGTAGTTGCCGAGCTGCACGATCGCGTAGATCGCGGCCTCCTCGTCGATCCACTTCAGCAGGCTTCCGCCGAACAGCGTGCCGTTCGCGTTGAGGTCTTCCGGACGCACCCATTTGCGGGTGCGGAAGTTCAGGCCGTCCTCGGACTGCCATGCCGGTGCTTTCTGTTTCGCCATGCCCCGAGGCTAGGCGGGTCGTGCGTCGGCGGTGTTACGTCGCGTTTTCCGGCGGGTGCACACTCCACCGCTCACAGCGGATCTGCTCCGGGCGGATTCGCTCCCCCCAGCGTCGGAGGAGCCGGATGCTGGGGACATGAGCGAAGAAAAGCCCCTCCCGCAATTCGGCCCCGAAGCCCGGCGCGCCCTGTTCCACGAGCGGGTGCTCGTCCTCGACGGCGCCCTCGACGACGACAACGGCACCCTCCTGATGACGCAGCTCCTCGGCCTCTCCGCCGAGGATCCGGCGGCCGACATCGCCCTCTGGATCCACTCGCCGGGCGGGTCCGTGCCATCGATGCTGGCGATCCGCGACCTCATGCACCTCATCCCGAACGACGTCTCCACCCTCGCCCTCGGCCTCGCCTGCAGCGCCGGGCAGTTCCTGCTCTCCGCGGGGACGAAGGGCAAGCGGCGCGCTCTCCCGCACGCGCGGATCCTCATGCACCAGGGCTCGGCGGGGATCGGCGGATCGGCGGTCGAGATCGAGGCGCAGGCCGACGACCTCCGGCACATGCGCGACACCGTCCTCGGCCTCATCGCCGACGACACCGGTCAGCCCCTCGCCCGGATCTTCGAGGACTCCCTCCACGACCGCTGGTACACCGCGGCCGAGGCGCAGGACTACGGGTTCGTCGACGAGATCGTGCAGTCGACGGCGGAGATCATGCCGCGTCGTCGTGCGCGCGTGGGATTGGGGGCGGACGCATGAGCGGCTACACGATCCCGAACGTCATCGCCCAGCATCCGCGGGGCGAGAGGGTCATGGACGTGTACTCGCATCTGCTCGCCGAGCGGGTCATCTACCTCGGCACCGGCATCGACGCGGGGGTGGCCAACGCCCTCATCGCGCAGCTCCTGCACCTCGACGCGGACAGCCCGGAGACTGGCGTCCAGTTCTACATCAACAGCGAGGGCGGCGACCCCGGTGCCGCGCTGGCGATCTACGACACCATGCAGCACATCCGTCCGCGGATCGCGACGATCTGCGTCGGGCAGGCCATCGGTCCGGCGGCCCTGCTCGTCGCGGCGGGAGCGCCGGGGGAGCGGGCGGCCCTCGCCCACGCGCGCATCGTGCTGCATCAGCCGACCGGCCAGTCGCGCGGAGCCATCCCGGACCTCATCCTCGCGGCCGACGAGGTCGTACGGGTGCGCGCGGACATGGAGACGATCCTGGGTCGGCACACCGGCCGCTCCCTCGCGGAGCTCCGCGCCGACACCGACCGGGACCGGGTCTTCACCGCCGCCGCCGCCCTCGACTACGGGCTCATCGACACCGTGCTCGGTCCCCGTGATCCGGAGGCACGATGAGGTGACGGGTGCACATGGATCCCCGGGGTCCGTCGTGCACCCGGACTCCGGTCGTGCAGATGGAACGGGTCAGGCGGCGAGGGCGAAGGCGCCGCGGGAGGCCGTCACCGCCGCCGCAGCGGGCGCGGCCTGACGAAGCTCCTCGGCGACCGCGCTCGTGAGCTCCACGAGGGTGGCGTCCAGGGCCCCGGCGATCGCGGCGATCATCTCGCTGGACGGCTCTTTCCGACCGCGCTCGACCTCGGAGAGGTACTGGGGCGAGACCCCGGCCTTCTCCGCGGTCTCGCTGAGGGTCTCCCCGCGGTCATGACGACGCCGCCGGAGCTGATCCCCGAGCAGGTCGCGCCACAGCGGCTCGGGGCCGCTCGACGGCGGACGGACGGGATGCGGGGCGCGGGGGAACGGGACGATGTCGGCCATGCCTCACGATATGCCGCCGTCTGTGCGGCGATCGAGACGTTCTGCTCAGAGCAGAACGCAGCTCACAGCGCCGCCGTGACGCCGGGAAGCAGCGCGCCCAGGATGTCCTGCAGCCGCTGCCGATCCTCCGCGGACAGCGGGTCGAGGATGAGCTCGCGGATCTGGGCGACGTGGACGGGCGCGGCCGCCCGGAGCATCTCCCGGCCCGCCGGGGTCAGCGTCGCGGAGAGCGTGCGCTTGTCCGTGGAGCACGACGTCCGCTCCACCCACCCGCGCTCCTCCAGGGAGTCCAGGGCGTGGCTCAGCCGCGATCGGCTGAGTCCGGCGATGCGCGCGAGCTCGGTCATGGTGACGGCGTCCTCGCCCTGCCCGGCGAGGGTCACGAGGATCGCGTAGCGGGCGTGGTTCAGGCCCACCTCATCCTTCAGTGCCCGGTCGAGGACCTGGGGCAGCAGCTGGACGAACCGGATGATCGGCAGCCACGTCGCGAGCTCGTCGTCGTCGAGCCGCCGCGGGTGCCGCGTCTCGGTCATGTCGTGCTCCTCGGAGGTCACGCCGCGGTCAGGTCGATCGTGTGCGCCGTGTGGTCGCGCTTCGCCTGGAGGTAGCGCGAGTTCGCCTCCGACAGGTGCACTTCGGTGCGCACCCGTTCGGTGACATGGATTCCGAGCCTGTCGAGCTGCGCGGCCTTGTCGGGGTTGTTGCTGAGCAGGCGGATGCGGTCCACGCCCAGCGCTCGCAGCATCTGCGCCGCGACGGTGTAGTCCCGCTCGTCCTCGCCGCGGCCGAGGGCCACGTTCGCCTCGTAGGTGTCGAGACCGGCGTCCTGCAGGGCGTAGGCGTCGAGCTTGGCGTACAGCCCGATGCCGCGACCCTCCTGCCGCAGGTAGAGGAGGAAGCCGCCCTCCGCGGCGATCCGCTCCACGGCCTCCCGCAGCTGCGGTCCGCAGTCGCAGCGCTCCGAGCCGAACACGTCTCCCGTGAGGCACTCGCTGTGCGGGCGGACGAGAGGGGCGTCCCCGCCTTCGGCGGAGCGGGCGAGAGCCGCCTGCCAGTCGCCGAGGCCGAGCAGCAGGTGCTCGCGTCCGTCCACGAGGCCGTCGAAGGTCACCACGTCGGCCGTCGTGGTGAAGCCGTCCGCGAAGCGCAGGGGCACCCGCACGCGGGTACGCTCCGCGGCGACCGTTGAAGTTTCAATCATGTGAGGGGAAACGCCGGGGAGGCGTGGCTATTCCCGGGCCGCGAGGACCATGTCCGTCCGTGACGGCGACGGAAGCGCGGCGACGCGCACTCGGTAGCCTCGCACCATGAGTCACTTCGTCTCCGCGACCGAACTCCACGACCTCCTCGACGACGGCGCCCCGATCCGGGTCGTCGACGTGCGCTGGCGCCTCGATCGTCCCGAGGCGGGCCCGGGCGACTACCGCTCGGGTCACATCCCCGGCGCGGTGTTCGCGTCGTTGGATCAGGAGCTCTCCACGCCCGGAGCGCCCACCGAGGGTCGGCATCCGCTCCCGTCGACGGAGACCCTGCAGGCGGCGGCCCGGCGTTGGGGCGTGCGGCAGGGCGACACCGTCGTGGCCTACGACGACACCAAGGGACTCGCGGCGGCCCGGGCGTGGTGGCTGCTGCGGCAGGCCGGGGTCGACGTCCGGGTGCTCGACGGCGGGCTGCGCGCCTGGACCGCGGCCGGATACGACCTGGCGACCGACGACGTCGTGCCGGAGACCGGTGACGTCGTCCTCGCGGATCCCGGCCAGGACGCCCTCTCGATCGACGAGGCGGCGGCGTTCCCGGAGACCGGGATCCTGCTCGATGTGCGCGCCCCGGAGCGCTACCGCGGCGAGACCGAGCCGCTCGACCCGATCGCCGGACACATCCCCGGTGCCCGGAACCTCCCCACCACGCGGCACCTCGACGAGACCGGGCGCATCCGCGACCGCGACACGGTGCGGGCAGCGCTCGCCGAGATCGGGATCACCGCGGAGACGCCGGTCGCGGCCTACTGCGGATCGGGCATCACGGCGGCGCACACGGCTCTGGTCCTGCACGAGGTGGGCATCCCGGCGAAGGTCTTCCCCGGCTCCTGGAGCCAGTGGTCGAACACGCCGGGCCGGCCGGTCGCGACGGGCGATCAACCGGGCTGATCACCGTCGCGAGGACCGTACCCCCAGCGCAGGCCGAGGGCGCCGGGACCGAACGCCCGGCGCACCTGATGCACCGACGTGCCGCGAGGCCGGGGGAGCGCGGTGACGACGGTGCCCCCGGCGGTCTCGACGAGTTCGTCGCACCAGTCGGGGACGGCATCGGGGTGGAAGCGCGTCCACACGAGCAGCTCCCGAGCCTGCCGGGAGAGGGCGTGCCCGGTCTCCCGATCCGAGGGGTGGCCGGGCTCGTACTGCACCGACCACTCGACCACCGCGGTGTCCGGGGCCGCGAGGGGCACGTCGAGCTCGATCAGCGCACCGTGCGCCTCGCCGTTCGGATGGGAGTAGCGGGCCGTGACCCGTCCGCCCGCCACGGCCGTCAGGAGCGGCGGAGGTCCGGGGACCCCGGGGGTGAGGTCGAGGACGGGGATGGCCGTGATGACCCCGGTGGTGGACTGCACGATGCTGCGGGTGAGGCACGAGGACACCTCGCCGTCGGCGTCCACGTCCGTGACCGAATGGACGGTGAGCTCCCGCGACGTGTCCGGATAGGTGGCGCCGAGGGCGGCATAGACCTCACGGACCGCCCGCTCCATGTCGACCTGCTCCAGCGGGAACCCCTGCGGGCCCAGCGGCCCCGTGCGGTGCGGGCGCAGGAGCCGGCTCAACGCCCCGCTGTCGAGGCACAGCAGATCCTCGATGTCGGCGAGAGCGGCGAGCGACTGCGGTCCTTCCGGGCGGCGGGCCCCGGACCGCCAGTAGCTCAGCGTGGCCATGGAGACGCGGTTGCCCCGGTCGCGGAGCTGCCGCTGCAACCACGACAGCGTCACCGGTCTCGCGTTGATCGCATCTCGCAGTGCCGCGGCGAACGCGTCCGGCGTCGCCCCTCTTCTCTCGCCGTCCCCAAAACCCATCACAGCCCCCACCCGGTATGTGAAGAACACATCTCTAGAGTGAGCATACGACCGCACGCGCACACCTCAGGGGACCAGGTGAGCAAGTGGGTCACGGGGCTGCGATGTCGCGGGGAGGGTGCCCGACCCTGCGGCAGTGGCCCGACGCAGTGATGCCCCCCTTGCTGCGTATGTCGTGAAGCCCGGCAATCGATCTGGGGAGATCCGCCGGGCTTCACGAGCATCCCCGGGCGCTTCCGGCTCCTGGCCCCGCGTAGACTGGTGGGGAAACCCCGGAGGATCTGGCCGTCATGTCTGTCCCTGCTCGCGCGTTCACCATGCGCCACGTGCAATTGCTGCGCGCGCTGTTCGCCGCCGTCGCCGCCCTGATGATCACCTTCTCCTCGGATCACTCCGCGGCGGTCGGTCTCGCCGTCTTCAGCGGTTTCGCGCTGGTCACCGCCCTCGTGCACATCCTCGCCGCGTGGCTCGTCCTCCCGGCGGGGTCGCGCTGGTCGGCGATCCTCCTCGCGGTCGTGAGCGCGATCGCCGGCATGGCCGGCGGCGTGCCGGCCTGGCGCACGGACGACATGTTCTTCATCGTGCTCATCACCTGGGGCGTGCTCAGCGGCGGCCTCGAGCTGCTCGCCGGCATCCGCGCCCGCCGCGTCGGGGGAGCGCTCGCCACCGACGCGATCACGGTCGGCGCGCTGGGCGTGCTCCTCGCGGTCGTCCTGCTGCTGATCCCGTCGGGCTTCGTCCAGGAGTACACGATCGAGAAGGCGGGCACGTTCGAGCTGTCCGGCATCATCCTCGGCGTGGGGATGTTCGGCGGGTATGCGGCCATCGTCGCCGTCTTCCTCGGCATCGCCGGCCTCACCCCGAAGCGCGCGGACGCCGATGACGTCGCTGCCGCCCCCGAGAACGATGCGGCTCCTGTGGAGCACGGAGGAGAGCGATGAGCGACGACAAGCCCACCCGACGGGACATCCTGCGGCCCCTCCACCTGCTCGGCATCGCGCTCGGCTGCGGCGTGTTCGCCATGGTGGTCACCCTCGTCTCCACCGGCGCCTTCACCCTCCGCGTGAACACCGCCATCGCGAACGGCACCTACGAGGGCCTCACCCCCGTGGCGCTGAGCCTCGTCGTCGGCGGCGGCGCCTTCATCGCGACCCTTCTGATCCTCGCGATGCTCATGCTCGCGGTCGATCCCGCTGACGTCACGAAGACCGTCGACCGCCCCGTGCTGTACGACGCGGAAGACGAGGGCGCGAGCGACGGCACCACCGACGAGCCGGGACGCCCCGCCTCGTCGTGACGCGGAGATCGGGCGGAATATCGGTGAGGTCGTTCCGCTTGTCTCTGGAGTGACTGCCTCCGTCGACCGCGCCTCCATCGGACTCCGGTCGGAGCGGGGACCCATCCTCGGCGCGCTCATGCTCGCCACCGGCCTCATCGCGATCGACGCCACGATCCTGGCGACCGCGGTGCCGAGCATCGTGCGCGACCTCGGCAGCTACCAGCAGTTCCCGTGGCTGTTCTCCGTGTATCTGCTGGCGCAGGCCGTGAGCGTGCCGATCTACTCGCGGTTCGCCGACACCGTGGGCCGCAAGCCGATCATCCTGCTCGGCATCGCCCTCTTCCTGCTCGGATCCGTCCTCTGCGGCTTCGCCTGGAGCATGCCGGCGCTGATCGTGTTCCGCATCATCCAGGGCATAGGCGCCGGTGCCGTCGCTCCGATGTCGATGACCATCGTCGGTGACATCTACACGGTCGCCGAGCGCGCCAAGGTGCAGGGATACGTCGCCAGCGTCTGGGCTGTCTCCTCGGTGGTGGGCCCCGCACTCGGCGGCATCTTCGCCCAGCTCGACGCCTGGCGCTGGATCTTCTGGATCAACGTGCCCCTGTGCCTGATCGCCGGATGGATGTTGCTGCGCACGTACAGGGAGCAGAAGCAGACCCAGCGCCACAGCATCGACTACGGCGGAGCGGTGCTGCTCACCATCGGACTCACGGCGCTCATCCTCGGCATGCTGGAGGGTGGGAACGCCTGGGCATGGCTGTCCGTGCCGAGCGCCCTCTGTTTCGGGATCGGGGCGGTCGCGCTGGTCGCCTTCGGGTTCGTCGAGCGCCGGGTGGCGGAGCCGATCGTCGATCTGCGCCTCGTGACCCGTCGGCTCATCCTCACGACCACGTTGGTCTCGCTCGGCATCGGGGCCCTGATGCTCGGCGTGACGAGCTTCGCCCCGGCCTACCTCGAGGGGTCCCTGGGGATCGCCCCGCTGCTGTCGGGTCTGGCGGTGGCCGCTCTGACACTCGGCTGGCCGCTCGCCGCCGCGAACGCCGGACGGCTGTACCTGCGCATCGGCTTCCGTCGTACCACTCTCATCGGCATGAGCATCACGACCGTCGCGGCCGTCGCGCTCGCCGCCGTCGCCTCCTGGCCGAACCCGTTCGTCGTCGCCGGCATCGCGTTCCTCCTCGGCTTCGGGCTCGGGTGGAGTGCGGCCCCGACCCTCATCGCCGCACAGGCCTCGGTCGGCTGGGGAGAGCGCGGAGCGGTGACCGGGATGAACGCGTTCGCGCGGTCAGCGGGAAGCGCCGTGGGTGTGGCGGTGTTCGGGGCGATCTCGAACGCGGTCATCGCGCAGGGTGCGGGACCCGACGACCCCGCGACGATCGTCCACGCGTCGGTGTGGGTTTTCGTCGCGGTCGCCGTGACCGCGGTTCTCACCCTCCTGGCGGCGTCGTTCATGCCGAAGGACAGGGTCGAGGAGCACTCCGGGGAGTCGGGCTCCTAGCTCCTCAGCGGGCGAGGCGCTCCGCGATGCCGGTGTAGGTCGCGGGGGTCAGCGCGAGGAGGCGCTGCTTGGCCGCGTCGCCGATCTCCAGGCCCTCCACGAACTCGGCGAGGTCGGCGGCACCGACACGGTGACCGCGCGTGAGCTCCTTGAGGAGCGCGTACGGGTCCTGGATGCTCGACCGGCCGGCGACGACCTCGGCGCGGATCACCGTCTGGATCGCCTCGGCCAGCACCTCCCAGTTCACATCGAGGTCGGCGAGCAGCACGTCCCGCGAGAGCGAGATCGCGTTCAGGCCGCGGCGCAGGTTGTCGAGAGCGAGCAGCGAGTGCCCGAACGCGACGCCGATGTTGCGCTGTGTGGTGGAGTCCGTGAGGTCGCGCTGCAGGCGGCTGGTGACGAGTGTCTGGCCGAGCGACGCCAGCAGGGCGCCCGAGATCTCGAGGTTGGCCTCGGCGTTCTCGAAGCGGATCGGGTTGATCTTGTGCGGCATCGTCGAGGAGCCGGTGGCCCCGGCGACCGGGATCTGCGCGAAGTAGCCGAGCGAGATGTAGGTCCAGATGTCGGTGGCCAGGTTGTGCAGGATGCCGCCGGCGTGACGCACGCGGTCGTAGAGCTCGACCTGCCAGTCGTGCGACTCGATCTGCGTCGTCAGCGGGTTGAACCCGAGACCCAGACCCTCGATGTACTCGCGGGCGATGGTCGGCCAGTCCGCATCGGGGTCGGCTGCGAGGTGGGCGGACCAGGTGCCGGTCGCCCCGGAGAACTTCGCGAGGTACTCGGAGCCGGCGATCTGGCTGCGCACGCGCTCCAGGCGCCAGGCGAAGACCGCGAGCTCCTTGCCCATGGTCGAGGGTGTCGCGGGCTGGCCGTGCGTGCGGGACAGCATGGCGGCGTCGGCGTGCTCGACCGCGAGTTCGCGCAGCTTCGCGATCACGGTGTCGAGGGCCGGGAGCCAGACCTCCTCGACTGCGCGCTTGACCGTGAGGGCGTAGGACGCGGAGTTGATGTCCTCGCTCGTGCAGGCGAAGTGCGTCAGCTCGGCGATGTGGTCGAGGCCGAGCGTGGAGAGCCGGTCGCGCACGAGGTACTCGATGGCCTTCACGTCGTGCTGCGTGACGGCCTCCTTCTCGGCGAGCCAGTCGATCTCGGCCTGCCCGAAGTCGCGGTACAGCGCGCGCAGGCGCTCCTTGTCGTCGTCCGACAGCGGGGTCGTCTCGAACAGCGAACGGTCGGTGAGGGCGATCAGCCACTCCACCTCCACCTCGACCCTGGCGCGGTTGAGTCCGGCCTCGGAGAGGAAGTCCGCGAGCCCGGTGACGGCGGCGCGGTAGCGGCCGTCGAGGGGGCTGAGGGGCTGGGGCGGGAGCGAAGGCTGGAAAGTCAGGGGAATCCTCCTGATCAGGCCCCGAAGGCTCGGGGCGTGCGGGGCAGGCGCAGGGCGGGTTCGAGCTGGCGGAACAAGCCGCGAGTCGCCGTCTCGATCATACCGAGCACCGAATCGAACATCTCCGGGCCCGCGTAGTACGGGTCGGGGACGTCATGCGTCGAGGCGTCGGGGTCGAAAGCGAGGAGGAGGGTCACCTTGCCGTCCTCATCCTCGTCCCTGGCCCATTCGCGGAGGATGCGCTCATGCGTGCGGTCCAGGGCCACGACGAGGTCGTTCTCAGCGAAGGAAGCGGCGGTGAACTGGCGGGCGCGGTGCAGCGAGCCGTCGTATCCGCGGCGGGCGAGGGCGTCGATGGTGCGGTGGTCGGCGCGCTCTCCGAGGTGCCAGTCCCCGGTGCCCGCGCTGCGCGAGACGATCTGGGCGCCGAGACCCTGCCGCTCCGCGAGGTCCCGGAACACGACCTCCGCCATGGGGGAGCGGCAGATGTTGCCGGTGCAGACGAAGATCACGCGGAAGGGATCTCGGGCTGTCACGGATCCATTCTGCCGGTCGATGCCGTTCCTGCACAGCGGGCATCGGATCGTGGTGCGGCTCGACCCTCCTGCACGGCCCTGGGGGAGAACCGGCTCTCCACTGGTCGCGGCCGTCCGAGGGGCCCTGGCCGCAACGGACACGGCCTGGGCGGGAGGCTGGGTCCATGTCGTCCTTCGCCCTCACCGCCCTCTCTCCCGGTGTCGATCCTGCGCTGCGGGCTCGGGTGCTGTCCGAGTTGGACGCCGCCCTCGCGGGGCTCGACGATCTGGCTTCCACGCTGACGGCTCTGCGTGACGCGTGCGCCTGGGAGTCCGATGGCGTCGAGGCGCTGCGCTGGGCCCTCTGGCGGCTGTCGGACGACACGGCGACGGTGCGCCGGATGCTGCAGGCGTGCCGCGGGGAGGTCGCGGGTGCATGAGCGGGCTCAACATCGACCACGGCGGCTCGATCGCGGTGGACACGGCGCAGCTCCGCGAGCTCGCGGCGCGGGTGCGGGGTGTCGTGCCGGTGTGTGCGGAGGTGCAGGACGCGGTGGGGTGTGTCGAGGCGCTGCTCGGCTCCGCAGCATGGACAGCGCTGGCGTCGGCGGCGTGGTCCCTGCGGTCCGCAGTGACGGCGCTGGAGGCGCTCGCGGCGCGTGTCCAGGAGACGGCCGCCGATCTCGACCTCATGGCCGAGGTGTACGAGGTCGTCGAGCTGCGGGCGCAGGCGGAGGCGCTGGCGCGGACGGATACGGCTGCGGCCGCTGCGGTGGAGGGGCGCCTGCGGCTGATCCTCGCCGCCGACGAGCGTCTGGCCGCGCTGGCCGACGCGCAGGAACGGATAGCGGACGACCGACGCTTCCGCGGCTTGGGCGATCAGTTCGACGCCGGAGGGCTGCTCCCGCCGATGTTCCTGGGCGGCGCCGTCGTCGGCGTGACGTCGGAGCTGGGGCGCGTGCGGCCCGGGATGGTGCTCGGTGCGACGGCGGATCCGGTGCGGGTATCGGTCACCTCGCGCTCCCGTCCGGCCGGGGCGCCGAGCGGGTTGGCGAGCGCCTTCCGCCGTATGCCGTCTGCCGGCGGCGCGCAGCTGGCGATCGAGAAGTACACGGTTCCGGGCGAATCTCCGCGCTACGTCGTCTACGTCTCGGGCAGCCGTTCGATGTCGCTGCGCGAGGGCGGGGGTCCCGAGGCCTGGGACATGAAGTCGAACATCGAGCTCTACACCGGGGGCCGGTCCGCGTCGTATCAGGCGACCCTCGACGCGCTGGCCGCGACGGGTGCGAGACCCGGGGATCGGGTGGACGTCGTCGCGCACTCGCAGGGCGGCATGATCGCAGCGCACCTGTCGATGGAGAGCGCGTTCACGGTGACGACCCAGATCACCGCCGGGAGCCCGGTCGAGCCGATGCTCCCCGCCGACCAGACGCTCGTGCAGCTCCGGCACACCGACGACGCGGTGTCCGCGCTCGCCGCAGGAGGGGCGAGGGAGGGCACGGGGTCCGCCGACAGCTTCACCGCCAGTCGGGTGGGAGATCCGGATGCCGGTCGCCAGGACCTCGCGCTCGAGACGCATTCGCTGGAGAACTACATCGAGACCGCGGCGATGGTGGACGCCTCCGCCGACCCGCGAGCGGTGGCTCTCGACGCCTACTGGGCCGACCTCGACCGCGCCGTCACCGTCGAACGCACCGAGTACCGCGCGGAGCGTGTGCTCCCCGATCCGTGAGCCGCACGCGCCGTCCGCAGACGGGTCAGTCGCGGCGGGAGCGCTTGTTCTGCGGGCGCAGGATGAAGCCGAAGATGCCGTTGATGATCGAGATGATCAGGGCGGCGAGAACGCCCCACCAGAACGATTCGACCGTCAGACCCCACCCGAAGCTGCTGGTGATCCAGGCGGTCAGCCAGAGCAGGAAGCCGTTGATGAGGAAGCCGATGAGGCCGAACGTGAGGATGTACAGCGGGAAGGCGACGATCTTCACGACCGTGCCGATGATGGTGTTCACCAGGGCGAAGAGGGCTCCGACCGCGAGCAGCGTCAGGACGAGCTGGAGCGTCTCGCCCGGCGGGAAGGCGCGCACCGTGACCTGGAGCACGGGGATGAGCGTGACGACCCAGATGGCGAACGCGTTGACGACGACCCGGATGATGAAGCGCATGATGCGTTCAGTCTCCCACGAGGGGCCCGCGGTGTCAGCCGCGGTCGTCCACCGGACGGATGTGGGCGGCGAGAACCTGGGCGATCTCCCCGAGATCCATCCGGCTCTGCGCGACATCGATGACGAACTCGAAGGCTTCGTCGTTCGTGAAGGTGATGTCGTAGCCGTTCAGCCGGATGAAGATGAAGGTGAGATAGAGCGCTGTGCGCTTGTTCCCGTCGAACAGTGCGTGATTCTGGGCGACGGAGCTCATCAGGGCCGCCGCCTTCTCCGCGAACGTCGGATACGCATCGACGCCGAACATGCCGGCGGCGGGTCGCGCCAGAGCGGAGAAGAGCAGCCCCTCGTCGCGCACATGCAGGCCGAGCTTCGCGATCAGCGCGAGGGCCTGCTCGGGCTCGATGTACTCGGTTGCCATCGATCAGGCGTCTTCGAGGCGCGTGATGGCGTCGCCGTAGCGTTCGGTCACCTCGTCCGCGAGCGCCAGAACTCGATCGGTCTTGGACTCGCTGTCCGCGAACCGGGTGGCCGCCTCGATGATCACGGCGTGCTTGGAGACGTGCCGGGCTCGTGCGATGTCTTCGAGCCGTGCATCGAGTTCCTCAGGGAGTCGCACCGTCATAGCCATACCAGAATGGTATCACCGGGCCCTCGGCCTCGAAAGGGTGGCGGGCCGCACGTCCTAGACTCGACGCGTGACCGAGCCGACCCTGCCCCGCATCCGTCCCGCCATCGCCTCCCTCGCGCCGTACCGCCAGGGCAAGCAGGCCGGTCCCGAGGCCTTCAAGCTCTCCAGCAACGAGAATCCGTTCGACCCGCTGCCCTCGGTCCTCGACGCGCTGCAGCACACGACGCCGATGAACCGGTATCCCGATGCCACCGCCGGCCGCCTGCGTGCGCGGCTCGGGGCCCGCTACGGGGTCGAGCCCGAGCAGGTCCATGTCGCCTCCGGCAGTGTCGCGATCCTGCATCAGCTCGTCCTCGCCACTGCCTCGGTCGGCGACGAGGTCGTCTACGCCTGGCGGTCATTCGAGGCGTACCCGAGCCTGCCGCTGGTCGCGGGCGCGACAGGGGTGCAGGTGCCGCTGACGGCCGACTCCCGCCACGACCTCGACGCGATGGCCGACGCCGTGACCGACCGCACGCGCGCGATCATCGTCTGCACCCCGAACAACCCGACCGGACCCGTCGTCACCTCTGCCGAGTTCGCGGCGTTCGTGGACCGTGTGCCGTCCGACGTGCTCATCATCCTCGACGAGGCCTACGCCGAGTTCGTCATCGCCCCCGATGCCGTCGACGGCCTGGCCGAGCGCGTGTTCGAGACGCACCCGAACGTGGTCGTCCTCCGCACGTTCTCCAAGGCCTATGGTCTGGCGGGCCTCCGGGTCGGCTACGCGATCGGCCACGAGAAGGTGCTCGACGCGGCACGGACGACCGGCATCCCGCTGTCGGTCACGTCCGCGGCCGAGAACGCCGCCATCGCGAGCCTCGACGCCGAAGCCGAACTCCTGGAGCGCGTCGCCGTGATCGTCGAACGTCGCGCCCGTCTCGTCGAGGGGCTCCGAGCGCAGGGCTGGGAGGTGCCGGACGCCCAGGGCAACTTCGTCTGGCTGCCGACCGGCGCGCGCACCGACGAGGTCGCGGCGGCGTTCGTCGACGCCGACCTGATCGTGCGTCCGTTCTCCGGCGACGGCATCCGGATCTCCGTCGGCGAGGAGGCGGCCGTCGCCCGCGTGCTCGAGGTCGCGGCGACCCTCCGCTGAGCGCGGCACCGCCCTGCGAACCGCGGAATCTCGGGGTTCCGGGGAGATACGAGGGCGTCCTAGGTATGCGTGACCCGGCATGCCGACGCGGGTAGCGTGGGGACCGTGAGCACCTCTGAGACCCCCCTCGTGCGCGTTCTGGACGAGACCGGAAAGGTCGCCCCGACGCCCGCCGCGGAGCAGTACCTGCCGCTCATCGAGGCCATCCCCGACGCCGAGCTCGCGCAGCTCTACCGCGACATGGTGGGCATCCGCGCGATCGACACCCAGGCCACCAACCTGCAGCGCCAGGGCCAGCTCGCCCTGTGGCCGCCGAGCCGCGGACAGGAGGCGGCGCAGGTCGGCTCCGGTCGGGCCGCCCGCGCGCAGGACACGATCTTCCCCTCGTACCGCGAGCACGCGGTCACCCGGATCCGCGGCGTGGACCCGGTGGACATCATCAAGCTCATGCGCGGCGTCTCCCACGGCGGCTGGGACCCGACCGACCCGAAGAACGGCAACACCCGGCTCTACACGCTCGTCCTCGGCTCGCAGGTGCTGCACGCCGCCGGCTATGCGATGGGCCTCACGTTCGACGGGCGCACCGGCACCGGCGACCCTGAGCGCGACGAGGCGGTCGTCGTCTACTACGGCGACGGCGCCTCCAGCCAGGGCGACGTGCACGAGGCCATGGTGTTCGCGGCGAGCTACCAGGCCCCGACACTGTTCTTCCTGCAGAACAACCACTGGGCGATCTCGGTCCCCGTCACCACGCAGTCGCGCGTGCCGCTCGTGCAGCGCAGCGCCGGGTACGGCATCCCGAGCGTCCGCGTGGACGGCAACGACGTGCTCGCCAGCTACGCGGTGTCCCGGGTGGCCCTCGACGAGGCGCGCGCCGGCGGCGGACCCCGCGCCATCGAGGCCGTGACCTACCGGCTCGGCGCGCACACGACCAGCGACGATCCCACGAAGTACCGCGGCGACGACGAGGAGCTCGCGTGGGCCGGGCGGGACCCGATCGTCCGGATGCGCGCGTTCCTGGAGAACCGCGGCGCCGAGGAGAGCTTCTTCGCCGAGGTCGACGCCGAGGCCGCCGATGCCGCGGAAGACCTCCGCGCCCGCACCGTGCAGCTCGGCCCGCCCCGCGCCGACCTCATGTTCGACCACGTGTACAGCGAGCCGCATCCGCTGATCGAGGAGCAGAAAGCCTGGCGCGCCCGCTACGAGGCGTCGTTCGAAGGAGAAGGCCAGTGACCCGGGAGACCATGCCGCTGGGCAAGGCGCTGAACGCCGGTATGCGCAAGGCGATGGAGGACGACCCGAAGGTCATCCTCATGGGCGAGGACATCGGCAAGCTCGGCGGCGTGTTCCGCATCACCGAGCACCTGCAGCGCGACTTCGGCGAGCAGCGCGTGCTGGACACCCCGCTCGCGGAGTCGGCCCTGGTCGGCACCGCGATCGGCCTCGCGATGGCCGGATTCCGTCCCGTCGTCGAGATCCAGTTCGACGGCTTCGTCTTCCCCGCGTTCGACCAGATCACCACCCAGCTCGCCAAGCTCACCAACCGGCACGAGGGGTCGCTGCGGCTGCCCGTCGTGATCCGCATTCCGTACGGCGGGCACATCGGGGCGGTCGAGCACCACCAGGAGAGCCCGGAGGCCTACTTCACGCACACCCCCGGTCTGCGCGTGGTGTCGCCGTCCACCGCGAACGACGCCTACTGGATGATCCAGGAGGCCATCGCCTCGGACGACCCGGTGATCTTCCTGGAGCCGAAGAGCCGGTACTGGCCGAAGGGCGAGGTCGAGCTCGACGCCTCCGCCGTCCGGCTGCACTCCTCGCGGGTGGTGCGGACCGGAACCGACGTCACGCTCGTCGGACACGGAGCCATGGTGACGACGCTGCTCCAGGCCGCCGCGCTCGCCGAGGCCGAGGGCACGAGCTGCGAGGTCGTCGACGTGCGCTCGCTGTCGCCGGTGGACTACGAGCCGATCCTCGGGTCGGTGCGCAAGACCGGACGCATGGTCTACGCGCAGGAGGCTCCGGGATTCACGAGCCTCGGCAGCGAGATCGCCGCGACCGTCATGGAGCGCGCGTTCTACGCCCTCGAGGCTCCGGTGCTGCGGGTCTCGGGGTACGACACCCCGTTCCCGCCCGCGAAGCTCGAGGGCGCCTACCTGCCGGATGCCGACCGCATCCTCGAAGCCGTCGACCGCTCCCTGGCCTACTGACACCGACGTTCCATGTTCACAACTCAGGACAACCGCCCCCTTCACCCGTCCAGCGCGGGCGCAGGGGCGCGCACCGGTTCGAGTCTCCTGAGTTGTGAACGCGGCCCACGAAAGGACCCGTCATGAGCACGCAGAACTTCCCCCTTCCGGACGTCGGCGAAGGGCTGACCGAGGCCGAGATCGTCGCGTGGAAGGTGGCCCCGGGCGACCGGGTGGCCATCAACGACGTCATCTGCGAGATCGAGACCGCGAAGTCCCTGGTCGAGCTGCCCTCCCCGCACGCGGGTGTGGTCGGCGAGCTGCTCGTCGACGAGGGGGCGACGGTCGAGGTCGGTACCCCGATCATCACCTTCGTGACCGACCCTGCGGCCGGCTCGGGGACCGGTTCGGTCGCCCCCGGCACCGTCGCCACGGCCGAGGCGCCCGCGCCCGAGGAGGGCGGCGGGTCGGTGCTCGTCGGCTACGGCTCCGGCAGCGGCGCGACCTCGCGACGCAAGCGCCCGGCCGAGCGCCCCGTCCGGTCGTCGGTCGGCGTGATCGCGAAGCCGCCGATCCGCAAGCTCGCCCGCGACCTCGGCGTCGACCTCACGAGCGTGACACCCACGGGTGCCGACGGCGAGGTCACCCGGGACGACGTCATGAAGCACGCCTCCCAGGCCAGCGTCTTCCGCAACATCGAGACCCCGGAGTGGGGGAGCGTGCGGGAGGAGACGGTGCCCGCGCCGCAGGCCCCGTCCGGCCTGGCGCGTGGCCTCGCGCCCGTGCGCCCGTCGGCGGCCGGCGACGACCGCACCGAGTCCATCCCCGTGAAGGGCGTGCGCAAGGCGACGTCGTCGGCGATGGTGCAGAGCGCGTACTCCGCCCCGCATGTGACGGTGTGGAAGGAGATTGACGCCACCCGCACGATGGAGCTCGTCAAGCGCCTCAAGGCCTCGCCCGACTACGCCGACATCAAGGTCTCGCCGCTGCTCATCATGGCCCGCGCGGTGATCTGGGCGGTCCGCCGGACGCCGATGGTCAACGCGGCCTGGATCGACACCGAAGCCGGGGCCGAGATCGCCGTGCGCCACTACGTGAACCTCGGCATCGCCGCCGCCACGCCCCGCGGTCTGCTCGTGCCGAACATCAAGGACGCGCAGGACCTCAGCATGAAGGACCTCGCCCGCGCCCTGAACCGGCTCACGCTCACGGCACGCGAGGGCAAGACCCCGCCGGCCGACCAGCAGAACGGCACCATCACCATCACGAACATCGGCGTGTTCGGGATGGACGCGGGCACGCCGATCATCAACCCGGGGGAGGCGGGCATCGTCGCCATGGGCACGATCAGCCAGAAGCCCTGGGTCGTCGACGGCGAGGTGCGCCCGCGCTGGGTGACCACGGTCGCCGGCTCGTTCGACCACCGCGTGATCGACGGCGACGGCATGAGCCGCTTCATCGCCGACGTCGCCTCCATCCTCGAGGAGCCCGCGCTCCTGGTGGACTGAGTATGAGACGTCACTGAAGGTGCGATTTCTCCAATCGAAGTTGAACCAACTCGGCGAAGTCGATCCAGAAGGACGTAGCTGATCCCGGTGTTTACAGGGATCCAAGATCGGAAGGCTGTGGGATGGCACGTAAGGAAGCCCGAGCGACACCTGCCATGCTCTCTCCGAAGTGGCCTGACCAACCATCTGCAGATCCATCGGGTGAGGCGGCTCGCCGTTTCGCATTGAATTTGCGGACCGCTATGGGGGAAAGGTCGGTCCGTGCGGTCGCCCGTGACTCTGGACTCGATGAAGGCACGATCAGGAAGATTCTGCTGGGTGAGTCCTGGCCGGACCTCCGCACGATCTGGAGGTTGGAGTCCGCGCTCGAAGTTCACCTCTACACCTGGGGCTAGCTAATTCTGTGAGGAGTGCACGCTCCTCCGCGCTTCAGGGTAGCCACAGCGGGCGACGTCTCGGGCTCGGTGTAGATCTGGTGTGCAACTGAAGTCGTCGTTCACGCCGAGCGTCCTTGCAGTCACGATGTTGACGTCAGCGGGGATAATTCGTTTCTTGAAGGTCGCCGTATCCGGCCGACGAGTCTGGGGTCGAAGAGAGTGTCGAACGCGTCGAAACTCCTGCACGATGCTCGCCTCTAGTTGCAGCAAGTGCCGAACCAACAGGAGAGCAATGTCACGCAGGGCGGTTATCTGCCCAGCCTCCCTCTCCGGCGGGAGCGCTGACCATTGCTTCAGCAAGCGCTGAAGTACCAGTGCGTCGCTCCCGCTCTGCCAGGGTGCGCTCCTGCTCTGCCAGGATGAATGTATGGTCACCCTGGACGACGTCGCTCGCGGGCTGGCAGCAGATATCGACCCCGATGATGCCGAGCCGGAGTACCTGGCTTTGTACTCAGCCGAGGTGCCACCATTGGATGGCATCTTCGCGGTCCTGCACGAGAGGCTCAACGGCCACTTCCGGTTCATGAACACGAAGATGACCATGGGGCGTCACTTCAATGCGGGCGACAGTCGCGACCTCATGGACCTGATACAGCTGATCAGCGACATGAGGAAATCGCTCAAGCGTGCTGGTGTGACTTTCGAGGTGCGCGAGGACTACAGAAAGCTCATTGAAGAGTGCAAGTCGTTTCTGGTGTACTCGGGAGGAAGCCCGGTACCGGACGCAGTCGAACGCATAGAGATCGAGCGCTACGAGCCGGTGATGTTCACGTCGGCGCCAGCACCGCAACGTAAGAGCGATGCCCCGCCAGTTCTGACGCTCGTCGGGGAAGGCTCCTACGCGCTGGTCCACAAGTACGACGATGCGCTGTACAACGAAACGTTCGCGGTGAAGCGAGCAAAGGCGAACATCTCTGAGCGTGATCTCGCCCGATTCCGCGCGGAGTTCGACCTGCTACGTACGATTCGTTTCCCGTACATCGTCGAGGCCTATAACTACGACTCGAACCGCAACTCCTTCACCATGGAGTACTGCGATGAGGCCCTGGGAGAGTACATACGCAAGGGAAACTCGACGATTACCTGGTCAACACGCAAGCGCGTGACCCTCCAGTTCTTGTATGGGCTCAACTACCTCCACCTACGCGGCACGCTCCATAGGGACATCAGCCGCAACAACATCCTCATCAAGAAGTACGACATGGGGGCCGTGCTCGTGAAGCTCTCGGACTTCGGCCTGTACAAGCATCGGGACTCTGACTTCACGCGGACGGAGACGGAGATGAAGGGGTCGATCCTTGACCCGCTTCTCGAATCCTTTAAAGGTTTCAAGCCCACGAATGACATCTACGCTGCCGGGGTCATCATCTCGTTCATCTTCACTGGCAAGACCCGATTGGGTGTCGCCAGAGGCGCGGTCGGCGACATCGTGAACCGCGCGACCAGTCTCGACGAATCCGCGCGGTTCGGCTCCATCGCCGACATGATCTCAGCCGTCGAGGCCCTGGAAGCGCCTGCCGCTGCGTCCGCGGAAGCCAGGGTTTAGCGTCGCCCGCCAGCAGTGCGGTGGGCATTCGGGAGGCGATCTCTGCCAGCTCGGCCAACACTATGACATCGACTCGCGCGTCCGCTTCCCCTTCGTGAAGCGGTTGGAGCAACGCACCGATGCTCGTGTGTTCAGGCCGCCAGGGCGAGTGCTCGCACCGGCTGAGAGTCCGTCACCCGGAACGACCGCGACGCCCCTAACTTGCCATCCTGTCGACTCGGTGACGCCTCCATGGTTCGCCTGTCGTTCCGCTGATCCGCGGATCGCTCTCGGTGTTGTGGGCCTGCGATGAGGGGAGCCCGGTCGGCGACCCTTTGGGCTCGAACGCTATCCCGAGGCAGCTTCTTGGATCGCCGCCGCGAGTTCGTCGTAGCGTACGACCGCGGTGGCGAGCTGCTGTGCTCGCACCCAAGTGAGGGTTGACTGACCAGTTGCCTCAAGCGCAGCGCGCGAGACTACGGCGAACTGCCACTTCGTGATGTCGAGTTGATTGAACTGCTCTCGCCCGGCAAGGTTTACGGCGAGAACGTAGACGTCGGCGTTGTAGGTCGACTCGGCGGCGTATGTGTTCGTCACAGGGTCCAGGAGTTTTCCGCGAAGACCTGAGAACGCGAGCGCGGAGGGTTGGCGCTGCGGCCACCGCTGCAGAAGAGCGCTGGACTTTACCTCGATGCGGACGTCGCCCCAGAGCACATCGAACGCGTCCCATTCGATGCGCACCGGCCTTTCGACCCCGGCGGCACGCCAGACGAGGTACTCGGCCAGCCACCCACGAACGTTGTTCGTCGTGACGTCTGGCAGTGCGAACCGCCAGAAGTCGGAGATCGATGCGTCGACTCCAAGTAGCCGCTCTTCACCAGTCAGTGGATCAAGAGGAGGCGGCTCGACCATCGTCATGCCGTGAGCTTATCGGTCGTCGTTTCACTGGTGAATCGATGCTCGGTGGTTGCTGGCGATCAGTATGATCGCGAAGAAGAAACTGATCAGCCCTGGGGGAGCTCTGCGATGTGGGGACGTAAGGCGAAGAGAACATCGGTCGGGTTCGGGGACCCAAACCTCGGGTTTGTGCTCACCCTCAGCAGCGAGGGAACCCTCAGTTCGAGGATGGACGCGGCGTTCGAAGAACCCGGCGCACTCAGTCTCGAGGACGGGTCGCGCGGCGTCCAACTCGGCGATGGTTCTGCGACTGGGCACCACATCAATATGAGTTTGATCACTCGGGACACCGTCGTGATCATGCTCGGCGCCAAGCGCGGCGAGCTCGGTGGTGTGATTCTCGCATATGCCACGCCGTCATCTCCCTACTGGGAACAGGTGGTTCAGGTGATGAACGAAGCCGGGACGCCGTCGGTGGTGGGGATCCCCGGCATCGCTCGCATCAACTCGGACGGCGCTGTAGACATCTACGTCATCACCGGGCTGGGCGAGGAAACCCGTGGTCAGGCACGGACCATGGATCTGACAGGAACCACGTCAACCCAGATCGGTGAGGTGCTCGACCGCGCGAACATCGCCTGGAATTACGACGAGGACGGCGACATCAAGGTCCGCTTCCGCTCCTCTCAGGAACCATGGACTGACCTCGTGTTCTTTGAGTTCGATACCAGTAAGGCTGACTGGTCCGTACGCGGATACTTCCTGGGAGCTCAGCCTACGCCGCTAGGTGACGGCACTGAGCGGTGGGATGCCCCACGCGACAGCGTGACGCCGACTGCTCTCGCGCAGAAGGTGGTCGATGTGTATCTCATTCCTAAGCCGGAGGGTGTGGGCATACAGATTCACGCGGCGGTTGCGCCTCTTAGGCAGCCGCATCCCATGCACATCACCCTGGTGCCTGGCAGCCAGCGGGTCCGCTCGATTGAACGGTCCTACCCTCGGTACGTAGGCATGCACAGTGAAGAGGGCTTTTGGTTCTCCGGCGGCGCGACAGGATCGAGCGTAGCTGAGGCGCACTTCATCGAGATGCTCCTCGAAGCTTCCGCCATTGGTCTGAAGATGTTCGAACACCAATTCTCGGGCTGGTTCGTTTCGACTGACGTCTAGCCGTGAAGCGTATCGTTCGCGACCGTCTTGATGATTGTCGTCATCATCGTGAACGGAGTAGCAGGTTCCCCTGGAGTAGCTCAGCGCCGGCCACCCGTCGAACGGCACGGCTGCCCCAGGGGGAACCCGCGAAGGCTCATCCGCTCATGCTGGTCGCAGGAAAATTCAGGCGCAGCGATAGCAAAGTGAGGAAGACACTGGGCGCTGATCGGCGCAGTGAGTAGTTGAGCCAACAACTCAAGCCCATGCGGACAATATAGTCAGCCGTCCAGGTCACTCAGGAAGGATTGCGTCAGCGCGCCCATGCCAGGCACAACGAGGCCGAGCTGAAGCCAGTCGCTGTCCCTCGCGTGCGTCCGAGAGGACATTGTGGACGCCGCAGCCGAGCGGTGTAGTTCATCAGATGGACGCATCGACGGTGACAGTCTGCGCGCCGCTTACGTTGAGAGATGCGCACTGTTGCTCCACGCGCGGCCCTCGATACGGTGACGTCGAAGTTAGGACGTTCGCCGCCTCCTCTTCCGCGCGCAGTCCGGGCACCCCCCGCCTACTGAGCGGTCCGCCCCCTGAGCGGGCCAGCGGTGGCCGCAGTCATTGCATTTCCAGGCGATGTGCTTGTTCGTGCCTGCGACGACATCATGCGGGGTGAGGTCGCCGTTCGCATCCCAGTCCCACTCGGCGACGAGGTGAGGGTGCGTGGTCGCCATGTCGTTCCATCCGGGCCACACGGCGGAGTTCGCGCAGTAGCGGCAGCCCGTTCCTTTGCCTCCTCGCATCTGGCCGGTCGCGGGCCAGTCGTGACCGTTCTCACACAACCAGTGGATGGTCTTCGTCGTGGTCGCGAGGACGTTGTCTGGGCTCAGTGAGCCGTTCATGGTCGGGTGGAACTGCTGTGCCAGGTCGGGCCGGGTGGTGCGCATGCAGTTCTGTTCGTCGACGACGCGGCCGGTGCAGATGTTGCATTCGTTCCCCCGGCTCTGGACGTGGACCCGGGACGAGTAGTGGTGGTTCTTCTCCTTACATAGCCACCAGACCTCCTTACCGGAGCCGGAGAGCACATCGAACGGGGTGAGCGAACCGTTCCTCGTGGGGTGCCAGCGCGAGGCCGTGTCCGGATGGGTCACGGCCAAACAGTTCTTCGGGTGGACCTTGCTGCGCCCGCAATATGTGCACCCGTGTCCGAGCACGACATGGTTGGCGATTCTCATCTCGTATGCGTCGTGCTCAGGGCAGGTCCACCACGCGAAATCACTGGACCCCGCGACGACCTGCTCCGGGGTGCGCTCCCCGTTGCGCTCCGGGTGCCACTCCGCAGCGGCTGCGGGGTGTGTGAAGGAGAGAGCGTTGATACTCGGGTCGACCAGACGATTGGCGCAGTAGCCGCATCCCACTCCTTTCTTCCTCTTGCTGAGACTCGTCTCATAGGTGTGGTTCAACTCACAGAGCCAGAACACCTCGTCGGGGGAACCCGCGATGACGTCATGCGGGCGAAGGTCGCCGTTCTTGGTCGGGTGCCACTCCGACGCGAGGTGGGGGTGAGTGTCGGCGAGCGAGTTGAATCCACGCAGCAGCGTTCTGTTGGCGCAGACACCACAGCCGACGGTCGTCTTCGTGGCCTTCAACGTCCGCAGTCGCTGCTCGAAGACATGTCCGCGAGCACAGGCGTAGAGGTACTTCTTGCCTCCCAGAGCGATACGCTCGAAACGGGTGCCGACGGACGTCGATGACACATACTGCGTGAGGTGCAGGTGATGCCATCGCGGGTACGCGGACGTGCGCAGCTGCTCCAGCTCTCCACGCTCGTCCTGGTTCTCGCGCTTTCGGGTGCAGACGAAGGAGTGCGGGTCGGACTGGTCCTGGTGTCCCGTAGCCCGCACGAGGAGCCAGAGGTCGTCGATGAGCGGGATGCACGCCTCATCTCCGACGATTCCCACCACGACAGCCGAGAGGGCCGCGTAGCGGTCGGCGGCATCGACGTCCCGAGACATGTATGTGTCCAGTGCGCCCGGACGGAAGATGGTGGAGGCCAGGGCCACTGCGACGACGAAGCGCTCGGGCGGAGGCACAAGTCTGTCCTCGGCCGTTGCCCACATTTCAATGGAGGCCTCAATCTCGGCGAGGCGGTGGGCATCCAGCAGCTTCTTCCGGCGAAGTCGGCGATACCGGCGGTCGGCCCGCAGCGCGTCCACGGCGACCTGCCGTTGAGACTCAGGGGCGACGCCGGGTCCGACCCACATCATGTGACGACGACAGACGCGTGGACCATCGTGGGCTCTCTGCTCGACACGCTCACCCAGAGTGCAGCGCACGCATCCGAAGCGGGCGTCGAGACCGGTCACGCACTTCTCACACGTGGAACCGTCGGCGTGGGTTGGTGTCGATGGGTGGGCGAAGTGTCCGGGACGCAGCCCGCCGACGCGCTCGGCGAGTGCCGGGAGCAGGTCAACACGAGATATCCCGGTCTTGCGCATGGTCGATTTCAGCCAGGCCCGCCAGGTGACATCAGTGACGAGGTTTGCGGTTCGCAGGCGTCGCAGATAGCTGTCCACGGTCTCGAACGAGCCCGGACGGACGTGGAAGGGCCACGTGCGGTCAGGCAGCATGGCTGGCCCCCTCCGCAACAGCATTGGCCTCGGAGAGTAGTCGCTCGCTGGTCAGGTCGAGAGGGACGGAGTCGAGCAGCTTCTTCGTGATGATT
The DNA here is from genome assembly GCF_019091465.1 of Microbacterium sp. GbtcB4. NCBI lineage: Bacteria > Bacillati > Actinomycetota > Actinomycetes > Micrococcales > Microbacteriaceae > Microbacterium > Microbacterium sp. GbtcB4. The sequence continues at coordinate 611,686 of NZ_JAGXJJ010000001.1, forward strand.
TCGGCGTCGGGGTCGCCGTCTTCAATGAGGTCGAGTGCTGCGGTCGTCAGCAGCCGCGAAAGTGCTGCGATGGAGCCACGCGTTCGTGTCCACAAGTAGACGGCGTGCTCGAGCAGCGACTGCGGGGGGTGCGCCAGCAACCCCAGCTGCTTCTCGAACGCCATGATGACCCCACCCCACACCTGCCGTCCGTCGCTGGTGGAGATATCAAGCTTGCCGAGGTGTACCGAGGGACAACGCCCTGCGAACTGCGCCCCGAGCTCATCGTTCGTGAACTGCGACGAGGCGAGATTGAACCCGACATACAACGGGACCGCCTTGACCGCGTTCATGAGGTTCTTGATGGCCTGTGCGCTCTCGAAGCGGCCCGCGATGCTCGACTGTGCGAGATTCTGAATCTCGTCGAACACGACGAGGGATGTGTGCGACTTGGCGAACAGGTCAGTGACGAGTCGCGTGCGTTCTTCCAGTGTCATCCGGGGAATGACCGGCTCACCGAAGAAGTTGAGGATGCGGCCCATCAGCATCTTCCCCGTGCACTTCGGTGGAATCTCGAGGTATACCACCGGGACGTGCCCGTCCTCCTTCCATCGAGGGTGACGGTCGATGTGGCCCGCATGTGCTTGGCCCATGACCCAGAGTGCGGCGGTGGTCTTGCCGGTGGTCGGGTCGCCGTCCAAGATGATGCCGGTCCTGCCCACGGGCCGGTGGGCGACGCGGGCGGCTCGTCGGTATGCCAGTTTCAGCTGCTGGAGGGCGGGAGTGATGATGACGATGGAGTCGGCGATTCGGCGACTACGCTCCATGTCGAATGCCCGCCGCTGAGCGCGAGGCCAGCTCTTGTAGTCGTCGAGGGTGACGGGTGTGACGGCAGCCTCTGCCCTGGTGCCGAGGAGTTCTTGCAGTTGCTCGCGCTGGTCGAAGTGCCCAATGGGAGTGGTAAACATAGTCTTGTCTTTCTGTGAGGCTTCAGCCGATGTCGAAGTTCGCAAAGTTCACGAAGTCGTTGTGGCTGTCGGTGTCAGGTGTGAGGATGTCGCCGAGGGTTTCATTGGCCCTCTTCTCCTTGTCCTTCTTCTTCTTCTCGAGTGCGGCCTGTTTCACGCTGTCGACAGATTCGGTCACCGCGCGGTCGCGGAAGCGGACCATCATGACATCGGCCTCCGCGTCACTGAGGGTGAGGGTCTCGAGTGTCTGGCGGTGCGCTTCGAGGGCGATGGCGTCGGCCAGGGGTCGGGACCTGCCTCGCTCTTTGACCCAGTAGCAGGTGACCCACCCGGTGTCGTCGGAGGAGCGAAGCCAGATGCGGTGCTCGTCGCTCGGGTCATACTGGATGGTGACCTTGGGGGTGGTGTTGTCGGTCCGCCTGCGGTTGCGCAAGGGCGCGAGATGGGGGCTGTCGTACATGCGCCCGTTCATCTCGATGCCGTCGGACTGGACGGTGCGCTCGTCTGAGGGGAGCAGGGCGATGAAGTCTTCTTCCTTGTACGCGAGGACGAAGTGACCAGTCAGTTCCACGCAGGCGGCGTACATCGAGTTAGGGGAGTGGTTCCAGTTCGCCCGGTAGTCGTCTTCGAGACCGTCGTGGCGCCGGTTCTGCCAGACAATGGCGACCCACTTGTCGAGGAGTTCGGCGAGTTCCGACAGAGTCAGTAGCGGTCCATCGAGGGCGTTCTTGCCGAGGTTTAGAACATTGCCACCGCTATACCCGGGAACGTACTGACAGAACTTGGTCTTTACGGTGTGGAAGAACCGCTCGACGATGGCCTTCGCCGTCGGGTCGTGAACGGGTGCCTGCGTCAACGAGATGCCGTACCTTTCGCACCCGGCGCCGAAAACCTCTCCGCGGAAGTCGGGGCCGTTGTCGATAAGGATGCGGCTCGGGAAAATGTAGGGCCGGTAGGCGTCGAAGGTCGCAGCTTGTTCCTTCGTCAGGTGCCTAGCCCAGGGCATCTGGGGGAGACCGAGCGCCTCGTAGTCCTTTGCCCAGGACCGGAGCTTGCGCGGGACGAGGGCGTTGGCGAGAAGCACGGCGTGGTCGATGCCTCTCGGCGCTGCTTCCGTGAGATTGAGTCCGACGACGCTGCGCGTGCGCTTGTCGACGAGGGCGGTGAGGTGAGGGCGCGCGATGTCCCCGCTGGGCATGCGGACGAATATGTCGAGCGTTGTGGCATCCATCTGGCATTCGTCTCCTGGGCCGAAGACGTGACGCGGTCGGTGCATGTGCTGGGGTGACAGCGACCTTGTCTCCCGCTTCTTGGCCGGGAGGGCGGGGTTATGGTCGCCGGACATCTGCTTGACGAGCCGTTCGACGGTTGAGGGCGACGGTGTCCTCGGGCGCGTGGATGGGTCCGGGAATCGGTCCATCAGCATCACCGCGAGTTCGGCGCGGATAGCGGAGTAGGTGACGGTGGACTTGCCTTCATAGCGAACGATGGGTTCGGCCAACGCGGTCTGCACGGCCTCGGGAACGCGAGCGAAGGCCTTCTCCGTGCGGCCTTCGCGTCGGTCGAGCAGGCCGGCGACCCCCTTCTTCTCGAAGTTGCTAAGGCGCCGCTTCAGTGTGCCCAGGGGCACGTCGTAGCCCGCCTTCGCCAAGTCGTTGACCGTGTAATTGAGGCGCTTCGTCTTCGACACCGTGGCGGCGTACTCCGGACGTGGGTCGCCGCCATCGACCGGGGTGCCGTCGATGAGTTGCTGCAGGAAGGGGATGAGCGCGCGCTTGGTCTCGTCAAGCCCGTCGAGCACCTGGTCGATGGGCATTAGGTCGACGGAGTCAGCGGTCTCGAGCTCTTCACCGGGCGATAGCTGCTGGGCGAGCTCGAGGTGGTGCATGACGACGTACTCGCCGGTGAGGTCGTCTCGCAGGCGGTAGCTACCGTTGGCGAAGCTGACGAGGACAAAGTCGCCGGATTCGAGGTGGACTGTCTGGCCGAGAGCGATGGTGCGTCGAGGAATCATAATTGTCTCCGAGGTGTTTAGGCCGCGACCAGCTGCGTGTGCTCAGTGAAGGCTCGGGTGAGGTCGAACGAGAGTTCTCGACGCCACATGAGATGGAAGAGCGCAGGCATGAGCTCGCCGGGCTTGTCGGTGATTAGCGCGCGGTGCAACGCACCGAAGCTCTCACTCGACCGTGCAGTGCGGAGGATGCGCTCTTCGACGTCAGGGCTGGGGGTGTACCGGTGGTGCCTGTATCGCCCCATCATTTCTAGGTTCATCCGGACAACGTCGCTTAGCTGGTCGATGAGTGTGTATCGCCATCCGATGACCTCACAGACCCGCGCGGTGTTCGCGAAGGCGGCCCTGTTCGCCGTCTTCATGAGAGTCTTTGGGTGGACATCGATGAGATGACGAGCGCCAGTGGCCTCGACGGCGAGGTAGTCCGGGTAGTGGTACGTGCCGTCGGCGAACGTCATCAGCAGGGGCTGGGCGTCGACCCCGACGATGTCGTAGAGGTGGTCGATGAGCATCATGCCGGCGTACTCGGCCATGGACTCGTGAAAGACGCTCTTTCGAGCACCTGCGCACCAGTAGTGGCCCTGGTAGGGCTTCTGGCCCTTCCACTTGCCGGGCTTGCGTGTGCGTTCCCCTGGAGCGACCGTGAGCGCGGTTACGGGGTCGTTCGCTCGAATGGTGTGCGTATTCAGCTTCTTGTCGAACCACTGGATGCGGTCGAAGCCATCGCCCGCTGTCTTCTTGAGAGTCTGGTACTTGGTCATGTCGTCCCCTGTGCGCGGGAGGAAGCGAGTTCGAGACCGAAGGCGTCTGTTATTGGGTCTTTTCGCTCTTCCTAGGTCTTTTAGATAGGCTCCCGGGATGTCGGACCCCAGATACGTGCCCCGTGACTTCCTGGTCGAACCTCGCGACTTCGGGCGGCGGCCTAGGGCCGTTTGGCGCCTGATCGAAGACGACTGGACCCTGGAAAGACGGGCGCAACTCGATGCGTCGATCTCGCAGCACAACATCTCGCGCGGAGTTCGTGAGTTGTACCTGATCGAGAAGAGAAAGAAGGTTACAGATCTCGCTCAGGAGATCGAGGTCGAGTACCACCGCCTCCAGAAGATGCTGGCGGGACGAATCGTCATGCAGATGGTCGATCTCGCTCGTCTGCGTCTCCTGGTCGGCGCGCGCCTGGACTACTGGATGATGCGAGGTGATTCCGCGGAGTACATCCGTGCGGTGGAGCGGGACCTCAATCGCAAGAAGGAGCGCCAGGCACAGGCGCAACGCGCCAGCGCTCCCTACGCCGGCATCCACGCCGTCCTCCGACGCGCCGAATAAGCCATGTGCGGAATACTTTCCGCATTCTTGCTAAGATGCAACCACTTCTTCGAGGAGGGGTCATGAAAGCGCTCGAGTACGCGTCGGACATCACGTTGCCCGACCAGCGCGTGGCGGTGTGCGGGGACTGGCACGGCAACGTCGGCTGGGCACGAACGCTGGCTCGTGCCATACCCACACTCGCATCGGACGTGACGACGATCTTGCAGTTGGGTGATTGGTGGATTGACCCGGAGGTGGTCGATGAGGTGTTCGCTGGCACGAGTATCAGCCGCATTCTCGTCACGCTCGGCAACCACGAACCATGGGACCGGGTCACTCCCCTCTTGGAAGCGCACCCTGGCTCCGCGGTGCGCGTATCAGAGGTCACCTGGCTCCTGCCGCGACCGGCCAGACTCACTATCGGCGGACGCACGGTCCTGTCGCTCGGAGGCGCCGCCTCCGTTGACCGACTCTGGCGTATTGACGGCGCTGACTGGTGGCGTGACGAAACCATCACTGACGTCCACGTTGCCGAAGCCAGCGCCGGCGGCCCCGCGGACCTCATGCTCACACACGAGTCACCTGCCAACAGCCCAGTCCGCGCCGTGCGCGAGGTGCTGCGCGTGAACCCCATGGGGTTTCCCGACGAAACGCTTGCGGAGTCGAAGGAGTCGCGCGGCCGGGTGAGGCAGGTGTGGGACGCGGTGCACCCGGAGTTGTTGATGCACGGTCACATGCATGTTGCGGGCGGCGGCGTGACTCGTGACGGGCGCCGAGTCGCCAGCTTCGGCCGCGACTCGCAAGAAGGAAGCCTCGCGTTCTTGGACCTGCGGACGCTCCGATTGGACACACCGAGCATCCGCCAAATACGCGAGAGGGCAGTCCCTGATGCATGAGGGTCCGTCAGACCGTTCCCGGGACGAGAGACTCCGCGGCGTCCTAGAAGCGTTTCAGTCTTGCCGGCTCGATGGACTTAAGCCGACGCGCGCTGCGGTCCGTGACGGCTGGGACTACATCGAGGGGCGGCGCACCTTGGACGAGATCATAGAAGACGTCATTCGACGACACACCCGCGAGCAACCATGACCAATTAGGGCCCCTAGTCCAAGAACGCCAGTCCCTGCTACTGGGTGTCCAGCACGGCGAGCACGCTTGGGTGGACGGAGGGTGAGGTTATCGGCACGGAGACTCGTTTCGGTCAATTTCGGCGCTGTCAGGGCCGTCCACTGAACATGACGCACCCTGGGAGGTGGAAGAATGGCGCACGCTGAAGGACTGCCACGCTTCACTATGGAGTTTGGATCAACGAGCACTGGCCCCGGCGCGAGGCCAAGGCCTCCTGCTACGGTCGCGGCCGCTCGGCAGCTCTCAGGCTTGCTTCGACCGGGGATGTGTTCTCCGCGACTCTCTCTCACCCCTTACCCTGCGGCACATCGATGCGACATCGCCAGGTCCGCGCGGAAGTGGATCGAGTCCAAGGTGGTCGACTGGCGTGCCAAGCGCGCAAGGGCACGCGATCCCAGTCGGGAGTAGGTAAGTCGCTCGCTCTGCCAAGGTTGGCAAGTGCGAACCATAGTTCTATAGAGGATTTGAAAGAGAAGTTGCCTCGATCTCTACTACTTCACTTTTTCTCTTCATGAGAACTACCTACTACTTGGCAACCTTGCCAACCCCCTCCGATCCCAACCGAGAGTAGGCAGAACTCCAGCCAAGGTGCCCTTGGCAACACATGGCTTTTTCGGGGGATGGGGGCTTCCTGTGCACTCGACGCCGTCAGGAATGTTCCATCCGCACACCCGTGTGGTTCAGCTGCGTGGGTGCTAACGCGGAGGCCGATTCCCGCCAGAGTCGAATGGGCGAACCTGAAAGCCTTGATGGATGAGCTTCAGCATGGAGTCCGTGCCGTGACAGTGGCCAGCGTTGTCGCGCTGTTGGTGTTCCTGTTTCTCCTGGCCTTCAGTCCGGGGCCGGGCAACGCGTTCTTCGCAGGGATCGGCACCGCCCGGGGTCCCAGAGCGGCCGTTCCGGCCCTGGCGGGCTACCACGTTGCGACGCTTGTCGTGACGGTGGCAATCGGCCTAGGGATGGGCGCCACGGTTCTTCGACACCCTGCGGTCCCGACGATCCTGGCCGCTCTCGGGAGCGTCTACGTTCTCTGGTTGGCTTGGCAGTTCTTCCGTTCGGCCAGGGACGTGCAGACGTCTGGCCCGGCGCGGGCCGTCCGTAACGGACCCCGATGATGCGGCGCCTCCGACGAACTTCGAATGGGCGGAGGCGATCTGGTCCCCTCGAAGCAGCCTCGCATTCGACTCCGTCAGACAACTCAGCTTGAGGTCACCAACACCGCGGTCGAACTGACCCGTTGGGCTCTCACCAAACGAGTGGAAGGGACGGATTCGTTACCGCCCGGCGCCACTTTCGCCTTCGACTGGTGGCCGACGACGTCCCCCAGTCGCGCGTTGAAATCGAACCAGGAGCGACCATCTACTCGCCCTACTTCGCAGTCGGAACCGACCTCGAAGTCCGGGAAGCGACACCTCCCGCTGTGCCGGGCATCACCTGGTCGGCACCACAGTGGAGCGTCGACGGAGAAGTCCTCACACCCGACGAGGACGGCCGGGTCGCGCTCCCCACCACCGTCTCCCTCGACCTCGGGGTGGCAGAACTCCTCCTCACCAACTCCGCCACTAACGGCGGTGGCGGCGGAACCTCCGACGGGCGACTGCCGTCCACCGGTGGGGAGCCGTTCTCGCCCTTCGTCATCCTTGGAGCTCTGGCCGCCGTAATGCTCGGCACATACCTCGCCATCCGCCGACGGGGCCGGGTCTGACGATCTATCGCGGCACAGGCGGACGCACGAGCACGTCGTTCGAACCCCAGCGACTTACCAAGCAGCGACGACGTTGGTCGTGTGCTTCGGTCGGACGGCGAACACGGGAAAAGGCTGCATCCACGTGATGAGGGACCGCCCGCTATTGGCGCACATCAGTACTCGCGTCCGCTATCAATGAGCGTTGGTACGTAGCTGAGCCGTGCGTCGCGAGCAAGACATGAGCGGGTCGATGCGCGGACTCGATAAGCCCTGGCTAGAGTCCCGGGAACAGGCTGTGCAAATCATGCGTGCTCCGGTCTCGCTTCAAGTGGATGGCCGGTCCTCCTCTTCCCCCGAAGTGGAGGACCGGGTGAAGGTCACAAGTCCGATGCTCGTACGTGTGCCCCGCACGTTTTGCGCCCCAGCGCAGCACCAGAAAGGACCTCCGCGAGCGGAAAGCTCGCGCTTAAACTCTAGGCTAACGAGAAATCGTCCGTCGGCCCTTTACGGATAGTAAAAACGCTGCTAGACGGATGCCCGACCGACTAAGAGTGGCTTGGACGCGGTCCATCATCGCTACCCCGGTCGGGTATGTTTATCTCATGGGAACAATCCAGTACGGCGGTGGAAGCGAGATCCACATCGACGACCGCGCACTCGCGCACCTCAAGGTCGCCATCTCCACCAAGCTCCGCCGGAACGAGAGCTTCACGCTGTCGTGGAAGCACCCGGAGGGAGACGCGGCTGGCCGCTCCACCATCTGGCTCCACCCCTCTATTCCGCTACGGTTCGTCTTTGACGACGCGGAAACCCCGCAGCTTAATGCCAAGTGGGTTCAGACGCTCATGATCGAGGCGAGCTCCTCGAGCGGAATCTCGCTCGTCGACGAGGTCCTCGATGGGCCCGTCGAGGCCGATGTTGCCGCGACAGTGGGCGCGCGCTGAACCCCCGCATGCCACATCACTGAAGTCGGTCACTCCCAGACGGATCTCTCCCGCTCCGCGAACTCGCGAAACGTCGTCGCGCGCCTGCCAGTGAGCTTTCGAACCTGACGGTTAGGGAACGCCGAGATGTTCAGCCGGACGACGCGGTAGATCATGCGCTGAACGTCGATGTAGTCCTCCGGATAACCGCGCTCAGCCAGCGTGGCGAGGTAGTCCTTTTCGCTGGGACGCGCATATCGAATGGGTCTGCCGAGGACGTTTGAGAGAATTCGTGCTACGTGTCGGTAAGTGAGGGTTTGCTCGCCGCTGAGAGTGTACTTCTTTCGCAGGTGCCCGGGACTCGTAAGCACGGCGGCAGCAACCGCTCCAATATCGTCCGCATCGATGAATGCTGTGAAGGCGTGGCCGGCCGGTAGGTAGATCTCGTCACCCTCGCGGATTCCCTCGCGGTATGTGGTGGAGAGGTTCTGCATAAAGAAGTTGGGGCGCAGGAAAGTGTATGGCGCTTCGATCTGCTCCAGATACTTTTCGACCCGATAGTGAGGCACAGCCTTGTTGTGCTGCACCCCCTGCAGCGAGAGAAAAACGATCTGGCGGATTCCGCGCTCCATCGCCGCATCGATCATGGGGAACAGATAGCGCTCGACATCCTCGACGGGAGGCGGCCGCATCAAGAACAACCGGTCGCACCCTTCCAGGGCACGTTTCATCGTGTCGGCATCTCCGGAGAACGCGAACGGGCGCTTCGCGACCCCCGCGGCAAAGTCAACGGCAGAATCGTTCCGCACTGCCGCAACGACCTGCTGCCGCTTGCTCGCCAAGTGAGCGACGACGGCTGATCCGACGGAGCCGGTCGCCCCGGTGACGAAGACGCTGGGCCCATCCATCTCGTTCATGCATGTATCATACAACTATGCTCGACGAACTCGGAATGATCGATGGTGCGTTGGTGTCGATGCGACGCCTCTGGGCGCCGACGACGTCTGGTCGCACGGCTCAGGACGCGGAACCCGCGGTGGACCTATCCACCATCCTTCTCGTGCAGGTCGTGAGTGAATCGGGGGGGAAGCTCGCCGTGTCCGAGGCGGCTGCTCTGATCGGCGTCGCCCCCGCTACCGCCAGCCGCCTCTGTGACCGCGCGGTCGAGCGTGGATACCTAGAAAAGAACTTCTCGGCGACCGACGGGCGCCGCAGGAGCCTCACGCTCACTCCGGAAGGACGGAAGCTGCAGCGGGAGTCCGAGGCTTTTCGCCGCGAGTACCTCCGGCGGATCCTCGAGGGCTGGGACTCCCGCGAGGTGAGCACGTTCGCTGCACTGCTGGAGCGCTTCTCGGGCGCGGTCAGTGAGACCCCCCCATCCCGCAGAATGGCTGAAGGAGTATCCGTATGAAGGTTGCTGTGTTCGGTGGCACTGGGCGCACCGGTGCGCTTGTGGTTCAAGAGCTGTTGAACGACGGGCACGAGGTCACAATGCTCGTTCGCAACGCGGCAAAGGCATCTGCGTTCGCCGGTCAGGTATCGGTCGTTACCGGCGATGTCCGCGATACCGATGCGGTGCGTCGAGCTCTCGAGGGGACGCAGGCAGTCGCTTCTGCTCTCGGTCCGGTCGTCAAGGACGCGACGCTGCTGAGAGACGCCGCGCGCATCGTTATCGCCGAGATGGCCAGGGCCCACATCAGCCGCTACGTCGGAATCAGTGTCGCCGGCCTCACTCTCCCCGGGGACAGCAAGCGATTCCGGGACAAGATCATCTCCTGGCTCCTGAACAGACTCGGCGGAGAGCTCGCCAAAGACAAGATCGCCGAATATGAGGCGTGGAACCGGAGCGGGTTCGACTGGACGCTGGTGCGGGTGCCGCGGCTCACGGATGGACCGATGGGGGATGTCGATGTCGATACCCATGTGTCTGGGCGGCGCACCACACTCAGTCGAGCGAGCTTGGCGCGCTTCATAGCAGCCGCCATCGGCGACGACAGCTTCACGCGAACGGCGCCCTTCGTCAGCGACCGCTGAGGGCCGCCTGCAGAGGGCGACAGAGACCGGTCACATGTCCCAGTCGAAGAAGGGCGTCTTGCTCTCTTCTGGGACCCAGCTGTCGTTCACGCGTTCCATGTAGACCAAGACGCGCGAGCTTGCTGTGATCAGCACGCTGACAAGTCGAGAAGTCGTCGCGATGTCGATGAAGGTGGGCTCCGAGCGGGCCGCTGCCTCGATCCGATGCATCAGGTCGATGATGTCGTGCTCGTCGGACACCACGAAATCGTGCCCGTCGATCTCGAAGTGCGCCCGCATCGTCTCCAGACCGCCCCGACTCATCCCTCCATCCTATGCATGTCCATGGACTCGGAATGAGGGTTGCTTACAGGCGCCGGTAGGGCCACCATGCGCTCCCGGGGCGAGCTAGGCCGTCTCGGTCGCTCCGCTTTCCTCCGTGGACGCGAGGAAGTTCGGCTCCGGCACGAGATAGAGCCCGCTCGGTGCGTTCGCCGTGAAGGCGAGGGCTTCGACCCACTCACGGTTCACAGAAGGCTGCCGGCTGCCGTGGTATTTGAACACGAGGGAGCTCCCAGCGTGCACCCAAACCGTGGTGCGGCCACCCCCGATGCTCTGGTCTTCCTTCCAGGTGAAGCCGAACGGCTCCCCGCGGCGGAGCTTCGCTGTGATCACGAGCTGGAGGTGTGTGAGAGCGCGGTCCTCGATCTCCGTCTTGACCGAGCCTTCATAGATGAACTTACCCACCGCTGTCTTCCTTACATGCATGGATCCGTCGCCGAAAGAGCCTTCACTTGATGATCCCACACGCGTAGACCTCGTAGGCGCCGTAGTTCCCGTGTAAAACCCGCTCTACTTCGCCCCCGGGCTTGGAGACGGATAGGGTGCACCCATGGGTGTCATCCTTTATGGGTCGTCCAGCGATCCGATTTACATCGAGGACCGAGCTCTTGCGCATCTGAAAGTCGCCATCGCGACAAAGCTCCGCCGCAACGAGAGCTTCACGTTGTCGTGGAAGCACGCTGATGGGGATGCCGAGGGGCGCTCGACCATCTGGCTCCATCCGTCAGTCCCGCTTCGCTTCACGTTCGACGAACCGGAGCCACCGCAGCTGAACGCGTCGTGGGTGCAGCAATTGATGATGTCTGCGAGCTCCTCGGGTGGGATCACTCTTGTCGACGAGGTGATGGACCCATCTGAAACTGCTTAAGTGGCACAAGCCGCTCGGAACGGTCTGAGGCACTGGGTGACTTAGAATTCCTGGGTGGGGAAACTTGAATACAACAGCTCTCGCCCTCCCATCGAGGTCGAAGACGCGACGCTCGCGCACCTGAAGATCGTCATTGGCACGAAGCTTCGCCGTCAGGAAAGCTTCATGATGACCTGGCCCTCCGAGAAGAGCCGCCCCGGTCGCTTCACCGTTTGGATGCATCCCAGCATCCCGCTCATCTTCGAGTTCGACAGCGCGACCCCCGTCGTCATCGACCCGAAGCGCGTGGAGATCATGATGGGAAGACTCAATGCGCGAGGAGAACTGGTCCTCGACCAACTCGACTGAAATCGTCTGTGCCCGAGAAGCCTGGCTGCTGCCGCCGGACCTTCCTGCTCCCTAGAGGCTCACGGCCGGATAGTTTCCGACGCTCGCCGCAGGGAGATCATCGCGGAACTAACTTCCCGCCCCGATCTGCTCGTTCAAACGGCAACAACGAGAGCGGGCGATTCGGCCGCCAACCATCCTCAAGGTGGGCTAGGCCCACGTGGTCAGCGGCCAGTCCATCCTCGGAGCTTTCAGCGCGGACACGCTTTTGAGCCCACGCCGCTACAGCTAGGTATCGCCGGTCAGTAGACTGCCGAAGAAATCCTGGAAGGGCGCTACTGTGGCGCAAACTTATACATCAGCGAAGTATAAGCAAGCGCCACTGGGGCTGCGTAGGTTGCGGCGCGATCTCTTCCCCGTACGAAGGCGGGCGAAACGTCGAGACGAGAGCTCTGTTCCTCGCTACGCCATTATTCGCAGGCGACTCCATCCCCGTCGCGGTCCAGTTTCCGGCTGTATCCGGGTGATCCCGCGTACAGGGGGGAAGCGCCCGCGGCTCGCACTGCGTCGCAGTTCGCGTAGAACGTGTTCGAAGGCGAGGCGGGTGCCGGCTCCTCGGGGACCGGCGCAGGCGCCGGGGCGGGTGCTGGAACTGGCTGCGGCGCGGGTGCGGCGAAGCCAGAGCTGGGGGCCAGCTCAGTTGGGCATGTTTCGAGCACCCGATGCATCGCGTCGCGCTCGGCTTGTGTCACCCACAGACCGTAGGTGGCTTTCACCGCCACTTGGCGTGCGACGTACGTGCAGCGGAAGTCCCGGTTCGCGGGTAGCCAAGTCGCCGCGTCCCCGTCGCCTTTCTGCGCGTTCGCAGTACCATCGACCGCAAGGAGGTTCAGCGGGTCGTTGGCGAAGGTTGCGCGCTGATCCGCCGTGAGCTGCTGAGCGCCCTTCTGCCATGCGTCGGACAGCGACACGACGTGGTCGATCTGAACCAGCTCCGAGGTTCCCTGTCCGCGGACGAACACCATCTCCGTGCCCGTGAACGGGTCGAGCAGTGAACCGGATGTCACCTGGCACGGCCCCGACCGGACGATGTCCGCGAGGTCGCGGGCCAGGATGTCGTTCCGTGTGTCGCAGCCGTTGCGGTCGACGTCGAGCCAGCGCTGACCAAACTCGTCGCGGTCGTACCCTGTCTTCGGGGCGCGGCCTTTCACCTCCAGTGTCGCGAGGACGGCAAGAGCAGACTGGTCCGCCGTCGCGGACGTGTCCTTCGCCGTCCCCGCTTCGCCAGTGAAAGCGACGGGTGCCGCTTCGTCGTCTGCAAACGGGGTCGGGTTGGGCGTAGGTGTCGGGGTGGCGGCAGTCGTCGCGACGGCTGCCGGCTCGTCACCTGCCGAGCTGTCGTCCGTCGGATACACCGCGGTGCTGATGCTCCCCGCGACGAAGAAGACGACGGCGGAAGCGACGGTCCAGATCACGGCGCGCTTGCGTGATGTGAAGCGCAGCCAGGTGGGGGTATTGCGAGCCAGTGCGACGATCCCAGTGATCGCCACGACAAGCGCGATCAACGCGACCAGAGGCGAGAGGAACACCGTCGCGAGGACTGCGACCAAGCCGCCGGTAATCCAGAGCCAGGTGGGGATCTTTCGCGCCACCGTCGCGACCGGAGCTCTTTCCGCGGGTGGGGGAAGCAAGCCGGTTGGTGGCGGCGGTGGGGCGGTCTGCGCCGTCCATTGCTGTCCATCCCACCAGCGCGTCTGCTTCGGGTTCTCGGGGTCGGGGAACCAGCCAGCGGCAGGGGCGGTCACGAGGTCACAGCGGCGAGCATGTCGGTGAGCCCGGGGTAGGCGGCGTTGTCCGCGAGAACCCGCTCGTAGTCTTTACGTGCCATTGCCTTCTTGCCCTCAGCAAGGTATGTGTGACCCCTCGCGATGAGCGCAAGGTGACGCAGTTCGACGGGGCGCGAGCGCACGCGAAGTGCTTCCTTCAGGGCTTCGCGGGCGGCCTCATAGTACCCCTGTTCGCGCAGAGCGGTGCCTCGTTGGATGAGGAGGAATGTCGCTGCCACATCCTCATTGGCAAGGCCATTGGTCATGTCGACGATGTCGGCCCATCGTTCCTGCTCGGCATAAAGCTCGGCGAGGGACACAGCCGCGACGGTTGTGGGTTCGAGCTCTTCAACGATGGCTACGGCTCGACCGGAATCTCCTGCTGCTTGCTCCAGTTCGGCAGCCAGCAGCCCGAGAGCCTGCCAGTCCCACCGCATCGCAGCGGTGACTCCCGTGGCGATTGGGATGCTGATCTCCGAGGTCTCCACATACTTGGTGATGAACGGATCAGACTCGGGGTCGTACCCGGTATCGAAGAGCCATCCGAGGAGGACGCGAGCGCGCGCGTCATCGCGGTTGGGCGCCGCCACTCGGAGCACCTCGACCATCGCGGCGGTCGGTGCGGCCGAGGGGGTCTGCTGGCCAACCGCGTGGATGGCGGCCGCATCTGGCTGTCCGCTGAGCTGCTTGAACAGCTGCTTCTCCCACGCCGGAGCGGTCAGCCCAAGCTTGACCTTTTTCGGCTTGGGTGGGGCCACCGGTTGCGGCTGCTGGCGCGGTCGGGGTGCAGGGCGCTTCGCGTTCGCGCTCGACGACTTCGTGTGGGAGATCCCCGTTCCTGGGATGCTGACAGTCCGCGTGACGCGACCGTTGGTGTTCACGCTGACGCGAGCCCCGCGGACGCCTGCAGACACCCCGATGTTCTTGCTCGACACGTTCAATCTCACGCCGGGTGCGATCTTAATAGACTTTCGGACCTTGAACCCCATAGTTCAGCCTCTCTACGACAACCCCAAATGATTCTATTCAGGCGCAAGCACCTTGGTGGGAGAATCTGCTGCACAACTGGCTCGAGCACCTCGTGACGGACGTGGGCCCGGCGGTGGGAGGCCCAGACCGGTGGTCCGAGCCTCGGCTTCGTCCGCGTGGTGGACGCAGCAAGGTCGAAGGCTCGCGCCCCCGTCGCCCGACAGCACACGACTCGAGCCGCCGCAAACTGAGAGGGCTGGCGTCCGCGGGAGGCGCGCGCGCCGCGGTGACGCGGCAGCCGACGTCGATGGGGTCGCCCGACTTCAGGTCTCCATCGTCATATCTAGGGACGCCGGGACACGCGCGAGGCCAGCATCAGCGAACTGTCGACGATAGCCGCAGCGGCGATCAAGCCGACGCTTCCGGGAAGGCCTTGCGTGACGGCCGGAAGCGTCGGGCCGAGGCTGCCGCCGAGGAACGTGAATGCTCCGTACCAACCCACTGCGGCGCCTGTCTCCTCGGACGGAGCGGTGGAGACGATGCATTCGATGACGGCGGGCGCTGTCAGCGCGATTGCTGCGACGAAAACGATCACGGCCCCGCCGAGTATGAGGGGGGTCGGAGCCAGCGCATTGGGGGCCGGGATCCAATCACCGAGATCACTCGATACCTGTCAGTGCACCGGTCCTCGGAGGAAAACGTGCTTCGTACCCTCTCAGCCTTCGACGGTGTGAACTTCGCAAAGCGCAGTACCGCGCCCACGCTCTTCTCTGTCTGGCTCATGGACCCAACCTGTCCGCCGTCCACTGTTTACGCGGCTTTCAATCACCACGCCGCGGCGAGCAAGCGGATGGTCGTGTACCCATACAACGGGCACGAGGGTGGAGGCCATCTGCAGCGAATCCGACAGGCTGAGTGGCTGAACATGGTCCTCGCTGACGCCTCCGTTGGTGATCGCTCGTTCTGAGGCTGCCTTCCGTTGACGGCGAGTGGCGAGCGAACTCACCGCCCGCTGTCCATTGTGGCTTGCTTACTGCACGCTCGGTCGGAGGGCGAGCGTGCAGTCTCGGCATCTCATCAGTGCGCTGCTACGCGGAGGCGCGCGAACGCTAGGTCAAGGTCGAGGGACGTAGAAGCAGTCACAATGGCCGGGGGAAGCGACGGGAAGCTCGCAGCCCGAGAAGGGCTCAACGCAGTTCGTTTTGTCCATTAGGGAGCCGAAGCGACTGATCCCATTGCGCATCGCGCAGCATCTTCCACTGCGCGAAACGAGATCCGACCTTCGGAAGCCCGATGCGCTGAAGCTCCCTCGCCGATGAGTATCTGCCGAGGTTCGACTGGTTGTGTGCTTCATTAGATGCCGCGCACTTCTATGCATCTGACGAGCTCCTCGGGCCCGGTGGCACGGCGTGGGCGGATCGCGATGCTAGCCGCCAACCGCTCGCAAACGCCTCGCGGCTCGATGGACAACCTGGTCGTGCAGTTCTTGCCTCGCGGATGGTTACCCACGAGGCGATGGCGCATCGACGATGCTCGCAAGGCCATCTAGGAGGGGCTCGGCTGACTCATCAGCACGGCCCCTCCCGGCGTAACTACTGAATGGCGACAAAAATCTTGTCCGCCATCATCCCGGGGCGGATCGCGAGTACGCCATCGGCGGGCGTCGGAACTTGCATGGCCTGGTTGCCAGTTACAGAAGCTCCTTCGTACAGCGGAGAGAGGCTGTCGATCTCGTCGGGCCCGATGACCATCTTGTCGAGAGTGTTGACGGTGTTACCGCTCGCCGTGACGTACTCGACGGTGGCGAACGCTGGCACGCCGCCTTCAGGATCGGAGCCGGTGTACTGAACTGTGTAGTTGATGAGGATGTACTCCGTGCCTTCGTCTGGCGCGTCGTTGAACTGGTTGGCCGCGAGGATCTGATCTTGAGCGTTCAGCGTTACCGAGTTGATCGTGACGGTCCACTCGGTGGAGGAAACGGGGGTTCCGAGCGGCACGGGGTTCTCTCTCGTGCCGGTCTCGGGGGCGGCTGGTTCCTCCGTTGCCGGACCGGCTTCCTCGGTGACTGTCGCCGGCGAGCCTACTTCGACCTCGGAACCCCCGAAGGCGTCATCGAACGCCGTCGCGACGACAGCGGTGAAGACGATGACGCCCACTACGGTGCCAACGACTGAAACGATGATGGCGGTGACGCCCTGCCATTTCGCCTTTCCTTTTAGGAAGAGTGATACAACGCCGAGGATAAAGCCGATGGGCAGCAGCACCCACCCGACGATGAGAGCTCCGGGAACACACGCGAAGATGAAGCCGACGATGGCGACGATCATTGCGATCAGCCCAGCGACGTTTCGCTGCGCCTTCCGACCAACGGGAGCATTGGGGGCCTGTGCGTAGGGAGAGTCGGGCGCCGATGAAGGGCTGCCGAAGGGTGCGGAAGCCGGCTGAGCATCGGGAGCCGGGGGCGGGGGATTAGTCATGGTTCTCCAGATCGGGTGCCTAAGCGGGGGCGCGCGACAAAGCCGCGGGAAACTGTGGTCCCTGAATACCCCCAAGCGTCCGGATGGACAGACCCAATCTAGCGGCGCGCCCAGGCACCTCACAGCTAGACGATGTAACGAATTCACTCCTTTTGGAAGCGAGCGAGCGAACGAGCACGGCGGGGCATCGCGCTGCTCTAAGTGCAATCAACCGCAACTAACGACCGAGAAGCGACCAGTCGATGTGTTCGTCTTGCGTAGTTCCCCGTTGACGTAAATGTTGCAGGTCACCGTCGAACCGTTGAGGATCTGGGCGTTGAAGTTTCGGTAGTCAGCTTGGGTCTCGAAGGTCATACGCCAGGGAAGGCGCGCGTCGGTTGCCTGGCTGATGTCGTAAGTACCAGGGGCGATCCAGGTGATGGCCGCACTTGACCCGTCCCCGGTCACCTCGTACACCACCGTTGGAGGAGCCAGGGTCAGCTGCACTCCCTTACTAGGGTCAGCGACAGCGCCTGCCTTAGGGGTCTGATTTGTGACCAAGTCAGATCCGTACGAGGACCCATCAGCCTCAAACCCGGCCTCACGCAAGGTCGATAAGGCTGTCCCTTCCGACATCCCGACGACGTCCGGCACTTTGAATCCCCATTGGAGGGTGACCTCGGTTCCGATGGGAAGCTGGCCACCATTCGGCGTGGGGTCCGTTGAACGGACGAAGAGCCTGTCGTTCGCGGCGGCACCGGGAAGCGACGAGTACGTTCCGGCTATGCCGACAGCGGCGAGCTCATCCATCGCCTCCTGGAAAGGCATGCCGACGACGTCGGGAAGGTCGACGAGCGGCGCGTCGAGCGAAAGCGTCACGATAGTCTCTGCCTCGACGACATCGTTTGCCGGCCGTGATTGCTCGGTCACTGTCCAGCTACCGTGCTCCGCGACGCTCGATATCACCTCGTTCTCGGGCTTCACGCGGATATGAAGTTCCTGTGCCAGGCTGACCGCTTCGTCGAAGCTAACGCCGGTGAAATCTGGAAGCGACACTTCCTTTACCTTTAGCACTATTGTCACCGTAGTTCCGCGTCGAACCCGGTCCAGGGGCTCAAGGGACTGGCCCGTCACTTCGCAGTAGTCCGAAAGTGGAGGGTCGGTCGTGCACACCGCATCCGACAGCTCGCCGTCCGGCTCGTACACCAGCTCGGCATCTTTGACAGCCGAGACCGCCTCAGCTCGCGCGACACCCACCAGGTCAGGCACGGCAGTGCGCGAGAGCTGATCTATGAGGATGACGGCCGCGACCGCCATCCCCACCAGTGCAAGGAGCCCCGCAGTCACGAGTAGAGGTGTGCGCCGCGGTGGCCAGAGTCGGTCGGCGAATTGGCTTCGGTTCGAGCGGTCGGAGTCCGTCACGTCGTGCCTCCCCAGTGGCTTCTCGGAACAATAAGGGCAGCGCATGGTGGCAGGCGCCTAAGGGTGAGCATAACGACGCCAGGCACCGCGTCGCGTAGGGGTTCTAATTGCGTGCGCCTCGAGGCTGTCACCTCTCGCCTTGGTCGTGTCGTGATCGTACTTGGTGCGCTGTGAGCGCCGATCCGTCCAGGACGGTCGCCGGCGTGGATGGTCACGGCCTTCGAAGCTGTGGCGCCGATTTATACACCGTCGAAGTATGAGAACGCGCCGCGCCGCCCGCGGTACGCGCCGCATGTCTCACGTCGAGCGGACTCGGCCGGCTCGGGTGCCGGCCAATGATGTTGGGCACGGGGGTCGTAGTCACCCATGTTTAGTCGAGACGACGGCCGAAGCGCCCGCCAGGCAGCAAGGACGGAATGGAGCTAAGACATCGAACGGGCGGATCGAAATTCGGAGGACTGACCGGCTGGAGCACGTCTCGTTGGCATTTGACGGTGGGTTTCACGAATTTGCTTGCTCTGAGAGTTCGTAGGCCATTGGGGGGCATGATTTGATGAGCGCATGAGTGACTCAACCGCCATGCCTCCAGCTAGCTGGGATGCCGATCCCATTGTTGTTCCCGAACAGCGGCTGCGGGATGCTGCGCCGTCCACGGAACGGACGGCGGCCGGGGTCGGAGAGAAGAAGTCTCTCGGTAAGGCGTATCTCTGGTGGTTCCCCTTGGGGATCTTCGGCGCACACCACTTCTACATCGGGCGGAAGGTATGGGGGTGGATAACCGCACTGACCTTGAACTTTCTGCTTCTCGGATGGATCCTCGACGGCATCCTCATGCCTTACTGGCTGTCCAACATGAAGAAGGAGCGCGCCGCTCGGGAAGAGATGAAGCAAATCTGGGCTAGGACCGCCTCGGAGATTAGGGAAACGTGGTCGGAGGGGGCGGCGGGCCGGGAGGTTGCGGGGCAAGAGTTGCGCGCTCTCGGAGTCATGGCGGCTAAGGGAGTCGGCCCGGCGACCGCAGCAGCATCCTCCTGGATCTCCCAGGCAGTCCGTCTTGGTGGCCTCGCGCTCAGCCGAGATAGGAGGCAGCTGTCCTACGGTGCTCAAGCGATTTCTTCGTCCGAGGTGCGAGTGAACGTGACCTCGGGAGTAGCGACAAGCCGGGTAAGTAGCTCCAATTTGATCGGCGGCGCCGTTCTGGGAGGACTCCTTGGTCACGCCGGTGCTGGGGCAATAGTCGGGGCGACTGCGCGAACGAACACCACCAGGATCTACATCGTCGTGGACTTTCCCGGTGGGCAGTGGGTCGCAGAAACGTCGCACAAGAACGAGCGTTACGCCCGCCGCTTCGCGGCGAAGGTCAACAGCCTGTAACTCTGTTCGCGGGCCGAGAGGACTGGCGTGTCGCCGAGACTGCGCTCACGGTCATCGGCGGGCGGCAAGCGCCGCCCAGGTTCCTGTAGCTCGCCGTGGAGCCGCCCGGTGGCCAGGCAGCACCTGCGGTCGGCGTAACCGATCTCGACTCTTCGAAGCGCGTCGTCTGCTGAGTAGCCGAACAGCGCTGGGCAGCCGCGCGCGCTAACAGCCGGTGGAGCAGGGGATCTACGCAGTCGTCTATGGTCGTCGTCCACGACCGAGAGGCAGTCTTCTTTGACAGATGGGCTGCTCGGCCAGCCTCGTGTATCTGGTCGGCAACCCAGAAGGGTTGGGCGCGCTAGAGCGAATTGTCGCTACTCAATAGAATTCGAAGCATCTGAGCAAATCATCTGGGGGAGCCGTGACAGAGTACGCATCGAAGTGGTCGGACCGTAAGCGGGCGGCAAAGGCCGCCGAGGTCGCTCGACATCTGCTTCCAGGCGAACGTGTGATCTACCAAGGGCTCGGTGGTACGTGGCGTCCACTGACTAACGACTTTGTGGTCACTGACAGGCGAGTATTCACCTATGCAATCGACAAGATTGGTGTCAACGTCCACCTCAGTCACATAGCAAAAGTAGAGAGCGGCGCGACCAAGATCACGATGACCGACTGTCAGGGCCGAACCTGGGCCGTGACTTCTGTGCCGCCGGCTGAACTCGAGCGTGCCACAACAATGGTGCGGAACGCTGTCGCCGCGCAACCGCACCCACCGCAACTCGCGCAGCCGGGGTCGCATACGCTTCCCGCAGGACTCGTTTCAGCTGCAGATGCTCCTGCAGCGTCCTCGCCGCCATCCCCAACTGCTGCCGTCCCGGCAGACCTCTCCTTGCCAGCGTCCACGTCAAATGCCTCCATGCCGTCGCCCCAGGGGCCAGAGCCAACGCTGCTTGGGGCGACGGTTCGGGGCGGAACGGTCACGAAGAAGGCGCAGGCGGCGATTGCCCGGCTCTGCTACCCCGGCGAGCGGCCATGGCTTGTCCTCTGCCCGGGCGGTGCGGAGGGCGTCATGGTGGTCTTCAACGACCGTCTGGCAATCGTTAAGACGGGGGCATTGACGAGCTTCATGGCGGGCTCCCTCGGCGGCGAGCGGAGCACGACCTTCTACTTCCGCGATATCAACGCCCTCGAGTACAACTCCGGCATGCTCTCCGGCGTTCTGGAAGTACTTACGGCGAGCTATCAAGGAAGTGCCAACAAGGACTACTGGCGAGGTACCACCAAGTCACGGAACGCGAATAGCGATGACCCGTGGACGCTGAGTAACACCCTCCCCATGGCGAAGGCCCTCTACAACCAGTGGACCCCAGACATCCAGAAGATCCGGTCCATGATCTCCGAGTCGAAGAATCCGGCCCCGCAGGGCGTGCCGCCAGGCCCTGCCCCAAAGTCGCTTGCTGAGCAGATACGTGACCTGGCTGCCCTTCGCGACGCCGGGCTGTTGACGGAGGAGGAGTTCGTTCGGGCGAAAGGGCAGTTGCTCGCCTGAACCTCCCGCTGGAGTGCCCGAAGAGAGGATCGATGGGGCACCTTGCTCGCACTCGGTGCGCAAGGGTGTTATCGAACGCATCAAGAGCGGACTATCGAATGTGGATGCTCGCTCGTGGACACTACGCCGGGAGACCGGCGCGAGGCCGGCGTAGCTCAAAGTCGTGAACGACCCGATGATCATTCCCCGGTCACGATGGAGCCCGCGTTCGACAGGGCGACGAGTTCACACATGAGCCAGCTCGGCATCTGGTCGCGATGAGGAGATCGGTGCAACCGTGGCGCCGAGTATGCTGTGTACAAAATTTGGGGTAAGGGACCGGGATGGACGACAGCGCAGGACCGGGTGGCGAGGAGCTTTCCGCTCGCAAGTTCGCCAGCTTCAAGAAGTTGGCGAACAAGAACTTCGGGCGATTCGCCATGCAGGTGCAGCACATGAGCGAGGATGTTCAGAAGAAGCTCATCGAACAGCTGCCCGAGTTCCGGCAGCTCGCTGAAGACGCCCTCAAGTCGCTGGACGAGAGCTTCCAGGCTTTCCTGGTCTCTGCGGGCGAGGGAGACCAGCAGGTCCACGACGCATACCGAGAGCAGCGTGCACACCTTGCCGACATGCTGAAGCAACCCGACCTCTCACTCGATAACAAGCTCCGTATCAATGCCGAGATCGGGAGAACGGTCGAAGGGCAGCACCGCCTTAATTCGGAATCCCGAGCAGCGAAGGCCGGAGCTTACGCGAAGACAGTTCTCGGTGGGGCAGCGATCATCGGGGTGGTCGTCATCGCCATCACGGGTGGCAAGTTCGGTCTGGACCAGGGCAACTCGAACACATAGCCGCGACTCTCGGGGACGCCCCGCGTTGCATGCTCAGGGTTGCGGGCGCATCGTGAGGGCGCGCCGAACGGCTTCAGTCCTTCGGGGGACTCGTGGTTGATGCCGCGGAGCAGTGTAGACCCGCCTTTGAGTCTGGCGGCGTGAGCGATATGCAGGATTGGCTCGTAGTGGAATCCACGGTTTCGCAGACGTCTCAGGCGTTCGAGGGCTACCCCGACACCATACGCGTCGTGCACCGCTGCAGGGATGCCAGAGGGGAACCGCGAAGGCCAGCTCATGGTGAACGCAGGAGCTATTCGGGGAAGGCGTTGCTCAGCCGGTGCAGTCAAAGGGTTCTCGCGCGCGGAGAATCGCTTCCGTTCTGCGAGCGCGCGGAGGGAGCGTCTGGGGGAAGCGATAGATGAGCTGGCCGAACTCCAACTGGGCAGCTCGGTCGTCTAGGGTCACCGGGATACCGTGGCGGAGATGGTAGGCGGGGCGGCGCAACATTGCGTGTTCCCCCGTATGCGGCACCGAGTCGGCCTTCTCCGCCAGCTTCCTGAGCGGCTTGGCCGCGTCGTGCAGCCAATCGTCACTGCGGCCCTGCCTGAACACGAGAACAGCACCACGAACCGCTGCATGAAGATGTTCTCCAGCCGCGCGACGAACGCAGACGGGTTGGGCACCCGGAACGCGGGACCCAGACGTCTTCACCCAGACTGAAGGCGGTCGTCACAGCGCGAGAGATCTGAACTGCATCCACGTTCAGACGACGCCTGGGCGCGTGTGCAGGCATCACCCTCGAAGAACCGAAACTCGGTCAGGCCCGGGGTCGCCCGCATCACTGTGCGGCCGTCCTTGCCGCGCATAGTTGTAGTACTGGAAGAAGGCAAGTTCATGAGAATCCATGAATCAGTTCATGAAGTGCGGGTTCGGCGGTTGCCTCGGTGAAAATCGGGGCAGCCGCCGCTTGATTTTCCGGGCTCGATGCAGCCCCTGGTCCCGTATCCGCGCTCGCCGCAGTTCGCCCCACGACGAATAGCCCCTGAGGGGCGGGCGGTCTTGCTATTCGGTTGCGAGCGATTCGTCCTGACTATGCGGGCGGGGCAAGCGCTCCGACTGTCGCTGGACGGGCGTTCGGTACGTCCGCGATGGTGAACTTCTTGGTCGACTTGCGCTTCTTCTTCTCTGCCGGCGTGCATTCCTCGCGGATGGCTCGCACCAGGACACGGATGTTGTAGG
This sequence comes from Microbacterium sp. GbtcB4, assembly GCF_019091465.1. Classification (NCBI taxonomy): domain Bacteria; kingdom Bacillati; phylum Actinomycetota; class Actinomycetes; order Micrococcales; family Microbacteriaceae; genus Microbacterium; species Microbacterium sp. GbtcB4. The sequence continues at coordinate 634,863 of NZ_JAGXJJ010000001.1, forward strand.
CGACAGCCATCAGCGCTGTGGCGATGGAGTGATAAGCCTCGCCTCGTCCGGGGCGCTTCGCGGCCGACTCCAGGTCCGTGAATCGAGTGTGCTTGATGGACTTGTTGACCGACTCGACCTGGTTGCGTTGACCGTATACAGCCTTCCACTCTGCGGTTCCCCACGGGTAGCGCTGCAGGTGACGTACGACTTCGGGGTAGGGGTGAATGGTGACCGAGCCGCGGAGGGCGTTCTTGGATGGCCTCATCGGCTTGTTGGTAGCGGGGTCGAAGGCCCTGTACGTCCGAGGGTCGGGGTAGGTGAACCGCTGGTCGCCGCGGTTGTGCTCCTTGTTGGAGATGTCTCCGTGGCGCTTCATGGCGTAGGGCTTGCGGGCTTCGATAGTCCGCTCGACGTCAGCCCAGGTGACGGGCAGACCCGTGACTTGGTTGACCTTCTTGTATTTCGTGTCGTGGAACCACATGGTCATGTACTTGAGTTCCGCGGGCATGTATTCGACGTACAGCGCTCCATCGACGACGATGATGGGGAGTCCCGGCACGGTTGCCTGGATACCGAACTGCTTCTTGCCGTAGTCGTACGCGAACTCGAATCCGTCGACGCGGCATGCCTGTGAGAAGTTCTCCGACATCATCCCGTTGAAGGCGCGGTCGGCGGCCGCGATGCCGCGCTGTTCGAAGCTGCGGGAATGCTGAAACATTGCCTCGCGGGGCTCGTCGGTGATGTTCCCCGGACGATGAAAGCCGATGCCGGTGATGATGCGGGCGAAGGCGGGGTGATGGTCGTAGCACTTCGTGTCCATCATCGTGACGATATCCATCTCGAACGCGGGCCGGGGAGGCTCGTTCCCCTTGTCTTCTCGGTGGGAGCGGTCATAGGTGCCGGCGGAGAAGTCGACGTTTGTCAGGAGGCCGCCTGAGCGCAGGGACTTGCTGGCCTCGCGCACATCTGGGTGGTCGAGAGGGAGGCCGTTTCTCACCAACGTTGTGGCCCTGCTGTGGGCCTGCCCGCCGATGGGCACCTCGGTCGAGTCAATAGCGACATCGCCCGAGTACCGCTCGCGGTAGCGCTGGGGGAGTTTGCAGACAGACGCATCAAGGAGTGACTGTCGCATCCACCGAAGCCGGTCGGCGCGCTGTTCGTCGCGGGCGGCGTCTGCGATGACCTGCTCTGCGATGGAGAGCCCACGACGCTTCTGCGTCCGGTAGTACGGGTCGACCAGCTTCGTGAGACGGTTCTTCGCACGCCAGTGCCGGTGCAGGCACCTGTTTCCGTCGACGTCCTCCCACTCGATGCCGAGCGCTTCGTTCGAGAGCAGCCCATTCCTCAAGCTGCTGCGGGACGCCGGACTTTGTCGATGATGTTCACGTAGTTGTTGAACATGGCCATCGGCATCGGGCCCGTGACGGCCATTGCGCGCTGGTACTCGAAGTTGCCGACACCGACGATGTCCCGCAGCTCTACGTCGAGGTCTAGGTTCGCGGTCACAGCTCGACCTCCCCGCGCAGGAAGTCGATGTAGTCGTCATCGGGGACATCCGCGACGTAGTGCAGGAGTCGGCCCAGGTGCTCGAACTTCTCGAACCCCCCAGCGATGAAGAGGGACTTGATGTCGGCGATGGCGCGCAGATGAGTGACCAGCCAGGTTGCACGCAGCCGCGCACCAGTGGGTGCATCGCCGTCAGTGAGCTGGGTGAACGCCGAGAGCACGGCCGTGGGCCGAGTGCGGTTCGGGGTCCCCCACAGTGTCTCGTGTCCGGCCGGAATCTGCTCGAGGATGGCGGTCATCCATTCGTCCCATTCGCGCAGGAGTGGGACGCTGCGTTTCAGGTCTCCGAGGACCCGGATGACGAAGCCCCCATCGTTCGTAGCCTCGACGTCCTGCGCTCGGACACTGACGAGCTCTCCTGGGCGTACGCCTGCGCCGGCGCACAGAGTGAGCATGAGCATGCACCGGTACACCTTGAGGGGGGTGCGCTGCGCGACGGCCCAGTGACGGAACTCCGCCATCTCAGCGGCGGTGTACGGGGCCGCCGTGGTCTTCCGGCTCAGGGCTGTCATCTTCTCGCCATGCTCTTCCGGAAGGAGAATCTCGGAGATGCGCATGAGGTAGCCGCGGTAGTTGCGGCGTGTGCCGTCGGCGAGGCGGAGCCGCTTGTCATTGACGTATAGGTCAATGGACTGCCGAGCCCAGATGGTCTCCGCGTCCAGCGGCCAGCCTTGGCGCAAGCACCAGGAAACGAAATGCGATGCCGCCCGGATGAGGACTTCCGCGGAATAGGGAGTCATTGGTGCGGCGACGGACACGGCATCGCGGACGAACGGGCCGATGCGCTCCCAGACGGCCTTGTCGATGTTTGGTACGTACTCCGTCATGAACGCGACCACCGTGACGGCGAGGATGGTCCACGACGCACGCCGGAGCGCTTCCTCGATGCTGGACTCGATATCAATGAGTTCGCGGAGGGAACCGACGTTCTCGCGAAGCACGCGGCCGTGACGTCGCGCCCATGAGGTGTCGTCGAAGTGGAGTTGCTTGGACTGTCGGATGAGGTTCTTCTGAGTGATTGACACAGGGGCCTATGCAGCCCGTGCGTCCGGTGCGCACGGCCGAGTGTGCAGTGTCGCTGTGTATATTGGTCAAAGCGGGAGTGAAGAACAGCAGACTCTGTAAATTGAGACGATCCGCAGTGCATTTTCAGCAGAAGGGTCGTGCCATGGTGCGTCCAATTGACGGACAGGGATTCGCTTTCGTCCCCAGAACGCTCGTGGCGCAACCAAAAGCGTTTGGCCAAGTCTTGGGTCTTCTGGGCCCCGCTCATGACGTCGCCGAAACAGGGGAACGGTATCGAGCTGCGATGGTGCAGCACCTCATGGCAGCTGCCGTGCGCGGCGAGCTCCTCGCCACTGAGGGAATCTCGCCCAGTGCATTCGCCGGTCGGTTCGCATCTCGGGGAATGGGTGCCGACCGGATTCGCCGGGTTTTCCGGGGTGAGACCATGGCGCAGCTAACGGATCTTGTGTTCTGGTCAACCCAGTTCCCCGCCGTAGGAGCTGTCCTTGTGGAGCACACATCGGGCTGGACCCTCGCTGAGTCCTCCGAAGAGGAGGTGCTCGAGGGGAGTCCGTCAATGGACGTGAAGCCTACGTCGCCGGCCACTCCTGTTCTCGGGGAGCATCTGCGCGCCTAGACATTCCGCGAACAACTCGAGGCGCAACGAAGAGAGCCTGCCGCGCCAGGGCTGCGGCACACTCCACAAAACCCGTACTCATCGACTCCTCGTCGCATTCGATGATCCTTGAACAGATCACAGCAGGATAGGCCCACTCCGCGGGGTCCGACAAATAAGGCCTGGTTTGTAGGGTGTATTACTCGGGGCCTTATCATTCAGAATCGGAATGGTGTGGGGTTCTGAGGACGCGGTACGGTTCGGCAAGGCGCTGAAGTCGCTGAGGACGGCGAACCACTTCACGCAGGAACAACTTGCACATGCGGCCGGTCTCACTAAGAACCAGATCCAGCTGTTTGAAGCGGGTCGAGGGTCCGGAAAGGCTGGAAGCACCAATCCGGCAAACCCCACGATGGCGACTATCGCTGGACTCGCGTCAGCATTCGACATGACAGTCTCGGAGCTATTCGCAGCGCTCGACATGTGAGGCGTCCATGCCACTGCGGTGCACCGCGCATGGCATGGGCGTGGCGAATTACTGGACTCCTACCGCGATCCTCCTGCTTCGACCGGATAATGCTCTGACTGCGGACGAGCGCGCCTCGGTCGAGACGTACCTCGCGTTCATCGACGAGATGGACGGGATCGGACGATCCACACCGCTGGGGCGCTGGTGCGCGGCCGCATGGCGCATCGAGCGGCCAGCTCGTGCCTTGGGCCGCATCGCCGGTCCGGGTGAAGGAGCGACTCAGAAGGACCTCGACTGGATTGAAGAGCAGAGGTGTGAGGAGCTGAACTCCTTCCAGCGCGCCCGCCTCGAGGCGATCCCGGGATGGACATGCTGACGTGATCTGACGGGTGCGAGCGATGCCGATGTTCTCAGCAGCGCCGGGGCGTTGTGGCGCGACGGACGTCTGCCGGGCTACGGACTCGTCGTGTGATCTGCGCCCACGAATATGGCAGGTCATCACCCGTCGTGGCGCTTCTCGGTTCCTTACACGTGAGGAGTGCGCGCGGGAGTCGTCGATCCCCGGGCGTCTGACCTTTCACAACGTGACGCGTTCAAAGCCATCCCGGGGCGAACCTGGTGATGTCCAAGCCTTCTCGTATGCTGGTGGTGTCGATGCACCTTGGCTGAAGGGCCACCTTTCCCGCTCGTCGACTGGGATCGGCGGGGGTTCGCGACCTTGCCATCGACTTGGCAGAGCTTGGTTTCAAGAAATTCTTCGTGATGCCGCCCGAAACCCGTCGAATGTGCCGCAGGGTATGGGGCGTAAGAGAGTCGCGGAGAGCACATCCCCGGTCGAAGCAAGCCTGTGAGCTGTCGAGCGGCCGCGACCGTAGCAGGAGGCGTCGTCCTCGCGCCGGGGCCAGTGCTCAACCCCTGACAACTCCACAGAGACAACACCACCGTGAACATCGGACTCCTCCGATCCCACACCGCATCGGTCCGGACCGACGAATCAGGATCGGTTAGGCGAGTCCGGTCTCGTCGAGGTCGACCGTAGTTCGGGATCTGAACAGCTTCCAGCGCGGAAGACGAACTCCAGTAGGCGGGCGAACCTCAATCAGTCAGGAGGTTTAGGCCAGCGTGAGAAACAACTTCTCGAGTTCCTCAGCGGTGGGACCGTCGGATCCTTCGGGGGCGGAAAGGCACTCCTCCAGCGCTGTTGCAACGACGACGAATCCCGCCCGGTTGAGGGCGTGGGTGACGGCAGCCAGTTGCGTGACGATGTCGCGGCACGGTGCCTCGTCTTCGACGGCGGCGATCACGGCGTCGAGCTGCCCGCGCGCGCGCCGCAGTCGGTTCAGTACGCGCCGCTGCGCGGCTTCACTATCGAGGGTCATGGCTGCTGCTCCTTCGTGCGAATGCGAGTTGCGATGTCGGCGATGTCGCGTGCATCGGTCAGTGAGAGTGATTCAGTGGGGCTGCCGTCGCGTTCCGATTTCGGTCGCATCAGCGATGCCGGACACCAGCCGGTCACCGTCATGAATGCAACCGCCCCCGAAGCCAGCGTTGCGAAGACGCCGACGACCGGGTCGGTGGGCATCGTGGTCCACCCCACTGACGCAAGGATCAACGCGACGACCCCGCGAAGGACGCGTTCGGTCGGACTTGGCGAGCACGAGATGTGCGAGCTAGCCATGCACGAGCTCCGGGATCGCCAGAATGCTGTCGGTTCGTTCGCCGAGAAGCGCACGCAGTGTCGTCATTCCGCCAGACAACGAGGCGGAGTCGAATCCGTGCTGTACCAGGATCCGGTGAGCGATGGCGGAGCGGACGCCTGAGGCGCACATCACCCGGACCGGACGCCCGTCCGCTGCAGCGCGCACCTCGTCGAGTCGTTCCCGCAACTGCGTATGAGGGATATGGAGAGCCCCGGGAACCATACCCGTCGCGACTTCTTCGTCTGTTCGAACGTCGAGGATCAGTGATGTGGAGCGCACCTCGCCGAGGTCGCGCGCATTCCACAGCTTGAGCACGCCGTCCATGACGTTCGCACCGAGCATGCCTGCCAGGTTCACGGGATCCTTCGCTTGGCCGTAGGGCGGGGCGTAGGCGAGATCAAGGTCAATGAGATCGGCCACGACCATCCCGTTTCTAATGGCGGTGGCAAGGACGTCGATCCTCTTATCAACGCCGTCCAGACCCGTCGCTTGCGCACCAAGAATCAAACCGTCGTCCAGTCGGACGTGGATGCTGAGGTGGACTGGTGTAGCCCCTGGAAAGTATCCTGCATGCTGATTGGGCTGCAGGTGAAGGGTCTCGAACGCGACTCCCGCCTGCTCGAGCGCTTTCCGATTCGCGCCGGTGGTCGCCGCGGTCAGCTCCCCGACGCGGATGATGGCAGTGCCGAGCGGCGCAGGTATCGCGCGAGCCTGTTCGGGGCGCAGGATGTGGTCGGCGACAAGTCTGCCGGCCCGGTTCGCCGGTCCCGCCAGCGCGACGGGGCGACGCGCGCCCGTGATCGGATCCGTGCTCGCCGTAGCGTCTCCGACTGCCCACACACCGGGGAGTGAGGTGCGTCCGCGGTCGTCGGTGATGATGGCGGAGCGGTCGCAGGCCACGCCCGCGGCTTCGAAGACGGCGGTGTCGGGGCGAACGCCCGCCGCGAGAACGATGAGGTCCGCGACGACGCTTGTGCCGTCCGACAACTGAACGGTGTCGCTGATGGCGCCGGGCACGATCCGTCCGGCCTCGACATCGGTGCGCACATCGACACCCAGGCGGCGCAGCTCCTGGGTGACGGACCACGCGTGTTCCTCATCGAATGGCGCCAGGACGTGAGGTGCAAGACCGACGATTGTCGTGGTGAGACCGCTGAGGGAGAGGGCTTCGGCGGCCTCCACACCGATGAACCCAGCGCCGAGGACGACAGCATGCCGAGCCCCCGACTCGACGCGGTCTCGAAGGGCCCGTGCGTCCTCGACTGTACGTAGAGTCCTCACTCGCGAGCTGTTCAAGCCGTCGATGGGAGGACGTACCGCGGAGGCGCCGGGTGAGAGCACGAGGGCGTCGTACGAGATCCGCTCCTCACCTGCTTCCGTCTGGACGGTGACCTCGTGCGCGTCTGCATCGAGGCCTACGACTTCGTGGCGGGTACGAACGTCGAGGTTGAGGCTCGCGCGTAGCCGTTCGGGCGTCTGTACGAGAAGGGCGTCCGGGTCGGTGATCTCGCCGCCCACGAAGTAAGGCAGGCCGCAGTTAGCGAATGAGACATGCTCACCGCGTTCGAGGACGATGATCTCGGCTGTCTCGTCAAGTCGACGTGCGCGGGCGGCGAAGCTCATCCCGCCGGCGACACCGCCGACGACGACGATCCTCACCGCGAGTCACTTTCTTCACGCTCTGCGATCTTCGCCCGTACGTCGTCCATGTCAAGGTCCTGTACCGCGTCGAGAACTTGGTCGAGCCCAGAGGCGGGCAGGGCACCGGGCTGGCTGAAAACGAGGATCCCGTCACGGAACGCCATCAGCGTCGGGATCGATGTGATCTGGAATCCGGCGGCGAGCTCGCGCTGCGCCTCCGTATCGACCTTGCCGAACACGACGTCCGGGCGTGCTTCTGACGCCGCCTCGAAGATGGGGCCGAACATGCGACACGGGCCGCACCATTCCGCCCAGAAATCCAGCAACACGACGCCGCCGGCGTCGATGGTCTTCTCGAGGTTGTCCTTGGTGATCTCCACAGTTGCCATGCTCCTAGCATATACCCCCGGGGTATACGGGGTGGTCGCAGGTCACGCTCGAAAGTGCTTCTCAGCCGCGTCCCGGTGACGGGCCGAACCGAACCTCTCACGGATGAGAGCCATCGGATGAGCCGACTGAGCCAGGAGGGGGAGCGCAGCCTCCCCCTCCCTTTCACTCAGCGGTGCAGGTTGCACCTCTAGGTCCCAAGCCGACAGATCGAGGATCATCGGCGCGGGAAGATCAAACGTCTGCGGCGGTGAGCGTGCCCGCAGGGGACGTCGTGTCCCTCGCGAGGGGAATGCGAATAGTCATCGGAGCCATGACCTCATGCAGCGCGTACGTTCCCGCGAACAGCTCGGAGCCGGCGGCGGTCAACGTCACAGGTGCGTCCAACCACATGAGGACGTCGTCGTCATGGGTCTGCGGGGGCAGGTTCATTTCGCACAGCTCGTCCCGTCCGCCCTCGACGCCATTGATGAGTGTCGCCGTGGTTCGCGTAACGCGGATGATTGGGGATTCGAGGGTGACGGCGAGCAGTCCGCGGTGAGCGAGGAACCGGACTTCTCCGCCGAACTGAAGGTCCAAGCCCTCTGTTGTCCGAGTCACCGATGTCAGTGGGAAGTAGAACTGGCCGTCGCTGGTGACGGACGCGCCGTCGCCCCAGTGGATAGCGCCGTCCGGCATGCTGCGGATGTACCGGAGAAAGGAGTCCTTGACACTCCAAGCGAAACCCAGGTCGGCGCGGGTGTCGAAACGCGGTGTGTTCATGACTACCTCCTTCGTTAGTGTTGCGGGGGCTCGGTGCCCCCGCAACAACAGGGATCAGGCCGCGAGGACCCGTTCGACGGCGGCGCTTTCGATTCCGAGAGCTTCGCCAACGGCCGCGTTCGTGAGCACGCCCTCATGAGTGCTGAGTCCGCGAGCCAGCGACGCATCGGCGGCCAGCGCCGCCCGCCATCCCTTATCGGCAATGGCCAGCGCGTAGGGCAGGGTCGCGTTCGTCAGAGAAATCGTCGACGTACGGGGCACAGCGCCCGGCATGTTCGCCACGCAGTAGTAGATAGCGTCGTGAACAGGGAAGGTGGGATCATCGTGAGTCGTAGGGCGGGAGCCTTCGAAGCATCCGCCCTGGTCGATAGCGATGTCCACGAGGACGGATCCGGGGCGCATGCGCGCCACCATCTCGTCGGTGACGAGCTTGGGAGCGCTGGCCCCGGGAATGAGGACGGAGCCGATGACGAGGTCCGCATCCTCCACCGCAGCGGCGATGGTGTACGGGCTTGAGCGCAGGGTGGTGACACGGCCGTCAAAGCGTGCTTCGAGCGCGCGCAGACGGGGGAGGTTTACATCGAGCAGCGTAACCTCCGCTCCGAGCCCCAGCGCCATCGTGGCCGCGTGTTCGCCTGCGACGCCACCGCCGATGATAACGACCTTGCCTTTCGGTGCGCCCGGGACGCCGCCGAGGAGAAGCCCGCGTCCGCCCTGCGACCGCATCAGCTGGTTCGCGCCCACCTGGGTGGAGAGCCTGCCCGCGACCTCCGACATCGGTGAAAGCAACGGAAGGCTGCGGTCCGGAAGCTGCACCGTCTCGTAGGCGATGGCGGTCGTGCCGCTGTCGAGCAGGGCCTGCGTCAGCGGGGCATCCGCGGCGAGGTGCAGGTACGTGAAAAGGACCTGGTCCTTGCGCATGAGGGAGTACTCGCTGCTGACAGGCTCCTTGACCTTCAAGATCATGTCGGCTGCTGCCCAGACCGATTCCGCGTCAGGAAGGAGCTCGGCGCAGGCGTCGGCATACTCGTCGTCCGAGAATGCGCTGCCGACACCAGCCCCAGCCTGGACGAGCACGCGATGCCCGTGCGCGGCAAGTTCGGCGACACCGGCAGGTGTCGCTGCGACACGGTTCTCATTGTTCTTCACTTCCGTGGGAACACCGATGATCATGTGATTCTGCTTTCTCTTGCGGATGATGTGAATGGACGGTCTAGATGGGCAGGGAGGGGTCGTCGACGCCCACGACCCGACGCCCCTGGTAGAAGGCGACGCCTTGAGCGGGGCCGTGACCTCCCACCCCGGACGTGCCCCAGAAGGTCTGTTGTGATTCCCCCGCCAGGTCGGCCATTTTGGTGCCGTTCACCCTGACCTCTCCGGCGAGAAGACGGCCGCCGACCTGGATCGCTTCGTCCTCGTCTGCGCCGAATACGAACGCGTCCAGCCCGCCGCCGGCGGCGTTCGCGTCGGAGATGGCATCCGCGACGTCGTCGTAGGGATGCACAGTCACTGCCGGGCCGAACAGTTCCTCCGATGCTGCAGCAGCAGGAAGCCCCGTGATCACAGTCGGGGCGAAGAACCAACCATCCGCCGCCGGCTTCGTTCCGATGCGGCGGACCTGCGCCCCTCGAGCTTCGTGTCCAGCGACGGAGGCCTCGAGGCGGTCGCGATGTGCTTCGTAGGCGAGAGGCCCGAGGTCACAGTCGGGTTCGAGTGAGTGCATGATCCGAATGCGCCCCGCTTCGGCCACGAGCGCGTCCGTGAGCGTGTCGTGCATGGACCTCGGGACGAGGATCTTCCCGGGCGCTTCGCACCACTGTCCGTTCAGGCGTGTCATACCCGCGATGAGGTCAGATGCGGTCCTTTCCACATCTGCGCCTTCGAGGACGACGGCGGGATTGTTCGACCCGAGCTCGAGCTGCACGTTCGCAAGGGACTCGGCGGCGGCGCGGGCGACCGCTCGGCCAGCGGCGAGACCCCCTGTGAAGGTGATGACACGAACCCGAGGATCCGAGGTCAGCGCACTGCCGACGCTCGCGCCACCGTGAACGAGCTGCACGGATGCGGCGGGGAGGGCGCGGGCATCCAACACCTGAACGAACAACTCGAACGCAATCTGCGCGCCCGCCGGCGTCCATTCGGACGGCTTCAGAATCGAGGGCGAGCCCGCACCGAAGGCCGCGGCGAGCTTGGAGACAGCGACGAAGGTCGGCGCGTTCCACGGCGCGAGGATCAGAGTCGGACCCAGGGAACGATTGAGCAGCCGGACGGTGCGGCCCGATGCAGGCAGTTCCTTACCGTCTCCGAGGTTCAGGACTTCTGCGGCCAGGGAACGCACCCGCGCGCCGAGTGAGCCCGCCAGCATGCACGTGGTGGAGAGCGGGTTGCCTGTGGACAGCGAATCCTGCAGTGCGATGTCCTCGGCTGCGTCATCGAGAAGGGCCGCCCATTCTCCGAGGGCGGCAGCGCGGGATGCCGGGCCCAGATCGTCGAGGATCTGCGCCGTGAACAAGCGGTCCGCCGCGGCGATGGCATCCGCTACCGATTCGGTGGAGTTCTCACGCTGAGGGCCACGCCGTGCCCCGGTGTTCGGGTCGTGAAGCGAACCGATTTCGTGGTCCGGGACGGCCCAACGGCCATCGATCCAGGATCGCGTCTCGACAACCGGTACTGACACCGTCACATCGTTTCCTCTCATTCGAACGACACCACCGTGCGGATGGTTTCGGGGGAGCGCATCGCTTGCAGCCCTGCGTTGATGTCGGAGAACGGGATGACGGACGTCACCATCGCCCGCAGGTCGAGGACGCCGCGCTCGTACTGATCGACGAGCATCGGAACGTCGGCGAGGAACTGATTGGCTCCCATGTAGGCGCCCTGGATGCGGCGGTCGCCTTCGATGAGAGCGCCGGCGTCGACGCTGATGCGCTTACCTGCCGGCATGAGTCCCAGGATCGTGGCGATGCCGCGCGGTGCTAGCAGATCGAACGCGAGTTCGGCGGTTTCTGGTCGCCCAACCGCTTCGAACGAACGCGTCACGCCGTTCGGGACGATCTCCCGCACGGCGTCGATGACCTCCGACATCGGTCCGGATACGACGACATCCGTCGCCCCCATCTCGGTGGCGAGCATCAGCTTCTCTGGGTGCAGGTCGATGGCGATGACTCGCAGTGCTCCGCACATGCGAGCGGCTTGAATCGCGGCCATGCCGACACCGCCACACCCGATGACGGCAACGGTGTCATCGGGGCTCACCTGTGCGCCGTGCGTGACCGCGCCGACGCCGGTGCTGATGCAACAGCCGAGGAGACAGGCGACATCCAGACCAACAGTGTCAGGCAGCACCGCGAGCGAGGCTTCATCGAGGACGAACGCTTCAGCGAATGTGCCCATCCCGCCCAGCATTGACACGGGCGTACCGTCTTCGGTCTCCAGTTTCGGACGATCCCGGTGGCGGCGCTGCGATGTGCGCTCACAGAGCGTCGCATTGCCTGACACACACTTCGGACACGCGCCGCAGCTGGGGGTGACGGTGGCAACAACCCGGTCGCCGACCTTCACTCGATTTACGCCTGGTCCGACACGTTCGACGACGCCGGCGACCTCGTGACCGAGGACAGCTGGCACATCCATGGGGAGCGTGCCATCGGCGTAGTGGAGGTCGCTGTGACACAGCCCGATGGCGCCAGAGCGCACCAGCACCTCACCGTGGAGCGGCTCATCCAGGAGCAGCGTGCGATGGTCCAGCGGTGCACCCGCGGTGTGCAGCACCGCGGCGCGGATCGGCAGTCGTGCCATTGCCACGTCCTCCTTGGAGCTCTTCGATGGGCTTCCAGGGAATAGTCATCCGCGGATCCCGTTCGGAGCGGTGCGCCCGGCACGGTGTTCGTGTCGGTGGTGTGCGCCGGGCACATGCCCGTCCAGTTCTCTTGTGATGGAGTGTGTGCTGGCCCTATCCCTGCGCTTGAAGGAGCACCATGACAGACACCTCGGCATCCCACCGCCCCACTTTGCTTGTGATCCAGCCTGATGCGATTGGCGATCTGGATCGGCTCGGCGAGTGGATCGCCGAGGAGGGGGTCGATGTCAGTGTGGTGCGACCATATGACGGGGATGAGATTCCCGGTCTCGGCGACGTAGATGGGCTCGTGGTGCTCGGCGGCGGCATGGGGGCGATGGACGTGGAGGATTTCCCGTGGCTTGAAGACATCAAGGAGCGCCTGCGTGAAGCCGTGGCCACGGAGTTGCCGACGCTGGGCATCTGTCTTGGTGCGCAACTGCTCGCCGACGCCACAGGTGGACACGTTCGCCGCGGTGATGCGGGTCTGGAAAGCGGGGTCGTCGCCGTGAATTGGCAGCAGGAGGCCGAAAACGATCCTCTTGTCGCCGGCCTTCCCCGCCCGCTGCTGGCGGGCGCAATGCACTTCGACGGCATCGTGAGCTTGCCCGAGGATGCGGTGCTGCTGGGGACGGGCGAGAAGTACCGCCACCAGGTGTTCCGTCTGTCCTGCGCCTGGGGAGTGCAGTTTCATCCAGAACTCTCGCCGGCGCGATTCGAAAGCTGGCGTCCGCTGATCCCGGAGGAGCACCGGTGCACCTATGACGTCCAGGCCGAGGAGTTCAAGTCGTCCGACGCCGCTGTGAAGGAAGGGACGAAGGCCCTCGCCGAGCGCTTCGCGAACATCGTTCGCGCCCGAGCACAAGGGTAACGACGCTTTGCCCGCAGGCTCCGGAGTCTGAATCATAGGCGCGGCGCACATATCGCCCCGCTGACATGGTCGCAGGAGACATTCCACGCCGCGACGAGCGCCATTAGTTTTCCGCACATCCCGATTGAGTGAACGACGGCGTTCACAAGCGTTCAGGTCTCTTGAACGGGAGTATCCACTTATCAGGCAACGTGCACTGAGAGGCATACCCGAATGGCGACAAACTCAACACGGCGGGCGACCGCGGAAGTCTCAACCGACCTGCTGAAAGGCTCGATCCGGTTCTTCACCATCGTCCTCATGGTGACCGCGGCGGCGGCGCCCCTGGTGGTGGTATCCACCTACATCCCGATCTCGTTCGCGAACGGAGCGGGAATGTCCACAGCGCTGACGTACGTCGCCGCCACACTCATCCTGCTGGTGTTCGCGGTCGGGTTCGCCCAGATGGCGAAGCGGATCACCGCTGCCGGGGCGTTCTACAACTACACGACACAGGGACTGGGCCGACCGATTGGACTGGGTGCCGGCTGGACGGTCATGCTTGCTTACAGCATGATCGTTCCGGCTATCAGCGGCGGGTTCGGCTACTTCACCTCAGCGATGCTGGAGAACTACTTCGGGTGGGCCGTCCCGTGGTGGGTGTGCAGTGTCGCAGGAGTGATCATCATGTTCGTGATCTCGTACTTCAAGGTCACGCTCACCGGCAAGATTCTCGGTATCGCGCTCGGGCTTGAGGTCCTCGTCGTCTTCTTCGTCGCAACCGCCGTGATTGTTCAAGGCGGAGCTCAGGGGCAGATGCCCGAGGCATTCAACCCGGCAGGATGGTTGGCCGCGCCGGCAATCGGTATTGGCTTCTTCTTCGCGTTCTGGTCCTGGATCGGCTTCGAGACGACGGCCATCTACGGCGAGGAGACAACGGACCCGAAGCAGTCCGTTCCCCGGGCCACCTACATCGCCGTCATCACCCTCGGCGTGTTCTACAGCTTCGCCGCCTACGCCGGCATCGTCGGGTTCGGGGACCAGACCATGGAGCAGGCTGGCACTCTTGTCGGCGACTACTACTTCGTCCTCGCCGACATGTACACCTGGCATTTCATGCGCGTTCTGATGGATTTCCTCGTGATCACCGGGTTCTTCGCCTGTGCGTTCGCTTTCCACAACAACGCCTCGCGGTACTTCTTCTCCATGGGGCGTGACCGCATCTTGCCTGCAGCTCTCGGGCGCACGCACGACAAGCACAAGTCGCCATACGTCGCGAACGGCGTCCAGGCAGCCATCGCGATCATCGTCATCCTCCTGTTCGCTCTCGGCGGCGCGGACCCGCTTCTGCAGTTGGGTGGATGGTTGCCGATCTTCTGCACCGCTGGTGTTGTCTTCGTGCAGCTGCTGGTCTCCCTCGCGGTGATCTTCTACTTCAACCGTGTGGGCCGCTCCGGTCCCGGCGCGACCTGGAAGACGCTGGTCGCTCCGGCCATCGGGGTCATCGCACAGGCCATCGTGCTGGTCCTACTGGTCGTCTACATCCCGTTCCTCGCCGGCGCGGATGTGGTGGTCGTCAACCTGATCCCGCTCTATGTTCTGCTCATCGCCCTCGCAGGCGTGGTCTACGCCTTGTATCTCCGCAAGCGCCGACCTGCGGAGTATGCCCGGATCGGGAAGATCTACGACGAGGAGGAGCTGCCCGACGCACTCGATGCGACAATCGCGGGCGAAGCGCCCGCGCGCTCCTGAGCACCGCTACTGATATCGCCCGAGCGTGGCTTTCGCCACGCTCGGGCGTTGTCGTTCAGCGGTCAGGGCCGACCCGTACGTCGTGCACCGCGAAACTGGGAACGATGTGCGCGGCGCACATAAGGCGGTGTGTGCGGCACGGATAGCCTCGCTGCACGCTCTTCATACTCACCATCAATGCAAGCTGGAAGGCAGGGCACATGAACAATGAGGTTCTGATCGAAGATCCGAAGCGCTACGTCGAAGAGTTCGTCGCCGAGCACGGGATCAAGGTCATCAAGATCGGTGCACCCGACATCGACGGCCTCTGGCGTGGCAAGCGCCTTTCGGCGAAGTACTTCGTGGAGTCCGCGTACAAAGCCGGAACGAACATCTGCAACATCCTCTTCGGCTGGGACATTGAAGACGCCAGTATCCCGAACCTCACGTTCACCGGCTGGCACACCGGCTACCCGGACGTGAACCTGCGGCCCGACCTCACGACACTGAGGCTGGTTCCGGGTGAGCCGGGTGTGGCCTCCGTCATCTGCGACCTCTACAACCCCGATGGCACACCGTTGGAGCAGTCGCCTCGCGGCGTCCTGCGTCGTATCGTCGACCGAGCTGCAGCCCTCGGATACACCCCGGTCTGCGCATACGAATTCGAGTTCTACCTGTTCGAGGGAACTCCGCGCGAACTCGCGCGCCGCAACTGGCGTGACCTGGAGCCGATCACCAACGGCAACCACACGTACAGCGTCTACCGCGACTCGGGCACCGAGCACGTGATCGGACTCATCCGTGACCAGCTCGC
Source organism: Microbacterium sp. GbtcB4 (assembly GCF_019091465.1). NCBI lineage: Bacteria > Bacillati > Actinomycetota > Actinomycetes > Micrococcales > Microbacteriaceae > Microbacterium > Microbacterium sp. GbtcB4. The sequence continues at coordinate 650,224 of NZ_JAGXJJ010000001.1, forward strand.
AGAGCAGGGCGTGTTCATTGAGGCCAGCAACAGCGAGCACGGCGCTGGCCAGTTCGAAGTCAACATCCATTACGGTGACGCCATCCAGGCAGCGGACAGCGCCCTGCTCCTCAAGCACACCGTCAAGGAGATCGCCGCAGCCCACGGGCTCACTGCATCGTTCATGGCCAAGATCAACCCCGGGCAGGCGGGTTCGTCCGGACACGTGCACCAGAGCCTGATCAGCGCCGAGGACGAGGACGCCCTGTTCGCGAACCCCACCACTCCCGGCGAGCTCAGCAGCATCGGAAACGCCTACCTCGCCGGGCTCGTCGCCGGCTCCCGCGACTTCACCGCTCTGTACCTTCCGACCGTCAACTCCTACAAGCGAGTCGAAGGCGGACAATGGGCAGGATCCAGCGCCACATGGGGTGTCGACAACCGCACCGTGGCCATCCGCAGCATCCCATCGGCGGGGGCTGCAGCACGTGTGGAGAACCGTATCGCGGGAGCGGACGCCAACCCGTACCTGGTCCTCGCCGCCAACATCGCGTCGGGTCTGAGTGGCTTGGAGAAATCGCTCACCCCGCCGGAGGCCGTGACCGGCAACGCGTACGAGCAGGACGGCGATGCCGCTGTTCGTCTGCCGCACACGCTGGAAGCAGCCATCGCTGTGTTTGCGGACAGCGACCTGGCGAAGGAGTACTTCGGTGAGGAATTCGTCCGCCACTACACGGAGACCCGCCAGTGGGAGGTGCAGCAGTTCCACAAGGCTGTCACCGACTGGGAGACGTCCCGCTACCTCGAACACATCTGACCCCCGACAAGCCAAGAAAGAGAACGAATATGGGAAATCGACTTGAAGGACGTTTCGCCGCGGTCACCGGAGCCGCGTCCGGAAACGGTCGTGCTATCGCTGAGAAGCTGCTCGATGAGGGAGCATCGCTCGCTGCCATCGACCTGAACCCGGATGCCCTCGAATCGGTGTTCGGCGGCCGCGACAACGTCATCAACATCCGGGCGAACGTCGCCGATGAGGACAGCGTCCGTGCCGGCTTCGCGAAGGTCGCCGACGAGTTCGGACGCCTCGACGTGCTGGTCAACAACGCCGGCATCGTGAAGTTCGGCACTTTCGAGGACCTTTCCGTCGCGGAATGGGATCAGGTGTTCGCCGTGAACTCCACCGGTCCGTTCATCGTGTCTCGCGAGGCATACGGCCTCCTGCGAGCTGGTGACGGTGATCACACGCGCTCCATCGTGAACATCACCTCGGTCGAAGCGCACATCGTGATCTCTTCGAGCGGCCACCCCCAGATCCACTACAACGCTTCCAAGGGTGCCCTGCTGCAGCTCACCCGCGCTCTGGCTGTCGAGGCCGCTTCCTCCGGCATTCGAGTCAACGCGGTCGCGCCCGGATTCATCGAAACGCCATTCACGGCCGAGGCACTCGGGAAGGAAGAGGTCCGCAACTGGCTGCTCGAGCGCACCCCGATGGGACGCATCGGCAAGCCCGAGGACGTCGCCAACGGCGTGGCATTCCTCGCCTCGGACGAGTCGAGCTGGGTGACCGGGACGACGCTGTTCGTCGACGGTGGTTGGACGATCTACTGATGCCTCGTCCACTTATCGCAGTCACCGCCGACCGGAGCGTGCAGCAGTCCGCTTTCGGTCCGCGGGACTCCACACTTCAGGTGCTCAGCTACGCCGAAGCCGTTGTCTCTGCGGGCGGCCGACCGGCGATCCTCCCGGCCACGGAGACGATCCCGGAGGACCTGCTCGACGGTTTCGACGCGCTTCTCCTCACCGGTGGCGGCGACCTGTCCCCGGAGATGTACGGGCAGGCGCCGGACGAGGCCGTATACGGTGTCAGCCCCTTCCGTGACCGTTTCGAGACGGCCCTTGTGCGTGACGCCCGTGAGCGAGGACTGCCGATCCTGGCGATCTGCCGGGGGCTGCAGCTCATCAATGTCCTGCGCGGGGGCACGCTCATCCAGCACCTCGACGGGCACTGGCAGACCCGCCCGTCGAACGAAGCGGACCACGAGATCGCCGTCGAACCGACATCACTTCTTGCGGGCATCGTCGGAGAGCGGATGGCGGTGAACAGTTACCACCACCAGGCCGTAGCGCGTCTGGGCGAGGGGCTGACCGTCACCGCACGCGCAGGGGAAGTGGTCGAAGCGTTCGAGGACCCGTCCGCCAACCTCATCGCAGTGCAATGGCACCCGGAGCACCTGTACCTGACCTCACCAGACAACCATGCTCTGTTCGACGACCTTGTTCGCCGGGCGAGCGCGTACACCGAAAGGAAACCGGCTCATGTCTGACAACGAAACCCTCGCCGAGTTCGACTTCCACGGCAAGGCACTCGACACGATCTTCGACGACTACGCGCAGATGCACGAGTCGAAGCCTGTCGGCCACAGCTCGAAGTACGGCGGGTTCTGGTACATCTCCAAGAGCGAGGACATCTTCGACGCGGAGCAGGACCCGGAGACATGGTCGGTGGGTCCGTCGATGCTGCTGCCGTCCTTCGGCACGGAGATGCCGCTGATCCCCATCGACATCGACCCGCCCACGCACGCCGGCTTCCGCAAGCTGCTGCTTCCGATGTTCACTCCGATGGCGATCAACAAGCTCGAACCGGGCATGCACTCCACGGCCATCGAACTGTCGGATCAGGTGAAAACCGCGTTCGAGGACAGCGAAGTCGTCGACGTGTCGGCACTCTTCGCCCGTCCCTACCCGACGATCATCTTCAGCCGACTCGCCGGATACCCGGAGAAGGACTGGCCTCTGTTCGACCAGTGGATCGACGACATCATCTACGAGCGGACCAAGTCTCCCGAGAAGGCGAAAGCCGCCGGAGACGACCTCATCGCCTACGTGCAGCGCCTCATCGACGACGGGCGCGCAGGGAAGGCACTCGAGGGCATCACCGGCGAGCTGCTCAACGCGACAATCGACGGACGCCCGCTGACTGATGACGAGTTGGTCTCCTACGGATACCTGCTGTTCCTCGCAGGCTTGGACACCACCGCATGGGCGATCCGCTCCTCACTGTGGTACCTCGCCCGCAACAAGGAAGCGCAGGCACTTCTGCGCCGCGAGCCCGACCGGATCGTGGATGCGGCTGAGGAGTTCCTGCGTACGCTGTCGCCCGTCCAGGCGATGGCGCGCACCGCGAAGCAGGACACCACGGTCCGCGGGCAGGAGATCAAGGCGGGCGAGCGTGTGGTGCTGGTGTTCGGAGCCGGCAACCGAGACCCCGAGATCTACGACAACCCGAACGACATCGACATCACTCGCGAGAACAACCGGCACCTCGCGTTCGGCGGCGGTATCCACCGGTGCCTGGGCTCAAACCTCGGACGCAAAGAGCTCGTGATCTCCCTCGAGCACTTCCTGGCCACCATCCCGGAATTCGAGCTGGCCCAGGAGGAGCCCTGGCATGGTGTCGGGTCGCTGCGGCTGCGTCTGACAGGAGGCGAGTGACATGACGAAGATCTGGGTGGACCCGGCACGGTGCCAGGGACACGCACGGTGCTTCATGATCGCCCCCGAGACCTTCTACATCGACGATGAAGGATACGGGCATGTGGTGGAAGGACGTGAGGGCGCCTTCGAAGAGGAGAACACGCGAAGAGCCATCAGAAACTGCCCTGAGCGTGCCATCAAGCTCGTCGAGACGGAGGACGCGTGAGCGAGTCGCTGGTCGTGGTCGGCGCTTCCGTCGCGACCACGGCGTTTATCGAGCGGCTGCGGGAACTCGGCAACAGTGCGCAGGTCACGGTCATCGACTGTGACCCCGACGCCCCATATGACAGGCCCCCGCTGTCGAAGCACTACCTTGTCGAGGGTGAGGCGGACGATATCGCCGTTGACTGGAGCGACCTGAATGCCGAGCTCGTCCGTGCACGTGCCACGAGCGTGGACACGTCGGCGTCGGTCGTCAGAGTCGAGTACCCCGATGGGCGGATGGGCGCTGTGCCGTTCGACCAACTTGTGATCGCCACGGGTGCGAGCGCCGCGCGGCTGCCTATCGAACCGGAGGACACCACGGTACTGCGGAGCGCCGCGGATGCCCGAAGGCTGCGCGAGCGCACGGCGAACGGCGAGTCTGCCGTGGTCATCGGCGCGGGAGCCATCGGCGTGGAGCTCGCCTCCTCGCTCGCCGCCCGCGGATCGAAGGTCGCGCTCCTGGACCGAGCCGCAGGGCCCCTCGAGCGACTGTTGGCCGGCCACCTGGGCCAGGAGACGTCTGCCTGGCTCGCGGATGCGGGCGTTGCCTGTCATTGGGAAGCCGATATCGCTCGCATCAGCACCACTGACCGCGGCTGGGAGGTGGAGCTCCGAGACGGGCCTGTGCTTGTCGGTGACGTCCTCATCAGCGCCGTGGGCGCCCGCCCTGCCGTCGGGTGGCTGGAAGAGAGCGGCCTCCTCACCCAGGGTGCGTTGCTCGTCGACGACGACGGTCGTGTCGTTCAGGAAGGGGCCGTCGTCCCGCACCTGTTCGGTATCGGTGACGCGGTCACGCGCATGCGCGACGGCGGTCCGGGCCAGCGCACGGAGAGCTGGGCCGAAGCGCGACAGCAGGGTGCACACCTTGCGGAGATGCTCACCGGCGTGAACAGGCAGCCGGCGCCCCCGTCATACTTCTGGACGGAAGTCGCAGGACGCAAAGTCCAAGTGGTCGGGGCGCTGCATCCGGACGCCGTGCCGGTGCTGGAGTTCGAGAACCCAGAGCGCGGAGCGACGCTTCACCGCTATGACGCGCCGGACGGCACAAGCGCGTGGATCGGCGTCAACGCGCAGCCGCGCATTGCGAGGCTGCTGACGGCGGCGTGAGAGGGACACCGCTCGAAGAAAGGGGGCATGTGCATGACGCACATGCCCCCTTTCACTTTCGTACTCCGTGCACGCTGGCTCCGTCCCCGCGTGAGCCAAGGTAAGACAACTGAAGCGGGCGAGCGACCCGTAGACGGCGGAAGAGGAGCGATGACGAACCTGACAATTCCCGTATGGAACCCGGCGACCGAAGAGCAGATCGACGAGGTGCGGGCGTTCACCCGCGCTGACGTTGACATCGCTGTAGAGCGAGCGGTCGCTGCGCAGAGAAGCTGGGCACGCCTTCCTATCGCGCAGCGCCAGCAGTTCCTGTTCGACCTCGCTGATGCGGTGTCTCGCCATCGGGAGGAGCTGGCCAGTCTCGAGTCACGCGATGTGGGAAAGCCGATGACGGCGGCGCTCGCTGAGGCAGACAGCGTCGCTGGGGTGTTCCGCTACTACGCCGGCACCATCGACAAGCTGACCGGTGAGACCATTCCCGTCGACGGGGGCGTAGCACTGACCTTCCGCGAGGCAATCGGTGTCGTCGGGGTCATCACACCCTGGAACTTCCCCCTGCCCATCGCCAGCTGGAGCATCGCGCCCGCCCTCGCGGCCGGTAACGCCGTCATCGTCAAGCCGGCGAGCATGACCCCGCTGTCCACCGTCCGGCTTGGCGAGCTCGCCGCGGAGGTCTCCCCGATTCCGCACCTCCTGCAAGTGGTCACGGGCGGCGGCGCAGAAGTGGGCTCAACTCTCATCGAGGACTCGAGGGTCGGGAAGATCAGCTTCACCGGGTCCACCGAGGTGGGGCGATCCATCCTCCGCTCCAGCGCTGACACCATGAAGCGGGTCACCCTCGAACTCGGCGGAAAGTCCGCGAACATCGTCTTCGCTGACGCCGACATCGCCAAGGCGGCAGCATCCGCGCCATGGGCGGTGTTCGACAACACCGGTCAGGACTGCTGCGCACGAAGCCGCATCCTCGTGCAGCGGCCCGCTCTTGACGAATTCCTTGAGAAGTTCGTCGCCGCCACGAGTGCTCTGCGGATCGGAGACCCGTCGCGGCTGGACACTGACCTCGGCCCCCTGGTGTCACAGGAGCACCGTACGACCGTCGAGTCCTTCCTCGACGACAAGCTCGATGTGGTCTTCAAGGGATCCGCCCCGGACGGCCCCGGCTACTGGATGGCCCCCCACATCGCCGTCGACCAGGACGGATCCACCCGCGCAGCCCGGGACGAGATCTTCGGCCCCGTCGCCGTGGTCATTCCCTTCGACACGGAGGAGGAGGCGGTCCGGCTCGCCAACGAGACGATCTACGGTCTCAGCGGCTCCATCTGGACCAGCAACGTCGGCCGCGCGCTTCGCGTTGCGAGGGGTGTGGAGAGCGGGACCTTGTCCGTGAACTCGAACTCCTCCATCCGTGTGCAGGTCCCGTTCGGTGGCTTCAAACAGTCCGGCATCGGACGCGAGCTGGGGATGGAGGGCGTGCGCGGCTTCACAGAGCCGAAGTCGGTCTTCATCAACACCGAATCATGACCATACAGTTGAGCGTCGCTGAGGGGGAAGCGAAGATGGCCGCGTCAGATGCTGCGGAACTCACCATCCTTTTCGGGAGCCAGACCGGCAACGCGGAGTACCTGGCATTCCAGATCCACGGGAAGGTGGAGAAGGCCGGCAACAACGCGCAATTGGCGTCCCTTGAGGACTGGCTGCACTCCGGAGACCGGCAGCTCCAGCGACTTCTGGTTGTGACCTCCACGCACGATAACGGCCACATGCCGGACAACGCGGCAGAGTTCTGGGACTGGCTGCAACAGCTCCCCGCCGGAGCCTTCGAAGGACTGCCCTATGCGGTCCTCTCCATCGGCGATTCCATGTACGAGGACTTCTGCAAAGCCGGCCACGACATCGACCAGCGGCTCGAAGAACTCGGAGCCGCTCGAATCGTCGAGAGCATCGACTGCGACATCGACTTCGAGTTCAGTGCCGAGCGATGGGCGAAGCCGGCAGTTCAGCAACTGCTCGACACCCAGCCCTGGGACGGTGCGGTCTCTGCCGACTCTGAGGATCCGGGTCAGGCCGTTGCAGAGAAGCACACGGCCTCGGACCGGGACCGGACCGCCAGGGTGGTGGCAACCCAGCAGCTGTCCAAGCCCGGTTCCGCGAAGTACGTCGCTCACTACGAACTCGCGTTCGATGAGCCGTTCACCTACGCGCCCGGTGACTCGCTCTCGGTGTTCCCGAAGAACTCCGACCGTCTCGTCTCTCAGTGGATTGACGTCTTCGGGGAGCAGACCATTGACGGGCGGGCTTTCCGGGACATCCTCAAGCACGACGTCGAACTGCGTCTGCCGCACCCCGGTCTCATCGTCGGTCTGTCGCGGCTGCAACCGGACAACAACTCCGTGAAAGAGATCATCGACCTCATCCAGTCAGGCTCCCGGGAGCGCCTGGACGCATGGCTCTGGGGTCGTGACGTGCTGGACGTCATCACGGACCTCGGCTGCGAGAGCATCCCTGCGGCGGACGTCCTGGCGGAGCTTCGACCTCTCCAGCATCGGGACTATTCGATCTCATCCAGCCCGCTCCTCGATGACGGCAGACTGCACATCACCGTCGCGGGGGTCAAATATGAGCGGGATCGTGGCGAACATCAAGGAACCGCAACCGAGTTCCTGCGCGAACGTGCTGAGGACGGAGCGGCGTTCACCGTCCGCCGCGTACCCGCACACGAGTTCACTCTCCCCGCTGACGACCAGCCGGTGATCATGATCGGGCCGGGTGTGGGGGTCGCACCGTTCCGAGCATTCCTTCGGCATCGCGATGCCTCCGGCGCCTCCGGCAGCAACTGGCTGTTCTTCGGGGATCAGCACCGCGCCTTCGACTGGCTGTACGAGGACGAGTTCGAGGACCTGCGAGCACGCGGCGTGCTTGACCGGCTCGACGTGGCTTTCTCGCGTGACCAGGCGGAGAAGCTCTACGTGCAGCACGTCATGCTCGATCACGCAGATCAGCTGAGGGAGTGGGTGGACGGCGGAGCGTACATCTTCGTGTGTGGGGATAAGACACGCATGGCCGCAGACGTCGACCGGGCGCTGGTCGACATCCTCGGCGCAGGTGACTCGTCCGCCGGAGAGCAGCGTGTGGCCGACCTGAAGGCGGCAGGGCGCTACGTCAAAGACGTCTACTGAGCCGCGACTGAACTGCTCACCCTGGCGCTCGCAACCCGAGCCGCGAGCGCCAGGGGCGACCACGCGGTGCCGGGACCCAGCACGATGCCGAGCACATGCTCGATACGCTGCATCCGCTGCCGCAACGTGTTGCGGTGGATGAGCAGCTCCTTCGCGGTCTCTTGCACAGAACCACCCCATCCCGCGAGAACAGCTAGAGTCTTCACGAGCTGCGTTCCCTGCTTGATGTCGTACTGAACCAAAGGCTCGAGCATGCCGACGAGCGACACGACGGTAGGAGCCAGCTCCCGGACGACATCACTCAACGGCAGCATGCCGCGGACATCCTGATATATCGCCAAAGACACCGGAGATATCTGGCCGTACACGCCGGCCCATTCCAGAGCGCTCCGGGCATTGTCGATTGCTTGACGGATGTCGTCAGGGGTGGAAGTGACCGAACCGACGCCAATCGAGGCTCGCAGCCCCGCCCCTTCAGCGAGTCGCTGGGTGGCCTGGAACACGTGCGAGCTCAACTCAGGTGCCAGCCGGCCTCCGGGCGCATCGGCGAGGACCAAGCCCCACGTGGAGTGCAGGAGCACGACCGCGCGGTTTCCGGCAGCCACGCTGAGAGCATCCTTCAACGCCCGGCTGGCTGTCTCCCAATCGCTCTGCACGCTGTGCACACGGACAAGAATGGGACAGACCGGGCCATCCAACCCCAGCTCACCGAGGATGCTGGCCGCTTCCCTATCGTCCTGCGTGAACCGCAGCCTGGTCGCCAGAGAGGAGCCCACCGAGTTCAGGTCGACAGCTTCGAGAAGTACTCCAAGTTGCATGGCGAGCGCGCTCAGCCGCTCGACGTCTCGGGAGCGGAACCGTGCGGGCCGGTAGCAGGTGAGGATGCCACGAGAGGCGCCGACACCGAGCGCGACAGACATGTGCTCGAGGCCCCCGCAGTGCTGGTCGATGCTGCTTTGAGCAGCGGAACGGGAGTGCGTCGACCATACACGTTGACCTGTGTCAGTTCGCGACGCGAACATGATCGGGGTCGCGGCGTTTTCACGTCTGCTCATGTACTCGAGCATGCACACCTGCCCGTCGATGAGCTCCAGCACACGTTGCGCGGCGAAGTCCAAGGCGGGAACCAAGGACGTCCGGGAAGCGGTCGGAAAATCCAGCAGGAAGTGCGCGATTGCGGACTGATGGTTGAGGTCGTTCACGGTCTCAGCGCGCACGAGGCCCGTGGCTAGTAGGCGGCCGACCTCAACGGCGATGGCCAACTCATCCTCACCGAAGGCGCTCTCCTCTGTGGAGTACAAGGCGAACACACCGCGAAGATTGTTCGACTCGTCCGCAATAGGCGCGGCGAGCACCGAGTGGAACTCCTCCTCCTCGATGCTTGCGAACGGGACGAATCGGGGGTCCTCGGCGGGCGCGCGGTTGATGATGACGGACTCCTGACGCATCGCCGCCCATCCCGCGATTCCTTCGCCGAGACGCAACCGGATCTCATCTATTCCCGTCTGTTGCGGGACTTGGGTCGCCACCCGGAGAACGAGGCGTTCGTCTTCCTCATCCCACAAGTACACGAACACGGCTTTCGTGTCGGTGGCGCGCGCAACCAGCTGCACCGCGTCCTCGGCAAGCTCGACGGGATCACGACCCTGAGCGAACAGCAGCACGAGCTGCGAGAGAACCGCTGCGCGGCGCTCTGCGAGAACATCCTTACGATCCGATGACAACTGCGACACCTTCCCTGATTGGCGCAGACTCCTTCGCCTCGCCCCGCGACTCTAAGACGCCGAAGGCATCATCGCTTGTGCGTGACACACTCCGAGGACGCAGTGAGTGTGCCTGATGCACATAGTAGACCTTCGGTGAACTGGCAGAGTTCTGCTGTTGTCGCCGATGCGGGCGCAACGAGGAGGGTGACCCGGATGCCAACCGATTTGCTGACTAGCGACGCTTCGCACCCACATCTGTGGCGGCATTTCTCCGACATGGGTGGCGCGGCGCCCCAGGTGTTCGTCGAAGGACGGGGCAGCTACCTCATCGACGAGTCAGGCGAGAGCTATCTCGACGCGCTGTCGAACTTGTATTGCGTCAACCTGGGATATTCCTACGGCGCAGAGATGGGCCGTGCGGCCTTCGCTCAGTACTGTCAGCTGGGGTATCACTCGTCATGGGGTTCCACGCACCCGCGGGCGTTGGAGCTCGCGGACCGGTTGGCGAAATTGGCACCGGTTGGCCTGAACCATGTGTTCTTCACCCCGAGCGGTGGGGAATCGGTCGAAGCGGCGTGGAAACTCGCCCGCGCGTTCGCCTTGGCGAACGGCGAGGACCGGTGGAAAGTCATCTCCCGGCAGTCGGCGTATCACGGTACGACGTTGGGTGCGCTCTCGTTGAACGGACTTGACCATCTGAGGGAACAGTTCGCACCGATGCTGGTTCCGAGCATTCGAACGTCGAACACCAGGCGGCTGTTCGGTACCGGCGCGGACTCTGTCGATGACGGCGTGCGTGAGTTGCTCGACGAGCTCGAACAGCAGATCATCGAGAACGATCCGTCCACGATTGCGGCCTTGATCGTTGAGCCAGTGCAGAACCACGGCGGCATGCTCTCTGCCCCGCCGAGCTACTTCGCGGGTCTGCGGAGGCTGTGCGATGCCTACGGCCTGCTGCTGGTGGCGGACGAGACGATCACCGCTTTCGGTCGCTGCGGTGTATGGTTCGCCAGCGCGAGATTCGGACTGGACCCGGACATCATTGTGACAGCGAAAGGGCTGTCCTCTGCGCACGCTGTGATGGGGGCGGTGATCGCCTCAGACCGGGTGTTTGCTCCCTTCCTACGTCCGGGTTCGTCGTTCCTCCACGGGAACACCTTCGGCGGTCATCCGGTGATGGCGGCTGTCGCCCTCAAGAACCTCGAAATCATGGAGCGGATAGACCTCCCCGGCCAGGTTAGGGCACGGCAGACCGCCCTGGAGAAGGAGCTGCGTTCGCTGTTGGATCTCGATGTGGTCCACGATGTGAGAGGCGCCGGGTACTTGTGGGCCATCGAGCTTGTTTCGGCGTCAGCGGACGCCCCGCACGGGAAGCGCATCTGGGGTCCGCTCGACCTTGAGAAGAGATTGCATCAGTTGGGCGTGCTCACTCGGGTAGCGTTCGACGACGACATCGCGATTATCAACGTTGCCCCGCCGCTCGTGGCGGAGCAGACTGAATTTGACATCATCGTCGATGCCTTGCGGTCTGTTCTCAGCACCGTGAGCGCGCAAGCTCAGGAACGGCGCGACCAAGCGGTCTCTACGACGATGTAGGGGCGTACTCGAAGGAGGATCATGCCTGACACAAATAGCGCGCTGCCGCGGTTGACTGGGGCTCGCGATGGCTGGGTGCCTCCGACGGACTACTGCCCCGTCTCCATCGGTGCCCGTCTGATCGCTGACCGTTGGACGCTCCTCATCGTCCGCGAGATGCTTGTAGGAGCGACGCGGTTCAATGCCATTCACCGGGCACTGCCTACGATGTCCCGCACGTTGTTCGCGACGCGACTGCGCTACCTCGTACGAATCGGTGTCGCGGAGCACTCATCGGACACCGGCGAATACCATCTCACGGCGGCCGGCGTTGCCCTGCGTCCGGTTCTCGAAGCGTTGGGTGCGTGGACCCTCGACTGGAGGGTCTCTCCGTCGACGGACGCCGATCTCAATGTCGGCGCGCTTCTGTGGCAGATGCATCTCGGGCTGCAGCGGGACCGTCTTCCCAGCGGAGGTATCGTCCTTGCCTTCCGGTTCCCCGACCAGAACCCGGGCGAAGCGTGGATGTACGCCGACGACCAAGGATCCGGTGCCTGCATCGGAACGCCAGAGAGGGAACCAGATCTGACGGTCATCGTCGACCTGCGCGTGCTCAATGAGCTCTGGTGGGGCAAACGACAGTGCGCGGTGGCTATCGCCGAAGGCGACGTCGGGTTTCGTGGAGCGGAGGCGTTGGCCCGCGCGTACCCCACGTGGTTCCGGCCGCAGAGCCTCACAGCGTGAGCTCGTGATGGACGCCGGCTGTGCCGGCATCCACCACGACATCAGATTCAGGCGGGGACCCACTGCAAGTCGGACATCTTCAACCAGGTTTGCACCACCGTGTCCGGGTTGAGGGACATGGAGTCGACCCCCTGCTCCACCAGCCATTGGGCGAGCTCGGGGTGGTCGCTGGGGCCCTGCCCGCACACTCCGACGTACTTGCCCCGAGCCTTGCACGCCGTGATCGCGAGCGACAGCATCTTCAACACGGCGGGGTCGCGCTCATCGAAGGATGCAGCGACGATGCCGCTGTCTCGGTCCAGCCCCAACGTCAGCTGCGTCATGTCGTTAGATCCGATGGAGAAGCCGTCGAAGAACTCGAGGAAGTCATCGGCGAGTACAGCGTTCGAAGGCAGCTCGCACATCATCATGACCTTCAGGTCGTTCTCACCCCGGCGGAGCCCGTTGCTTGCGAGAAGGTCCGTGACCGTAGCAGCCTCCTCGAGTGTTCGCACGAACGGCACCATCACCTGCACGTTTCGCAGACCCATCTCGTCACGAACGAACCGCAGGGCTTCGCATTCCATGGCGAAGCAGTCGCGGAAGTCGTCTGAGATGTACCGGGACGCCCCGCGGTACCCCAGCATCGGGTTCTCCTCCTTCGGTTCGTAGAGTTCACCGCCGAGGAGGTTGGCGTACTCGTTGGACTTGAAGTCCGACAGCCGCACGATCACGGGTTCCGGAGCGAATGCCGCGGCGATGGTCGCGACACCCTCGGCGACCCGCCGGATGAAGAACTCCCTCGGGGAGGGGTAGGCCGCGATGCGTTCGTCGACCTCCTGCCGGAGAACAGAAGGCAGGGTCTTGTGATCCAACAACGCCTTCGGGTGGATGCCGATTTGACGGTTGATGATGAACTCCAACCGGGCAAGCCCTACACCATGGTGGGGCAGCCGCGAGAACGCGAAGGCCTGGTCGGGTGTGCCGACGTTCATCATGATGCGAGTCGGAGTCGGCGGCATGTGATCGAGTTCTGTCACCTCCTCGTCGAAGTCGATGATACCGGCGTACACGAAACCGGTGTCCCCTTCCGCGCAACTGACCGTCACATCTGTGCCGTCATTGAGCACGGTGGTGGCGTTTCCTGTCCCGACAACGGCGGGGATTCCGAGTTCGCGCGCGATGATCGCGGCGTGGCATGTGCGGCCACCACGATTTGTCACGATGGCCGCAGCTCGCTTCATGATGGGCTCCCAGTCAGGATCAGTCATGTCCGCGACGAGGACATCTCCGGCCTGGAAGTCCTGCATGTCGTCCACGCTGTCGAGCACACGCGTCGTTCCCGCACCGATCCGCTGGCCGATGGCGCGACCCTCGGTGAGGATCTCACCAGGCCCCTGGAGCGTGAAGCGGGTGAGCACGTTACCCGTGGCACGCGACACCACAGTCTCCGGTCGCGCTTGCAGGATGTAAAGGTGACCGTCGATGCCGGCTTTCGCCCATTCGATGTCCATCGGGCGCCCGTAGTGCTCCTCGATGGTCAGGGCGAGGCGCGCGAGCTCTTTGACCTCGGTATCAGTGATCGAGAACTCACGTCGCGCCCACTCCGGAACCGGGACGAACGCCGTGCTCTTACCGGCATCGACCCGGTCGGTGTAGCGCATCGCCGTGGCCTTCTCGCCGACGGAACGTCGCAGGATCGCTGGGCGTCCCTCGCGCAGCACCGGTTTCGACACGAAGAACTCGTCCGGGTTCACAGCCCCCTGGACGACTGCCTCACCCAGGCCGTAGGAACTGGTGATGAAAACGGCCTCGTCGAAGCCCGACTCGGTGTCGACAGTGAACATCACCCCGGATGCACCGAGGTCAGAGCGGACCATACGTTGCACGCCTGCAGAGATGGCCACGTCCGCGCTGTCGAATCCGTGGTGAGCCCGGTAGGCAATGGCCCGGTCGTTGTACAGGGACGCGAACACTGCCCGGATCGCATCGAGGATGTTGTCGATTCCGCCGACATTCAGGTACGTCTCCTGCTGACCAGCGAATGACGCGTCGGGGAGATCCTCCGCGGTCGCGCTGGACCGGACAGCCCAGGTCACCGATCTCGGTTCGGGGTCGGAGGTGACGAGTTCTTCGTACGCTCCCCGGATGTCGTTCTCGAGCTTCTGAGGGAGCGGGTGGGCAAGGACGAGACGGCGGATGTCCGCCCCGATTCGCGCGAGCTCCGTGACGTTGTCGACGTCGGTTCGAGCGATGACATCCGCGATGGTGGCCCCGAGCGATCCGTGAGCGATGAACTCCCGGTAGGCGTCAGCAGTCGTGGCGAAACCGCGGGGCACCCGAACTCCCAGATCGGTGAGGTGCGACACCATCTCGCCGAGTGAGGCGTTTTTCCCTCCCACTCGGCCCAGGTCGGACATCCCGACCTGATGGAACCACAGAACATTGGTCATGCTTGTCTCCTTTGACGGGCTGCTAACGCAGGTTGAGGGTTTGGATCACGACGGCGGACATCTCTTCGACGCTCTTCGCGGAAGAGTTGAGAAAAGGGATGCCCGCGCTGCGGTAAAGGTGCTCCGCTCTGCGAATCTCTGTGGTGCACTGGGTGAGGCTGGCGTAATGAGATTCCGGTCGACGCTCGTGTCGGACCTGACTGAGCCGTTGGGGTGTGGTGGTGAGGCCGAAGCACTTCAAGGCGTATGGGCGGATCTCGGGCGGCAGCTCGTCGCCTGGCAAGTCGTCGTCAGTGAGCGGATAGTTGGCGACGTGGACCCCGTGCTGCAGCGCAAGGTACAACGAGGTGGGGGTTTTCCCGCACCGGCTCGGCGCGATGATGATGACGTCCGCGCGGTCAAGCCTGCGGAAGCTCTGGCCGTCGTCGTGCTCGATGGTGTATTCGATGGCTTTGATCCGAGTGAAGTACCGGTCGGTGTCGGCAAGGGAGTGATACCGGCCTGATTCCGGAGATGCTGACGCCCCGAGCGTTGCTTCGATGCTGGTCAGGTGCCCGCGGAGCAGATCGATGAGAACTGCGGGAACGCTCGCGAAAGCCAGACCGATCTCAGGATTCTTCGCGGTGACGAAGACGATGGGCGGCGGGCCCGACGCGGCGGCCGCTTCTACGAGTTCAACAACGGCTGCGGCTTCCTGCAGGGTCTCCACGAAGGACACCGTCCTTCGCGTGAAAGCAAAGCCAGGGAAGTTCGACAACAGCGCGTTTCCCAGTGTCTCCGCGGTGATCCCAGTGCTGTCGGACACGAAGAACACCGCCCGGGGAGCGGAGGACTCAAGCATGGGATCACCTCGCCACTACCGTCGCTGAACGGCAATCCACGGGTATGTGCGCCGGGCACGCGTTTGTGATGTGCCTTGTGCATCGCAGCCACTTAGGTCGAGTGGTACGAAATCTGCACTGGAGGCGGTGACGCGTTCCGTATTGACTTTCGACACCGCCACACCGATGTGGCCCCTGCCATGACAGAAAGGCACAGCATGACAACGTCCGTCCAGCCGCCTGACTTCGAGCGTCTGTTCAACGCCATCAACGCGCAGTACATCGCCGTCGACCCGGACTTGCGGGTGGTCGCGGCGACCGACTCATTCCTCGCCGCAACGTTGAAGGAGCGCGCGAGTTCCATCGGGAAGCACATTCTCGATGTCTTCCCCGACAACCCGGACGACCCCACCGCGAACGGCACGGAGGTGCTCCGTCGCTCCCTCGAGGAGGTTCTGCACACCGGTCAGTCGCTGGTGCTCCAACCGCAGAGGTATGACATGAAGCGCTCGGACGGCTCGTATGAGGAGCGCTATTGGCAGCCCCACAACGAGCCGGTACTCGATGACGAAGGAAACGTCATCTACGTCCTCCACGGTGCGGAGGATGTCACCGCCCAGACCCTGTCCGCACGCAACAGCTGACCCCCGAGGAGCATCACATGTCCACTTCAGTCACTCTTGTTGGCGGGCCTACCGCCGTTCTCAACATCGGTGGAGTTCGAATCATCACCGACCCGACGTTCGATGCGCCTCAGACCTATCATCACCCCATCGCCGGGCCGGTTGTGAAGAACGCCGCTCCCGCCTTCACGCCAGAGGAGCTCGGGCAGATCGACATCGCACTGGCATCTCACGAGCACATCGATAACCTCGATGTCAGCGGCCGCGGATTCCTCACGATGGTGCCGCTCGCGTATACGACGGAGGAGGTTGCGTCGAACTTCGGGCCGAACGTTGTCGGCTTGGCGGAGCATGAGGCGCGCACCGTGCCACTCCCGGACGGCGGGGAATTGACCATTACTGCCCTGCCGGCCAAGCACGGCCCGGAGGGGGTGTGGGAGGCGCTCGGCCCGGTCATCGGTTTTCATCTGGCCGGCCCTGGGCTTCCGTCCGTGTACGTCAGCGGTGACAACTCGCAGATGGATGTCGTGGACGACATCGTCGACCGGTACGGGCCTGTGGACATCGCTGTGCTGTTCGTCGGCGGGGCAAAGTTCGACGTCATCGCCGACGGGAGCTACATCACACTCAGTAACGAGCTGGCGTTGGAGGCAGCTCAGCGGCTTCAGGCGAAGAAGGTAGTGGCCATCCACGAGGACTCCTGGGCTCACTTCAGCCAGAACGCCGAGCAGATCCGTGAGGTTTTCGCGGCCGCCGGCCTAGGCGATGCCATCGTCGCTCTCCACCCCGGCGATACCGTCAGCCTCGATTGACGCCCATAGGGAAACGATTGAAAGGAATGCCATGAACGCTCACTCGAACGACAACATCGAGGAAGCCCCAATGACGGACATGCAGAAGGGGAACTTCTCCGACCCCTCCGGATACGAACTGATCACCATCGGGCGAATCACCAAGCGCCTAGTGACGCTCGATGGGGCGAGCGCGCTGCTCATCAGGTTCCCCGTCGGATCATCGGTAACCGAAGACGCGGTAAAGACGGGATTCCTCGACACCGACATGTGTCCTCAGCCCCACGTCGCCTACATCCTCAGCGGCACGCTCGGAGTACGCCAGCGAGACGGCGCCGAGCAGACGTTCACTGTCGGCGACGTCATGATGCTCCCTCCGAATCATGAGGCATGGACAATCGGTGACGAGGACTGCGTGTTCATCGAGTTCATGCGCGGCACGAGCGATGTGTACGACTACTGGCCGGAGCACTAGTAGCACCCGACCTCACCTCCTGTGCGGTGTCAGACTCCGATGCGCTGTACGTGCCGGTCGCCGTGGCCGTCAGTCGAAGAGACGACGGCCATCGGGCCTCAGTATTCTCCATGACTCGGTGGAGGTTGACGAAGAACGCTCCGCTCGCAGGGAGCACGAAAGGAGGGGCGTGACGTCCGGTGACGTCAAGGCCACCGTCACCCGTGACCTCACTGACGCCGATGTTCAGGCCCGTATCAAAGGTGAAAGTAAGCCCAGTTCGCCCGTAGCCACTCAGGACGCCGTCCAAGGATCGGCTCGCCGACGTTGTCGCCGCAGGATTCCCGAGAAGCGCCTTGCGCCGCGTACATGGCCATCATGGCCGTCGAGACCGCGCATAGAGGAGGGGTGACCTACCCGGACCTGCCCGATGGCTATGAGCATGGCACCACCCGTGCCTACTCTCATTGCCGTCCTACGTGCGATGCGTGCCGTGCCGCGAACAGTGCCGCGGCCGCCGCGCGTCGTGCGGCTCGGTTGGCCGAGGGCATGCCGGAGAAGGCGCCCGGAACGCCGAGCGGGTACACGTTCTGGAGTTGTCGCTGCAGGCGCTGCAACAAGGTCGCCCGAGCACGGTCGAAGGCCCGCACTCGCGCCGCGCGGGTGAAGCCCGATCTCGGGGTCATGCCCGACGAAGTTCACGGCACGCCGCGGCTACAATCGCTGGAACTGTCCGTGCGCTCCCTGCCGCGCTGCCGGAACCGAGATGCGCGCTGACGCGCGTGCCCGGAAGCGCGGCAAACACGACGGCCCCGTCGCTGTCCGCCGATACAGCTATCGGATCTACCCAGAGCTCGAGGCGGCCGAGAACCTTCGACGTGTGTTCGGATCGTGCCGCTTCGTCTACAACTCGTACATCGCGCTCGCCCGAGAGCGGTACGCCGCAGGCGGAAAGCACCCGAGCGGCTACGACGCGGCGAAGACCCTCGTCACCGAGGCACGGAAGAGCCCGAACACTGCCTGGCTTGCCGAGGTGTCCCACACAGCCCTGTCGGCAGCCGTGCATGACGCCGCCGATGCGTACCGGCGCTTCTTCGATTCGGCAGCCGGCAAGATCCAGGGCCGACGCGTCGGACGCCTGCGGTTCAAGTCGCGGCGCACCTCGCGCAAGTCTGCTCGCTTTGCCGAGGATTCGTTCACGATCCGAGGCGGATGGCAGAACACCCGTCGCGGAGGAGGCGCGCTTCACCTCGCGAACATCGACCAGGACATCCCTGTCAACTGGCATCGCCCGCTTCCCGGGTACCCGAGCGCCGTGACCGTGCGCGAGGATCCCGACGGGGAGTTCTGGGTGTCGTTCATCGTCCGCGTTCCGGTCGAAGCCTCGAAGCAGCCGACCCGTCGTCCTCGGGCGGCCGGCATTGACGTCGGCCTGAACGACTACGCCGCGATCTCCTACTCCGACGGCACCCGCGAGAAGATCGCGAACCCCCGTCATTACCGTGCCGCGGAAGCGACACTGCGTCGCGCCGACAAGTACCTCTCCCGGAAGACTCCCGGGAGCCACAACTACGCGAAGGCGAAGCGAGCGCGAGCTCGTGCACATCGTCGCGTGGCAAACCTCCGTGAGGACCATGCCCGTCAGCTCGCCTCGAAGCTCAGCCGTGAGAACCAAACGGTCGTCATCGAGACACTGAACATCGCAGGCATGGCGAACACGAACATGGCCAAGAGCATCAACGATGCCGGCTGGGGACAGTTCCTCCGGTTCCTCGAAGAGGCGTGCACCCGCAAGGGGGTCGACCTCATCAAGGCTCCAAGGTTCTATGCCTCGACACAGATCTGCTCGGTCTGCTGTGAGAGCGGCGGTAAGAAACCGCTCAACATCCGCACCTGGCAGTGCGACTCCTGTGGGGTCAGCCTGGACCGCGACTACAACGCCGCGACCAACATCCTTGCCGCGGGGCCCGCGGTCTACGCCTGTGGACGAGACGTCAGACTTCAGCTCGCTGAAGCAGTCCCGGATGAAGCAGGAAGCCACCGATCCGAGGCGTCCACGGGCGTATCTCGCAGGCGGAAACGTGCCGCTGGCCGGCGCGTGCAGGCAAGTTCAGATCCGCGGAAAATCAAGGGTTTCCGGGGTGTCGTGGAAAGTCGGGGAGCTTAGCGTGGAATCGCCAGCAATCCTGTTTCACGAGCCCTACTCCCGACTGGAATCGCGGGTTTAGTGAACGACCCAAGCAGACTTTTAGAACTTGCGGATGTCTTTACTTTGACTTTGAAGTGGGTTCAATGCGAAAGTAATGAGTATGAGTAGGAAGAAAATTGTGATGACGGTGCAGGCCGCTGACGCTGCTCGTATCCTCGGGCAACAGATCCGACTCGGTCGGCATGCTCGCCGCATGACAGCGGCTCAGCTTGCGGAGCTCATCGATGTGTCCCCGCGGACAATGACGCTTATCGAGCGTGGCGACGCTGCCGTCTCGCTCGGACATGTCCTCAATGCCGCCGTGGCGGCCGGGGTGCCACTCTTCGACATCACGGACCCGAGGACCCTTGCTCGCACCCGCCAACAGGGCGAGCAGGCCCTTACGCTCATTCCTTCCAACGTCCGAAACCGACGAGAACAGGCAATCGACGATGACTTCTGATGGTCGGGCCTACGTCTGGATGTTCCCCCAGGGGAGCGCCGAACCCGTCGTCGCGGGGGTAGTGTTCCCATCCACCACTACGAAAGGCATGTCGTTTCAGTACGCCCGGTCGTACGTCGAACGCGGAGGAGTAGACCTCGGACCCGACCTTCCCGTCGAGCGGGGCGTCGCTTACCCGCCGGTGCCAATCCTCGATATGCCGTTCACCATTCGTGACGCCATGCCCGACAACTGGGGGCGTCAAGTCATCAATCGGCAGCTCGGGGTCGACCTCGAACACGTTCTTCCCGACCTGAGATACATGCTCGAGTCCGGCTCCGACCGCGTCGGTGCACTTGACTTTCAGGCAAGCGCCACAGACTACGTCCCACGACTCGGCGGCGGCAGGCTCAAGACCGTCGCCGAGACCGCCGTAGCCATCGATGACGACGCCCCCGCCGGGCCGGATCTGGACGCCGCAGTCCGGAACACGCTCACCGCGGCGGGAGGGTCCCAGCCGAAGGCGTTCGTTCGGTTGGACGGTCGGTCGTGGCTCGCGAAGTTCACGACAAACTACGACCGGGTGAGCCCGCTCATTAAGGCGGAACGCGCTGCGATCTACATCGCCGACAAGGCGGGTCTCGACGTGCCCGACGCGCGACTGGTGGACATCGGGGGTCGGGGGCTCACACTCCTCATCGAACGATTCGACCGCGTCGGTGACGAGCGGCGGATGGTCCTCTCCGGTAACACCGTCACCGAGTACGCGTCACCGGACGGGGCGTCTTATCCTCACCTTGTCGAGCGGCTAAGCCGCCTCAGTGCGAGGCCTGCGGAGGTAGGGCCCGAACTCTTCCGACGGTTGGCGTTCCGCATGGCGATGAGAATCGACGATGACCACCTGCGTAACGTCGCCGTGTTCTGGGACGGGACCAACGCTGAATTCACGCCCGCCTTCGACCTCTCGCCCGACCTGAATGCAACACCCGGAGGACTCACCGACATCGGCGGCGGAAGCCGCGAGTTCAGTCTCGAAGCGCTCGTGCGGCGCCACAGCTTCTACCGGGTGAGCCACGCGGACGCCCTGTCCACCGCACGTCACATGATTGACGCCGTCAGAGAACACCGTGAGGACGCGGCAGAGGTAGCTCA
This sequence comes from Microbacterium sp. GbtcB4, assembly GCF_019091465.1. Classification (NCBI taxonomy): domain Bacteria; kingdom Bacillati; phylum Actinomycetota; class Actinomycetes; order Micrococcales; family Microbacteriaceae; genus Microbacterium; species Microbacterium sp. GbtcB4. Next base: position 671,155 of record NZ_JAGXJJ010000001.1, read on the forward strand.
GATGACAGCGAGCGAGACACAGCTGCTGGTGCAGCGCACAGCCACCCCGGAGATCATCGGCGCCGTCGAGAGCACACATATCGCCACCCCTGGGCGCCCGTCTGCGGGACAAAGACGCCGAGGAGACCTCCAGCAAGGGACGACTCCGGCTGGAGGGAATCGTGGCAGCTTCGCCTCATCGGAGCATTCGCCGCCCGAGGTTGGGCTCTACGGCGAATAGGCCCTTCCGTGACGTTGCCGGCAGTGTTGTTCGCCGGCGGTGTTGACGGCGTGTTCAGCTCTTCCGCCGGCCCGAGATCCATCGCGGCCTTCGCGACGCCGCTGCGGGGTGGGGTTGTCCGGGGGTAGTGGGCGACGGGCCTGAGCCGGATCGGCTGCATGATGAGGATCATGGACCTTCCCTCGCTCTTGAGCGGCACAATTGACGTGTTCATCACCCTTGCTGAGTTGCTGCGAGCTCCTCCTGGATTCCGACCCGCTTCCGTGTCGTGAACGCATGTCGTCGTGAGCGCATGACGCTGCTTGACGACGCAATTGAACAGGCACCCGACGGTGACGCCGCCACGATGCCCGAAAGCTCATGATCGTCGCGCATCGCCTCGGCGCTGACTCCTTGCTCGCCTGGGTGAAGGCAGAGCTCAACGGCTATAGCGACGTCGCCAGCATTCCCGATTACCGCAGGCCGTTCACCGTCAACGCGCAGGCCGTCATCACTGGTCCGGGCTGAGCAAGGGCACAACCACCCCCGCGAGCAAGGGATCTCGGATGGATTCGACGGGCTGTCCGAAATGAGTTTCAAGGATCCTGTCGCGACGCTGGAAGCGTTCGCCGCATCTGAGTCGGGGATCGCGGTGCCCTGGGATCCCGCCTTCATCCCGTTGTACAACGGGTGGATCGAGGAGGGGTTGGTTCCCTTCATCGAGTATTGAGGGGTGTACAGCGCTCAGAGGGCTTTCCCAAAGGGAGCGCTTCGCGGGATCATCGACGTTGTCAGGACGAGGGCGCTCGAACTGGCGCTGGGCTAAGAGGAGTGGGCTTCTTCATCAAGGCGTTCGTGGTGAGGTTTCGTCAGCTCGGGGTCATCGACGATGCACAGGCGCGGAGTCTCTGCAAACAGATCTCCGCTCGGAAGCGGAACAAGTCTGAACCGTTGGAGGTCGGGAACGAGTCGGCTGTATGGTTCGCCAAGGTCATCGGCAACTCGACCAGGCGCGTCACTAGTGAGACGGGCCTCGGTGAGGCCTACTTCCGGAGATGGGTGGACTGGTCGCCGCGGGAGTTGAAGAGCGCAGGGGCAGTGATGAGCGTGATGCCTCCGTTTCGTCACACTCGGGATGAAACAGTGGAGGGCTCACTCGCCCCCGTGACGCAACTGCCCGTCGCCAACGGCCGATAGCCCGCTAACGGGAGCTCTTGCACGCAGGCCCCCTATCGCTCTCCGCCTGCGCCACGCCGAGACGCCGGGCCACGGACTTGGGCGAGTGCGGGTCTGAGAAAGCAACGGCCTGCGAGCGAGCCCGCCGGCGGATGGCTCTATCCTGGGATCGGGCAATACTAGGCGTCGCATGGCATAGCACCTGGCATCGCATCGGTGAATCGAACGGAGCGTCGCATTATCTGGTGCAAAACGGCAATCCAGGCCACCAGCGCTCTGGGACGAACGCTGACGCTCTGTGGCATGATGAGTCCATGACCACGGAATCGACCGAAGCGGCATCCGGCGAGGAGATCGCAGCCACGTCTGCGGAGACTCGCGCTGAGATGACTCGCCTTGCTGCACGCGGGTACACGCAGCTTCGTCACGTTCTGGTGCAACTCCCCGATGCGAAGAAGCCCCGCGCCTCTACCGCCGCCCGGGCCCTGAGTGCGCGTAAGCATCGAGCGCTTCTTCTCTACATTCTCCTCCTCACCTGCTGGCCTTGGCTCAAGAAGCGTACCTATCCGCTCGAAGCAGACGTCTGGGTGAGGGCGCTCGAATCGAAGACCGGACACACGTGGTCGACGTCTACGCTGTCTCGCGCTTGGGCGGACCTCGTCGAGATGGGGCTTGTGACGAAGGAACGCGAAGGTCGTCTGGTCCGCGTGACGCCCAGGCGAGAGGACGGCGCCGCGGAATATGCCGAGCCCGGCGGAAGAACGGATCGGTGGAACACATACTTCGTTCTCCCCGACGAGTTCTGGAATGAGGAGTGGTTCGCCAAGCTGAGCATGCCGGCCCTGGTCATGTTTCTCGTCATCGCGAAGGAGACGAACAACAAGGACGAGGTGTGGCTGAACTACGACCGGGCTGATGAGTGGTACGGCATCAAGGCGAAGTCCGCGCAGAACGGGTTGACGGAGCTCGTGGCGCTCGGCCTCGCCCACCGGCGTACTGAGCGCATCAAGGCGAAGCTCTCGCCAACCGGCGAGACGGTGCGCATGTGGTACTCGCTGACGGGGGTGTTCGGACACACGTCGAGAGCCGCTCTCCAAACTCGGGCCAAGAAGGCAACCCGCAAGCGTCACGCCGCGGCAAGCAAGAAGGTCTCCGGGGGCGGGAGCGCAGCGCCATGACGTCTCTGTTCATCGACGAGAGCAAGTCGAACGGCTACCGGCTCGCTGTCGCTGTCGTTGACGACAGCGACGTCACCCGGATCAGGGCGGGGGTTGCGTCGCTCCGGCTCGCGAATCAGCAGCGCATCCACTTCACCAAGGAGAGCGATCAGCGGCGTAGACACATTCTGAAGGAGATGCAGAAGCTCGGCATCCGGGCCTACGTCTTCCTCGTTGAGGGCCGTCTGGAGGCGTACGCGCGCGCCTGGGGGCTCGAACAGGTCGCTGAGCTGTGCACCACGGAGCCCGTCCAGAGGATTGTTCTCGAGACGGACGATTCCTTGGTCCGGTCCGACCGCCGGACGCTCTATGAACATCTGGATAAGCGCGGCCTGCGCGGGACGGTTAGTTATGGGCATCAGAGGGCAAGCGCCGAACCGTTGTTGTGGGCGCCTGATGCTGTCGCATGGTCAGATGCGAAAGGTGGGGAGTGGCGTCGCCTCGCGAGGCCGCTGATCGCGGCGGTTCACACACACGGGAGGTAAGAAACGCGAAACTCGGCACGCCGACCGTCCGGAAGGCTGCCGACCTCACTTCGCACCGCTACTGCAGTACGCGTTTCCAGAGTAATGCGTCCGACAATCCAGAGACAATCGGAGGGGAGGACTGTCGAGCGTCCGGGATACACCTTCTCCTACACATACGGCTTGCCGTGCGGCGGAGTGTCGTAGTTTCGGTCTAAACTGGCGATCAGAGGGGAGGGGCGCCATGACACAGAATTCTCAACTATCTACCGCTGCGATCCAGAAGTACGCAGAGAAGATCGCTGAGTTTCATGACATCTTCCCAGCGGAAGGGCAGCCGGCGGACCTCAACACGCTTCTCTTCAAACTCGGCGGGCGAACGGTGGTCTCGGAGAGCTTCTCCGGCGTGGAGGCACTCACTGTGCACGACACAGGCAGCTTCGTCGTGCACCTCCCGCCGATGACGTCTGGGCGCCGCGACCGCTTCACCATCGCGCACGAGCTCGGCCACTACTTCCTCCACTATCGGGAGCCCGGCCACACGGGGTATGCCACGTTCGGCCGTGGTAACCGCAACCCGATGGAAACGCAGGCGAACTACTTCGCTGCGGCATTGCTGATGCCATCAGAGCGGTTCACGCGTGCGTTCCGGCGCCTCGCGGGGGACGTGTGGGCGCTCGCCGACGCTTTCGAGGTTTCTCCGCGCGCCGTCGAGGTTCGCGCACAGTCCCTCGGGCTGAGCTAGACCGGTGGCTGCGGGGGCCAAGGGACGCTCCGTCCTGTTCTTGTCTGCGGACCTCGTCGGGTCGACGAGTTACAAGCAGAAAGAGAAGGGTGTCTGGCAGGGTGTCTTCCTCAGCTTCTACCGGCAGTTCCCCCAGTACCTCAGCGCGTCGTCGCGAGAACACGATCAAGAAGCGGTTGAAGCCCCCGATTTTCGCCTATGGAAGGCGGTGGGTGACGAACTCATCTACGAGGTAACCGTCACGCACGAGCAAGAGGTCAGCCGTGCGATCCGAATCTGGCTGATGGCTCTCGAGCTTTGCGAGACCGACATCCTTCAAGAGGCGAGCCTTGGCCTCAAGGGCAGCGCCTTCATCGCAACATTTCCGGGACCGGACAGCGAAGCGACCATTCCTCGTAATCCGAAGACCGAGAAGTCCGACCTCGGCGTGGTGACTCTCAACGATGCCGCGCTGAAGCCCAAAGGCGGCGTCCGTTCCCACTCGCGCTACCAGTTCGACTACTTCGGCCCGAGCATCGACACCGGCTTCCGGGTCAGCTCGCACGCGAGTCACCGCTATTTCACCATGTCGGTGGAAGCTTCCTGGGCCTTGGCTCTTGCCGCCGCCGGAAACAACACCAATTCCGGGCGGGATGACCATCTTCATGTTAAGGATGTTGTCTTCCGTGGGAACGTACTCTTGAAGGGCGTATGGGATGGCCGCGAGTATCCGCTGTTTGCCATCGACCGGCACTTCCACGACGGTGTGAACAAGAGCGTCGCGAAGCTCGTGCAGACCCCGCCCGAGGCCCAGGACATCATCGACGTTTGTCACGCCTGCAACAGTGATGACAACTGGCCGTGCGCCATCTACCTGCCAGCCTCAAGTAACGTGCACATGCAGGTGGAGCCTGAGGACGCTATGGCCACCCTCCGTGCATCAGAGCAGACCTCGGCAGGCTTCGAGAAACTGACGAAGGGCGCTTCTGGCGGCGGCAAGGATCTGAAAGCAGATCCGCCTCTCAGCTAGCTCAGAGCGTTGAATGCGACAGAGACGGCCACCGAAATGATGGCCGACGACAACAGTCCCGCGAAACCTCCGGTTGCGCGTCGCACCGCGGTGAACTTCGACTCCGCGACGGCCGAGAGCTGGATGGCCTGCTCGTAGGCGTCGATGTATGACGGTGTGGCCGCCGCGTGATCGAGCAGGGCTGCATGATCACTGGTTGACAGGCTGGGCCAGGAGAACCGGTTAAGTTCGAACGAGCGACTCCCGCGAGGATAGATCGCGATGAGTAGCCAGCTCAGAGTGAAGATGAACGTCCCAATGCCAGCGAGGACGAAGATGCCCACCACCAGCGTGTGCACCTCGCCCTTGGTCATCGCAGTCACGATCACTGACGCGTTCGTGACGTACATGGTCGCAACGACTCCGAGCGCGGCCGTGAGAATAGTCGCCTTCGTGTCAGCGAACTTCACCCACTCGGCGGCCTGGGTGAGTGCAAGATAGCTGCCTTCGCGCGAGTGGTCGACGACATGCTCGGGTGCGGGTGTTGTGCTGCGGCGTAGCTTCGCCAGCTGGTTGAGTAGCCGCATGTCGATCATCCGTCCTCACCCCGGTCGTAGGAGGGGCGCGCTCTGAGAGTACCGGGACGACCGCGTCGCTCGCGCACTAGCCTGACAGCATGCCCGATGTCTCTTCCGCACCGAAACCCTCCCGTCGTTCGACCGGCCGGGCGAACGGAGACTAGTAGCAACGAGCGAGCGAAAGAGGTCCGCGGCTCGCAAGCAGTAGCCCGTCGCCGCCTTACGCTGAGATCGTACGCCCAGACGACTTCCTACGAGACGAAGTTACGACCGAGGACGGCTGGACTAGCCGTTCCATCGTGCTCGACATTGACCTCCTGCGTCAGATCCGCGGCGGATCGATCCCCCAGCACCCCGATGAGGAAGTGGGGCTTGCGCTCACGCTCCTCGCCCGCCGGGAGTTCACCGCCTACGGGACCGACTCCGGCAACCTGATCACTGACGAGGGGTCAAGGGACCTGGTCAGGACTCTCGCGGCCGTCGCCCGGCGACTTGGCGTGGAGGAGTTCATGCCTCCTTTCCTCGACTTCCCCGCCTTCCGCACCTACTGGAATCAGCACGAGGGATACGGAAGTTGGCAGGCGCGACGCGACATGGTTGTCACCTGGTTCGAGCCGCTGCAAGAGCGACTTGAAGCCCTGGAAGACGCGAGCGTCGCCGGGGAGCTGGTCGACCCTATTACCGCTGCGCCGCGGATGGGCTGGCCCGCCGTCGATGCGGAGGTGCAAGAGCTTCGACGACACTTCCACACCGCGCGAACCGTGCAGGACTACCGGAACATCGGCAACGACTGCGTGGCCGTGCTCGAAGCCCTCAGTGCAACGGTCTACGACCCGGCGCGACACCTTCGGGAAGGCGAGCTCGAGCCCGCCGTGGCACAGACGAAGCAGCGACTAGAGCGATATGCAGATGTCGCATTCCCAGAGCCCGGGAACGTCGAGATTCGGGCGCTCGTCAGGAAAACCATTGAGTTCGCCCAGGCTGTCAAGCACATTCCGGATGGAACGCGTGTGCGCGCTGGCATCGCTGCCGACTCGGTGATTCAGCTCGCCAACATTCTGCGGCGAATTGCCGACAACGGCTAGCGATATCGAAGAGCGCCCTGTGTCGCGTAGTGACGCGAAGGTAACTCTCGCTCAGCGCGGGAGTGGGGAGTGGCTTGGTGAAACGTTTGAGCGCCTCAGGGCCCCGACCCGCTGAAGGTCAGGGCACCTCCGAGTCTCGAGCGAGCTCGAGGGTAGTTATGCGCAGATAGGGTCAGAGCGTGAGACGCAAGTGGGATTCGAGCACGAGGCGGTACGCGTGGGCCCTCGGCATCGTGTGGGCCCTCATCATCGTCGGGATCTATGTCTACACCGAGGTCCCGAGTGCCGAGCGCGGCACCCAGGCCCTGACGACGACCGTCGTCGCCGGCGACTATACAGAACCGGTGGTGACCATCACTGGTGGCACGCTAGTCTCCTCGCGCCCCTCCGGCATGAGGGGAGAATTGGAGACCTTTGTCGAGTACCAGATGGCAGGTGCCACGAACGCATGGAGGGGACCTCAACTCGTCGCGCGCGTCGTGCATGACTCCGGGGCTGTCATGGTTTGCCGGATGGGGAAGACCTACCTTCTCGACTCCAGCCCGTCCACGTACACGTTGCGGTGCGACCGGACGGTCGACGTCGACAAATTGGGGGAGTGGACAATGGCGGAGCTGTCGCCAATGCGACGGTACCCCGTTCCCTGACTCTGCGGTCGGGCCGCGCGTTACACGACCACAGGCTCGTAGAGCGCAACGGTTGCGGTCTCCCGGCGGGCCGCGACGGAGCCCGCGCCCGGGACGGCGCGCTTAGCCGCGCTGGTGCTGTCGGGGAGCCGCTCCTCGGTGAACCCGGACGCGTTGCGCGCGGAGCTGAGGCGGTACCGTAGCGGTGCTAGTGCTCAGGCGGGCGTCGCGCAGCACGCGGCCGGCGTCCTCGAAAGACATCGGTCCGCCACTCGTGTCCAGCACTGCGTCGGAGATGACGCGTGCGGCATGGCTTCGACGCTTCATCGACAGAGAAGCAACGCCGGGGAAACGCCCAATGGCCCTGAAGAAGTAGGCCTGTGCGGAGAGCCTGTGCCCTGTCACAATTACCACCTACTTCCAAGTCGGGCGAGGAACCCTAAGGGCTGTTTTCTCAATCTTACCGGGCAAAACTTGCATCGGGAACCTTTTCTCATCTCAACCATCAGCCACCGCTGTGCCGTGACCTCGGCCTCTGCGATGAGCTTGTTGCCAGACAAGTGAGCGAGCTCGCGGAGCTCCGTGATCTCGAGTACGTACTTGAGCCAGTGCTCTTCCGCTCGTCCCCACGAACTATGCGACCGTGTCCAGCGTTCGACGAAATCAGCCCAGATCGGACCCTGGGTGCGCAGATCGGCTAGTCGCTGAGCTGGTCGGGTCACGACTGATCTCCGCTGATGATGTCCGGCTTCGTCTTCGCGCGAAATGCTGCCAGCTGCGTGGTGACGATGTAGCCGACGACGCCACCCACTGTGGCAGGAACGGCAAGCCAGCCGACGGCCGTGAGAACCACTGCGCTCAGATACTTGTACCAAACCCTGATCTCTTCTGACGGAGCGCGCACGCCCGCGAGGTAGTCGAAACCATATGCGGGACCCACGACGATCCCCGCGATGATAATGACCACGGCGAGCGGCACGAGGTACTTCCACCCTTTCGAGAGCAGCCACTGCACGAGTGGACTGCGGGCGCTCCGTTGAATCCTCTTCTGAATATCCGCCTCGGTGGCGGATGGCGGTGTCGGATCGAGCGGCTCTGGCATGGTTCGGATGATAGCGGGCATCCTACGTTTGGCCAGAAACTGTCGACATCGCTCACCCTCTCCGTGCTCCAGAGCGCCCGGACCGTCGCGCGGGGTCGGCGACCTCGGAGCGTCGACTCATCGCGGGCGCTACGCCACGAACGAGCATCCGCCGCCAGACATACCTGTCTGAGCGATCATGCCCTCATGAGCGGGTGACGCTCCGCGACGACGTGATCAAACAGGCCTCAAACGGCGACGAGGCTACGCACCCCAAGTTCATCGCCTATCGCTCGGCCCTGGCTCTCTGCTGGCCTGGGTAAAGGCCGAGCTGAGCGGCTACGACGGCGTGCATGACCTCCTTCCTGCCGAGGGCCCTTTCCAGTGACGCGGTACGACGGGTACTTCGCGCCGGTTCCCTGAGCACGGTGGGAACCGCTCACTGCTCGGCAGGTCAATTACGTGCGGGCGCACCTCGCGTCGCGTCGCTGAGCGCCGTTTCGTGGAGCAGCATCCTAAGGAGCAGTGACGGCGTTCGTGGACCCGAGGTCCAGTGTTTCCGGGGGCGCTGCACCGGATCACATAGTTTGACGATCCCGGTCCGACGCGCTCCTCAGCGACTCCAGTGTTTGCCTGGATCAACAACAGCGCATCTGGATCATGTGTCGTCGACGGGTCATACTGAGGGAGTCCACACTTCGGCGCGGCCCGAACGATCGGGTGGCGAGAATGGACGGATGAGAACCACGCGGAGCGTCGACCTGCCGGTGTTGTACTTCGGGACTCCCGTCGCGCTGATCACCACGGTCAACCCCGACGGGTCGTCGAACATCAGCCCGATCTCGTCCGCATGGGCGCTGGGGACGCGGTACATGCTCGGGCTCGGTGCCGAAGGACAGGCGGCCGCGAACATCGAACGGGTCAGGGACCTCGTCATCAACCTCCCCTCCGCCGACCTCGTGCACGCCGTGGAGGCGATCGCGCCGACCACCGGCCGCTCGCCGGTTCCCGCCGAGAAGGTTCCCGCGTACCGGCATGAGCCGGACAAATGGAGTCTCGGGGGTTTCACCCCTGTCCCGTCGGAGGCGGTGATCCCCTTCCGGATCGCAGAATGTCCGGTGCAGATCGAAGCGCGCGTGGCGCAGATCATCCCGATCGACGGCGGCGACGCACTGGCGGTCGAAGCGGAGGTCCTGCAGGTCCACGTGCACGAGGACATCCTGAAGGCGCACGGACCGGACCGCATCGACACGGACAAGTGGGACCCTCTCTCCTACGCCTTCCGCCACTACTTCGCCCAGGGGCCTCGGGTCGGCTCCAACTTCCGCGCGCCGCTCCTCGACGACACCGTCGTGGCGTGATCGTCGATCCCTCATCCGTGTCCCAGCTGGGACACGCGCTCAGCAGCCCGACCCGGGTGCAGATGTGTCTGGCGCTCCTCGACGGCCGGGCATGGACGTCCGGCGAGCTCGCGCGTGCCGCCGGGGTGTCGAGGTCGACGGCGTCGGAGCACCTGACGACGCTCCTCGACGTCCGGCTCGTCGCACTGCGCCGACAGGGGCGGCACTCCTACGTCACCCTCGCGTCTCCCGACGCTGCGCACATCATCGAGGCCGCGACGGCATACGCCGGGAAGGCGGCTCCCGTCTCGAGCCTTCGTTCAGCGACGGCGCGAGACGGCATGGCCCTGGCCCGCACCTGCTACGACCACCTCGCCGGTCGCCTGGGGGTCGCCCTCTTCGACGCGCTCGTCGAGCGGGGGCACCTCACGCCGGACCTCGCGGTGACCGCGACGGGGCGCGACCTGTTCGAGAGCATCGCGGGGCCGGATGCTCTGGTGCCGTCGTCTCGTCGTCCTCTTGTGCGGAGCTGCCTCGACTGGACCGAACGGCGCTCGCATCTCTCGGGCCACCTCGGAGCCGTCCTCCTCCGCGCCGCGCGTGACAGGGGCTGGATCCACGCTCAGCAGACCTCGCGCGCCGTGACGATCTCTCCCGCCGGCACGGCCGCCTTCCACAGCCTCTTCGGTATTCCGCCGACACTGTCCTGACCGCGACCACCCCGTCCGTGCGACGCGTGACACAGGCGTTCGCGCGGGAACAGGCTGCTAGGGGTGGGAGAGCCTGAACTCCCGCGTTCGCCTGAGTGCGCGCGGGGGCCTGTTCTCGCGACAGGGGACCGCGACACAGGCGTTCGCGCGGGAACAGGCTGTCAGGGGTGGAGGGGCCTGAACTCGCGTGCTTGCCTGTTCTGGAGAGGGAGAGGGAGAGGGAGAGGGAGAGGGTCAGGCGGTGAGACGCTGCTCGGCGAGGCGGGGAACGGCCCGTTCCCGGGCGGCCTTCCGGGCGGTCGCGACGGCCCCGGCTGACACGACCTCCGCGCCGAGCGTCGAGGCGAGGATCTCGGGTGCGGGCAGGTGCAGCTCGTCCGGGAGGATCCGGCGGGCGGCGGCCAGCACGGGTTCGATGCTCTCCGCCACGGCGCCGCAGATGATCACGCGCGCGGGGTCGTACATGCTGCCGAGCACCCCGACGACGCGGGCGAGGGTGGCGCCCACGCGCTCGGCGACGCGGAGGGCGTCGGCGTCTCCGGAGGCGGCGAGCGTCAGCACCAACCGGGGATCGACCGGCCCATCCGCCACAAGCCGGCCGATGGGTCCGTCGGCGGCAGCCTCGCCGTCCGCGACGGCGGCCCGGGCGTGCTCCTCCAGCGCGTGCCGCAGCCCCACCGCCGAGCCGACGCCGACGATGTGGTCGAACACCACGCCCTCGCCGACGCCGCCGTGGGCGCCGTGCAGTACATGCCCGTCGACGACGACGCCGCCGCCGAAGCGCTCGCTGGCGAGCAGGGCCACGTAGTCGCGGCAGTCGACGGCGACCCCGAGCGTCCCCTCGGCGATCGCGGCCAGCTGGGCGTCGTTCTTGACCTCGACCACCGGTGCCCAGTCGCGCAGAGCGTCCGCGAGGCCGGGGTTCGTGCGTTCCCAGAAGCCGTCGGGGTGCGGGGGTGAGATGCCGTCGCGGTTCACGGGGGCGGCGACACCGGCGCACACGGCGAGCACGCGATCCGGGGGCACCCCGGCCTCGTCGCGCGCGGTGGCGAGGTGCCGCAGGATCGTCGCCCGGCGGTCGTCGGCGCTCTGCGCGGGATCGACCTCCACGCGATGATGCACGAGCGTGCGGTCGAGCAGATCCGCGACGGTGACCGCGAGGTGCGTGTCGCCGGCGTCGATGCCCATCACCACGCCGAGGTCCGCCGCGAGGGCGAAGCGGCGCGCGGGGCGTCCGGAGCGGTAGTCGCCGATGGCGCGCGCGTTCGGCAGCTCGCGCAGCACCTCGGCGGTGACGAGCGTGTCGATGGCGTCGATGGCCGTGGAGCGGGTGAGCGAGGTGCCGGCCATCGCCTCGGTGGCGGTGAACTCGCCGGCCGTCCAGGCGAAGTCGAGCACCGCGCTCACACTCGCGCGGCCGGTGCCGAGTCCTGTCGAGACCTCTGCCACTCCCCTTGACCTTTCTGTCGCCCAGATGAGACAGTACCTCTAGACGGACTAAATTCGCTCACTAGATTTACTCCGCGGATCTACGAAAGGACGATGGTGTCTGCCACACGATCACGGGCGGTGCGCTGGGCCGCCGGAGCGCTCGGCCTCGTGCTGACCGGCACGGCGCTCACGAGCTGCGCCGCCGGAGGTGGAGCGGAGACCATCCGCTTCACGTTCAGCAAGCGCGAGGCCATCCCGTTCATGACGGAGCTCGTCGCCGAGTACAACGCGTCGCAGGACGACGTGCGGGTGGAGATCGACACGTCCGGCGTCGACGTCGTCTCCGCGAGCTTCGTCCGGGGCAATCCGCCGGACATCATGCTTGCCAACTACAACTACGAGGTCGCCCGGTTCGTGCAGCGCTGCGCGCTCACCGACCTCTCCGACACCGAGGCCGCCGCCGGGATCCGCGACGACCTGCAGCCGCTCATGGACCAGTACGGCTCCTGCGCGGGCCGCACCAGCGCCCTGCCGTACTCGGTCATGGCCGCCTCGGTCATCTACAACAAGCAGATCTTCGCCGAGCAGGGCCTGGAGGTGCCGCAGACGTGGGACGAGCTCCTCGCCGTCAGCGACAGCCTCCGTGAGGCCGGGATCGACCCGTTCTACGCCACCTTCAAGGACGACTGGACGGTCGGGCAGGGGTGGTACGACTACGCCGTCGGCGGCTCGCTCGACGTGCTGGCGTTCTTCGATGCGCTCGCCGCCGAGGGCACCGATGTCGGCCCGGACTCGGAGGTCTCCTTCGAGAAGGACTTCGCGGAGCCGATGGACAAGATGATGGTGCTCGCGGACGAGTACACGAACGAGGACGCCGCGAGCCGGGCGTACGGAGACGGGAACCTCGCCTTCGCGAAGGGCGAGGCCGCGATGTACCTGCAGGGGCCGTGGGCGTTCAGCGAGATCGCGAAGACCGACCCCGACCTCGACCTCGGCACCTTCCCGCTGCCCATGACGGACGACCCCGCCGACCTCGCGGTCCGCGTGAACATGGACCTCGCGGTCATGATCCCGGAGGAGTCGAAGCACCAAGAGGCCGCACGCGACTTCCTGGAGTACCTCTACCTTCCCGAGAACATCGAGGAGTACAACGCGTCGCAGCTCGGGTTCACCCCGACGACCGACGCGGCGCCGCCGGACGACCCGCGCATCGAGGGCATGATCCCGTACTACGACGAGGGCCGGATCTACCAGGGCCCCTCGGTGCTCGTCCCGAAGACCCTCCCGATCTTCAACTACGCGCAGGCCATGGTCCTCGGCGCCGCCCCGTCGTCCATCCTCCGCACCATGGACGCCGACTGGGCTCGCATCGCCTTCCGCGCCCCCATCCCGAGTTCCGAGGATTCCGCATCGGGCGAGACAGAGGAGTCCGCGCCATGAGCACGACCACGACCACCGGCGCCGACGCCGGGACGAGCACCACCGCGATCCTCACCGGCGGGCCGCGGAAGATCCGCCGTCACACCCGCCGCGTCGAGCCGATCTACTACCTGTTCCTCCTGCCGACCCTCGTGATCTTCACGCTCGCGATCACCGTCCCCGGTGTCCTCGGCATCTTCTTCAGCTTCACCGACTCCATCGGCATCGGCGAATGGAGCTTCAACGGGCTGACGAACTACATCGCGCTGTTCAGCGACCCGGCCATCCTGCAGAGCTACCTCTTCACCTTCGGGTTCTCGATCGCGACCGTGATCGTCGTCAACGTCATCGCTTTCCTGCTGGCGGTCGGCCTCACGTCCCGCATCCGGTTCAAGACGGGCCTGCGGACGATCTTCGTGATCCCGATGGTGATCTCGGGCATCATCATCGCCTACGTCTTCAACTTCCTGTTCTCGAACTCGATCCCCGCGGCGGGCGCGGCCACCGGCATCCCCTGGCTGGAGACGAGCCTGCTCGCCAATCCCGACCTCGCCTGGGTCGCGATCGTCATCGTCACCGCCTGGCAGGCGGTCCCCGGCACGCTCCTCATCTACATCGCCGGGCTCCTATCGGTACCGGGTGAGGTGTACGAGGCGGCGAGCATCGACGGCGCCAGCCGCACGCAGCAGCTCACCCGCATCACCATCCCCCTCGTCGCCGGATACGTCGTCATCAACGTGATCCTCGGCTTCAAGGGCTTCCTCAACGCCTACGACATCATCGTCGGCCTCACCAACGGCGGCCCGGGCACCGCCACCCGCAGCGTCGCGATGACGATCATCGCGGGCTTCAACGGCGGCGACTACGCCTACCAGATGGCCAACGCCACGATCTTCTTCATCGTGGCCGTGCTCATCTCCGTCCTCCAGCTCTCGCTGACCCGCGGAAGGAACACGTTCTGATGTCGACGGAGACCCTCACCACCATCCCCGCGGACGGACGCCGGAAGCGCCAGAAGATGGAGCGCGTCAACTGGTCGGGCACCATCATCCTGATCCTGTGCACGGCGACCATCCTCATCCCGCTGTATGTGACGATCTCGATGGCGTTCAAGACCACCGGCCAGGCGGTCGACGGCAACGCGTTCTCGCTGCCGGCGCCGTTCAGCATCGACGGCTTCGTGCAGGCGTGGACGTTGACGAAGTTCCCGGTCGGCGCCGCGATCTCGCTGCTCGTCACGGCGGGGACGGTCATCGCGACGATCGTCCTCGCGGCCTTCGCGTCGTACGCGATCGTGCGCAACTGGGACCGCCGGCTGTTCCGGTACTCCTTCTTCTACCTGCTCGCGGCGATGTTCATCCCGTTCCCCGTCGTGGCGCTTCCGCAGATCCAGCTCACCGGGCGCGTCGGTCTCGACAACCCGTTCGGCGTGATCATCCTCGCCACCATGTTCCAGCTCAGCTTCAGCGTGCTGCTGTTCACGGCGTTCCTGCGCTCGATCCCGATCGAGCTGGAGGAGAGCGCGCGGATCGACGGTGCCACGACCTGGCAGACGTTCTGGCGGCTCATCTTCCCGTTGCTCGCGCCGATGAGCGCCACGGTCGGCATCTTCGCCTTCCTCTACGCCTGGAACGACTTCATGATGCCGTCCTTGATCATCTCCGACCCGGCGCTGCAGACGCTGCCGGTGCGGCAGAACCTCTTCCAGAACCAGTTCAGCAACAACTACAACGTCGCCTTCGCCTCGTACCTGATGGCCATGGCGCCCGCGATCGTCGCCTACCTCTTCACTCAGCGCTGGGTGATGGAGGGCGTCACGCAGGGTGCCGTCAAGGGCTGACCCGACCCCCGCAAGAAACAAGGAGAGCCTCTTCCTCATGACCGATTCGCTGCTCACCGCGACCCGCGAAGACGACAAGACCGCGACCTGGTGGCGCCAGGCCGCCGTGTACCAGATCTATCCGCGGAGCTTCGCGGACGCCGACGGCGATGGCCTGGGCGACATCCCCGGCATCGTGTCTCGCGCCGACTACCTCGCCGAGCTCGGCATCGACGCGGTGTGGCTGAGCCCGTTCTACCCGTCGGAGCTCGCCGACGGCGGGTACGACGTGGCGGACTACCGGAACGTGGATCCCCGTCTCGGCACGCTCGACGACTTCGACGCCATGGTCGAGGCACTGCACGCGCGGGGCATCCGCGTCGTCGTCGACATCGTCCCCAACCACACCTCCGACCAGCACGCCTGGTTCCAGGAGGCGCTCGCCGCCGGCCGCGGTTCCGCCGCACGGGAGCGTTACATCTTCCGTGAGGGCACCGGCCGCGACGGCGCGGAGCCGCCCACCGACTGGGTGTCGGTCTTCGGCGGCAGCGCCTGGGAGCGCGTCGAGGACGGCCAGTGGTACCTGCACAACTTCGCCGTCGAGCAGCCCGACCTGAACTGGGACCACCCGGAGGTGCGCGAGGACTTCCTCACGACGCTCCGCTTCTGGTCGGACCGCGGCGTGGACGGGTTCCGCATCGACGTGGCCCACATGCTGACGAAGGACCTCACCGAGCCGCTGCCGTCGCGCGCCGAGCTCGACGCGATGGACCGCACCTCCGGCACGCATCCGATGATCGACCGCGACGACGTGCACGAGATCTACGCCCAGTGGCGCGCGGTCTTCAACGAGTACGACCCGCCGCGCACCGCGGTCGCCGAGGCGTGGGTGGAGACCCCGGAGCGCCGCGCGAAGTACGCCTCCGCGGAGGGACTCGGGCAGGCGTTCAACTTCGACCTGCTCGTCGCCGACTTCGATGCGGCGGACTTCCAGCGCATCATCGCCGACAACCTCGCCCAGGCGCAGGCCGCCGGCTCGTCGACCACCTGGGTGCTCTCGAACCACGACGTGACGCGGCACGCCACACGTTACGGCCTGCCGCCGCTGCGCGGCCGCGCGGTCAAGCAGGGCACCGAGTGGGTGCGCGCCGGGGGCCCGGAGGAGGGCCTCGACCGCGAGGGCGGCCTGCGCCGGGCGCACGCCGCGACGCTGCTGCTGCTCGGCCTGCCCGGCAGCGCCTACCTCTATCAGGGCGAGGAGCTGGGCCTGCACGAGGTCGCGGACATCGCGCCCGACCAGCGTCAGGACCCCGGGTTCTTCCGCGGCGCGGACTTCGACGGCCTCGGCCGCGACGGCTGCCGCGTGCCTCTGCCATGGACGGCGTCCGGCAGCTCGTACGGCTTCGGAGCCGCCGGCGCGCACCTGCCGCAGCCCGGCTGGTTCGCGGAGCATGCCGTCGAGGTGGAGGACGCCGACCCCGGCTCGACCCTCAACCTGTACCGCGAGGCGCTGCGGCTGCGGCGACTGCTGCAGACCGGGGAGACGCTCGAGTGGATCGACACGGGTCGGGAGGACGTGCTGCGGTTCCGCCGCCCGAACGGGTGGGAGGTCGTGACGAACTTCGGTACCGCGCCGTTCGATCTGGGCGCTGCGGCCGACGACGCCGTGCTGTCGACCGTCGCGTTGGACGGATCCGAGCTGCCGGGCGAGGCCACGGTGTGGGTCGCCCCGGTGGCGCTCGCGAGCTGAGGCAGGATCGATGGGGCGAGGGCCGGTTTGATAATGGTTCTCATTAGCGTTTAGAGTGGGACCCATGAAAAAGCCCGCCCTCGCCCTCACGCTCGCCTCGGTCGCCGCCCTCTCCCTGGCCGGATGCTCGTCGACCTCGGGCGCGGCGGAGGACGACGGCGCGGTGACGGTCGTCGCCAGCACCAACGTCTACGGCGACATCGCCGCGCAGGTCGGCGGAGACCGGGTCGACGTCACCTCGATCATCGACTCGGCCACCCAGGACCCGCACTCCTACGAGGCGAGCGCTCGCGACCGCCTGACGCTGCAGAAGGCCGACCTCGTGGTGGAGAACGGCGGCGGCTACGACGCGTTCATCGACAGCCTCCTGCAGGATGCGCAGGACCCGCACGTCGTCACCGCGGTGGAGTTCTCGCACGACTACCCGGGCAACGAGGGTCACGACGAGGGCGAGGACCACGATCACGCCGATGACGAGTCCGCGACGGACGAGGCGCACGATCACGAGGCCGAGGGGGAGGACCACGCCGGCCACGATCACATCGAGGGCTTCAACGAGCACGTGTGGTTCGACCCGCACACGATGATCCACGTCGTCGAGGCGATCGCCGACGAGCTCACCGATATCGACCCCGACGGCGCCGACACGTTCCGCACGAACGCGGACGAGCTCGTCGCGGAGCTGGAGGGCTTCGAGGGCGACCTCGAGGCGATCAAGGCGGACGCCGCCGGTGCGACGGTGTTCATGACCGAGCCGTTGCCCGGATACCTGGCCACGGCCGCCGGGCTCACCGACGTCACCCCCGAGGGCTTCGCGGAGTCGGTGGAGGAGGGCAGTGATGTCGCGCCCGCCGTGCTGCTCGAGGCGCTGCAGGTCGTCGGGTCCGGCGATGTGACCGCCGTGCTCACCAACGCCCAGACCGGCGGCGCGGAGACGGAGCGCGTGGAGAAGGCCGCGGAGGACGCCGGGGTGCCCGTGGTCGCGTTCACGGAGCTGCTCGAGGACGGATCGTCGTACTCTGAGTGGATGAGTGACGCGATCCAGAGCCTCGCCGCCGCCGTCCAGTCGTGAGCGGAGCCCGTTCACAGGCTCAGCGACCCGCGAGGGAGACCGGTCCGGTCCTCGAGATCGCCGACGGTGCCCTGCAGCGGGGAGACCGCGAGCTCTGGTCGGGACTCGACCTCACGGTGCGGCCCGGCGAGTTCATCGCGGTCCTCGGTCCGTCGGGATCCGGGAAGACGACGCTCCTCCGCAGCATCCTGGGACTCCAGCCCCTGTCCCGCGGCAGCATCCGCGTGGCCGGCGAGCCCGTGCACCGCGGCAACGCCCGCATCGGGTACATCCCGCAGCAGCGCGCGCTCGCGCCCGACACGAGCATGCGGGCCCGTGACCTCGTCGCCCTCGGCGTGCAGGGCAGCCGCTTCGGCTTCCCGGTCCCGCACCGCGGCGACCGGGCGAAGGTCGACGCGCTGCTGGCCGCGGTCGGGGCGACATCGTATGCGGATCGCCGGGTGGGCCTGCTCTCCGGCGGGGAGCAGCAGCGCCTCCGGGTCGGACAGGCGCTCGCCGACGAGCCCGCGCTGCTCCTCTGCGACGAGCCGCTGTCGAACCTCGACCTCGCCAACCAGGTCGCCGTCACCGACATCATCGACAGGCAGCGTCGGGAGCGCGGGGCCGCCGTGCTCTTCGTCACGCACGACGTCAACCCGATCCTGAACCGCGTCGACCGCATCCTCTACATCGCCGGGGGCCGGTTCCTCCTCGGGACTCCGGAGGAGGTGCTGCAGACCCGCGTGCTGACGGACCTCTACGGCACCCCCGTGTTCGTGCTCCGCGCCGGCGACCGGCTCGTCGTGGTCGGCGTCCCCGATGCGGAGCCGCACCATGACCATGACCACGAGCACGGGGGCGCCGCATGACCGCCGCGTCCGCCCTCGTCCCGATGGTCGGCTGGGACGACATCTTCTCGTTCCAGGACTACGGCGAGCTCGTCGCCCTGCTCTCGAACTCGATCATCGCGGGTGCCGTGCTCGGCCTCGTCGGCGGCCTCATCGGGGTCTTCGTCATGCAGCGCGATCTGGCCTTCGCGGTGCACGGGGTGAGCGAGCTCTCCTTCGCGGGAGCGGCGGCGGCGCTGCTGTTCGGCGGCAGCGTCGTGCTCGGATCCCTCGGCGGAGCCCTCGTGGCGGCGATCCTCATCGGGGTCCTCGGCGCCAAGGCCAGGGACCGCAACTCGATCGTGGGCGTGCTCATGCCGTTCGGGCTCGGTCTCGGCATCCTGTTCCTGTCGCTGTACGACGGCCGCAGCGCCAACCGGTTCAGCCTCCTGACGGGGCAGATCGTGTCGGTCTCGAGCCCCGACCTCGGCTGGCTCATCGGCATCAGCCTCGTGGTGCTGCTCGGTCTGCTCGTGATGTGGAACCCGTTGCGCTTCGACTCGCTCGACCCGGAGTCGGCGGCCGCCCGCGGGGTGCCCACCCGCACCGTGAGCCTGCTGTTCATGGTGCTGCTGGGGCTCATCGTCGCGGTGAGCGTGCACATCATCGGCGCGCTGCTGGTGATGGCGCTGCTGGTGACGCCGGCGGCCGCGGCCATGCGGATCACGGCCGGCCCTGTCGCGGTGCCGGTGCTGGCGGCTGTGTTCGGGTTCGTGTCGGCTGTCGGCGGGATCCTGCTCGCGCTCGCCGGGACCCTCCCGGTGAGCCCCTACATCACGACCCTGTCCTTCACGATCTACGTCGTGTGCTGGATCGTGCAGCGCGTCCGTTCCCGCGTCACCCGGGTCTGACCCTGCTTCACATCGCGCACTTTGCTCCATCTCGGCCGCAGATGCCGCCAATCGGGCGATTCGAAGCGGGGAGGGCCGCTCCCAGCCCTCGCCAACCGTCCCGGCCTAGAATCGAAGGCATGGCTCAACGGAACACCTGGCAGCGCGAACGCGTGCGCGAAGCGCTCGCCGACGCGCGCGGTTTCGTGAGCGCACAGAGCCTCCACGCGACGCTCCGCGACGACAACACCGGGATCGGCCTGGCCACGGTCTACCGCGCTCTCGCCGGGCTCGCGGCCGCCGGCGACGCCGACTCGCTGCAGAGTCCTGAGGGCGAGGCGCTCTACCGGGCGTGCACCACTCAGGGCCACCACCACCACCTCATCTGCCGATCCTGCGGCCTCACGGTCGAGATCGAGGCGAAGGACGTGGAGCAGTGGGCGCATCGCACGGCCGCCCTGCACGGGTTCACTGAAGCCGCCCACGTGGTCGACATCTTCGGGCTCTGCACCCCCTGCGCGAACAAGCGCGACGCGGAGAGGGCTGCGACAGCGTGACCGCCCCGGCACGAACGGCCACCCGTCCGGGCCACACGCACCGTCGAGCGCCCTCACCGCGCTCGACGTGGATCACCGTCGGCATCGGCGCCGTGATCGTCGCGGCGCTGTTCCTCATCGACGCCTTCCTCCCCACCCTCTTCCCCGCCTCGCTGCCGACCCGGGCACAGGACGGTCTGACGCTCGCCCTCAGCGTGCTCATCGAGGCGCTGCCGTTCGTCGTGCTCGGCGTGCTGCTGTCGATCGTCGTGCAGGTCTGGCTCCCGGCGGACGTCATCCACCGCTGGCTCCCGCGACGGGCGTGGGCTCGCCGGGCCGTGCTCTCCCTGCTCGGCATGCTCATCCCGGTCTGCGAGTGCGGAAACGTCCCGTTCGCCCGCGGGCTCATGATGCGCGGACTCGCCCCCGCGGAGGCGCTGACCTTCCTCATCGCGGCGCCGATCGTCAACCCGATCGTGATCCTCACGACGCACGCCGCGTTCGGCTGGGACGGCGGCATCCTCGTCGCGCGTCTCGTCGGCGGCTACCTCATCGCGAACCTCATCGGGTGGATCTACAGCCGCCACCCCTCGCCGGAGTCGCTGCTCACACAGCGCTTCGTCGACACGTGCGAGCGCGTCACGCACGAACCGGGGACCCCCGTGCGCCGCAGTCTCACGCAGTTCCTCGTGGAGTTGCGGGCCGTGATGCCGGCGCTCGTGATCGGCTCCGCGCTCGCCGGGGCCGTACAGGTGCTCATCCCGCGCGACGTCCTGCTCACGATCGGCGCCAACCCCGTGCTGTCCATCGTCGCGATGATGCTGCTCGCGATCGTCGTGGCGATCTGCTCCAACGTCGACGCCTTCTTCGCGCTGTCGTTCGCGTCCACCTTCTCCTCGGGGGCGCTGGTCGCGTTCCTCCTCGTGGGGCCTCTCGTCGACATCAAGATGCTCGCGCTGATGCGCACGACCTTCACCACCAGGACGCTCGTCGGCATCACCGCCGTCGTGCTGGCATCGGCCTTCGCGATCGGGATCGGGGTGAACGTCCTTGCCTGAGCTCTCCGCCCGCTCCCGCGCCCTCGCCACCCGGTGGCTGGGGATCGGTCTCGCCTCGGTCGTCGCCGTCGTCACCCTCGGCCTCGCGGTGACCGACCGCCTCAGCCTCTACATCAGCCCGGAGTCGGTGTGGTTCGCATCCGCCGCCGCCGTCGTGACGCTCGCCGGGGCCATCTGGTCGTGCACACTGCCGCTGGGTGCCGAGGAGGACCACGGGCACGACCATGGCCCCGCGGCCTCGCGCTCCGCCGAGCCGGAGGCGTCCTCGTCCGACGAGACCGCGCACTCCTCCGGGCCGTCTCGCCGGCGTCTCGCGGGAGCCGGTGCGCTGGCCGGCGGTGTGGTCGCGACCGGCGTCGTCGTCTCCGCGCTCGTCCTGCCTCCCGCCTCGCTCTCGGTGGAACTCGCGATGTCCCGAGCCGGGGAGGAGAGCGCGCTGTTCGCCGGCGCCGACACCGTCGCCCTCGGGGTCGCGGACACGTCGACGTTCGGTGTGGGCGACTGGGCGAGCGTCTTCGCCGCCGCGACCAACACCACGGCGTACGACGGAGCCGCCGTCACGCTGCAGGGCTTCGTCACGCCCGGCGAGGGGGACGACGTCAACCTCACACGCCTCGTGATCACCCATTGCGTCATCGACGCCCAGACGGCGGCGCTGCCGGTGAGTGTGGATGCCGACGCGTACAAGACGGGTCAGTGGGTCGAGGTCACCGGGACGGTGCGGGCGGACGAAGACGGCTCCCTGCACATCGAGCCGACCGACGTCGTGGCGATCGACGAGCCGAAGGACCCGTATGAGTACTGACGACGAGCGGCCGGAGTCGCCCGACGTCCCACGCACCCGCGCCGAGCTGCGTGCTGCCAGGGAGGCCGCGGAGCGCGCTGCGGAGGAGCAGACCGCGGCGGAGCGCGCGGCAGCCGAACAGGCCGACGCGGAGCTGGTCGCAGAGGAGCGAGCGGCCGTGGAGCGCATGGCGGCGGAGGTCGCCGCCGAGCAGGCAGCCGTCGACCGGGAAGCCGCAGCGGAGCGCGAAGCGGCCGAGCGCGAAGCGGCCGAGCGTGCGGCAGCGGAGCGCGAAGCCGCCGCACGTGCTCCGGAGGAGCCGGCCGCCGGCATCCCCGCGATCCCGCAGGCGCCCGAACCGGTGTTCACCTCCGCGGGCCCGACGTCCGCTTCCCGAGCAGACGGCGTCGTCGAAGACGCGGCGGAGCCGGGCTGGACGCCCACGACCGACCTCCCCGCCGACGACGAGGCGCCGCGGAGCGCCCCATGGTCCCGCCGCCGGTTCCTCGTCACGATCGGCGCCGTCGTCGGAGTGCTCGTGCTCGTCGGCACCGGCCTCGGAATCGTGAGCCTCCTCCAGGGCCCCCGGGTCACCGACGTGCAGGTCGACGCCGCACAGGCCATCGAGTCGTCAGGGAGCCGCGTCATCCTCACGGCGAATCAGCCGCTCTCCGCGATCGATCCCGAACAGGTCACGGTCGAACCGTCGGTGCCGTTCACGGTCGATGCCGCCGGTCGCGGCGTGGGCGTGCGGTTCACGGTGCCGCTGGACGACGACACGACCTATACGGTGACCGTCGCCGGAGTCACGGGCGCCGGCGGAGGCCCGACCGCAGACCTGACGACGTCCTTCGAGACGCCGGCGTCGTCGATCTTCCTCCTGCGCCGCGACCCGGATGGCGACGACATCATCTTCCGCACCGACCTGAGCGGCGAGAACGCGCAGCCGGTGTTCTCCCACCCCCGCATCGACGACTTCCGGGCCACGTCCACGCAGCTCGTGGCCGCTGTCGAGGACGACGACCAGTCGCGGCTCCTCGTGATGGACAGGGACGGCTCCGACCAGCGCGAGCTCGCGTTGCCCGGCGAGGGCTACGTCGGCGCGATCCAGGTGTCCGAGCGCGGCAACCTCGTCGGCTACAGCTACTCCGATCGCGAGCTCAGCGACACCGAGGGGCGCGCGAGCGTGCTCGTCACCCAGTCGCTGAGCGGCGACGACGAACCCCGCATCGTCGAGGTCGGCGACAAGGAGGTGAGCGTCTTCGTGTGGCAGTTCGTGCCCGACAGTGCGGCCGTCCTCTTCATCGACTTCGACGGCGCAC
Source organism: Microbacterium sp. GbtcB4 (assembly GCF_019091465.1). Taxonomy (NCBI): domain Bacteria; kingdom Bacillati; phylum Actinomycetota; class Actinomycetes; order Micrococcales; family Microbacteriaceae; genus Microbacterium; species Microbacterium sp. GbtcB4. Next base: position 694,251 of record NZ_JAGXJJ010000001.1, read on the forward strand.
TGTCCCTCGTCGACCAGTCGACCGATTCCGGTGTGCAGTCCCTCGGCCTCGCGACGACCATCCAGGGCATCTCCCGCGGCACCTACACCGCCATCGTGGAGCGGCTGGACGGGTCGGTCGTCGAGCTCGACCTCGCGGACGGATCCGAGGAGCCGCTCGCCGCGTCCGAGCCGGATTACGGCACCGCCACCTCCATCACCCCGTTCCCCGGCGGGACGCTGCGCCACGTCGTCGCCCGGGATGAGGGTGGCCTCCCGGTGGGGCAGGCCGTGATCCGCGTCGACGACTCCGGAGCCGCCACGCCGCTGGTGGAAGTGAGTGCGGCCGACTCGATCCTCCAGGCCTGCGCGTCACCGAGCGGGCAGTACGCCGCCGTGGTGATCGCGCCGGACATGGCGGACAACCCGTACGACGGCATGCTGTTGCCGCTGCCGGAGAATCTTGAGACCCACCTCATCGACATGAAGACCGGGGACGAGATCGTCGCGCTGACCGGTTTCGATGCGTCCTGGTGCCAGACGGCGCCGCGGTTCTGACGTGACGGAGCCCGTGACGCTGCGGCGCGCGAACCGCGACGACGTGATGAGTTCCGCCGTCGAGGTGGCGCCGACCCTCCTCGGCGCAGAGCTGCGGATCGTGGTCATCGAGGACGGCCTCCCGGTGGAGGTGCGCGTGCGCATCACCGAGGTCGAGGCGTATCACGGGCAGGGCACGGGGGCGGTGGCCGACCCGGGGTCCCACGCCCGCATGGGGCGCACCGCCCGGAACGCGACCATGTGGGGCGAGCCCGGGCATCTGTACGTGTACCTGAGCCACGGCATCCATTCCTGCGTCAACGTGGCCTGCGGCCCCGAGGGGCAGGGCGACGGGGTGCTGCTGCGTGCCGGGGAGATCGTGTCCGGCGTGGAGGCGGCGGCCCGGCGACGACGTGCGGTCCCGCCGCTCGGCCGCACCGCTCTCCGGGACCTCGCGCGCGGACCAGGGCGGCTCGGACAGGCCGCGGGGCTGCGGCACTCCCTGCACGATGGCCTGGACGCCATCACGGGCGAGGAGCAGAACGGCGCCAGGGCGGAGTTGTGGCTCGCCTCTCCCATGGCGGACGTCGCCCAGGGTCCGCGGGTGGGGGTGGCGGGCATCGCCGGGACGGACGCCTTCCCCTGGCGCTTCTGGATCCCCGGCGACCCCACGGTCTCGGCCTTCCGGTGGGGGCGGGGCGCCGCCGACGCTTCGAATCGCGCGAATGGCGGCTTTTCGGCCTGAGATGGGGCCATTCAGGCGATTCGAACGGCCGGCCGAGGCCGTGCTAGACTGACTCTTCGTCTGCGCACGCTCCTGTGCGCAGTTCGTGTGCTCCCCCTTCTTCCGCCGAGAGATCGGTATGCGGGGCGGCGTGCAGACAAGGGATCTTGGGTGAGGCCGTCCGGTCTCACGGTAATGAAGGAGTCATCATCATGGCAGCAGTGTGCCAGGTGACCGGAGCTGTTCCCGGCTTCGGTCACAACGTCTCGCACTCGCACCGCCGGACGAAGCGTCGCTTCGACCCGAACGTGCAGAAGAAGACCTATTTCGTGCCCTCGCTCGGTCGTAAGATCACGCTCAACGTGTCCGCCAAGGGCATCAAGGTGATCGACGCGCGCGGCATCGAGAACGTCGTCAAGGACCTCCAGGCGAAGGGTGTGAAGCTCTAATGGCCAAGAAGGCTCAGGACGTCCGTCCGATCATCAAGCTGCGTTCGACGGCGGGTACGGGTTACACGTACGTGACCAAGAAGAACCGCCGCAACACCCCCGACCGCCTCGTGCTCAAGAAGTACGACCCGGTCATCCGTCAGCACGTCGAATTCCGAGAGGAGCGTTGATCCATGGCTAAGAAGAGCAAGATCGCGCGCAACGAGCAGCGCAAGGTCATCGTCGAGCGCTACGCCGAGCGTCGTGCCGAACTGAAGAAGACCCTGGTCGACCCGAACGCCACCGACGAGGCCCGCGAGGCCGCCCGCGTCGGCCTGCAGAAGCTGCCCCGCAACGCGTCGCCGGCTCGCGTGCGTTCGCGCGACGTCATCGACGGCCGCCCCCGTGGTGTCCTCACGAAGTTCGGCATCTCGCGTGTCCGCTTCCGTGACATGGCGCACCGTGGCGAGCTGCCCGGCGTGACCAAGTCGAGCTGGTAAGCACCCAGCGAGAAGGGGCGGGGATCTTCGGATCCTCGCCCCTTTTGCATGCCCGGGAACGCAGGCGATCACGCCGGATCAGGCGCATATGTCAGGGAGTGCCTGATCCCGCGCGGGGGCCTGAACCGGCGAGCGTGCGGCCGAAAACCTGTGGCACGAGTGGCCAATGTGACGCGACACGCCGGGAAATAGGTCGAAACCCGCGAAATGACGCGGAAATCCGGGTGGCCGTTGGTACATTCGAGGCGGTCACACGACCAAAGGGGAGCACCCGCTCCTCGTACCCACACACACGATGCGACGGTCCTTCGTCGCTGGAGGATGACATGGCTGACAAGTCCATCACCAAGACCGAGCTCGTCGCGAGCATCGCTTCCGCCACCGGCCAGAGCCAGGCCACCGTCTCCGGTGTCCTCGACTCGCTGTTCGCCACGGTCTCCGACGCCGTCGCCAAGGGCAGCAAGGTCTCCATCCCGGGCTGGATCTCGTTCGAGCAGGTCGACACGGCCGCCCGCACGGGCCGCAACCCGCAGACCGGCGCCGAGATCAAGATCCCGGCCGGCAAGCGCGTCAAGGTGACCGCCGGTTCCAAGCTCAAGGCTGCCGTCAAGTAAGACCGCACCCTTTCGAAGGCCGCCCCCGCTCCGGGGGCGGCCTTCGTGCATCCTCCCTGCTGCGCGCGCCTAGGCTGGAGGGGTGAGTTCCCGCACCGAGACGCCGCGCTCGACGTCGGCGTACCGTCTCGCCGGCCTCGTCATCCTCCTCGCCGCCGCCGGCGTCGCCCTCGTCTGGGCGCTGCTCGTCGGAGGAGGGGCGAACCCGCCGCTGCTGCAGGACCCCGGACCCGTGGTGCTGTGGGGCACACCGCTCGCGAAGCTCGTCATGAACCTCGCCGGCGCACTCATGCTCGGATCGCTGGTGCTCGCCCTGTTCGGACTGCGAGCGGGAGAGCGCACGTTCGACACGGCCCTGAACATCGCCTCGGTCGGCGCCGCCATCTTCACGGTTGCCGCGGGACTCGCCGGGTTCTTCTCCTTCATGGCCGCCTTCAACCCGCAGCTCAGCATCGAGCGCGAGTTCGGCTCGCAGCTCGGGCGCTTCCTGCTCGAGCTCCCGCTGGGGCAGTCCTGGCTGATCACGACGATCCTGGGCGCGGTCATCACGGTGCTCGCGTTCGCCTGGCGCACCTGGACGCCCACGCTGCTCACCGCCCTGCTGGCCGCGGTGTCGTTCCTGCCGCTCGCGACGCAGGGGCACGCAGGCGACCTCGACGGGCACAACATGGCCGTCAACTCGATCCTCCTGCACACGATCGGCGCGGCGGTGTGGCTGGGCGGGCTGCTCCTCCTCGTGCTCCTCCGCGGGCAGCAGGGCCTCGATCTGCCCACGCTCGTCCGCCGGTACTCCTCCCTCGCGATCGCGGCCTTCGCGGTCGTCGCGGTCTCCGGCTTCACCCGGTCGATCGTTGCTGTCGGGAGCTGGGAGGCCGTGTGGACGACCCCCTACGGGCTCATCGTCGTCGTCAAGGCCATCCTGCTCCTCGGAATGGGGCTGCTCGGCGCCTGGTACCGCGCACGTCTCATTCCGAAGCTGAGCGGAGCGCGCGCGTCCCGCTGGTTCTGGGCCCTGGTCCTCGGCGAGGTGACGCTGATGGGACTCGCCTCCGGTGCCGCGGCCGCGCTCGCGCGCACGCCCCCGCCCACCGGCGAGGTCGCGGCGTTCGCGCAGACCCCGGCGCAGATCCTCACGGGATCGCTGCTGCCGCCCGAGCTCACGCTGGAGCGCTGGTTCACGGCCTGGGACATCGACGTGCTGTGGCTCGTCGCGGCGGGCTTCGGACTCTTCTTCTATCTCGCGGGTGTGCGCCGGCTCCGGCTGCGCGGCGACCGCTGGCCGATCCACCGCACGGTGTTCTGGGTGCTCGGCCTGCTGCTGCTGGTGTGGGTGACCGGCGGTCCCATCAACGCGTACCAGGAGTACCTCTTCAGCGTGCACATGCTCGGGCACATGATGCTCTCGATGGCGATCCCGCTGCTGCTCGTCTCCGGGGCGCCGATCACCCTCGCCCTACGCGCCATCCACAAACGCGACGACGGCACGCGCGGCGGTCGCGAATGGATCATGTGGGCCGTCCACTCGCCGTTCGCGCGGGTGGTCACGCACCCGATCGTGGCGGCGGCGATCTTCATCCTCTCGCTCTGGGCGTTCTACTTCACCGACCTCGTGCGCTGGTCGATGTTCGAGCACCTCGGGCACGAGTGGATGGTCGCCCACTTCCTGATCTCGGGCTACCTGTTCGTGATGAGTCTGATCGGCGCCGACCCGGTGCCCTACCGTCTGCCGTATCCCGGCCGGCTCATCACCCTCATCGCCGTGATGGCCATGCACGCGTTCTTCGGGATGGCGATCATGATGCAGGAGGGGCTCATGGTCGCCGACTGGTTCGGCGCGATGGGTCGCGACTGGGGTGCCGACCCGATGACCGACCAGTACGTGGGCGGTGGCATCGCGTGGTCGATCGGAGAGATCCCGACCCTCATCCTGGCCATCACCGTCGCGATCCAGTGGAGCCGGAGCGACACCAAGCTCCAGCGACGCCGAGACCGGCACGCCGATCGCACCGGCGATGCCGAGCTGGAGGAGTACAACGCGCGGCTCGCCGACCTCGCCGCCCGGGATCAGCGCGCGGCGGAGCGCCAGCGCCGCTGACCCGCCCCCGGGTTCACTGCACCGGGTCGTCCGGGGAGCCGACCCGGATCGAGGCCGAGCCGTCCGGGAGGATGGCGATGGAGCCGTTGAGCCGGAAGGGCACGTCTTCGGAGACCGGCTCCACGGACCCGTCGAAGAGAGACTGGATCTCGACCTCGACGTGCGCCATGGCTGCGGTGGTCGGGATCTGCCAGTGGCCGTCGTCGGACGGCGCGACCATGATCTCCGGCTGCTGGGCGATGGACCATTTCGGTGGCGCAGCGATCCTGTTCTCGACACGCAGGCCGAACGGACACGCGGTGGGCTGCAGGACCTCCTGCGTGGTGCACGCGGTCAGGAACTCCTCGACCCGCTCCTGGACCACGTCGACGAACTCCTCCGTCGGCTCGGCCTGCACATCGAGAGGGGTCACGGCGAGCGGCTCGTCGGCGAGCACGCCGTGCCCGGAGGATTCCGCGATCGCGGTGTCGACCGTGACGGAGTAGAGCCCCGGGGTGAAGACCAGCAGGGGCAGAGGTTCGAGGGGTTGCGCCGCGGCCCCGGCGGCGGAGATCTGGCGGCGGTCGACCTCGAACCCGTTCACGGCGAACCGGTCGGCCCCGCGCACCGTGAGCTCGACGACCGCGAGGGGGCTGGTCGTGAACCGCCAGTTCGGTGTGATGCCGGCCCAGCCGTCCTGCGCGACGTGGAAGGTGCTCGTGCCGGAGTGGCCGCCGGCGCGGTAGCTGACGGTCACCGCTGTGCCGTCGCCGGAGGGCTCCTCCGATTTGACCTCGACGTCGCTGAGCGGACCGAGGGCCGAGCGTCGCAGCATCGCCTCGGACGCGGCGGGGTCGATGCCCGCCTCATCGAGGGTCTCCCGGTCGATCGCGACGCCGGGCACGCGGAGGGCGTCGGCGGCCCGCCCCTCAGCGAGCAGATCGAGATAACGGACCACGAACGCCGACGGGCCGTAGAACTGCCGGTAGAGGGTCGCACCTCCCGCGCCGATCGCGGCCAGGAGGAGGACGCCGATGAGCCCGAGGATCGCCAGATCGGCGCCCAGGCGCGACCGCCGGGGCGCGCGCGTCCCGGCCCGCTCCATGCCGGTCAGTCTAGGAGGGCGTCCTGGGGGGACGCCGAGCGTCGGCGGACCCGTGCCCGACGGGGCACGTAGCATGGGGGAGCATCCCGTGTCCGCCCCGCCAGCCCTGTGAGAACCGTGTCCCTTCCCGCCCTGTCCGAGGAGCAGCAGGAGCTGTTCCGGCTCATCGAGGACACCGCGGAGCACGTCTTCATCACCGGACGCGCGGGCACCGGCAAGTCCACGCTGCTGCAGCATTTCGCCTGGAACACGAAGAAGCAGATCGCGATCTGCGCCCCTACCGGCGTGGCCGCGCTGAACGTGGAGGGGCAGACGATCCACTCCCTGTTCCGCCTCCCGATCGGGCTCATCGGGGACGGCGACATCGATCAGAACGACGCGACCCGCCGCATCCTCAACGCCATCGAGACTCTCGTCATCGATGAGATCTCGATGGTCAACGCCGACCTCATGGACGCCATCGACCGGTCGCTGCGCCAAGCGCGCGGACGGCGGGGCGAGCCGTTCGGCGGCGTGCAGATCGTCATGTTCGGCGACCCGTACCAGCTGGCTCCGGTCCCTCCGCGCGGGGATGAGGCACGGTACGTGAAGGACCACTACCGGTCGTTCTGGTTCTTCGATGCGAAGGTGTGGGCAGGTCCTTCGACAGGCTCAGGGGCCCAAGGGGGCGAAGGGGCGCTGTTCGAGGTCGACACCCGGGCCGAGCTGCACGTGCGGGAGCTCGTGCAGATCCACCGCCAGTCGGACGACGGCTTCAAGTCCATGCTCAACGCCGTCCGCTATGGACGCGTCACGGCGGACATCGCCGGGATCCTCAACGCTCAGGGCGCGCGCACCCCTCCGGACCCCGAGCCGGGCGAGGTGCCGATGATCACCCTCGCCACCCGCAACGACATCGTCAACAGCATCAACAGCCGGCATCTCGCCGCGCTTCCGGGCAAGGAGCAGACGGCACGCGCGGAGGTCAACGGCGACTTCGGCCGCGGCGAGGCCTCCCTTCCGGCCGAGTCCGAGCTGAAGCTCAAGGTGGGTGCGCAGGTGATGTTCCTGCGCAACGACACGGCGATGACCGGAGAGCCGCCGCGCTGGGTGAACGGCACCATCGGCACGGTGACCCGCATCCTCGGGGGGACAGTGCGCGTGGAGATCGACGGCGAGGAGGTCGACGTCGAGCCGGCCGTCTGGGAGCGGTTCCGGTACGCCTACGACCCGAACACGAAGAAGCTCTCCCGTGATGTCGTCGCCGAGTTCACCCAGTTCCCGCTGCGGCTGGCCTGGGCCGTGACGATCCACAAGTCGCAGGGCAAGACCTACGATCGAGCGGTGATCGACCTGGGCTCCGGGGCGTTCGCGCCGGGGCAGACCTACGTCGCGCTGAGCCGCCTCACGTCGCTGGACGGCTTGTACCTCTCGCGTCCGCTGCGGCCGAGCGACATCCGCGTGGACGAGGACGTGCGGCGGTTCATGCGCGATGCGTGGCTCGCCGCCTCGACGCCTGAGCTGCCGAGGACCTGAGGTGCTACCGCGTCAGGCGGCGGCGCGGGCGCGGTCGAGGTCTTCGAACAGCTCGGTGTTGAAGCGGTACGCGAGGAGCACCTCGTCGATGACGCGCTCGCGTTCGGCCTCGTCCCACGGGGCGGCGTCGAGCTGCTCGCGATAGACGTCCTTGAAGGCGGAGGGGTCGGCGATGTCGTCGAACAGGTAGAAGCCGATGCCGTTCGTCTCGAAGCCGAAGCGCCGCGCCATCACCCGACCGATGAAGATGCCGCCGGAGAGGTCGCCGAGGTAACGCGTGTAGTGGTGCGCCACGAAGCCACCCGCCCAGGTCGCGCCGACCTGACGGATGCGGTCGACATAGCGCTGTGTGGTGGGCAGCGGGGCGATCCGCTCGCGCCACTCGGGCCCGAGGAGGAAGGCGAGGTCGGCCTCGAGCGCGGGGAGGCGCGTGAGCTTGTCGCTGAGGAACACGGAAGCCACCGGGTCCTGGCGCATGCGCTCGCCGGCGCCCTCGAGCGCGTCGTAGATGAAATAGTGCTGCGCGACCAGCGCGATGTAGTCCTCGCGCGACCCCTCGCCCTTGAGGAGATCGGACATGAAGCCCGCCGTCTCGCTGCGGGAATGCGAACCGGAGGAGCGCTCGCGGAGGGCGGCGGAGAAGGACAGGATCTCGGGCATGGCTTCAGTGTAAGGGCAGCCTAACCTTCGATGGAAGTCCGAGCTCCGCAGGGCGACTCAGTCGTGCGGCCGCGGTTCGACGCCCAGACGCTCGCAGGCCGCGTCGTACAGCGCCACGACCTCGCGGCGCACTTCGCGGCGCTCGGTGATCGAGCCGCCGGGCCACGGGACACGGAGCTCTGACGTCATCCCGCCACGGGAGATCTCCCAGACCCCGACCTCTCCGTCGAAGCCGGTCATCACGGACGCGTCGATCGCCTCCGCGGACGGTTCGGCGAAGGCGCGCGCGATGAGGAGGTTGTCGTCGGTGTGGTCGCCGTTCATGTGGTGGAGGACGGCGGTGATCACATCGGCATCGAAATCATGGGGCACAGGGACACCCTACGATGCCGCGCGGGGCCGACTTTCAGCATCCGCGTTCTAGACTCAGGAGACACGTCTTCGGGGGTTCCCACACATGCAGCTTCTCTCGTCGCGCCGGTGGCGCGCCGCAGCGGCCACGGCGGCCGTTCTCGGTCTCGTCCTCACCGGATGCTCCTCCGAGGGCTCCTTCAGCTATACGCCGCCCGCGCAGGTCGACGCCACGCTTCCCGACGACACGGTCACGGCGCTGCAGGGCGCGGTCGACAACGCGCTCGCGGCCTCCGGGGCCAGCGGGGCGATCGTCGGGGTCTGGGTGCCGTGGAGCGGCACCTGGGTCGCCGCCACGGGCACGCAGGACAAGGCGGAGGGTGGCGAGCTCTCGACCGACATGTCCTTCCGCATCGCGGACATCACGCGACTGATGACCTGCGACGTCCTCTACGCGCTCGCGGATGAGGGCACCGTCGAGCTCGACGCGACGGTGCCGGAGTACGTCTCTGGTGTCGCCGACATGTCCGACGTCACCCTGGTCGACCTGTGCAACGGCACCAGTGGCGCCGGCTCCTCCGAGGCGACGGTCAAGAGCGCGTGGCTGAACACCCCGGAGCGGGTCTGGGCGCCCCTCGAACTCGCGGGTTACGGTCTCGGCCGCTCGCGCATCGCTCCGCAGACCACGTTCCGCGACTCCGACGCCGGGTACCTTCTCCTCGGCCTCGCGTTGGAACGCGCCTCGGGGATGAGTGCGCGCGAGCTGATCGCCGAGTACGTCACCGAGCCGCTGGAGCTCGCCGACACCTCGCTGCCGTCGCCCGCCGCGGCGCCGCCGTCGGAGGCGTCGTCGCTCAGCGGGCACTACATGGGAGCGGTCGAGGGCGGCTTCAACTGCGCAGCGCCTGTCGACATCACGACGATGTCCTCCAGCACCGGGTTCACCGACTCGGGAGCGGTGTCGACGATCACCGACCTCGGCCGGTACATGCAGGCCGAGGCCAAGCAGGTGCTGCGCACCAAGGACGAGCCGGATCGATTCGGGGCGCCGCTGCCCGCCTACGACAAGGCGCCGTCGTGGTACCAGGCGACCGGTGGTGCCTACATCGTCGGTTCGATGATCGGTCAGCATGGCTGGACGCCCGGCTACGCGACGGCGGCATACTCGGACCCGACGACCGGTTTCACCGTGGCCGTCGTGCTGAACGACTCCACCGGTGGGTCGCGCTTCGCCCAGCATCTCGCCTGGGAGCTGGCGGCGATCGCGTCCAAGGCTCCCGCGGCATCCGGCGAGACGGCCCCGGAGTTCGGTCTGCCCTACACGGCCGAGCAGTATCACAAGGCCACCACGGACGCCGCGCTCGTGTGCGTCCCTCCGGCCGGCTGAGCGGAGCCCGGACGAGCAGGAGGGCCGTATGGCGATCGTGGACAACGCCGTCTACGTCGGCGGCGTGCGCGCCGAAGATCCCGACAGCCTGAACGACACGTTCGAGCGGATCCGGGAGCGACAGGGCATGGGGTGGATCGGCCTCTACCGGCCGAGTGCCGAGGAGGTCAGAGCCGTGGCCGACGAGTTCGGCATCCATGAGCTTGTTGTCGAGGATGCACTCTCCGGGCATCAGCGCGCCAAGCTGGAGCGGTACGGCGACATCCTGTTCATGGTCCTCCGGCCCGCCCGCTACCTCGACGAGCGCGAGGAGGTCGAGTTCGGCGAAGTGCACGTCCTGGTCGGTCCGGATTTCGTCGTGACGATCCGTCATGCGGAGTCACCCGACCTCGGCCGCGTGCGTCGCCGGCTCGAGGCCGATCCCGCTCTGCTCGCCCATGGCCCCGAGGCGGTGCTCTACGCGATCCTCGACGAGGTGGTCGACGAGTACTCTCCGGTCCTGGCCGGCCTCGAGAACGACATCGACGAGATCGAGGGCCAGCTCTTCGAGGAGGACGCCGACGCGACCCAGCGAATCTACGACCTCGGCCGCGAGGTGATCGACTTCCAACGGGCGACCCAGCCGCTGGCCGGCATGCTGGAGGCATTGCTGCGCGGATCCGAGAAGTACCGCGTGAGCGAGGAGCTCCAGCGGTACCTGCGGGATGTCCTCGACCACACGCTGCGCGTGAGCGACAAGGCGGCCACCTTCCGCTCCGTGCTCGACAACGCCCTCACGGTCGAGTCGACCATCGTCGCGCGGCGGCAGAACGACGAGATGCGCCGGATGACGGAGCTGAGCATCCGCCAGAACGACGAGGTGAAGAAGATCTCCGGCTGGGCGGCGATCCTGTTCGCCCCGACACTGGTCGGCACGGTCTACGGCATGAACTTCGACCACATGCCCGAGCTCCACTGGGCGTTCGGGTACCCGATGGCGGTGCTGCTCATGGTCGCGATGGGGGTCGGGCTGTACGCGGCCTTCAAGCGCAAGGGCTGGCTGTAGCGCCCGACGGCGACGGTCAGTCCTCGCCGTCGGCCTCGGGCATGCCGGGCCCGGGCCCCGGACGCACCTCGGCGTCGTCCCGGATGTCGATGCGCGTGTTGCCGTCGTGCTCCGAGACGTCCACGCGCGGCGCGGCGTCGGCCTCCGTGGCATCGGGCGCCGAGGTCAGCTGGTCGTGACGGTTCTCCTCGAACGTCTCGTCGGCGGTGTCGTCAGGCGTGCTCATGGCTCTCCTTCGTGTCGGCGGTCTTCGAGCGGTTGCGGGTCCACCGGGCGACAGCGTAGAGCACGCCGCCGACGGCGAGCAGGATGGCGCCGAACAGCCACACCTGCGGGCGCTGCTGGGTGAGCAGCAGGATGCACGACGCGATGCCGAGCACCGGGACGAACGTCCACACGCGGAAGTGGTCGTGCTCGACCTTGTCGCGGCGCAGGACCAGCACCGAGATGTTGACGCTGAGGAACACGACGAGCAGCAGCAGCACGACGGTCTCGGCGAGGGTCGCGAGGTCTCCGACCAGCGTGAGGCCCATCGCCACGAGCGTCGTGGTGAGGATCGCCACCCACGGGGTCTTCCGCTTCGGCAGCACGCGCCCGAGCACCGACGGCAGGAGGTTCTGCTCGGCCATGCCGTAGGTGAGGCGGCTGACCATGATCATCGTCAGCAGGGCTCCGTTGGCGACGGCGATGAGCGCGATGAGGCTGAACAGCCAGGACGGGACGCTGACCCCGGTGGCCTCGACGACCGCGAGCAGCGGACCGCTGGACTCCTGCAGCTCGGATGCCGGCAGGGCGACGGCGCTGGCGATGCCGACGAGCACGTACACGACACCGGCGGTGAGGAGCGCGCCGAACAATGCGCGCGGGTAGGTCCGCCGCGGGTTCTTGACCTCTTCGATCATGTTGGCTGAGGTCTCGAAGCCGACGAACGAGTAGTACGCGATCACCGCGCCGGAGAGCACCGCCAGGGCGACGTTGGCCCCCTCCGGCACCTGCGTCGCCCGGGACAGGTCGCCGCCCCCGCCGCCGACGAACACCGCGACGACGACGATCACGATGACGAGGCCGCTGAGCTCGATCGCCGTCATCACGAGGTTCGCGCCCATCGACTCGCGGATGCCGCGGGCGTTGAGCAGGCCGACGATCGCGAGGAAGACGATCGCGACCGGGATGGTCGGCAGGTCGATGAAGGTGCTGAGGTAGTCGCCGGCGAAGGCGATGGCCAACCCGGCCGCGCTCGTCACGCCGGCCGCGAGCATGCTGAAGCCGACGAGGAAGGACACCAGCGGGCTGCGGAACGCCCGCTCGGCGAACACGGCGGCCCCGCCCGCGCGCGGGTACTTGGTGACGAGCTCGGCATACGACCCTGCGGTGAGCATGGCGAGGAGGAGCGCGAGGACGAGGGGCGCCCAGAGGAGGCCGCCCACGTCCTCCGACAGCACGCCCATCAGCGCGTAGATCCCGGCGCCGAGGACGTCGCCGAGGATGAACGCGAACAGCAGGGGGCCGGTGATGGCGCGGCGCAGCCGGGTGGGGGTCTCGGCGCGCGGCTCGGTCTGGACGGTCATCCTTGCACGGTAGGGGCCGGAACTCCGGCGGGCGACGGGCTTGACAGTTCCGCCGCCAATGAGCCAGCGAGAGCCGACCGCGCGCTATCCTCGGTGCCGCAAGGCGGGTCGTCGCCCGGGCCGTTCCGGGGAGACGGGGGGCCGCCTGCGATCCCACAGAAGGACATCATCATGATCGGTACACCTCGCAAGGCGCTCGCGGAAGCGGTCGCCACGTTCCTCTTCGTCCTCGCGATCATCGCGGCGGTGAACAGCGGAAGCCCGCTCACCCCGCTCGCGATCGGCTTCACACTGATGGTGCTCGTGTACTCCACGGGCCACATCTCGGGCGCCCACCTCAACCCGGCGGTCTCGCTGGGCGTGTTCCTGCGCGGCGGGCTCAGCGTCGCCGACTTCGTCTCCTACCTCGTCGCGCAGTTCGCCGGCGGGGCGCTCGCCGCTCTCGTGGCCCTCGCCGTGTGGCCGGCGGGGGAGAAGGCGATGGTCATCGAGGTCGGTCCGGCGTTCCTCGTCGAGGCGCTGTTCACCCTGATCCTCGTCTGGGTCGTGCTGAACTCCGCCACCTCGAAGGACACGGCGGGCAACTCGTTCTACGGGCTCGCGATCGGTGCGACCGTCTTCGTCGGTGCGGCGACGGTCGGCTCCATCTCGGGCGGCGGATTCAACCCGGCGGTGGCCCTCGGCCTCTCGGTCAGCGGGCACTTCGCGTGGGGCTCGCTCTGGCTGTACATCGTGGCTCCCGCGGTCGGTGCCGTCATCGCCGCTTTGCTGTTCCGGGTGCTCAACACCGACGATGCGCGGAAGATCGCCGCGGACGCCGAGTAGAAGCCTCGCCTCGGAGCGCCGCATCGCTCAACGGGGTGCGGCGCTTCGTCGTCTCGTCAGCGGCGTCGGCTCCGTCGGCGCAGCGCCGCGGACGTGACAGCCACCACCGTTCCGACGACCACGCCGATGATCGTCTCCAGCACGCGGTCGGTCAGCAGGTCGGCGACCGGAGTCGGCGCGGCCAGGTGCACCATCAGGAGCGCGAGCGGGGTGACGAACACCATCGCGATGCCGTAGTTGCGGCCGATGAACAGTTCGGCCGTCCCCTGCAGGACCACCACGACGGCGATCACGGCGAGTGGCGGCATGTCGAGGGCGAGGATCCCGGCGGCGACCAGCACGCCGAGCAGCGTGCCGACGAGGCGCTGGATGCCGCGGATCACGCGGGCGTTGAGCTGCGCGCCGCTGACCGCCGCCACCGCGCCGACCGCCGCCCAGTACCAGTGGGTGCCGCCGAGGAGCAGGCCGACGACGCCCGCTCCGACGATCGCGGCGGCGACCGAGGCGGCCATCTCGGCGGCGACCGGCCCGACGGACGGGCGCGCCTTCGGCGCCGCCTCCGCCGTGGTCCGGGTGACGACGGCGACCAGGGCGGTGAGGGCGAGGCCGAAGAGCACGCTCGCCCCGCCGACGAGCAGGACCGCGCCGAAGGAGGCGCCGGTGGCGGGGATCGTCGCGCACGCCCCGGTCGCGAAGACCGTGAACAGCGGACCGGGCGGGTGCCACTGCAGGACGTAGGCCAGCAGCGTCACGGCCGCGGCGACGAGGGCGACGACGACGATGCTCAGCACGGCGGGTGCAGCGAGGACCGACAGGGCCGTGCCGACCAGCATCGCGCCGAGCAGCACGCCGCCGGCACTCGCCTGCATGCGGATCCGGTCGCGGAAGACGTCGTGCCGACCGTAGAGCGCGGCGAAGGCACCGAAGCTCGCATAGATGCTGAGGTCGAGCCGGCCGGCGGCCCACAGCACGAGGAGCGGGACGGCGACACTGACCGCGGCGCGCAGGGCGACCCGGTGATCCCCGCGGTGCGGGCCGACGCGGAGGACCCCCGTCCACACCCGTCCCTGCGATTCCGTCACCGATCAAGCCTACGTCCGTCGCCCGGCGGCGATGTGCGAGGGTGGGAGGGATGACCACTCCGCCTCCGCCGCGCCGCACCCTCCTGGTCGGCTTCGGGAAGCTCGGCACCCGGCTCGCTCCGCTGCTCCTCGCGGACGGCGGTGAGGTCCTGGCGCTCCGCCGCACGGACGGACCCGTGCCGGACGGGGTGACGGCGCTCGCGGCCGATCTGACCGTTCCGCTCACCGCGCCGCTGCCCGAGGTCGACGCCGTCGTGGTGACGCTGCCACCCGGGCCCGACGTGTCGTCCTATCGCACGGCGCTCTCGCACCTCGCGGCGGCATTGCCGGCCCCGCCGACGCGGACGGTCTTCGTCTCGTCCACCGGGGTGTTCGACGGCGCCGGGAACTCCGAGCCCGTGACCGAGCGGGTCGAGCCGGCGCCCACCACCGAGCGGGGCCGCGGTCTGCGGGACGGAGAGAAGGCGGCCGTCGAGCTCTTCGACGCGGTGGTCGTGCGCCCCGCGGGCATCTACGGTCCCGGGCGCGAGTTCCTCCTCCGGAAGGTCAGGGAGGGGGCTCCCGTCACGCATCGCCGCCGCACGAACCGGATCCACGAGACCGATCTCGTCCGCATTCTCGACCTGCTGCTACGGATGCCGGAGCCCCCGGCGCTCGTGCACGCCGTCGACCAGGCGCCCGCTCCGCTGGGAGACGTCGTGACCTTCCTCGCCGACCGTCTCGGCCTGCCCGTGCCGCAGGACGACGGCGGTGCGCCGAGCGGCTTCGTCTACGACGGCTCGCTTGCGCGTGCGGTCCTCGGCGGGCTCGACTATCCGACGTACGAAGACGGCTACGCGGACATGATCGACCGGGACTGAGGGCATTCCAGGCGTCCGTCGTCCGGCGTACCGTGGGCGCATGACGAATGCGCAGACGGCCGTCGAGGTCGTCGACTGGCGACGGCGGGTGTTCGCCCTGTACGAAGCGGTGCGACGGGCCGACTCCCCGGAGGAGGCGCACGAGCTGTGGCGGATCGAGCGCGACGAGCTGGTGCTGCGGCACCCGGCCACGCCCCTCCTTCCGGAGGACAGGGCACCGTTCGAGGGACTCCCGATCGCCTCGTACGACCCCGCCTGGCGGTTCGAGCTCCCGATCCTCGACGCGGAGCCGGCCACCTTCGAGTTCGCCACGGGGACGGACGGCATCGTGCCGTTCGAGCGCGTCGGCGTCGTGGAGATCCCTGACGTCGGGTCTCTCGACGTGTGGCGGCTCGCCTCGTACGGCGGCGGCCTGTTCGTGCCGGTGCGCGATGCCTCCGCCGGGCAGAGCGGGGGGACATACGGCGGCGGGCGGTACCTCATCGACACGATCAAGGGTGCCGACCTCGGGGCCGACCCGCGCCGCGGCACGCTCGTGCTCGACTTCAACTTCGCGTACAACCCGTCCTGCGCCTACGACCCGGCGTGGGCGTGCCCGCTGGCGCCACCCGGCAACGTGCTGACGGTGCCGATTCCGGTCGGAGAGCTCCGATGAGACCGCTGCGTTACGCGATCAACGTGACGCTCGACGGCTGCTGCCATCACGAAGCGGGACTCCCGCCCGACGAGGAGTCGATGCGCTTCTGGACCGCGGAGCTGCAGCGCGCCGACGCCCTGCTCTACGGTCGGGTGACGTACGACATGATGCGGGCCGCGTGGCGGCGTCCGGAATCCGGGGTCTGGCCGGACTGGATGGAGGAGTGGGCGACGCCCTTCGCCGAGACCATCGATCGCCTGCCGAAGCACGTGGTGTCGGCGACGCTCGATGCCGTCGACTGGAACGCGGACCTCGTGCGCGGCGATCTCTCGGAGAGGGTCCGGGGGCTGAAGGATCAGCCGGGGGAGGGCCTGTCGGTCGGCGGAGTGGCGCTGCCCGCGGCGCTCGCCGACCTCGGGTTGATCGACGAGTACCTGTTCGTCGTCCATCCGGTCGTCGCCGGGCATGGTCCCCGGCTGCTCGACGGCGTGCACGAACGTCTCCGGCTCGAACTCGTGGAGCGGCGGGAGTTCCGCTCCGGCGCCGTCGCGCAGCGGTACCGTCCGGTGGCGTGAGCGACGCACAGCGGCCCCGATGAATCAGCCGGCGTCAGCGACGCGCCGGGAGGCCGGTCGCCCCGGCCACCAGATGCGGTCGCCGACGAGAGCGAACAGCGCAGGGACGATCACGGTCCTGACCACCAGGGTGTCGACGATCACTCCGACCCC
Source organism: Microbacterium sp. GbtcB4 (assembly GCF_019091465.1). NCBI lineage: Bacteria > Bacillati > Actinomycetota > Actinomycetes > Micrococcales > Microbacteriaceae > Microbacterium > Microbacterium sp. GbtcB4. Next base: position 710,869 of record NZ_JAGXJJ010000001.1, read on the forward strand.
GACGATCAGCCCGAGCTGCCCGAGGGTGACCAGTGGCAGGACGCCGAGGGCCGCGAACACGGCGGCGAGGACGATCCCGGCGCTCGTGATGACCCCGCCGGTGTGGGCGACCGCTTCCACCATGCCGTCCCGAGTGCCCCGCAGCGCCGCCTCGGTCCGGGCGCGGTGGACGAGGAAGATCGTGTAGTCGATGCCGAGGGCGACCAGGAACAGGAAAGCCAGCAGCGGTACCGGGAGATCGAGCGCGTGCTGCCCGAACAGCACGCGACTGAGCCAGGCCCCGGCACCGATGGCGGCCACGGCGCTCGCCACGTTGACGGCGAGCAGCAGCAGCGGCGCGACCAGAGACCGCAGCAGGAACGCCAGTACCAGGAAGCTCACCGCCAGCACCAGCGGCACCACGACGCCGAGGTCCGCGAGGTTCCCGGCGCGGGCGTCGAGATCCGTCGCCACCGCGCCGCCGACGACCGCCCCCGCCCCCGGCACATCGTGCACGGCGTCCCGAAGCTCCGTGATCTGAGCCAGGCTCTCGTCGGTGCTGGGCGCATACTCGCTGGTCACCAGGATCTTCGTGAGCCTCTCATCGTGCGTGGTCCCGACCGGAGTGGCGCGGACGATGCCCTCCACTCCACGCGCCGCGGTGAGGACGGCGTCGGCTTCGCCGCTGTCCGTGACGATGAGGATCGGCTGCGCCTCTCCTGCCGGGAAGTGGTTCGAGAGCACCTCGAGACCCGTCGCGGACTCGGACGGGACCCGGAACTTGTCGACCTGGTCGAGCCCGACGGTCGTCCCGACGAGGCCGACCGTCATCACGGCCAGCAGAGCCGCGCCCCCGAGGAGGCTCACGACCGGCCGGCTCACGACGCGCGTCGCGATCGACCGCCACACCCCGCCGCGCCGTGCGGCAGCTCCGGGACGAGGGACGAACGGCCAGAACACCTTCCGTCCGCATACCGCCAGCAGGGGAGGCAGCAGGAAGAGGACGGATGCGAGGGCGACCAGCAGCCCGATGGCGGACGAGACGCCGAGTCCGTGCGTGCCGGGGATCACCGCCAGGGCGAGTGTCAGGAGGGCGAGGACGACCGTGAGGTTCGAGGCGAGGATCGCCGGAGCGGTCCCGCGCCAGGCCGTGCTGAGCGCGCGGCGGTGGTCCGTCGTGGTGGTAAGTTCCTCCCGATATCTCGAGATCAGGAGCAGGGCGTAGTTGGTCCCGGCGCCGAAGACGAGGACGCTGATGATCCCGGCGTCGAACTGCAGGTCCCAGGCGGAACCGGCAGCCGCGGTCAATCGTCCGGCGAGTCCGTCGGCCAGGCCGACGGCGGCGAGCGGCAGCAGCCACAGCACCGGTGACCGGTACGTGACGATGAGGAGCACGGCGACGATCAGGACGGTCACGAGGAGCAGAGTGAAGTCGGCGCCTTCGAAGGAGGCGGCGATATCGGCGCCGAAGGCCGGTCCGCCGGTCACGAGCAGGGTCATCCCGTCCGGTGCGTGCTCGTCGATGTCGGCGCGGAGCGCCGCGATCACCGCGGCGGTGTCGGTGCTCGTCTGGCCGACCGCGATCGGCGTCACCAGAACCGCGGCCTTCTCGTCCTCGCTCACGAGAGGCCCGGTCGGATCCGCGTCCGCGTGCGTGCCGAGCACCGGGAGGAGACTTTCGAGGGCGTCGACGTCCGGTGCCGAGAGCGTCGCGCCGTCGTCGCGCGACGCGACCACGATCACGGACTGCCGATCCGCGTTCGGGAACTCCGCCAACAGGGCGCTCGTGCGCGCCGACTCCGACCCCGCGGGGGCCTGCTCGTTGGCGGCGGGTGCCTTCGCCGACCCGAACAGGCCGAAGAGAGTCGTCATGATCAGGAGGACCGCGCCGAGTGTGATCCAAGCGCCGCCACGGGAGGTCATCCACTCGGGAAAGCGCCGAAGAGCGCGAGAATCTGCCATACCTGTCACTCCACCAGGAGCGTCGTGCGGCGACATCGTCAAGACGATGGAGGGAAGTCTCCCTCTTTCGATGGATCCCGGTCGGGCGGGGTCGGGCACGCCGAACCGGTCGCATCGAGGCGAGGATCAGAGAAGTGGAGGGGCTGACGGGAATCGAACCCGCGCTGTCTGCTTGGGAAGCAGAAGTTCTACCATTGAACTACAGCCCCGCACCCGCCCGAGAGCAGGTGGAGCAAGCCTACCTGTCGAGGGCCGGATGGCCAAAGCGCGGGGTGCTCATGACTAGGCTTGTGCCGTGCTTCTCAGCGATCGCGACATCAGAGCAGAACTCGCCTCCGGCCGCGTCGGCCTGGAACCGCATGCGCCGGAGATGATCCAGCCGTCGAGCATCGACGTGCGACTGGACCGCTACTTCCGCCTCTTCGACAATCACAAGTACCCGTTCATCGATCCCTCGGTCGACCAGCCCGAGCTCACGCGGCTGATCGAGGTCGACCCGGACGAGCCCTTCATCCTCCACCCCGGCGAGTTCGCGCTGGGGGCCACGTTCGAGCAGGTCACCCTGCCGGACGACATCGCCGCGCGGCTGGAGGGGAAATCGTCGCTCGGTCGCCTCGGGCTCATCACCCACTCGACCGCCGGCTTCATCGACCCGGGCTTCTCCGGGCATGTGACGCTGGAGCTCGCGAACGTGGCGACGCTGCCGATCAAGCTGTGGCCCGGCATGAAGATCGGCCAGCTCTGCTTCTTCCGGCTCACCTCGCCGGCGGAGAACCCGTACGGCTCCGGCCCCTACGGCAACCGCTACCAGGGTCAGCGGGGCCCGACGGCGTCCCGTTCGTTCCAGAACTTCCACCGCACCGACGTGGGAGTGACCGACATCGGAGCCGTCGGAGGCTGACATGAGCGACGCGAGCGGGACGGGTTCCGACGAGTCCGCGCTGCCCGGTGGGGCGGCACTGCCGGAGGATCCGGGGCTGGAGATCGCTCCCGCCGACGCGGTGATCCCGCCGGCCGACGCCGTGATCCCGCCTCCGCCGCCGGAGACGCCGATCCCGGAGGGGCTGCTGACGGCACCGGACGCCGCAGGCGATGCGCTTCCGGCACCGACCCGTCGCTCGGAGCGATCCCGTCCGACGCCCGCGATCCTCCAGGGCGAGCAGCCCGCGGCGGCTGCGGACGACTGGGCGCAGCGATCGATCGCCCCGGAGGTCGCCGACACCGGCAGCTACCGGATGCTTGCGGTGGTCGTGTTCGTCGTGCTCTTCCTCCTGCTCGCGGCGGCCGTGGTGACGCTCGTCGTGCTGATCACCACTGTCGGACTGCCGTTCGCGGCCGCCGACCCGAGCGCGGGCTTCCTGTCGACCCGGGTGTAGGGCTCCGAAGGGCCGCGGACGGGTCGGCCGGTGCGGCATCGATGGCGGCTCGTCCCGACGCGGTGCCGAGCGCATCCACGGCCTCGAGACCCCCGGTCACGAGCGCGACCACGGCATCAAGGGTCGGATCGGCCGACAGCACTCTCGTGTGACCGAGACCCACCGTACGGACGAGACGGGAGTGGCCGGGATGGGCGGCGTGCAGCCGGAGGGCGTCGTGATCGGGCATCCGGCGGTCGCCCCGGTCGTGCACGATGAGCAGCGCGGTGCCGGCGGGGAGTGGATGGGCGGCCGCGTCGTACTGTTCGGCGGCGCTTGCGGGATCGAGCCGGAGGCGGCGGTGGAAGCGGGTGCGGAGTCGGTCCGCGGTGGCGGCGTCGAGCCGGAGGTCACGGACGAACTGGGCGAGGAAGGCCTCGGGCGCGGCGGCCCCGGCGACGACGGCGACGGCGGGCACCGAGCCGGACGACCGGGCGACGGTCAGCGCCGCGAGCCCGCCGAAGGAGTGTCCGATGAGAGCGGAGAAGGGGCCGTGGGTGCGGTCCAGCTGCTCCGCGGCGTCGACCCAGTCGCGGATATCGGTGTGCCGCCCGCCGGAGGAGCCATGCGCCGGGGCATCGAAGGCGACGACGCGGAACCCCTCGGCGACGAGCTCCCGCACGAGCGGGGCGAACTGCGAGGCGCGGCCCCGCCAGCCGTGCAGGAGCAGCACGGTGCGCGGACCCGTGCCCCACGTGTAGGTCGTGACGGGGATGCCGCGCGCGAGGAGGCTCCCGCGGCGGGCGTCGTCGTGGGTGGCGGCGTCGGCGGCACGCACGGCCATCCGTGGGCGGGTGGAGAAGAACAGTCGGTAGGCGAGATCGCCGGCGAGGCGAGGGGAGAGGCGTCCCACAGTCGGGAGGGCGCGGACGAGGAGAGGGGACGCGGACGGCATGGAGGCTCCTTCACCGAACTATACGAACGATCATCCGTATACTAGGCGAACGATCGTTCGTATACTAGGGGCATGATGGATGCCGTGATGCAGGACGGCCGGCGGGCGCGCGGCGACGCCTCCCGCCGCATCGTGCTGGAGAGTGCGACCGACCTCGCCTCCGTCGAGGGTCTGGACGGCGTGACGATCGGACGCCTCGCCACCGCCTCGGGGTCGAGCAAGAGCAGCATCGCCACGCTGTTCCAGAGCAAAGAGGGCCTGCAGCTCGCGACGGTCGCCGCCGCTCGGGACATCTTCGTCGAGCGGATCATCGAGCCCGCCCGCGTCCAGCCGAGGGGAGCGCACCGCCTGGCCGCGCTCCTCCACAACGCCTTGGTCTACTCGAAGGACCGCGTCTTCACCGGCGGCTGCTTCTTCGCGGCGACCGCAGCGGACGTCGACTCCAAGCCCGGTCCCGTGAGCGATGCCGTGCGGGCAGCCCTCGTCGACTGGTACGGATACATCGAGGCCCAGCTGCGGTTCGCTGCCGCGGAGGGAGAGGTCGGCGCGGCCGACGTCGAGGTGCTGGCGTTCGAGCTCGTCGCCCTCAATGAGCAGGCCAACGCGCGGTCGCTCCTCCTGCGGAGCGACCGGCCGTATGCCCTCGCGGCGGCCGCGATGCGCTCACGCCTCCGTGACGCGGGCGCTCCCGACACCGCCCTCGCCCTCCTCGCCCTCTAGCTCCGTGCCGCGTCCCGGCCTCGCGGCCGCGTTCGCCTGCGAGCTCAGAAACGCACCGCAATCCCGCTTCGAAGGCCCGTTCCTGATCCCGCCCGGCGGTCGGTCCCTGGCCTTCTTGTGTGCGGGATGAAAGAGGGGCCGCGGGGTCCGTCGGAAGGGTCGTTTTCGATCCTGCGCGATGGAAGGGTCGTGCTTGATCCGCGCACCCGCCTTCCCGTCGCCTGCTACCTCGGGCGCTTGTGTTCCCACCGGGCGCCGCCCCCCGCCTGGATGACCGTGCGGGATCGAGAACGTGCCGCTGGGGCGCTCAGGAGGGGCGATTCTGATCCCGTTCGGAGAGTGGTGTGCGCGTCGCCGCGGTGGGGGATCGAGAACGTGCCTTGGAACGGCTGGGGAGGCGCGACTCTGATCCTGCCTCGACTCGGGACGCTTCGCCCCGACCTCACCTCGGGTCGGGCTGGGGTGCGGGTGGCGGATCGGGAATGTGCCGCGGGGGCGCTCGGGAGGTGCGGAAGTGATCCCGGCTCGGGTTTCGCGAAGAGCAAAGCGCCTCACCCGGGATTCGGGCGAGGCGCTCGAGGGGACGATCAGGCGGCGTGGCCGTGGCGGAATCCGGCGTCGAAGCCACGCTCGAATGCGCGCTCCGCCATCCGCTGCGCGCGGTGGCCGTGCCCGTGGCCGCGGTGTGCGTGACCGTGGTCGCGGTGGGGGTGGCCGTCGTGGTGACCGCGCCCGCGGTATCCGCCTTCCTCGTCTCCGTTGTGACGGTCGAAGCCGTGTCCGCGGTCGAAGCCGTGTTCGTGCCCGAAGCCGTGTCCGGGTCCGAAGCCGTGTCCGCGGTCGAAGCCGTGTCCGGGACCGAAGCCGTGTCCGGGACCGAAGCCGTGCCCGCGTCCGAAGCCGTGCCGGGGGCCGAAGCCGAACCCGGGGCGCCGCTTCCGGGGGAGAGGTGTCTCCTCGTCCCACCCGAAGGCGCGGGCGATCTTCTCGAGCGCCGCGAGGGTCGTCGCCATCTCCTCGTAGGAGACCGCGCCGGCGACCTTCGCGCGGATGCCGTCGACGGCGGCGCCGAGACGCTCCTTCGCCGCGCGGCCCTCGTCGGTCAGCGCCCATCCGTCGCCGTCCGCTTCGACCCAGCCGCGGTCGACGAGGTCGTGCAGCTTGTGCGGGTGCAGCGGGCGGCGCGCGGGGACCGTCCCGTCGACGACCTTCAGCAGCCGCCAGTCGCGGCGGGTCGCGCCCTCCGCGGCGAAAGCGGTGGCGAAGTCGTGTGCCATCAGACGGTCGACGGCCTTGAGCCAGAAACCGAACGGGCGGGAGGTGTTGTCAGAAGTGCTGTCTGCAGTGGTGTTCATGGTGATCCTTCGTGTCTGTGGTGCACCGATGACGGATGTCATCCGACATATCAATGTCACTGTGCATGTACATGCAGTGTGACATGGAAAGCAAACGCATGTCAAACTGCATGTAAAATCGGGACATGGCCACCGATCCGATCGACCCCGCGTCCCCCGACGCCGCCGAAGCGATCGCGCAGGCGCTCTCCCGGCTGCGCGGACGCCGACCCGGACCCGGCGGCCGCGAGCACGGCGGGCCACGCGGTGCGCACGGGCACGGGCCCCACGGCGACCCGCGCGAGCACTTCGCCCACCACCGCGGCCACCCGGGGATGCCGCCCTGGATGGTCGACGGCGGTCGCCTCGGCGGACCGGCCCGTCTCCGCATGCTCGAAGCCCTTGCCGCCGCGCCGGAACCCCTCAGCGTGAGTGCGCTCGGGCAGGCGATCGGCGTGGATCAGCCGCGGGCGTCCCGGCTCGTGCAGCAGGGTGTGCAGGCCGGATTCGTGCGGCGCGAGGCCGACCCGGACGACGCCCGCCGCACCCGCATCGCGCTGACCGACGAGGGTCGGCGACTGGCCCGCGGGATGCGGGGCGAACGCCGCGAGCTGCTCGGCCGCGCGCTCGAGTCGTTCACCGTGGAGGAGCGCACGGAGCTCGCGCGACTGCTCACCAAGCTCGCCGACAACTGGCGCGCCTGACCGGCCTCACACGCGGGCGAAGTCGAGCGAGGGCTCGTCGTCCACCGAGAGGGACAGCACGACGGTCTCCACCGCGTCGTGCGCCTCGATCCGCCGCTCCACCTCCCGCAGCCGCCGGGCCACGTCGTGCTCGCGCGCATCGCCCGCGAGGTCGACCTCGGCGACGAGGAACAGCCGGTTCGGCCCGACGTACTCGATGTGCAGGTAGGTGACCCGCTCGATGTCGTGCATCTCGAGGAGGGCCGTGCCGACCCGGGAGCGCAGCGCAGGGGACACCGACGTGCCGACGAGGAACGCGATGTTCCGTCCGATCAGGATCACGGCGACGACGCCCAGCAGGATCCCGACGAGGATCGACCCGATCGCATCCCACGCGGCGACACCGGTGAGCTGATGCAGGAGGATCGATCCGCCCGCCAGCACGAGCCCGATGAGGGCGGCGGAGTCCTCGAAGAACACCGCCCGGAGCGTGGTGTCGCTCGTCTCGAGCACGAAGTCCCACGTGGAGGATCCGCGCTCCCGGGCCAGCCGACGGGAGCGGACCATCGCCTGCGTGAACGACGCCCCCTCCAGGACGAAGGCGATGCCGAGCACGATGTAGGCGACGACCGGGCTCTCCACGGGGCCGGTGTCGGACAGCTCCTGAATGCCGTGCATGATCGACACGATCGAGCCGGCGGTGAAGATGCCGAACGCCGCGATGAGAGACCAGACGAACGCGTTGCGGCCGTAGCCGAGCGGATGCCGGGCGTCCTTGGTCTTCGCGCCCCGGCGGTCGGCGATGAGCAGGAAGACCTCGTTCCCCGCGTCCGCCCAGGAGTGCGCGGCCTCGGCCACCATCGACGCGGACGAGGTGATGACGGCGGCGACCGTCTTCGCGATCGCGACGAGGATGTTGGCGAGGAAGGCGAGGACGACGGTCACCGGGTCAGGCTACTCCCGCCCGATCCGTCCGGCGCCCGGAGCGGGTTCAGCGCGGCGCCTTCACCGGGAGCAGGAGGAGGAACCCGATGATGAGGACGATGACGATGCCGAGGATCCCGTAGGCGGTCTGGCTCGTCGCGACGATGAGCACGGTCCAGGCGGCCGAGGCCATCCAGCTCGCGGCCCTGCCTGTCGTGGCGTAGAGACCGAAGATCTCGCCCTCCCGGCCGACCGGGGTGACGCGGGCGAGGAAGGAGCGCGCCGCCGCCTGAGCCGGACCGACGAAGGCGCAGAGCACGAGGCCGCCGATCCAGAACACGAGCGACCCCGCATCCCGCAGCAGGAACACGGCGAGGCCGGCGACGATCATCGATCCGATCGAGCCGAGGATGATCCGCTTGGGGCCGAGGCGGTCGTCGAGGCGGCCCGCGATGATGGTCGAGACGCCGGCGACGAGGTTCGCGGCGATGCCGAAGACGATGATGTCCTGGGTGCCGAACCGGAACACCGCGGTGCCGATGATGGCGCCGAACGCGAAGACCCCGCCGAGGCCGTCGCGGAACACGGCACTGGCGAGCAGGTACCAGAACGTCGATCGGGTCTGCGGGTCGCGGTAGAGGCCGATCACGTCCTGCACGAGGAGGACGTAGGAGCGGAAGAACCGCACCTTGCGCTCCGGCCGACCGAGCGACGGCTCCGGCACGTTGAGGAAGATCGGGATGCTGAAGACGATCGCCCAGACCGCGCACCCCACGGCGATGAGCCGGTACGCGAGGCCGTTGTCGGTGGACATGCCGAACCAGTCGAAGGTGTCGAGCAGGACGACGATGACGAGGGCGATGATGCCCCCGAGGTAGCCGAAGCCCCAGCCGAGTCCGGAGATGCGGCCGACGTTCTTCGGGTTCGCGATCCCGATGAGCATGGCGTTGGAATTCACCGCGGCGATCTCGCCGAACACGGAACCGGCGGAGATCAGCGCGACGCCGAGCCAGAACAGGGCCGGCTGCGGCTCCACGAACCACAGTCCGAGCATGCAGAGGATGAGAGCGCCGGTGCCGATGCCCAGCCAGAGCTTCTGTCGTCCGGCGGCGTCGGCGCGCTGACCGAGGACGGGGGCGAGCAGCAGGATGCCCAGGGCGGCGATCGTGGAACCCAGTCCGAGACCGGAGGCGAGGTCGGCCTCGGCGGCGACGCGGACCGGGTCGCTCGGGTCGAGGGCAGCGATCTCCGGCGGCAGGAACGAGGCGCTGACGAGGTACAGCGCGGTGAAGACGAACGTGAGGATGACGGTGTTGAACGGCTGCGTCGCCCAATCCCACAGCGCCCAGGAGTACACCTGCTTCCGAGGCGCGGGGGTGTCTCCGCGCAGATCGAGGCCGACGACGGCCACGGCGCCGCTGTTCGCTGTCGCCACGGGCTCGGGGGCGCCCGCCGCGGGATCGGGTGAGGTCATGGTCGAAGTCTGGCCGCGGACGGTGAACGCCCGGTGACGGCGCGCCGTCGGTGTCGGGCGACCGAGGCGCTCAGAGGGCGGGGCCGCGGCGGATGCGGACGGGTCCGCGGGCCTCGGTGATGCTCACCTGCTCGCCCTTCTGCGTGACCACGACCACCTCGCGGGACGCCAGGTCCGCGGCGACGCGGCGCACGTCGGGCATCCGGTCGCGCCACTCCGCGCCGCCGACCGCGCGGGCGACGTCGCTCGGGCAGATCGACGAGTCCGCGCGTTTCCGGGTGAGGGCGCGCATCGTCGCAGCGATCCGCTCCTCGGCCTGCGCCGCGGAGGGCTCCTCCCACCACGGGGCACCCCGCTCGCCGAGGGCGGTCTTCGCATCCTGCACGCGACGGCGGGCGTCGGGCTCCGCCGCCTTGACCGCGCGCCGTGCGGCCATGAGCTCGTCGACGAGCTCCTGCCGCAGGTTCTCGGGGATCGACGGATCGGTGGCGCGCCACCGACGGCCGTTCACGACGATGTGGTGTCCGTCCGCGGTCTGCGCGGGGCCGTCGTCCGTCATACCGGCCATCCTGCGCGGCGGCCGCGCGCCCCGCCATCCCCTTGACGTCCGCGCGGCAGCCGGTCAGCGGTAGAGGAGGTCGGCGTCGACGAGCCCCGGCCAGTCCGGCACCGCGAGCGACTCCGGTTCGTCCCACTCGCCCGCCGTGATCCGGCGGAAGGCGCCCTCCACCCCGAACAGCTTCTCCAGAGGGGACCAGTCGGACTCCCCGGGCATCGGCACCAGCGCCCGCTCGGCCAGGGCCTCGGGGTAGAGGGTGGCGAGCAGGGACAGCAGGCGGACTCCGGTGTGCACCGGCTGGAAGGCGGCCGGGTCTGTCACGTGCAGGAGGAGCCCCTGGCAGGCCTCGCCCGCGTGATCCCGCACCAGGGGGGTGAAGCCGTAGGGGGAGGCGGTGACGCCGGGAAGGGCGAGCTCGACGAACGCGGTCGTGTACTCCTCGGCGTCGATGAACGGGGCGCCGACGACGCGGAAGGGCACGGCCGTGCTGCGCCCCTCGGAGACGTTCACGCCCTCGGCCAGACACGTGCCGGGGTACAGGAGGGTGGTCGCGGCGCTGGGAAGGTTCGGCGAGGGCGGCATCCAGGTCAGCTCCTGCCGGCCGAGGGCGGTCTGATCGCGCGTCCATCCCTGCACCTCGACGACGTGGAGCTCCACGTCGATCCCGCGCGTGCGCACCCAGTGCCGCGCGAGCTCGCCGATCGTCAGACCATGGCGGACGGGCATCGTCCACCGTCCGACGAGCGAGTTCGCCGCCTCGTCGAGCATCGGCCCCTCGGCCTGCTCCAGGCGTCCGCCGAGCGGATTCGGGCGGTCGAGCACCATCACGGCGACGCCCGCGTCGGCGCACGCCTCGAGCACATGGCTCATCGTCCAGATGTACGTGTAGAAACGCGCACCCACGTCGGGAAGGTCGACGAGCACGACGTCGAGGTCGGCGAGGTCGGCGGCCGCGGGACGCACGTCCGCGCCGTAGAGGCTGCGCACCGGGAGCCCGGTCAGCGTGTCGCGCAGATCCCCGATCAGCTTTCCCTCCCTGGCCCGGCCGTCCAGGCCGTGCTCGGGGCCGAAGAGGAGCGTGAGCGGGAAGCCGGCGTCGGCGAGGCCGGCGCGTCCACGGGCGAGGGTCGAGGTGAGGGCCAGGTCGCTCGTGACCATCCCGAGGCGGGCGCCCCGGAGGCGGTCCCGCTGCGGCTGCGTCAGGTCGTCGTGGAGGAGGCGGTCGATTCCGAGCTGCATGATCAATCGATTCTGTGAGCGGTGACGGCGTCGTGCGTGCGCTGGAGGTTCGCGGAGATCCGGTCGTAGTCGGCCTGGGCGATGCGCGTGTAGAGGAAGTCGAGGACGGCGAGCTGGGCGATGCGGCTGGCCATCGCGCCGGAGCGGAAGGTCGACTCCGACACCGCCGTGACGAGGGTGTGCGCGCACGCGCGGGCGAGCGGCGAGCGCGGGTTGTTGGTGATGGCGATGGTGGTGGCGCCGGCGGCGGCGGCCACCTCGGCCGCCTGCACGATCTCCAGGGTGCGGCCGGAGTGCGAGATGGCGATCGCGGCGTCCCGATCGTCCAGGAGCGCGGCGCCGGTGAGAGCGAGGTGGTGGTCGGTCCGCGCCTGGGCGACGAGGCCGGCGCGATGGAGCTTCTGCTCGAGGTCCTGCGCGGCGAGTCCGCTGGAGGCCGCGCCGTAGATGTCGATGCGACGCGCGCCGCGGACCGCGGCGACGCACCGCTCCAGCTCGGCGATGTCGAGCTGGCGGGCGGTGCGCTCGATGGCCTCGGCCTCCGCGAAGGCGATCTTGCGCACCGTGGTCGCGGCGTCGTCGTGACGGCTCACATCGCCCGCGGACACCTGGAAGCGCTCGCGCTCGGACGCGCTCCGCGTGAGCTCTCCGGCCAGGGCGATCCGCAGGTCGGGGTACCCGGGGAACCCCAGGCTGCGGGTGAAGCGCGCGACGCTGGCGACCGACACTCCGCACTCCTCGGCGAGGCGGGTGATGGAGTTCTCCAGGACCGCCTGCGGTTCGGCGAGCACGCGTTCGGCGATGCGGCGTTCCGTGGGGGTGAGCGCGGAGAGGCGCTGATGGATGGCTGTCACGACACTGTTCGGCACGAGCCCATGATGGCAGGTCGGGTGCACACTCGGTAGGAATTTTCAGAAACGCTTGCATTTTTGTAAGAGATTGCCCACAGTGGCAGTGTCGGCATCGTCCCCGTGCCGCGACGAAGACGTCACCCGAGAGGAACACCATGCGAAACCGCCCCGTCCGCCTCGCTCTCACCGGAGGGATCCTGGTCGCCGGACTCGCCGTCGCCGGCTGCGCGCCCGCAGCCTCGAGCGGCGATGGTCAGGATGATGTCACCCTGACCATCTGGTCCTGGCAGGCCTCCTCGTCCCCGAAGTGGGAGGCCGTGTTCGACACCTACGAAGAGTCCCACCCCGGCGTCACCATCGAGTTCGAGGGCTTCCAGCCCACCGAGTACAACCAGATCCTCGCCACCGGCCTCGAGGGCAGCGACGGTCCGGACATCGCGATGCTGCGCGCCTATGGCGGCGTGCAGTCGGCGATCCAGTCGGAGCAGATCGTGCCGATCGACGACATCGTCGACGGTCTCGACCAGTTCGACCCCACGGTCCTGCGGGCGGCCCAGGGCAAGGACGACGGCAAGACCTACGGCGTCCCCTTCGCGTACCAGACCATGCAGATGTTCTACAACAAGACCATGTTCGACGAGATGGGCCTCGAGGAGCCCACCGACTGGGACGAGTTCATCGAGTTGCAGGAGACCCTCCTCAAGGAGGGCGTCACCCCCATGGCGCTCGGCGCCCGCGAGGACTGGGTCCTGCCGATGTTCCACGACATCGTCGGTTCGGCCCACTACGGCGGTGCGGCCTTCGAGGAGAAGGTGCTCGCCGGCGACGTCGACTTCACCGACCCCGCCTACGTGTCCTCTCTGCAGATCGTGCAGGACATGCAGAAGTACCTCGACAAGAACGTCAACGCGATCGCCGTCGCCGACGCCGTCCTGCAGTTCACCTCGGGCCAGGCCGCGCAGTGGCCCGGCGGCTCGTTCGACCTGCCCACGTTCCAGAGCTCCGCGCCCGACACCGAGTGGGGCGTCTACGAGGTCCCGCCGTCCCCCGACAGCGCGCTCGACCACGCGGTCACCCCGGGCTACGCGGACGGCAGCTTCGGCATCAACGCGGCCAGCGAGAACCAGGAGGCGGCCACCGAGCTGCTCAACTGGATGACCACGAAGGAGTTCGGCCAGCTCGTCGCCGACGAGGTCGACCAGTTCTCCGCGCTCCCCGGGGTGGAGTACTCCGACCCGCTCATGCAGGAGATGAACGAGCAGTACACCGCCAACCCGGCTCCGTACCTGCTGCTCGTCGACTTCCGTTACGGCGACCCGACCGGCACCGCGGTGCTCGGCCCGGACATCCAGGCCATGTTCCTCGGTCAGAAGACCCCGGAGCAGCTGGGCGCCGACCTGCAGTCGGGCATCTCCACCTGGTTCACCCCCTCCTCCTGATCCGAGCGTGGTGGGGCGCCGCATCCGGCGCCCCACCACGAGCGAAGGACCCCCCATGGCTCTGACCCTCCCCGTGCGCCCGCCGAAGAGCCGGCGCCCCCGCACCGGCATCGCGCTGTCGACGCCGACGGCCGCGCTGTTCGTGCTCCCTGCCGCCGTGCTCTTCGCGGTGCTGATCCTCTACCCGATGCTCGCCGCGCTCAGCTACTCGTTCTTCGACTGGCAGGGCACCAAGCAGGGTGGATTCGCCGGTATCGGCAACTACCTCACGCTCCTCACCAAGGAGCCCTACGCCTCCGAGCTGTGGAACGCGTTCGGCCACAACCTGCTGCTCTTCGCCGGCGCCCTGGTCTTCCAGAACTCGCTCGGCCTCGGCATCGCCACCCTGCTGCACCGCCGCAAGCGCACCAAGCGGTTCTTCCAGACGATCTTCGCCCTGCCCTACCTCGTGAGCCCGATGGTCATCGGCTACCTGTGGTCGCTGATGCTGTCTCCGCTGTTCGGGCCGGTGAACGCGATCCTCCGCGGCGTCGGCCTCGAGAGCCTCGCGCTGCCGTGGCTCGGCGATCCGCAGCTCGCGATCTGGGTCATCGTGCTGGTCAGCGCCTGGCAGTGGATCGGATTCCCGATCCTGCTGTACGGCGCCGCCCTCGGCGGCATCCCCGAGGAGATCGAGGAGGCGGCGTCGCTCGACGGCGCCACGGCCGCGAAGCGCTTCCGCTACATCACGCTCCCCATGCTCACGCCGACGATCGGCATCATCACCGTGCTCACCTTCATCGGCAGCATGGAGGCGATGGCCATCCCGTTCGCGCTCGCCGGGTCGAACGGCGCTCCCGCCGGCTCCACCGACGTGATGATGCTGCTCTTCTACCGCACCGCGTTCGAGTCCGGGAACCCGAATTCCATCGGGGTCTCGTCGGCCCTCGCGACCGTCCTGTTCATCTTCATCATGGTCATCTCCGTCGTCATCACAACGACGATGCGCCGCGCCGAACGAAAGCTGTTCTGATGAGCACCGCCCTCGACACCCGTCAGGAACCGACCACGGAGGCGATCGTCTCCGGCCGGCCATCCGCCCCGCGGCGCCGCTCCCGTCGCACGAACGACACCCCGTTCGTGGGCCGCCTCCTCGCCAACGTGTTCCTGTGGGGATACGCGCTGGTCGCGATCGGTCCGTTGCTGCTCATGGTCAACAACTCCCTGCGCACGCAGCAGCAGATCGCCACCGAGCCGCTCGGACTCCCCGTCCCCCCGACGTTCACGAGCTTCCAGAACGCGTGGATCACCGCCTCGTTCGACACGTACTTCGTCAACTCGATCACCGTCACGGTCGGGTCGGTCATCGTCACGACTGTCGTGTCGGTGCTGGCCGCCTACGCCTTCGCGCGGGCCAGGGCGAAGTTCTTCCGCGGGATCGAGGCCGTGTTCCTCTCGGGCCTCATGCTGCCGGTGCACCTGGCGATCCTGCCGCTGTTCTATCTGCTCGACGCGCTCAAGATGACGAGCAACGTCTTCAGCCTCATCCTCGTCTACGGCGCCCTCGGCATCCCGTTCACCACGTTCGTGCTGACGGTGTTCTTCCGGGCGCTGCCGATCGAGCTGGAGGAGGCCGCGCGCATCGACGGCGCCGGACCGCTGCGCACGTTCCTGCAGATCCTGCTGCCGCTCGTGCGCCCGGCGCTCGCGACCGTGATCGTCTTCCGGTTCGTGCCGGTCTGGAACGACTTCTTCTACCCGCTGATCCTGCTGCGCGACCGCGACTCGTACACGCTCCCCGTGGGCCTGACCCGGTTCTTCGGGGAGTACTCGACCGATTGGCCGCAGCTGTTCGCCGGACTCACGATCGCCACCATCCCGCTCGTGGTGCTGTTCCTGCTGGCGACGAAGCAGATCATCAACGGCCTCACCTCCGGCATGAGTAAGTGACGGCCGCGGGCGGATCATGGTGAACGGAGCCCCGGGTTCGGCGTGGGCGTCGGTGCGGGCGGTCGCCGGGGGCGCGGAAGAGCTGCAACTCCTCGGGTCGCCGGCGCACGACGATCCCGCTCCGCTCACCGCCGCGCACCTCTTCGATCTCGCATCGCTGACGAAGGTCTTCACCGCCATCGCCGCCCTGCGGCTCGTCGACGCGGGGGTGATCGACCTCGATGAGCCCGTCGAGCGCGTCCTCACGGTGGGCAGCGGCACCGGAGCGGAGCGGATCACCCTCCGGCACCTCCTCACCCACACCTCCGGGCTGCCGGCGGAGGGGCGCGAGTGGCGGGAGGGCGTGCGCGGGGACGAACTGCGTGCCCGCGTCCAGCGTCGGGCGCTCGGTGCCGAGCCGGGCGCTCGCCATCTGTATTCCGACGTCGGGTACATCGCGGCCGGAGACTGTCTGGAACGGGTCTCCGGGCGGCCGCTCGCGGCGCTCTGGGCGGAGGTGGCCACGGGGATCGGCGCCGCGTCGCTGACCATGGCTCCGGAGCGGGAGCGTGCGGTCGCCACGGAGACGCAGCCGCACCGCGGGAACGTGCGCGGTGAGGTGCACGACGAGCTCGCCCATGCGCTCGGCCGTCCCGCCGGCCACGCGGGACTGTTCGGCACGGTGGCGGATGTCGCCGCTCTCGCCCGTCTCCTCCGCGATGAGGGCGAGGGGCCGCACGGGCGCGTGCTGTCACGGGAGTCCTTCCGCGGGATGACGACCCCCTCGATCCAGGCCGACGCCGGCTACGGCCAGGCGATCGGTCTGCGCGTGCGCGATGCCGCGTGGATGGGTGACCTCGATGCGGTCGGCCACACCGGCTTCACCGGCACGTGCTTCGCGGTCGTCCCCGAGACGGGCGCCTACGGCGTGCTGCTCCTCAACCGCGTGCACCCCACGCGCGAGGACGCCGACGTCGCCGCCATCCGCCGCGCCTTCCTCGCCCCCCTCACCCCCTGACCCCCCGCCCCTTCCCGATCCCGCCCCGATCCCGGGATCGATAAGGCCCCTCCCCGCGCCTCCCGAAGCTCCGTTTTCATCCCGCGTGGGGAACCCCTCCCGGCGGAAATGCGGAGGGCGCCGGATCAAAGAGGGTCCTCCACGCGCCTCCCGAAGCGCCGTATTCATCCCGCGTGGGGGACACCCCGCGGTAGGTGTGCAGAAACGTGCGGGGGATGGGTGAAAGAGGCGCGGTTTTGATCCCGGGCGGGACCGGAGGGGGCGCGGACGGGATGGGACGGGACGGGACGGGACGGGACCGGGCGGGAGGGGGCCGGACGGGGCGGGGGACGGGGCGGACTCAGTCGGTGCGGAGGGGGCGGAGCGTGCGGGCGTAGTCCTCCTTGAGCACCGCGAGATGCAGCCACGCCTCGATCCGGGTCACTCCGGGGAGCGCGCGCAGCCGCTCGAGACTCGCGTACAGGGCTCCGGCGGAGGGCTCCACGAGGGTCGCGACGGCGTCGAACCGCCCGAGGGTCCGCGCCGCGAAGTCGACGCCGCGCCCCCGCCGCAGCTCGTCGATCACGGCCTCGTCGTCGTCTCCGAGCGTCATGCCCACGCCCATCGAGAGCTGCCGGTGCGCGAGCCCTCGGGCCTCCACGGCGCTGATCTTGATGACCCCGGCGTCGATGAGCCGCTGCACCCGGGTCGCGACCGCGCTGGGGGAGAGCCGCACCTGCTCGCCGAGGGCACGGAAGCTCATCCGCCCGTCGGACTGCAGGTGCTCGATGAGGGCTTCGTCGATGCCGTCGAGGGTCACGCCGCCGTGATACTCCGAGACGAAGAAGCCCTTGATCACGGTCGAGTAGATGATCGTGTTGATGTCGAGCACGCCGGCGCTGCCGCGGATGCGCGCGAGCAGGTCGTGGAGCTCCGACATCGAGCCCACCCGCACCTCCGTCACGATGTCGTGGGCGCCGCCGACCGCCGACACCAGCACGGTCTCGGACATGTCGCGCAGGTGCTCGGCGACCACCTCGACAGCGCCGTCGGTCCGGATCGACACGTGGGCGAGCACGTGCTGGCCGAGGAACACGGGGTCGACGGCCGCGACCACCCGCACCGTGCGGTCGCTGAGCAGCGCGCGCAGACGGGCCGCCACGACGGCGCGGGACTGGCCGACGCGCTCGGCGAGGGAGAGGATGCTGGCGCGGCCGTCCTCCTGCAGCGCCCGGATGAGTTCCGCGTCGAAGTCCATGTGCCGTCCGATTCCGTCGATTTCCCCGCAGTGCACGCTCGTCCCCGCAGAAAAGCAGTGTAGAGCGCTGTTCGACCGAGCGGAAGGCCTGGAGTGCGCGGTGCGTCCGACACAAATCCAGTGAATGACGCGTATCGCTGGAGTTCTGCCCTTGCCCGCGGCGCTCCACGTCCGTAGCATCCTTCGCTATCCGACACCATCCGCGAAGGAGCGGGTCCATGACCACTACCCCCACCCCCCGAAGCGGCGTCCACAGCCGCGCGCGCCGCGCCGGCTTCGCCGCCTTCGTCGGCACCACCATCGAGTGGTACGACTTCTACGTCTACGCCACGGCCGCCGCCCTCGTGTTCGGCCCGCTGTTCTTCCCGAGCGGCGACCGTCTGGCCGAGACCGCCGCCGCCTTCGCGACGTTCGCGGTGGCCTTCCTCGTCCGCCCCCTCGGTGGCATCGTCTTCGGCCACATCGGCGACAAGCTCGGCCGGCGGGTCTCGCTCGTCATCACGCTGCTGCTGATGGGGGCCGCGACCGTCCTCGTCGGCTGCCTCCCGACCTACGAGAACATCGGCATCCTCGCGCCGATCCTCCTCATCCTGCTCCGCGCCGTCCAGGGCCTCGCGGTCGGCGGCGAATGGGGCGGCGCGGTGCTCATGAGCGTGGAGCATGCTCCCGAGAAGTCGAAGACGTTCTACGGCGGCTTCACCCAGCTCGGCAACCCGGCCGGCGCCCTCCTCGCCTCCGGCATCTTCGCGATCATGTCCCGCGGCGGCGACACGTTCATCATGGACGGCGGCTGGCGCATCCCGTTCCTGCTGTCGATCGTGCTGATCGGTGTGGGGCTGTGGGTCCGGTATCGCGTCGAGGAGTCGCCGGTCTTCGAGGAGAAGATCGAGGGCCGCAAGCAGTCCATGCCGCTCGCCTTCGCCCTCCGTGTCAACTGGAAGCCGATCCTCCTCGGCATCGGGATCCTGCCCATCTCCACCGGCGGCTACTACCTGGCCACCACCTTCGCCACCGCGTACGCGACCGGCGAGCCCATCGCGATCAGCGAGCAGGTGATCCTCGACGCGATGACCCTGGCGTCGTTCGTGGAGTTCGTCGTGACGCTGCCGGTCGCCTGGCTCGGTGACAAGTGGGGCCGGAAGAACGTGATGTACATCGGCCTGATCACCTCGGTGCTGACCTTCGCGCCCTTCCTCCTGTTGATGCCGGGCCGTGTCGAGCCGCTGATCTTCCTCTTCGCCTCGCTCGTGCGCATCGCGATGAGCGCCACGTACGCCCCGATCGCGGCGATCCTCGCCCAGATGTTCCGTCCGCAGGCGCGCTACACATCCATCGCCCTGTCGTACGGCGTCGGCGCCGCCATCTGGGCCGGATTCTCGCCCTGGTTCGCGACGCAGCTCATCGCCTGGACCGGCAGTGTCTGGTCGGTCATCGCGATGTTCGTGGGCATGGCCGTCATCGCCGGGATCTGCACGCGTCTCGCGCCGCAGCACTCCGACGAGGCCCCGGTCACGGCGTCGTTCACCGCCCGGACCGACACCACGGCGAACCGCCTGCCCTGACCGGCACTATTCCCCCGCACGACACCACCGCGAACAGGCATCATGAGAAAGCTCACCCCCTTCGACCGCTCGGCCCAGGCCGCTCCCGTCCTCGTCACCGCGCGAGCCATCCACACGGCAGACGCCTCCGGCACGACCGTCACGGCGATGCTGATCGACCGGGGGCGCATCGTCGCCCTCGGCACGGCGGCGGAGTGCGAGGACGTGGCGGCGCGGGCCGGACTCACCCCTGAGCGCGTCGATCTGGGGGATGCGGTGGTCGTGCCCGGCTTCGTGGACGCGCATGCGCATCCGCTGATGTTCGGGCAGATGATGACCTGGGTGGACTGCGGTCCGGAGAAGGCGGGGAGCATCCCGGAGATCGTGGCGCTGCTGAAGGCCGCCGCCGCGGATCTCCCCGCCGGACGCCCGGTGCGCGGCTACGGCTACGAGCAGCGGAACCTCGTCGAGAAGCGGCACCCCACGCGGTTCGAGCTCGACGAGGTGGCCGCCGACCGAGAGGTGTACCTCATGAACGCCTCCGGTCACGGCGGGGTGGTGAACTCGTACACGCTCGACCTGAACGGCGTGGACCGGGACACCCCGAACCCGGACGGCGGCGAGTTCTTCCGCGACGCCGACGGCGAGCTCACCGGCGAGCTGTCCGACGCCGCGTGCAACATCCTCACCGGCGTCCACGGGGTGAAGATCGGCCACCACGGTCCGAACTTCCACCTCGCGGACGAGCCGGAGGAGCACCTGCGTCAGCTCGACGCGGCCACGCAGCGGTTCCTCGCGGGCGGGGTCACCTCCATCGGCGACTGCCAGGTCACGCGGCGCGAGTTCGACATGTACCTGCGGCTGGCCGAGGCCGGGCGGCTGGAGCTGCGCGTGTCGATGTACCTGCTGTCGCACCTGCTAGACGAGGCGCTGGAGATGGGGCTCGTCGGGCAGTTCGGCAACGCCCACCTGAGCTTCGCCGGCATCAAGTTCTACGCCGACGGCACCCTGGGCGGCTGGACCGCGTACTTCCCGGACGGCTACGTCGGCGACCCCTGCCGCACCGGCCAGCTCTACCACGAGCCCGCCGACTACGCGGAGCTCATCCGCAAGGCCCACGCGGCCGGCCTCCAGACCGCGACCCACGCCCAGTCGCCCACCGCGATCGAGATGGTCGTGTCGGCGATCGAGGCCGCGCTCGCGGAGCGTCCGGACGCGGATGCCCGGCACCGCATCGAGCACTGCGGACTGCCGACGCCCGCGCAGATCGAGCGGATGGCGGCCGCCGGCATCCGTCCCGTGAACCAGACGCAGCACTACTTCAACTGGGGCGAAGGCGTGGAGGAGGCCATCGGCACGCCCGGTGAGCGCTTCAACCCGCTGGGGGAGTTCGAGCGTGCGGGCGTACCCATCACGATCTCCTCGGACGCCCCGGTCGCCGAGCCCATCCCGCTGGAGGCGATCCAGACCGCGGTCACCCGGGTCACCCGGCGCGGGCACAAGCTCGGCCCGGACGATCTGCGCATCTCCGCGACCGCGGCGCTGCGGGCGCACACGATCGAGGGCGCGGTCTCGATCGGCCGCGAGGACGACCTCGGCTCCCTGGAGCCGGGCAAGTACGCCGACTTCGCGGTGCTCTCGGACGACCCGCTCGCGGTGCCGGCCGAGGAGATCGCGGCGATCGAGGTCCGTGAGACCTGGGTCGACGGCGTCCGTCGGCACGCGATGTGAGGATGACACGATGAGCACCGACACCATCGGAGACGACCGGTACGCCGACACCGCGGGCCGTGCGGTCCTGGAGACCATCCGCGCCTACGGGGTGACCGCGATCTTCGGCATCCCCGGCACCCACAACCTGGAGTTCTACCGGCCCCTCGCCGACCTCGGCATCCGTGCCGTGACCAACCGCCACGAGCAGGGGTCGGGGTACGGTGCCGACGGCTGGGCGCAGCAGACCGGGCTCCCCGGCGTGGTGATCACGACCTCCGGCCCCGGGCTGCAGAACGCGATGAGCGCGATCGGCACGGCCTTCTGCGAGTCGCGACCCCTCATCGTGCTCTCGCCCGGGGTGCCGCTCGGGGCGGAGTTCGCCGACGTCGGCACGCTGCACGAGACCAAGGACGCGACGGCCATGGTCGCCGCGATCGCGGAGTGGTCGCGGCGGGTGTCGACCGCGGCGGAGGCGGTGCAGGCCGTGCACGACGCGTTCCACCTCTTCCGCACCGGCCGCCCCCGTCCCGTGCACATCGAGATCCCGCTGGACGTGCTGGAGGCGCCCGCCGCCGTGCCCGCGGAGGACCGGAAGCCGCGCCCGATGCCCGACCGCGTCTCCGGGGATCCGATCGCGCTCGCCGAGGCCGCCCGGCTGCTGTCCGCCGCCCGCCGCCCGGTGATCGTGGCCGGTGGGGGTGCGGTGGACGCCGCGCACCAGATCGCCGCGGTGGCGGAGCGGCTCGGAGCCCCCGTGCTCACGACCCTGAACGGCAAGGCGGTGCTCGACGAACGGCACCCGCTCTCGCTCGGCTCGAACCTGCGCCTCGCCGCCGCACGGGCCGTGGCCGAAGACGCCGACGTGCTGCTCGTGGTCGGCTCGAAGCTGGGCGAGGCGGAGCTCTGGGCTCCGCGGCTCGAGGCGCGCGGCGCCGTGATCCGCGTCGACATCTCTCCGGAGCAGCGGGACAAGAACCTCACCGCGACGGTCGGTCTCACGGGGGACGCCGCCGCGGTGACCGACGCCCTCCTGCCCCTGCTGCCGGACCCCGCCCGTCCCGCCCGCGACCTCACGGCCGAGCGGGCCGCGATCGAGGCCGAGTCCCGAGAGACGGCGCCGGACACCGTCGAGCTCGCCGAGATCATCGCCGCCGCCCTCCCTGCCGACGCGATCGTCGCCGGCGACTCCTCCCAGATCGTGTACATGGCGCTCGGCAGCGTGCTGCGGCAGGAGCAGCCGCATTCCCTCCTCTACACGCCGACCTACGCCACGCTCGGCTATGGCCTCCCCGCCGCGATCGGTGCGGCCGTCGCGCAGACCGAACGCCCGGTCGTCACCGTCATCGGCGACGGCGCTCTGATGTTCTGCGTGAACGAGCTCGTCTCCGCCGTCGAGCAGCGCCTCGACGTCACCGTGGTGTGCGTCGACAACGGCGGGTACGCGGAGATCCGCCAGAACGAGCTCGACCGGGGCATGACCCCGGTGGGCGTCGACCTCGTGCAGCCGGACTGGGCCGCGCTCGCCACCGCCTTCGGGGCGGCGGGGCGACGGGTGGCATCGCGCGCCGACATCGCCCCGAGCATCCGCGCGGCCATCGCCGACGGCGGGGTGCAGCTCGTGCACATCTTGCAGCACGCCCTCTGAGACCCACACTTCCCGACGAACAGGAACGAGAAATGACCGACAACATCGGCCCCGTCGACGCCTCCGTGAACCCGCGGTACTCCGGCATCGCCACCTTCGCCCGCCTGCCCCGCATCGAGGACGTGCCGCGCGCCGACATCGCGGTGGTCGGCATCCCGTTCGACTCCGGCGTGAGCTACCGCCCCGGCACCCGCTTCGGCCCGTCGCACGTGCGCGAGTCGTCCCGGCTGCTGCGGCCCTACAACCCCGCGCAGGACGTGTCGCCGTTCCAGCTCGCCCAGGTGGTGGATGCCGGCGACATCCCGGTGAACCCGTTCGACCTCACCGAGGCCGTGACCGAGGTCGAGCGCGCGGCGCTGGCGCTCGGCGAGCAGGTGCAGCGCCTCGTCACGATCGGCGGCGACCACACCGTGGCCCTTCCCCTGCTGCGGGCGGTGGCCGCGAAGCACGGTCCCGTCGCCGTCCTCCACTTCGATGCGCACCTGGACACGTGGGACACCTACTTCGGCGCCCCCATCACGCACGGCACCCCCTTCCGCCGCGCGAGCGAGGAGGGGCTGATCGACCTCACCGCGAGCTGCCACGTCGGCACCCGCGGACCCCTGTACTCGAAGCAGGACCTCGAGGACGACGAGCGCCTCGGCTTCTCCATCGTCTCCAGCGAGTACATCGAGGAGCACGGGGTGGAGGCGGCGATCGACCGCATCCTCACCCGCATCGGCGACAAGCCGCTGTACGTCTCGATCGACATCGACGTGCTCGACCCCGCGCACGCGCCCGGCACCGGGACCCCCGAGGCCGGAGGGCTCACGAGCCGCGAGCTGCTGCGCATCCTCCGGGCGCTGCGCGACCGGGACATCGTCGGCGCCGACGTCGTGGAGGTGTCGCCCGCGTACGATCACGCCCAGATGACCGGGATCGCCGCGAGCCACGTCGTGTACGAGCTGGTGACCCTTCTCGCCGCCCGACTCGCCTCCTGACACCGGGAGTCAGAACAGCGTCCCGAGGAGGTCGGCGAACAGGGCCTCGGCGTCGCACTCCACCCGTCGCCGTGCGAACCAGTCGCATACGTTGACGCAGTCGCGGTGCAGCAGGTCGAGGCCCTGCGGATTCGCGATCACGTCGACGATCTGCGGCAGATCGATCACCCGGACCCGCCCGTCGTGCACGAGGAGGTTGTAGGCGGAGAGGTCGCCGTGCGCGAAGCCCGCGGCGGCGAAGACCCGCATGAGGTCGGCCACCTGCGTGAAGTACTCCTGCATCTCGGCGTTCGACCCGCGCACCTGGGCGAGCCGCGGTGCCGCGATGCCCCGGTCGTCGCCGAGGAACTCCATGAGCACCTCGGTGCCGCTGACCTGCACGGGATAGGGGACCGGGGCGCCGCGCTCCCACATCCGGCACAGGGCCTCGAACTCCGCGAGCGACCACTGGGCTGCGGCGACCTCCCGTCCGTGGGCGGTCTTCTTGGCGAGGGCGCGCGTATCGCGGTGTTCCGCGTGCTGCGTCCCTCGGTGTAGACGGCGGAGCGCTGGAAGCTCCGGTTCTCGATGCCCCGGTAGCGCTTGGCGGCGAGGAGGGTGCGCTGCGTCGTGTCGTCGGGCACGGCGCGCTCCAGCAGGAACACGTCGGCCTCCTTGCCGGTCTTCAGGATGCCGAGCTCGGTGTCCAGGGCGCCGGCGGAGGTCACGACCCACGCGGGGCGCGGTTCCGGCCCGCGTTCGGTGGGGGTGGATGACGGCCAGGTCGTCCAGCGCTGGTTAGGGCCGGGCTCGACCTCGGCGAAGGAGAGGGCGGTCTCGAGGGAGTCGAAGGAGGTGGCGTCGAAGGACGCGGCTTCCGAGGAAGCGGGGGATTCGGTCACGGTGTGGCTCCGGGAAGGGAGGCCACGCGGCGATCAGGAGCGGGTGGCCTCGAAGGGAAGGTGGTCGGCGAAAGGCGCGACGACGACAGCGTTCATCTCATCGCCTCCTTCGCTCGAGCTTCCCGGGCGGATCCCGGTGCGTCGTCGAGCCTAGGGGCCCGGACGGAGGTTGTCCAGGGGCGGACGATCGGTCGGGTGCGGCGGACGACCGGTCGGGCGCAGACCCGTCCTCGTCGCGAGTCTGGAAGCATGACCACGACCGCCCCCGTCCCGACCCTGCCGACCACCCGCGGCGACCGCATCCGCTACGGAGGGCTCATCGCCCTCATGGTGATGGGGTTCCTGCTGGTGACCGCCGAGTTCCTCCCCAACGGAGTGCTCACCGAGATGGCGGACGGCCTCGGGGTGACCCCGGGCCAGGCCGGGCAGACCGTCACGGTCACGGCCCTCGTCGGGCTCTTCGTCGCCCCGACCGTCGGCCTCGTGTTCCCCCGTCTGGACCGCCGGTCGCTGCTGGTGTGGATGGCGCTCGCCGCCGCTGTGTCGAACCTCGTGGTCGCCATCGCGCCGAACCTCGTGGTCGTGCTGCTGGCGCGGTTCCTGCTGGGTGCCGCGATCAGCGCCTACTGGACGATGTCGATCACGGTCGCCGCGCGGCTCGCTGGGCCGGAGCACCTCGGTCGCGGGGTGATGTTCACCTCCGCCGGCGTCTCGCTCGCCACTGTCGCCGGCGTCCCGCTCGGAGTCATGCTGAGCGAGGTCGTCGACTGGCGCGCCGTGTTCGCGATCGCGGGAGTGCTCATGGTGGTGCTGGCCGTGGCCCTGCGATGGGCGCTGCCGACCGTCCCGGCCGAGCGGGCGTCGAGCCTGCGTCTGCTCGTCGACACGGTGCGGCGTCCGGGCATCGGCCTCGGGATGGTCGGACACGTGCTCGTCGTGCTCGGGCACTTCCTCGCCTACACCTACGTCCGCCTCGCGCTGGAGCGCATCCCGGACGTGGATGCGTCGACGATCGTCGTGCTGCTGGCGCTGTTCGGCGTGGGCGGCCTCCTCGGCAACCTCTCCATCGGCCTGGTGATCGACCGCTCCTTCGCCTTCTTCGCGGTGTTCGCCCCGCTGGTGATCTCGGCCGCCGTGCTGTCGATGGTGCTCTTCTCCGGATCGATCATCGGCATCGGCGCGGTCGTGCTCCTCTGGGGCTTCTTCTTCTCGTCGTGGCTGATCGTCGTGAACACCTGGGTGGGCCACCGCATGCCGGATCGGCTGGAGGCCGGGGGGAGTCTGGTGGTCGTCGGGTTCCAGGGCGCGATCACGCTCGCGGCCGGCGTGGGCGGACTCCTCGTCGACACCCTGAGCGTCGAGCTCGTCTACATCATCGGTGCGGTCTCGCTCCTCGCCGGTGCCGTGCTCTTCGGCCTCTCGAACCGCCGCAGCTCCCGCCCCTGACTCCCGGGCTCGCCCGGGCACGATTTCGGAGCAGGCCGAAGACACGCCGTCCCCGCGGGCCCGGGGCCGGCGTGTCGTCCTGTGGCTCCGAAGCCATGCCCGCCCAGGCTGGGGCGAGGTCGTGGGATCAGGCGGGGACGAGGGAGTGCGAGGCGCGCCAGGAGGACGGGGTCATGCCCGTCCGGCGGCGGAAGGCACGACTGAAGCCCTCGTCCGAGGCATAGCCGAGCTCGCGCGAGACGCTCGAGACGGACTGCCCCGCCTGGAGCATCCGCTTCGCGGCGTCGATCCGCACCTCGGTCACATAGTCGGCCGGGGAGCGACCCACGGTGAGACGGAACCGCTCCGCGAAGGCCGAGCGCGACATGGCCCCGACGGCGGCCAGGCGCTCGACGGTCCAGTCCCGTCCCGGCTGCTCGTGGATGGCGTCCACCACGCGGTCGAGGAAGGGGTCCTTCGACAACGAGGGCCACCCCGCGGGTGCACACCCGTTCGCCGCCCAGGCCCTGATGACCGAGAGCAGCACGGTGGTCGCCATCATCCGGCAGATCAGCGGGTCGCCCTGGCGCACCGGGCACGCGGCCTCGTCGACAACGCCCATGTTCTCGGCCAGGGCGGCGGCGGCCGGCTCCAGCGCGTCGAATCCGGTCACCGTGAGGAAGGGTGGCAGGAGCGCGGGGAGGGGAGAGGCGGTGTCCGCGAGCTCGATGTCGACGACGAGGAGCGTGGTGTCGGCATCGGCCTCCAGTGCGAAGGTGTCACCGCGGAGCAGCAGGAAGGCGTCGCCGGACACGAGTCGATCGCGGTGTCCTGGCTCTTCGACCGTGAGCTGCTGCGAGGCACGGTCCACGTCGAGGCGGCACCCCGTGCCCAGAGGCGGATGCCCGTGCACGGCGCCGTCGGCGATGTAGACGAGGGTGATGCGACCGGGCGGCAGCGGGAGGAGTCCTCCCGAGGTCAGCCGCACCCGGCGGGCGATCCCCACGCGCAGGTCCACCGTGCCGAGCACAGCGGACAGCGCATCCGCGTCCACCGTCACCATGCCTTCGGCAACGTCGGCTGCCGTCCCCCTATTCCCCTTCGAATCGCTCACCTTGCTCCATTTCGGCGGCGGATGGGGCAAAGTGGGCGATTCGAAGCGGGATACGCTGGAGGGGTACCCCACCCGAGGAGTTCCGTGTTCCGCACCCCTGGCCGCCTGTACCGTGTCCTCGCGATCGCGGAGGCGATCACCTGGACCCTCCTCATCGCCGCGATCATCGCCCGCGCCGTCGGTGCCCCGGGAGTCGTGGTGACGGTCGGCGGCGGTATCCACGGGTTCGTATTCCTCGCCTACGCCGCGACCGCCGTCCTCGTCGCGCTCAACCAGCGGTGGCATCCGGGCGTCGGTGTGCTGGCGGTCCTCAGCGCCGTCGTGCCGTACGCGACCATCCCGATGGAGATCTGGCTGCACCGCACGGGTCGTCTCCAGGGCGACTGGCGCCTCGACGCGACCGACGACCCGCGTGACCGCCGCTGGTACGACCGCCTGATGCGCTGGTTCCTCCGCCGCCCCTGGGTGCTCGCGGTGCTGCTGGTCGTGGGCATCGTCGCGCTGTACGTGATCCTGCTGCTGGTCGGCCCGCCCGGGGGCAAGTGATCGCCGCGTCGCCCCGTCTGCGCGGCCTCCGCGTCAGCGCCGCGCGACGGGCTGCTGGAGTTCGGTGACCCAGTCCGACTGGTCGTCCCCGACGGCGCGGACGTAGAGCTCCCGACACGGCCCGGCGTGCACGAGGCCGCGCGCGACCACCTCGGTGTGGATGGCGTGCCAGCTCTCCGCGATCCGCTCCATCGAGCCGAGGTGCACCCCGCAGACGGCGTCCTCCTCGGCGGGGAGTTCGATGATCTCGATCCCGTCGGCGGCGGGGCCGGAGTAGGAGTATCCGGCGACGACCTCCATCCCGTCCGGCAGCGTCCGGTACTGGGCGATCGGGGTGGTGAGGGCGCCGCATTCGTCTCCGATGACCTCGGCCACGGCGTCGAAGGAGGGGCCGACGGCCTCGGCGACGGCCGGCTGCTCGGCGACGACGGTGCGCACGGCCGCCAGGCGCACGGCGGGGAGGGGCTTCTGGACGATCTCGATCTGCGACATGTGCTTCTCCTTCTCGATGAGGTGGAGGCGCCGCTCCACGTCGACGAGTCGCGCGGCGGCGAGCCGGTGCTCCTGCTCCACCTCGGCGCGCCGGATGCGCAGCAGCGCCGCCATCCGGTCGGCGTCGACGCCCTGGGCGAGGATCGCCGAGATGTCGTCGAGGCCGAAGCCGAGCTGACGCAGGGCGACGATCCGGTGCAGGCGCTCGAGCTGCGACGGATCGTACGACCGGTAGCCGGTGAACTCGTCCACGTGGGCGGGGACGAGCAGCCCGGCCGTGTCCCAGTGCCGGAGCATCCGGTGGGTCACCTGGCCGATCTGCGCGAACGCTCCGATGGACAACATGTCTCTGTTCTCCCGTCTGACACCGTGTGAGAGTCAAGCATGGCGGCTCGCGGACATCTGACCGCCCGGCCGGAAAACTTGAGCCTGTTCATATCAAGTTCATTTGACAGCCTTCGGGGCTCGGCGTACACTTGAGCCATCGCGACTCAGGTTTCCCTGATCGCCGCAGGTTTCCAGACCACTACAGACTTCCCAACAAAGGAGAGAACACATGGCACGTGCTGTCGGTATCGACCTCGGAACCACCAACTCCGTCGTCAGCGTCCTCGAGGGTGGCGAGCCCAAGGTCATCGCCAACGCCGAGGGCTTCCGCACGACCCCTTCGGTCGTCGCCTTCACCAAGGACGGGGAGGTGCTCGTCGGTGAGACCGCGAAGCGCCAGGCCGTCACCAACGTCGACCGGACGATCGCCTCGGTCAAGCGCCACATGGGCACCGACTGGAGCTTCGACGTCGACGGCAAGAAGTGGACGCCGCAGGAGATCTCCGCGCGCATCCTCCAGAAGCTCAAGCGCGACGCCGAGTCCTACCTCGGAGACACCGTGACCGACGCCGTCATCACGGTTCCGGCGTACTTCAACGACGCCGAGCGTCAGGCCACCAAGGAGGCCGGTGAGATCGCGGGCCTCAACGTGCTCCGCATCATCAACGAGCCGACCGCGGCTGCCCTGGCCTACGGCCTCGACAAGGGCAAGGAGGACGAGCTCATCCTCGTCTTCGACCTCGGTGGCGGAACGTTCGACGTCTCCCTCCTCGAGGTGGGCAAGGACGACGACTTCTCCACGATCCAGGTGCGCGCCACCGCCGGTGACAACCGTCTCGGTGGAGACGACTGGGACCAGCGTCTCGTCGACTACCTGATCAAGCAGTTCAAGGAGACCACGGGCGTCGACGTCTCGGGTGACAAGATCGCCCTGCAGCGCCTGAAGGAGGCTGCGGAGCAGGCGAAGAAGGAGCTCTCCAGCTCCACGTCCACGAGCATCAACCTGCCGTACCTGTCGCTGACCGACTCGGGCCCCGTCTCGCTCTCCGAGACCGTGACCCGCGCCAAGTTCGAGGACCTCACGAAGGACCTGCTCGACCGCACCAAGAAGCCCTTCGAGGACGTCATCCGCGAGGCCGGCATCAAGGTGTCCGACATCGACCACATCGTCCTCGTGGGTGGTTCGACCCGTATGCCCGCCGTCGCCGAGCTCGTCAAGCGCGAGACCGGCAAGGAAGCCAACAAGGGTGTGAACCCGGACGAGGTCGTCGCCGTCGGCGCCGCGCTGCAGGCCGGTGTCCTCAAGGGCGAGCGCAAGGACGTCCTGCTGATCGACGTCACCCCGCTCTCCCTGGGCATCGAGACCAAGGGCGGCATGATGACCAAGCTCATCGAGCGCAACACGGCCATCCCGACCAAGCGGAGCGAGACCTTCACCACGGCCGACGACAACCAGCCGTCCGTCGCGATCCAGGTCTTCCAGGGCGAGCGTGACTTCACGCGCGACAACAAGCCGCTCGGCACGTTCGAGCTGACCGGCATCGCGCCGGCGCCCCGTGGCATCCCGCAGATCGAGGTCACCTTCGACATCGACGCCAACGGCATCGTCCACGTGTCCGCGAAGGACAAGGGCACCGGCACCGAGAAGTCGATCGTCATCTCCGGCGGTTCGTCGCTGTCGAAGGAGGACATCGAGCGCATGGTGCGCGAGGCCGAGGAGCACGCCGCCGAGGACAAGGCGCGCCGTGAGGCTGCGGAGACCCGCAACCAGGCCGAGACCCTCGCCTACTCCATCGAGAAGCTCATCTCCGAGAACGAGGACAAGCTCCCTGACGACGTGAAGACCGAGGTCAAGGCCGACGTCGATGCGCTCAAGACGGCACTGGCCGGCGACGACGACGAGGCCGTGAAGACCGCGTTCGAGAAGCTCAACCAGTCCCAGTCGAAGCTCGGCGAGGCGATCTACGCCTCCTCGCAGGCGGACGCCGCCGGCGCTTCGGCAGAGGGCGAGACCCCGACCGGTGACGCCCCCTCCTCCGACGAGGACGTCATCGACGCCGAGGTCGTCGACGACGAGGACGAGAAGAAGTAATCATGACGGACAAGAACTTCGACGAGAACGAGGTTCCGGAGGGGTCGGATGCTCAGGCATCCGGCCCCGTGCCGCAGAACCAGGACTCCCGCGAGGCGAAGGCCGCCGAGGGCTCCGACGAGACCCCGGTCGACGCGGCTGCCGAGGCGGAGGAAGGGCTGACGGTCGAGGACATCCTCGGTGCCGCGCAGACGGCGGATGCCGCCGCGGGCGACGCCGCGATCGCCGACGCCGAGAACGCCCTGCTGACCGACCTCAAGCGCCTGCAGGCCGAGTACGCGAACTACCGCCGCCGCACCGAGGAGCAGCGCCAGATCGAGATCGAGCGCGCGAAGGGCGAGGCCGCCAAGGGCCTCATCCCCGTGCTCGACGACCTGGCCCGCGCCGAGCAGCACGGTGATCTGGTCGAGGGCAGCCCCTTCGCCGTGATCGCCGAGAAGGTGCGCGCGGTCGTGGAGCGCCTCGGCGTGGTCGCCTACGGCGAGAAGGGCGAGGAGTTCGACCCCCAGCGTCACGAGGCGATCTTCCAGCAGCCGACCCCCGGCACCTCGAAGACCACGGTGCTCGAGGTCGTCGAGGTGGGCTACCGCCTCGGCGAGGTCGAGCTGCGTCCTGCGAAGGTCGTCGTCGCCGTCCCTGCGGAGTAGGTGATCGATGGCCAGCCAGGATTGGTTCGACAAGGACTTCTACAAGACCCTCGGGGTCTCGAAGGACGTCAGCGACGCTGACCTGAAGAAGACGTACCGCAAGCTCGCGCGCAAGTATCACCCCGACTCCAATCAGGGCGATGCGAAGGCCGAGGCCAAGTTCAAGGAGATCAGCGAGGCCTACTCGGTGCTCTCCGACGCCGAGCAGCGCAAGGAGTACGACGAGATCCGCGCCATGGGTTCGGGCGCTCGCTTCACGGCGAGCGGCTCGGGCGCCGGCGGGTTCGAAGACGTCTTCAGCCGGTTCGGACAGCAGGGGCGCGGCCAGACCGCCGACTTCGAGGACATCTTCGCGATGTTCAACCAGGGCCAGGGCAGCTCGTTCGGCGGTGGCCGGTTCGGGCAGCCGAGCGGCGGCTTCCGTGGCTTCGGTGGTCCGCAGCGCGGCGCCGACGTCACGGCCCGCACCACGCTGGACTTCAGCACCGCCGTGCAGGGCGAGACCATCACCCTGCAGGGAGAGGACGGCAAGCCGTTCAAGGTGAAGATCCCCGCGGGCGTCGCCGACGGACAGAAGATCCGGCTGCGCGGCCGTGGTCGCCCCTCGCCGGACGGTGGGGAGAGTGGGGACATCGTGGTGCAGATCACGGTGCGTCCGCACCCCGTCTTCACGCGGGACGGCCTCAACCTCCGCCTCGTGGTCCCGGTGACCTTCACCGAGGCGACGCTGGGCGCGACCATCGAGGTTCCGACGCTCGGCGGCGACGTGGTGAAGCTGCGTGTGGCTCCCGGGACCCCGTCGGGCCGCGTGCTCCGCGTCAAGGGTCGGGGTGTCGCGACCGCGAAGGGGACCGGTGACCTGCTCGCCGAGCTCCAGGTCGCGGTTCCGACGCACCTCGACGACGCGGCGCGCGAGGCTCTCGAGAGGTTCCAGGAGCTGGAGCCGCAGGAGAACCCGCGGGCCGAGCTCATGGCGAAAGCCCGCCGTTGACGAGCACAGGCTTTCGCGTCGGGTCAGGCGCTTCCGGAAGGGAGTCGCCTGACCTGGCGCGGCGGCCTGACGTGAAATCAGGAAGGAAGGCGTGATGGACGCGGACACCCCGGTCTTCGCGATCGCCGCAGCCGCCAAGCTCTCCGGCCTGCACCCCCAGACCCTCCGTCAGTACGACCGGATCGGCCTCGTGGTGCCGGGACGGACGCCCGGCGGCTCCCGTCGTTATTCTCACCGCAACATCGAGCAGCTGCGCGAGGTCGCCCAGCTCTCCTCCGAAGGGGTCAGTCTCCCCGCGATCGCCCGGCTCCTCGACCTGGAGGACGAGAACCGGATGCTGCGCGACCGTGTCATCACGCTCGAGAGCGCTCTCCGCGCCGAGCGCGAGAACCGTCCCGGCGTGCGGGTGTTCGCCGCCGGAGCTGCGGGGGTCGTGCCCATGCCCACCGGTCGCCGCATCCGCCGTTCGACCGAGCTCGTGCTCTGGAGTCCGCGCTCCGGAGCCTGACCGCGTACCCCGGTGTGTATCCTGTCAACTGTTAACAGGAGGTCACCATGACGCAGACCGTCACGCGCGGGGAGTCGCTCGGAGCGCAGGTCGCGCGCGTGCTGCGCCAGCGCATCGTCCGAGGGGAGCTCGCACCGGGGGCTCGCCTCACCGAAGAGGCCCTCGCCGAGGAGTTCGCCGTCAGCCGCGGTCCCGTGCGCGATGCCCTGACTCAGCTCAGCTTCGAGAAGCTCGTCGAGGTGCAGCGCCCGCGCGGGGTCTACATCGTGGGCCTCACGAGCGACGACGTCGACCAGCTCTACAGCCTCCGCGGCGCATTGGAGCAACTCGCCCTCTCGCGGGCGATGCGGGTCGACGACGACGACCGGTGGCAGCCGATGGCCGACGCCGTCCAGCGCATGGCCGAGGCCGCGGACGCCGGTGACCATGCGGCCTTCGTCACGGCCGACCTCGACTTCCACTCCCAGATCTACGCCCTCGCCGATCACCCGCGGCTGGAGGGCGCCTGGAACCAGTACCTCCCCACGTTCACGGCGCTGCTCGAGGTCACGATCAACCACGACGAAGACCTGCACGAGTCGTCGGACGACCACGTGAAACTGCTCGACGTCATGCGCACAGGAGCCCCGGAGGACGCCGCCGCGGTGCTCTCGGCTCACCTCGACGGCGCCAGGGAGCGGATGCTCCACGAGGTCGGCTCCCGCTGAGGTCGCCGCGTCCGCGAACCCGAGGCGTTCAGCGGACGGAAAAGAACGGTTCCTACCGTGGGGGCCAGGGCAAGAGCCCTGGTCCGCGCCCGCGCGGGTGTCCTGCCACGAAGGAAGAACCTCCTCATGACGAACACCACAGCCTCCGCCTCCTCCGCCTCGTCGCTCGGACTCCTCGTCCTGCGCATCGTCGTCGGCGCGATCTTCGCCGCCCACGGCGCCCAGAAGATCTTCGAGTTCACGATCCCCGGGACCATCGGCAGCTTCGCCGGGATGGGGGTCCCGCTCGCCGAGATCGCCGCGCCCGTCGTGGCCTTCCTCGAGCTCGTCGGCGGGATCCTGCTGATCCTCGGACTGCTGACGCGTCCGGTCGGAATCCTCCTCGCCGTCGACATGCTGGTCGCCCTCGTGCTCGTGCACCTGCCCGCGGGCCTGTGGGTGACGGCCGGCGGCTACGAGTTCGTCGCCGTGCTCGGCGCCGCGGCTCTCGCGCTCGCCCTCACGGGGGCGGGGCGCTACTCCATCGACGCCGCCGCGCTCCGGGGACGCGCGCCGGCCTGGCTCGCCTGACGGGTCAGCCGCCCGCCTCGCGCGCGGGATCCACGCGCCGGACGAGCACCCAGGTGTTGCCGAGATCGGTGACCGTGTGGGTGAACTCGTCGAGCGCCGCCTGCGACAGCGCGAGTCCGCGTCCGCTCTCCGCCTCCTCGCCCGGCATCGTCACCGCGTCCCAGTCGATCGGTGCCGGCGGGGCGGTGTCGCGGATGTAGGCGCGCAGCTCCTCCGCCGTCACGCGGACGTCGATGCTCAGGACGACGTCCGCGTGCTCGTTGTGCTGCGCGACGTTGGTCGTGACCTCGCTCAACGCCAGGGTGAACAGCACCTGGTCCTGCGCCGGTACCTCCGGAGCCTGAGTCCAGAGTCGGTCGAGCTCGTCGAGGGCGCGGTCGACGAGGGCGAGCCCGGCGGGCCCGTCGATGTGGAAGGCCCGGGTGTCAGCGTCCATCGAACGCCGATTCCGGCGTCGGGTAGTCGCGGAGCACGCGATCCAGGTTGGTGAGGTGGAGGACGGTGCGCACGGCCTCGGGGACCGCGGCGATGCGCAGATCGCCCCCGGCCACCCGGGCGCTCTTGAGGCCGCCCACCAGGGCGCCGAGGCCCGAGGAGTCGACGAACTCGGTGCCGCTGAGGTCGATCGCGATGCGCGGCTGCCCGGCGGCGACGAGGTCGCTCACCGCGTTGCGCAGCAACGGCGCGCCCGAGGCGGTCAGGCGCCCCGTGATCGCGACGACGGCGTAGCCGTCCCTGGTGTCAGTGCTGACGTTCATTCGACTCCTTCTCGAGGACCTGTGCGGCGGGACCGCGATAGCGCGCCGCCTGGATGATGACGCTGAGGACGACCAGGTCGTACAGGACCCAGGCGGTGTTGACGAGGGTGCCGGTGCCGTCGCCGGTGCCGACGATGACCCGGGCGACCCCGATGACGAGAGCGATCACGAGCACGACCATCGCGGTCAGCTGCGGCCAGATCTCGCGCCACGGGACGCCGCGCGGGTCTCGGCCGTCCTTCCGCGTCACGGCGAAGGACAGCGGCCGGCCGAGCACCACGTTGGCGAAGGCCGTCCAGCACGCGCGGATCCACACGGGGAACAGTGCGAGCGAGTATTGCTGACCTCGCCAGGTCTTCACCCCCTTCGCGACCACGAGGAACAGCGCCTGGTTGACGAGGAAGTACGGCAGGAACCGCACGAAGAAGTCGACCGACCAGGCGGTGACGGGAAGCACCCCGAACACGAGATAGATCACCGGGGCGGCGAGGTAGACGATGGCCGCGAAGCCGGACAGGTAGCTCCACATCGTCGCGAAGTACATGAGGCGCTGCCCCACCGAGAGTCCGCGCTTGGCCAGGGGGTTGTCGCGCAGCATCACCTGCAGCGTCCCCTGCGCCCACCGCAGCCGCTGCGTGAGCATCGTCCGGAGGTCTTCCGGGGCGAGGCCGTGCGCCAGGATCTCGTGGTGGTAGACGCTCTTCCAGCCGAGGGCGTGCAGCTGCATCGCCGTCGCCATGTCCTCCGTCACCGAGATCGTGGCGAGCGGGAGGATGGGCTGCGCCTCATCGGCCCGGTCGAGGCGGAGCGCGTCGAGCAGTCCGCGGACGGCCTCGACGGCGGTGAGGGGGGAGAGGTCGGAGGCGGCCAGAGCGTCGAGCCCGGCCTCGTCCACGATCACCTGCCCGAGTTCCGCGTCGTGCTGCACCGGCAGGGACTCGATCACCGCGAGGTCGGCACGGATGCCCTCCAAGTCGTGCGCCACGAGGATCCGGGAGGCGTTGTCGACAGCTTCCCCCACGCGCGCGGCGACCTCGGCGACGGAGTCGCCGCCGGCGAGCTCCTTCCGCCCGCGGGCGATCGCGATGCGGAGCGCCCCGAGCTCGGTGGCGAGCGCGGGGTCGGTGGCCGCCTCGGCCTCGCGAGCGATCAGCGCCTCGGAGGTCTTGAGCGCCCGCGCGGCGGAGTCCGTCACGTTCCGCACGTAGCCCACGATGCCGAGCTGCATGAGCGCCTCGCGGCGGAGCACGGCGTTCGACCCGCAGAAGAAGGCCGCATTCCAGCCGTCCTTCCCCTGCTGGATCGGCCCGTAGAACAGCGGCGCCTGGCTGCCGAGCGGATCGGCCTCGTCGACGTTCACGAACCACTGCGGCGTCTGCACGAGGGCGACCTCCGGGTCATCCGCGAAGTAGCCGAGCGTGCGGTGCAGGATCAGCGGGTCCGGCACCTGGTCGGCGTCGAGGATGAGGAGGAACTCGCCGTCGGTCTGGAAGAGCGCGCTGTTGAGGTTGCCCGCCTTGGCATGCCGGGGCTTGCCGGTCCAGTCCTCGGAGCGGGTGAGGTAGCCGACGCCCGCGGCCCGGGCCTCGGCCTCGAGCTCGGGGCGGGAGCCGTCGTCGAGGATCCAGGTGGAGTGCGGATAGGCGATCCGCTTCGCCGCCCTGGCCGTCGTCATGACGAGCTCGATCGGCTCGTCGTAGGTCGTGATGAACACGTCGACGGTGCCCTGTGGCGGCGATACCGGCGCCGGACGCTCCTTCGCGCGCCACATCGTGAGGCAGAACAGGAAGGTGTCGATGAGGCTGTAGGTCTCGGCGATCACGAGCGGCACCGCGATCCACCAGGCCGACCAGTTCACCGACTCCAGCCATCGCCAGGCGACATAGTTCACGCCCAGCAGGACCGAGAGGAGGGCGAGGACGCGGATCGTCGCGAACCGCGCGGTCATGCGTCCCTCCGCACCACCACGACGGTGATGTCGTCGGTGGCGCGGTCATCGTTCGCGAGCCGCAGCGCCTCGCCGACAGCGCCACCGGGGCCCATCTCCGCGAGGACGCGCTCGACGTGGCCGAACGGGTCGTCCGGGTCGAGCACGTCGAGGAGTCCATCGCTGCAGCAGATGAACGCGTCGCCCGGTTCCAGACGGGTGGTCACCGGGACGCGGGGGTCGGCCAGGCCCATCCCCATGCCCAGCGGCAGGTTCGTGGAGCGCAGCGGCGTCCACGACCCGTCCGCCCGGACGACGAAAGCGAGGCTGTGACCGGCGTCGATGACCTCGAGGTCTCCCGTCTCCGGCCGCAGCTCGGCGACGACGGCCGTGACGAACATCGACGTGTCAGCGAGATCGTCCTCGAGCAGGCGGTCCACCTCGATCACGGCGTCGGACAGCGAGCGCTCCGGCGCCGTCCGCAGGGAGGCGCGCACCGTGGCCGCGACCAGCGCCGGTCCCGTGCCCTTGCCCATCGCGTCAGCCAGCGTCACGCGCAGGGCGTCGCCGTGTCGCGAGAAGTCGTAGTAGTCGCCGGCGAGCATGCCGCGTGGGGCGGCGCCGGCGGCGATCGTGTAGCCCTCGATCTCCGGATGCACCCGCGGGCGCAGCGCTCGCTGCACCACGGCGGCATGGTCGATGTCCGCGTCCTGTGCCAGCTCCGTCTGCACCCAGAACGCGAGGTCGCGCAGGAGGTCCTGCTGGGCGTCGGTGAAGGTGTGCGGCTCCGTGTCGAGCACGCACAGCGTCCCGACCGGCTCGCCGCCCGGCGCGTGCAGCGGATGGGCCGCATAGAAGCGGAGGTGCGGATCGCCGGTCACGAACGGGTTCTCGGCGAAGAGGTCGGTGGTGCTCGCGTCCTCCACCACCACGGTCCGGTCCTGCGACACGGTGTAGTCGCAGAACGAGTCCTGGCGCGGTGCCTCGTTCCCCCCGAGGCCGATCTGCGATTTGCGCCACTGTCGGTCGCGGTCGATCAGCGAGACGCTGACCATCGGCACGCCGAACATCTCCTTCGCCAGTCGTGCCACCCGATCCACCCGCTCATCGGGTGGTGTGTCAAGGATCCCCAGTTCCTCGAGCGCTGCCTGTCGCCGTCGCTCGTCGAACATTCCCCCGGCCCTCCTCCGTGTTTATTCCCCTCATCCTAGGGAGGAACCGCAGCCGGGGCACCAGGGCGTCCACGCGGCATTCAGGTGAACCACAGGAATCGGTTCTGCGCAAGCCCCGCGGAGAACCGCTTCTCCGGATCTAGCATCGCGCCAGGACGGGAGTGTCGTGTCTGCACGTCCTCGGAAAGGAGGCAGGTGGATGCCGCTCAAGACCCGCCAGCGGGACCGGTACAACCGCCGGGAGGCCCTCGCCGGCTATCTCTTCATCTCGCCCTGGCTCATCGGATTCCTCATCTTCACGGCCGGCGCGATGGTCTACAGCCTGTACATCTCGTTCAGCAGCTACAACCTCGCCACGAACAGCGCTCGCCCGGTCGGCATCGACAACTACGCCAACCTCTTCGAGGACCCGCGGGTGGGCGTCTCGCTCGCGAACACGCTGTTCTACGTGGTGATGGCGGTGCCGCTGGAGATCGTGTTCGCGCTGATCCTCGCCCTGCTGCTCAACCGCGTCGGACGGGGTGCGGGTGCCTTCCGGGTGCTCTACTACCTGCCGAAGATGACGCCGGCCGTCGCGACCGCGGCGGTGTTCTTCCTCCTCCTGAACGGCAACTCCGGGGCGATCAACCAGTTCCTCCGGGTGTTCGGCATCCAGGGGCCGCAGTGGCTCGTCGACCCCGCATGGGTCAAGCCGAGCATCGTGATCATGACGCTGTGGACCGTCGCGGGGACCATGGTGATCTTCCTCGCGGCGCTGAAGAACGTGCCCGTCGAGCTGTACGAGGTGGCCTCGCTCGACGGGGCGGGACCGATCAGGAAGTTCTTCTCGATCACCCTCCCGATGATCTCGGGGGCCATGTTCTTCAACGTCATCGTGCTGTCGATCGCCGCGTTCCAGATCTTCGACCAGGCGTACCTGCTGTTCTGGCGGGATCAGAGCAATTCGTCACCGGAGGCATCCCTCTTCTACGCGATCTACCTGTTTCAGCAGGCCTTCCGGCAGTTCAACTTCGGCTTCGCCGCGGCGATGGCGTGGCTGCTCTTCGTCATCATCATGATCATCACGCTCATCCAGGTGAAGGTCGGCAACCGCTTCGTCTACTACGAGGGAGACCGCTGATGTCCCAGACCCTGCGTCAGGTCCCCGTCGAGGCGGAGCCCGAGAAGTCCCCTGGCACGTTCACGACCACCGTCGCCACCCGTTCGCGCTGGCGACGGCAGCTGCGGCAGCCGAAGAGCCTCATCGCCCGCATCGTGCTGAACGTCATCCTCGTGCTGTTCGCGCTGCTGTTCCTGTACCCCTTCGCGTGGCTCCTCGCGGCGAGCTTCAAGCCACGAGGGGAGGTGTTCGACAACGCCCTCATCCCGAAGACCTTCGTGCCGGAGAACTACGTGGAGGTGTGGAATCAGCTCCCGTTGCTGAACTGGATGGGCAACAGCATCGCCATCGCGCTGCTCGCCGCCGGTGCTGTCGCGATCTCCAGCTCGATCGTGGCGTTCGGGTTCGCCTACTTCCGCTTCCCGGGGCGCGGCCTGCTGTTCGGCCTCGTGCTCGCGACGATGATGCTTCCCGGCGCGGTGACGATGATCCCGATCTACCTCATCTGGAAGGAGACCGGACTCCTCGGCACCTGGGTGCCGCTGTGGGGGATGAACCTCTTCGGATCGGCCTTCTACATCTTCTTGCAGCGGCAGTTCTTCCTCGGCCTGCCGCGGGAGCTGTTCGAGGCGGCGCGGCTCGACGGGGCCAGCGCCTGGGGCCTCTTCTGGCGGATCGCGATGCCGCTGTCGATCCCGTCGTTCGTCATCGTGTTCCTGTTCGAGTTCCAGGCGAGCTGGAACAACCTCCAGGCCGCCCTCATCTACCTCAACGCCGGGTCGGTGGACGAGTTCACCGCGCCGCTCGGCATCGCGTACGCCATGACCAAGTACAGCCCCACGGCGGGCGGTCATGGCGACTACCAGTACGTCATGGTCGCCTCCCTCCTGGTGACCCTCCCGATGCTCATCCTCTTCGCCTTCGGGCAGCGCGCCTTCATCGAGGGCGTCGCGACCCAGGGGCGTAAGGGATGACGAACCACAGATCGAAAGGAGCAGTCATGCGCACACGCATGCTGGGAATCACCGCGGTCGCCGCGGCATCCGTCCTCGTCCTCGCCGGGTGCGGCGGGGGAGGGGGAGACGACCAGGCGGCCGACGCCGACTTCGGGGCGGAGCCGAGCGGCACGCTGAAGGCGTGGGGCTTCGAGAACGCCGACGACGTCGGCACCTCGCGCATGGACTACGCCGCCGAGCAGCTGAAGGACGTCGAGGTCGACCTCGATGCGACGGCCTTCGACGCGCAGAAGTTCACCACCCGCATCGCGAGCGGCGACGTGCCCGACGTCGTGCAGATGGACCGCCGGTACGTGACCACGTATGCCGCGCAGGACCTCATCATGCCGCTCGACGAATGCTTCGCGGCCCAGGACGTCTCGCCGCGCGACCACTGGTACCCCTTCGTCGTCGACGACGTCACCTACGACGACGCGGTGTGGGCGGTGCCGCAGTTCTACCAGCCGCCGGCGATCCTGCTGAACAAGGCCGTGCTCGACGAGGCGGGGGTGACGGCGGACGAGATCAACACCTCGAAGCCCGACGTGCTGCTCGGCGCGATCGAGAAGATGTACCAGGAGTCCGGCGGCGTACCCACGCGGCTCGGGTTCGATCCGGTCGCGACCGGTCAGGCCGGGCTGTGGATCCTCGGCATGGGCGGCCAGCTCAACGATGAGAAGGGGGCGCCCACCCTGGACGACCCCAGCAACGTCGCCGGCATCGAGATGCTCAAGCAGATCACCGACGCGCAGGGCGGCTTCGCGGCCGTCAAGAGCTTCACCGACTCGTTCGACGCCTTCGGCGACCAGAACCAGTTCGTCGCCCAGCAGGTGGGCGCGCAGGTGAACGCGCAGTGGTATCCGAACGTGCTGAGCCCCTACGCCGACCAGATCGACCTCGAGGCCGTGCCGTTCCGGAACGCCGACGGCGAGCCGTTCTCTGTCGCCTCCGGCACCGCGTTCGTGATCCCGGCCGGAGCGGAGAACCCCGCGGCGGCGTGCGCGTGGATGGTGAACCTCACCTCCGACGACGCGTGGAATGCGGCGGGCGAGGCACGTGCCGAGACCCTGAAGACCGACGGCGGGATCAACACCGGGCTGTTCACCGGGTCGCCCTCCGCCGACCAGTCGATCCGCGAGACCTTCGTCACCGACAGCGGCAACGCCGGCTTCGATCAGGTCATCTCCACCTACTACGACGTGGTGGACTACGGGCAGTCGTTCGGCTCTTCGCCGGCGGGTCAGGAGATCCAGAACGAGCTCAACAACGCCATCACGGCGGCGCTGCTCGGGGACAAGTCGCCGGAGGACGCGCTGAAGGAGGCGCAGGAGGCCGCGATGCGGGCGTACGAGAACGCTACGGCCGGCTAGAGCCGGTCAGACGCGGAGGGACGGGCGTGGATGATGGAGGCCTACCGATCGGAGGCCGACCATGGACCAGCGCGAGCTCGACGAGCGGATCCGCGACTACTACGAGGAGCGGTTCGACGAATCGGTGCGGTTGACGACCCGGTCGGCGCAGGGACCGCTCGAGCACCAGCGCATCCAGGAGCTGATCGCGGATCACCTCACCGAGGGTCGCGTGATCGATGTCGGAGGTGGGGCGGGTGTCCATGCGCGCTCGCTCCTGGACCGCGGGCATCGGGTCACCCTCGTCGA
Organism: Microbacterium sp. GbtcB4; assembly: GCF_019091465.1. NCBI lineage: Bacteria > Bacillati > Actinomycetota > Actinomycetes > Micrococcales > Microbacteriaceae > Microbacterium > Microbacterium sp. GbtcB4. Next base: position 752,294 of record NZ_JAGXJJ010000001.1, read on the forward strand.
CCCGGTGCCGGGTCATGTCCGGAGTGCGGCGCAGCTCGGGGTGGACGCACAGGTAGGCGACGCGCGCTCGCTGCGGTTCGCCGCGGACAGCTTCGATGCTGCGCTTCTCCTCGGTCCGCTGTACCACCTGGCCGATCGCACGGACCGCGTCCAGGCCCTCAGCGAGGCCGCACGGGTGGTGGGATCCGGCGGGTGGGTGTTCGCGGCAGGGCTCTCGCGCTTCGTCGGATTCGGTCAGCTCGCGCTGGGCGTGACCGACCTCCATCTCGACGAGGAACACGGCGCCCTGCTGGAACGCGGGACTCCCTCCTCGCGGGGTCGCTTCCCGGCGGGCCACTTCCATACGGCGGAGTCGCTCACCGAGGAGGCCGTCGCCGCCGGACTCGACGTTCTGGAGGTCCATGGGGTCGAAGGGCCCGGCGGGCTGCTGCTGGAGGGGATGCCCGTGGAGGAGACGGCGCTCACGCAGGCGGCTCTCCAGCTGGCGCGCGCCGGGAGCACCGTTCCCGGAATCCGGGAGCTGAGCCCGCACCTCCTGGCCGTGTGTCGCGTGCGGTGACCCGCTACCAGTGTTGACTGTTAACAGTCAACACTGGTAGCCTCGCGGTGTCGACAACACGGTCGACCCACGTAGAGGAGCAAAGATGCCCCGCATGCGCATCACTCGGGCGGCCGCTGCCTTCGCCGCCCTCGCCGCCACCGCTCTGGTGCTGTCGGCCTGCACGAAGGTCGACGAGAGCGAGGGGGCCGCCTCGACCTATCCCGAGGACGACATCCGGCTGATCATCCAGGCCAACCCCGGTGGCGGCTCCGACCTGTCGTCCCGCGCGCTCGCGACCGAGCTCGAGAAGATCCTCGGCGTCAGCGTGATCCCGGAGAACATGCCCGGAGCCGCGGGAGCGCTCGCGATGGAGTACGTCGGCTCGCAGGACCCGGACGGCTACGTCATCGGGTTCGCCCCGGTCGAGATCGCGATGCTCAACACGACCCAGAGCGCCGACGTGCTGCCCGACGACTTCGACCTGCTCGGACAGATCATGCTCGCCCCCGGCGTCATCACGGTGGGCGCCAATAGCGGCATCGAGACCCTCGACGACCTCGTGACCCAGGCGAAGTCCGGCGCGGTCACGGTCGCGAACTCCGGCGCCGGCTCGATCTGGGAGGCCGCCACCCTCGGCCTCGGCAAGGCCACGGACGCCGACTTCACCCCGGTCCCCTACGACGGTGGCGCCACGGCGGTCGCGGCCGCCGCGTCCGGTGAGACCGTCGCCGCCGTCTCCGGACTCGGCGAGGCCCTCGCGCAGGGCGAGGCCGTCCGCATCCTCGCGGTCATGAACGACGAGCGTCACCCGGACGCGGAGGACGTCGAGACGGTCGAGGAGGCCATCGGCGAAGAGGTCGTCTTCGGCGGCTGGGGCGGCATCTACGCGCCGGCCGGCCTGCCCGACGACGTGCACGACGCCCTCGAGGCCGCCGTCAAGGAGGCTGTGGAGTCCGAGAGCTACCAGAAGTTCCAGGCGGACGCCGGCAACCTCGTGGTCTACCGCGACTCCGCGGAGTGGACCGGGTTCGTCGACGACCAGTTCGCCCTGTTCCAGGATCTCCTGGGCTGAACACCTCCGGTGGGGTCGGTACGCGCCGACCCCACCGCGTCCTCCGACGAAGGAGCACCATGACCAGCCCCGACACCGCGGCCGAGCCGGCCGCTCCGGCCGGTTACGAGGGGGCGACCTCCTCGCGACCCCTCGAGATCGCGTTCGCCGCCGTCGCCCTCGCGATCACCGCCGGCTACCTCTTCCTCGCCACGCAGATCCCACTGCGCCGCGAGGCCGCCCCCGGACAGATCGACGCCCGCTTCTGGCCGCTCGTCATCGGCGTGACCGGCGTCGTCGTCGCGATCGCCCTCCTCGCCGTGGCGATCACGAGACCGGCTCCGACCCGCGAAGACATCGAGCGCATCCAGCCGGGAGGCGTCCTCCGGGTGATCGCGACGATCGCGATCGCCGGCGCCTTCATCGCGCTCTGGTCCCTCGGGGCGGTCATCCTCTTCGGCTACCGGATCGAGGTCTTCCCGATCGCCTGCGCCCTGCTCATGGCCGCACTGATGCTCCTCTACGGCCACCGCCGCTGGCTGAGCCTCGTCATCTACTCCGCCGCCGTCACGGCGTTCGTCTACGTCGTCTTCGGCATGCTCCTGAGGATCCCCCTGTGAACGCGCTCCTGGAGGGGCTGAACTCGCTCCTCGACATCTCGATCCTGCTCTACATGGGCGTCGGTCTCATCCTCGGCTTCATGGTCGGCGCCTTCCCCGGCATCACCGCGACCATGGCCGTCGCGCTCGCGGCCGGCTTCACCATGACCCTCGAACCCGTGCAGGGCCTCGCGGTGCTGCTGACGATCTACGTCGCGGCGAACTTCGGCGACCGGGTGCCGTCCATCCTCATCAACACCCCGGGGACTCCCGCCTCCATCGCCACCACCCTCGACGGCTATCCGATGGCGAAACAGGGCAGGGCCGGTCTCGCGCTGACGATCTCCGCGATCGTGTCGGCCGTCGGCATCCTCGCCTCGCTCGTGCTCTTCTCGGTCGCCGCCGTGCCGATCGCCAGCTTCGCCCGGGACTACTTCAAATCGCCCGAGCTGTTCGCGCTCGTCGTCTTCGGCATCGCGATCATGATCGGCATCTCGTCCAAGTCGATGCTCAAGGGCATCCTCGCGGGCCTCTTCGGACTCATGCTCGGCAGTGTCGGAACCTACGCGGCCACCGCCGACCAGCGCTTCACGTTCGGGGTGCTGGAACTCGTCGAGGGCGTGAACTTCATCGCCGTCATCATCGGGCTCTTCGGTATCGCCGAGCTGTTCGACCAGCTCCTCACGCACCGGAAGTCGCACGTCCGACCGATCTCCAGCCTCGGGCGCTGGTGGCCGAACCGCGCGGAGCTGAAGCAGAGCGGCCGGGCCACCGCGGTCGGCGGCGCGGTCGGCCTCGGCGTCGGCCTCATCCCCGCGGCCGGCGGCGACATCGCCGGGCTCATCGGCTGGGAGCGGGCGCGCAAGGCGTCGAAGCACCCGGAGATGTTCGGCAAGGGATCGATCGAGGGCGTCGCCGCGTCCGACACCGCCTCCAGCGCCACGCTCGGCGGCTCGCTGACCACCACGATGGCACTCGGTATCCCCGGGGACTCCGTGATGGCGGTGATGATCGGCTCGATGATCATCTGGGGCATCACCCCCGGGCCCACGCTGTTCACCAACCGCCCCGACCTCGTCGTCTCGATCGTCGGGATCATGCTCGTCGCGACCCTCCTATCGCTCGCGCTGAGCCTCGTGCGGATGAAGGGCATGGTCAAGCTGCTCGACGTGCCGCAGCCGTATCTGTGGAGCGGCATCCTCATCTTCTGCATCATCGGCACGTACGCCACCTCGAACAGCCTGTCGACGGTCGTCACGATGCTCGTCTTCGGTGTGGTCGGCGTGCTGCTCAAGCGCATGCAGGTCCCGGCAGGACCCGTGGTGCTCGGTCTCCTGCTCGGTCCGCTCGCCGAGGAGAACCTCGCCCGCACGCTGGCGATCCTGCCGACGCGGCCGTTCTTCGAGGTCGTCAGCCCGATCGCCCTCGTCCTGCTCGCGCTCGCGGTGCTGTCGATCGTGATGCCCGCGATCCGCGCCGCCCGCACGCCCCGGGCAGAGCGGGCCTCGGTGGAGGACTCGATCCTCCACACCGACAGCATCGTGCAGATCGAGAAGGCGCACGACGAGCTCGCGGCGCAACCCGACCTGCTCACCTCCACCGTCCGCAACGTCGACGCCGGTGCGCGCCGGGGACGCGCCGACCGCAAGAACCGCAAGAGCACGACCCCCGAGGAGACCGAGAAGTGACCCGCTACGACATCCTGACCGCCGTCCCGACCGCGTTCCACCGCGACGGGACCCTCGACCTCGACGGGTCGCGTGCGATCTTCCGGTTCGTGGCCGACTCGGGGAACGAGGGCGCCTTCGTCCTCGGCACCACGGGTGAGTTCCCGGCTGTGGATGCGGACGAGTTCCGGGCGCTCGTGGGTGCCGCGCTGGCGGAGCTGGCCGACCGGATGCGCGTCATCGTGCACGTCGGACAGCCGAGCACCTTCGAGGCCGTGCGCCTGGTCGGCATCGCGAAGGAGCTGGGGGCCACGGAGTTCGCGGCCCTCACCCCCTACTACCTGCGTGCCACGGACGACGCGATCCTCGACTACTACCGCGCGGTCTCGGCAGCCGTGGGGGAGGGGCGCCTCTACGTCTACATCTATCCCGCGCGCAGCGGGAACCCCGTCTCGCCGGAGCTGCTCGTACGCATCGCCGCCCTGCCGAACGTGGTCGGGGCCAAGGTGAGCGAGCTCTCCCTCGACGACATCGCGGCGTACCGCGCGGTGGTGCCGGCCGACTTCGAGCTCTACACCGGCGCCGACCGCGACCTCATCGCGGCCGTCGAAGCGGGCGCGCAGGGCGTCGTCTCGGGTGTCTCCTCCGTGACGCCGAAGCCCTTCCGCGCCCTGGCCGACGCCGGACGCTCCGGCGACACGGACGCCATCGCCGCGGCACAGGCCGCCGTGGACGACGTCGTCGCGCTCATCGGCGGCGACATGGCGCGGATGAAGGAGGCGTACCGCGTGCTCGATGTCGTGGACACGCACTGCCGTATGGCCATCGCCGAACCCTCCGCCGATGAGCGGGCGGCCGTCGCGCAGGTGGTGGCCGCGCACCGCTGACGCGAATCCGGGGACACGCACGCGACGGGATGCCGCGGCCTTCGGGTCGCGGCATCTCTGCGTGTGCCCGCGCTCGCTTGTCGGACAAGTGAACGTGGGTGAGAGGGCACTTGACGACAAGCGCAACGACTGTCTAGGCTCAGAACCAGGAATTCCGCCGATATCGCGAAGGGGCGAACGGAACATGTCAGACAAGATCGAGGTCACCGGGTCCGACTTGTCGGACGCGCTCGCCCGGCGTCTGGCTCAGCACTTGCAGCGTTCCGGCCTGGAGATCGGCGACCCGCTGCCCACCGAGGCGGAGCTCGGCGCCGTGCTGGAGGTGGGACGGCAGCGCATCCGCGAGGCCCTCAGCGTCCTCGAGGCGTTCGGCATCGTGGTGTCCCGGCAAGGGGCGCGTCGGGTCTGGCGAGGATTCCGCGCCGCCGATCTCGCCACCCGCTGGATCGGCTTCGTCGACGACCCCGAAGCCGCCACCCGCGAGCTCCTGGAGGTGCGTCACGCGCTGGAGACGTCTCTGCTGCCTCTGGTCATCCCGCGCCTGCAGCCGAGCGACCTGGCCCGTCTGCGGCTGCTCTCGGAGGAGATGGTGGAGCGCGCCCTGCGCAACGAGAGCTTCGCCGAGCTCGACCAGCAGTTCCACCGCGGGTTGCTCGCGCCGATGGGCAATGCGTTCGTGGATCAGTTCCTGCAGTCCTTCTGGGTCGTCTTCGCTGCCGCACGACGCGAGGAGCCCGTCGAGGAGGATCCCGCCATCGCCGCGATGCACGGTCGCATCGTCGATGCGATCGAGGCCGGCGACACCCGCCGGGCCGTCCACGAGCTGGACGCCCACTTCTACGGTGTCCGCAACCGCTACCCGGACATCGACTTCGGCACCACGGCCCCGCTGCCGGTCTGACAATCCGCGCACCGGCGCGTTCTGTCGCACCCGTCTTGAAATCGATTTCGCACGACCCTCATCTGATCGACGAAGGAGTACGCATCATGAGATCCACCCGAATCCTCCCCGCCCTGGCCGCCCTCGGCGTCGTCGCCCTCGCCACCGGCTGTGCCGGCAGCGCCCCGTCCGGGGAGGGCGACGGCCCCGTCGAGATCACCTACTGGCTCTGGCAGGACGACGCGACCGACCCCACCTGGACGGAGCTCGCGGACGAGTTCAACGGCGCACAGGACGACGTGAAGGTCGTGCTGGAGACGATCCCGCTCGACCAGTACCAGAACCAGCTCGTGTCCTCCGCGATGAACGGCACCGGCCCGGACGCCGCCCGCAGCAAGGACTGGTGGCTCGGGCAGTTCGCGCCGCAGGGTGCCATCGCCGACCTCACCGCGTACGTCGACGGCTGGGACGCCTCGGACGACGTCGTCGACTCGCTCTGGGCGACGGGTCAGCTGCCCGGCGAGGACGCGGTGTACATGCTGCCGCACCAGTACACGACGCTCTACCTCTACTACCGCACGGACTACTTCGAGGAACTCGGACTCGACGCGCCGCGCACCCAGCAGGACCTTCTCGACGCGGCGGCCGCCCTCACCGGTGACGGCCGGTACGGCATCGACGTCCGCGGCGGTGCGGGCGGACAGGACCAGTGGCTCGCGTGGATGTACGCCGGCGGCGCGTCGGTCGTCGACGACTCCGGCGAGGTCGTCCTGGACGACGCGAAGGGCGTCGCGGTGAACGAGGACTACCTCCGCATCGTCACCGACCTGCAGGCGGCGCCCCCCGGATCGATCACGGCCGCCTTCGCCGACGTCAAGACGAACTTCGTCGAGGGCCTCACCGGCATGATGATCCACCACCCGGGTTCCCTGAAGGAGCTGCAGGGGGTCTTCGGCGACAAGCTCGGCGTCGTCCCGATCCCCACGGCCGACGGCAAGCCCGGCGCGACACTCGGCAGCATGAGCGGCAACGTCATCCTCGAGGGCTCCGACAAGAAGGACGCCGCCTGGGAGTGGATCTCCTGGCTGAGCGAGGAGGCGCAGATGGAGAAGATCTCCGCCTCGCCGCAGGGTCAGCTTCCGGTGCTCGAGTCGGTGATCGACACCGAGGCGTACTCGTCCGACCCGCAGCTCGCGGTCGCGGTCGACGCCATTCCCACCGCCAAGACGTGGCCGGCGCTGGAGGGGGTGGCCGAGCTCGCCGCGAAGGAGTGGAACCCGCTCATCCAGCAGGCGTTCCAGGGTGAGATCAGCAGCCAGGACGTGCTGACGAAGATGTCCGACGTGCTGCGCTGAGGACCGACATGGCAAGTTCCACCCTCACGGAAGCGGTCGTCACCGGCCGGCCGGCCCCGCGCCGGCCGGTGACCCGGCCCCGGCGACGCGCGCGCCGCGGCTCGGTCGCCCCCCTCGTCCTGCTCGCGCCGGCGATCGTGCTCGTCGCGGTCTTCGCCGGGTACCCGCTCGTCCGCTCGATCTGGTTCTCGTTCAACGACGTGAGCGTCTTCACCGGTGTGCTCGAGTTCGTCGGGTTCCAGAACTTCGCCAGTGTCATCGGCACGGCGGAGTTCCTGCCCACGCTCGGCCGCACGGCGTTCTGGACCTTCGGGGCGGTCTCCCTCCAGCTGATCGGCGGGCTGTCGCTCGCGCTCATGCTGAACAACCGCTTCCCCCTGCGGGGCGTGTACCGCGGCCTGATCATGATCCCGTGGGCGACGCCGAGCGTCCTGGTCGCGCTGATGTGGAAGTGGATCCTCGACCCCAACAACGGCGTCCTCAACCAGTGGCTGCTGAACGCGGGGATCATCGACGCGCCGATCGAGTTCCTCTCGCAGAACAGCACCGCGCTGCCGACGCTCGTGATGATCGACGTCTGGCAGGGCATCCCGCTCTTCGCCATCATGATCCTCGCGGCACTGCAGAGCGTGTCCGGCGAGCTCAAGGAATCGGCGCAGATCGACGGGTGCGGCCCGGTCGGCGTGTTCCGCCACGTCGTGCTGCCCGCCATCCTCCCGACGATCCTCATCACGACGCTCCTGCGCCTGATCTGGACCTCGAACTACGTCGACCTCATCTTCATCCTCACCGGCGGCGGGCCGGGCACCTCCTCGACGACCCTGGCGCTGGAGTCCTATCTGACGACCTACAAGGCCAGCGACTTCGGTGCCGGCGCGGCGTACGCCGTCATCCAGGCCCTGTTCCTCGCCGTCTTCATCGCGCTCTACGTGCGCCTCACCCGAAAGGACACCACGCGATGAGCACGACGACCGCCCCCGTCCGCTTCGGCCGCCTCGCGGGAAGGACCGGCTTCGCGATCGCCCTCCTCGGCGTGCTCGCGATGGTGCTCGGGCCGTACATCGTCATGCTGCTGACGTCGCTCACGCCCCGGGATCAGCTCGCCGGCGCCGGAGCGAACCTCATCCCCTCGGAGTTCACGACCGCCTCCTACGCCGAGCTGCTGTCGACGACGCCGTTCCTGACCTATCTGCGGAACAGCCTCACCGTGGCCGCGATCGCCGTCCCGGTGACCCTCGTGGTCTCCACCGGCGCCGCGATCGCGATGTCCCGGTTCGACTTCCGCGGTCGCGGGGCCGTCATGATCGGGCTGCTGCTCGCGCAGATGTTCCCCGCGGTGCTGCTCGTGATCTCGCTGCAGGGGCAGCTGCGCGGGATGGGGCTGATGGACACGACGCTCGGTCTCGCCCTCGTGCACGCCGCGTTCGCCACGCCGTTCGCCACCTGGCTGCTCAAGGGGTTCGCGGACTCCATCCCCCGGGAGATCGAGGAGGCGGGTCAGATCGACGGGGCCTCGTCCGCGCAGATCGTCCGCATCCTGCTGCTGCCCCTGCTGCGGCCCGGGATGGTGGCGGCGGGAACCTACGCGTTCATCCTCACCTGGAACGAGTTCCTCTACGCCCTCACCTTCACCTCGCAGACGGCGACCCGCACCCTGCCGGTCGGCCTGCACCTGTTCATCGGCGAGTACCAGATCCGTTGGGACCTCCTCACCGCCGGCGGCGTGCTCTCGGTGCTCCCCGTCGTCGTCGGCTTCCTCCTCGTGCAGAAGCGCCTTGTCGCCGGTCTCGCTGCCGGCGCCGTCAAGGGCTGAAGCTCCCGTCCCCTCCTCGTCGTCCCGGAAGGACCACGCATGAAAATCGAATCGATCGACCTCCAGCTCTCCCGCATCCCCCTCCCCAAGGGGCCGTGGGGAGACCAGATCCATCGGGTGACCCACATCGAGATCATCCTCGCCGACATCACCACCGACACCGGGCTGGTCGGCACCGGCTTCAGCCACACGTCCGGTGTCGGCGGCCAGATGATGGTGGCGGCGCTGCGCGAGCTCATCCCCACGCTCATCGGCCGCGAGGTCAATCCGCGGGCCGTCTGGCAGCACTCCTGGCAGCACCTGCGCGACAACGGCCCCGGCGGGACCACGACGCTCGCCCTCGCCGCGATCGACGTGGCGCTGTGGGACCTGCTCGGGCTGCACTACCAGCAGCCGCTCGCGAAGCTCCTCGGCCAGGTGCGCGACCGGGTCGCGCTGTACGGCAGCGGCATCAACCTGAACCTCTCCGCCGAGGAGGTCGTCGAGCAGGTCAAGGAGTGGAAGACCGACGGGTACGCCGCCGGGAAGGTCAAGGTCGGCAAGCCGGACCTCGAGGAGGACGTCTACCGGCTCACCAAGATCCGCGAGGCGGTCGGCGAGTATCCGCTCATGGTCGACGCCAACCAGGGATGGACCTACGGGGAGGCGGTCCGGGCGGTCACCCGGTTCCGCGACCTCAACCTCTACTGGGTGGAGGAGCCGCTGCGCGTGGACGACGTCGCCTCGCACGCCCGCCTCCGGGCCCGCTCGCCGATCCCGATCGGGCTGGGCGAGAACGTCTACACGCTCCAGCAATTCAACCAGTACCTCCTCGCCGACGCGTGCGACTTCATCCAGGCCGACGTCGGTCGCGTGGGCGGCATCACGCCCTACATGGACATCGCTGCCCTGGGCCGGGCGTACAACGCTCCGATGACGCCGCACTTCGTGATGGAGCTCACGGCCAACGTGCTCTGCGCGGTGCCCAACGCCCTGTTCGGCGAGATGACGGACGGCGGCACGCTCAGCGACCTCGGCGTCATCGTGCCGCAGCGGCCGCAGAACGGGTTCTTCGTGCCGACCGGAGCGCCGGGGAACGGCCTGGAGTACGACCGCGAGAACCTCGCGCGGCACGCGGTGAGCTGAGGGAGACGAACGACATGGCGGACATCTTCGACCTCACCGACCGCATCATCCTGGTCACCGGCGGCCTCGGCCAGATCGGATCGGCCTTCGTCCGGGAGCTCCACGGACGCGGCGCCCGGGTGGCCGTGGCATCGCGCACCGTCGACGCCGCGCGCCTGCAGGAGACGTTCCCCGAGATCGCCGACAGCCCGCGCCTCTTCGGCGTCTCCATGGACATCGTCTCGAAGGACAGCGTCGAGGCCGGCCTCGACGCGATCTTCGATGTGTGGGGTGCGGCGCCCGACGGCGTGATCAACAACGCCGGTCTGGACACCCAGCCGAGCGCGCCACCCGAGGTCTCCGGTCCCTTCGAGGACTTCCCCCTCGACGTGTTCCGGGAGGTGGTCGACGTGAACCTCGTCGGCACCTTCCTCGTCACGCAGGCGACCGGTGCCCGGATGCGCTCCGCCGGAAAGCCGGGCTCGATCATCAACGTCGGCTCGATCTACGGGATGGTGTCGCCGGTGCAGGACATCTACGCCTACAAGGAGGAGCAGACCGGGGTGCCGTTCGTGAAGCCGGTGGCGTACTCGGCGGCGAAGTCGGGGCTGTACAACCTCACGCGCTACTGCGCGACGTACTGGGGTCGGCAGGGCATCAGGGTCAACACCCTCACGCCCTCCGGCGTCGGTCGGGACTCGCAGGACGCGACCTTCCGGCAGAACTACACGGCGCGCATCCCGATCGGACGCATGGCGGAGGCGACCGACTTCAACGGGGCCGCGGTCTTCCTGCTCTCGGACGCCTCGCGCTACATGACCGGAGCGAACCTCGTCGTGGACGGGGGGTGGACCGCATGGTGACAACGGCGGCGGACCTCGGGGTGCTGATGGCCGCGATCGCCACCCCGTACGACGCGGACGGGGCGGTGGACACCGGACTGCTCTCGACGCTCGTGGAGGACTATGTCTCCCGCGGCGTCGAGGGGATCTACTGCTGCGGGTCGTCGGGGGAGGGTCTCCTCCTGTCGGCGGATGAACGGACCGCGGTGGTGGAGACCGCCGTGCGCGCCGCCGAGGGGCGCATCCCCGTCGTCGCCCACGTCGGCGCGCTGTCGACGCGGGAGGCGATAGAACTCGGACGGCGGGCGCAGCGCGCCGGCGCATCCGCCCTCTCGATGATCCCGCCGATCTACTACGCCTTCGGCATCGAGGCCGTCCTCGACCACTACCGCGCGGTGCTGGACGCCGTGGACCTCCCGCTCATCGTCTACAACATCCCGCAGTTCACGGGGACCGAGTTCACGCTCGAGACGGCCGGAGAACTCCTGGGCGACGATCGCGTGATCGGTCTCAAGCAGACCGCGCACAACATGTACGCCCTCGAGCGCATGAAGGCGGCGTTCCCCGACAAGGCCTACATCAACGGGTTCGACGAGGTGTTCGTGCCCGCGCTCGCCGCCGGTGCTCGCGGGACGATCGGCACGACCGTGGGGCTCCAGGTCGAGCTCTTCCAGGCGGCGCGGCGCCTCCTCGACGCCGGTGACCTGGTCGGAGCGCAGCGGGTGCAGAGCCGGATCAACCATGTCATCGCCGAGCTCGTCGCGATCGACGTCTTCCCCGCGGCGAAGTACCTCTCCGGTCGCAGTGCGGGAGGTGCCGGAGCGCTGGGGGACTGTCGTCGTCCGTTCCGACCGCTCTCGGGTGCGGCTCGGACTCGGCTCGATGCTCTCGGAACGACTCTCGATCGATTCCTCGCGGAGAGCTGAGGCTGAAACCGGTTACAGTGGGTGCCCATGGCCACGATCTACGACGTCGCGCGGCGGGCCGGCGTCTCCCCGGCCACGGTCTCGCGCGTCTTCAACGGCACGAGCGTGTCGGAGGAGAAGGCGGCGGCGGTGCGGGCGGCGGCCGAAGAACTGCGCTTCACCCCGAACCGGACGGCGCGTACGCTGCGGACCCAGAGCTCCGAAGTCATCGCCCTGGTGATCCCGGACATCGAGAACCCGTACTTCACCGAGATGGCGCGCGGCGTGGAGGATGCGGCGTCCGAAGCGGGGTACTCCGTCGTGCTGTGCAACTCCGACGCCCAGGCTGAGAAGGAGGCGACGTACCTCCGGATCGCGATCGCCGAGAACATGTCGGGCGTCATCATCGCGACGGCGGACGAGCACTCGGATCTGGCGCCGGTGCGGGCGACGGGACGGCCGGTCGTCGCGGTGGACCGTCGCACGGGCGCCGACATCGACGGTGTGGTCATGGCCAACCGGGAGGCGGGCGCCGCAGCGACGCAGAGCCTTCTCGACGCCGGGTATCGGCGCATCGCGTACATCGGTGGCCCCGCGCACATCGACACCGCGGCGGAGCGTGCGGAAGGCTGGCGGGAAGCGCTCTCGGCGACGGATCCCGATCATGACCTCTCCTCGCTCCAGCGCTTCGCCACGTTCCGCGTCGAGGGCGGGCGCGCGGCCATGGAGGAGCTCCTCGCGCTGCCGGGGCCGCCGGACGCGGTGGTCGCCGGGAACAACCTCATCGGTGTCGGCGCGATCCAGGTCCTCACGGAGCGCGGACTCACCCCGCCGCAGCTCGGCGTCGCGGTGATCGGGTCGCTGCCCTTCACGACGCTGTCGCCGTCCGCCGTCACCGTCGTGAGGCTCCCCGCGCGCCTCATGGGTGTGACGGCGGCGCGGATGCTGCTGGATCGGATCAAGGGCGACGAGCAACCGGCCCGGACGATCGTCCTCTCCGGCGAGGTGCAGCGCGCGGCCGCGCGCGCCTGAACGCAGCGTCGCTACTGCGAGCGCCAGAATCGCGCCGCGAGGTTCGTCATCTCCTTGTCGAGATCGTCGACCTTCACCTCCAATCGGTCGAGGCGGTGATCGAGGCCGTCGAGCCGTGCGGTCATCTCGCCACGCAGGCCGATCATCTCGCCACGCAGCCCGATCATCGCTCCGTGCAGCGCACCCATCGCCGCGCGCAGCCCTCCGACCTCGCGCATCATCGCCGCGTGCAGCGCCGCCAACGCCCCGTGGAGTCCGCTGACCTCGTTCGTCGTATCGGTGCGGAGGCCCGCGGTCTCGGTGGTCAGGTCGGTGCGGAGGGTGCCGATCTCACTGCGTAGTCGTGTGGTCTCGGTGGTCATCTCGGTGCGGAGGCCGGCGATCTCCGTGATCATATCGGTGCGGAGGGCGACGATCTCGTTGCGTAGTCGTGTGGTCTCGGTGGTCATCTCGGTGCGGACGCCGGCGATCTCGTTGCGTAGTCGTGTGGTCTCGGTGGTCATGTCGGTGCGGAGGCCGGCGATCTCGGTGGTCATATCAGTGCGGAGAGTGCCGATCTCGCCGGTCATCTCTCCCCGCAGTCCGCCGATCTCCGCACGGAGCACGCGACCGAACTGCGTCGTCATGAGGGTCATGCCGCCGAGCATCGTCGTCACGAAGATGCCGATCAGCGTCCATACCTGCGGGTCGTTCAAGGGCATGCCTCCAGTCTCGATCGGAGGGGTCAGGATGTCACGGTATTCCGGTGCTGAACCGGCGTTTTTCCGGCCGGAGGCGAAGATCGTGGAGACTCTCGATATCGGTCCTCGTGGTGCAGGAGCAGTCAGCTCCTTGCGTCGTGAAATCGATTTCGCGTAGCCTGGGTGCAGGCCTGCACGGATCGTCGGTATCGAAGGAGAGACCATGCGCTGCACCCTCGGGGTGGACATCGGCACGTCCAGCAGCAAGGGCGTCCTCGTGGATCCCGCCGGCACGATCCTCGCGACCGCGACCCGCGCGCACGACGTCTCCCGTCCGCAGTCCGGATGGGTCGAGATGGACGGCCGGATCTGGTGGGACGAGTTCGTCGAGCTGGCCGCGGACCTTCTCGCCGCGGTGCCCGACGCGGAGGTCGTGGGCGTCGGCGTGAGCGGCATGGGTCCGTGCATCCTGCTCGCCGACGAGGACGACGAGCCCGTGCGCCCCGCGATCCTCTACGGCGTGGACACCCGTTCCACCGCTCAGATCGAGCGCATGACGGCGGAGCTCGGCATCGAGGAGATCACCCGCGTCGGCGGCTCGACCCTCACCTCGCAGGCCGGTGGGCCCAAGATCGCCTGGGTCGCCGAGGAGGAGCCGGGAGCCTGGCAGCGCGCGCGGCGGCTCTACATGCCCGCCTCCTGGCTGGCCCGCAAGCTCACCGGCGCCTACGTCCTCGACCACCAGTCCGCCAGCCAGGTCTCGCCGCTGTACGACATCGAGGGTGAGCGCTGGCACGAGCCCTGGTGGCAGCGGTTCGCCGGGACGGTCGAGCAGCCGCCGCTGCGCTGGGCGGGGGAGATCGCGGGCATCGTGACCGCCGCTGCGGCAGCCCTGACCGGCCTGCCCGAGGGGACCCCGGTCATCACCGGCACGATCGACGCCTGGACCGAGGCGGTGAGCGTCGGCGCCCACGAGGTCGGCGACCTCATGCTGATGTACGGCACGACGATGTTCCTCGTCGCGACCGGGGAGCAGACCCTCCGCACACCCTCGATGTGGACGACGGCCGGCGCCTTCGAGGGCACGCGCAACCTCGCCGGCGGGCTGTCCACATCCGGAGCGCTCACCGCGTGGCTGAAGGACCTCTCCGGCGCCGACTACCCGGCGCTGCTCGCCGAGGCCGAGGAGTCGGGGCCCGGCGCGAACGGCCTGCTGATGCTGCCGTACTTCGCCGGTGAGCGCACCCCGATCCAGGATCCCGACGCCCGCGGGGTCATCGCCGGACTCACCCTCCGGCACACCCGAGGAGACCTCTATCGCGCGGCCCTCGAGGCCACGGCGCTGGGCGTACGTCACAACGTCGAGACCATGCGAGCCGCCGGCGCCGACATCCGCCGCATCGTGGCGGTCGGCGGCGGCACGCAGGGACGGCTGTGGCTGCAGATCGTCTCGGACATCACCGGGCTCGTGCAGGAGGTGCCGCAGACCACGATCGGCGCGAGCTACGGCGCCGCCTTCCTCGCGGCGACGGCCACGGCCGCCGACGGTGCCACGCCCGCGATCACCGACTGGAACCCCATCGCCGACACCGTCCGCCCGGACGAGGCGCTGCGTCCCTTCGCCGACGCCCTCTTCGACCGCTACGTGCGCCTGTACGACGGCTCGAAGGACGTCGTCCATGAACTCGCCGCCGCCCAGCGCGGCGGATCCCCCACCCCCTCGACCCCGGAGAACTCATGACCGCCTACACCCTGCCCACCCCGGCATCCCGTTCCACCGCTGCGCCGAAGACCGCGTACCTGATCGCCTCCGGCGACCTCCGAGAGTCGGCCAACACAGCCGGCTGGCCCACCCAGGTCGAGCTCGAGGCCGGGGTCACCGGCGTGCTGAACGACCTCGGCTGGACGGTCGTCCGCGCCAACGAGGTTGACCCGGAGACCGGTCACGGCTTCATCTCCAGCCAGCGCATGGGGCTCGAGGTGTTCAAGAACATCCCCGTCGACGCGCCGCTCATCGTCGCCGAGGCCGTCTGGCAGTACTCGCACCACGTGCTCGCGGGCCTCCGCACGCACGAGGGCCCGATCCTCACGGTGGCGAACTTCGCGGGCGACTGGCCCGGCCTCGTCGGCCTCCTCGGCCTCAACGCGGGCCTGACGAAGATGGACAAGCCGTACGCGACGATCTGGTCGGTCGACTTCACCGACGACTGGTTCCGCGACGGCATCCGGGAGTGGACGGAGACCGGCGCCATCACCCACGACGCCTCCCACGTGCGTCCGCTCCCCGCACTGCCCGACAGCCCGGAGAAGCAGCTCGGCGAGGCGCTCGCCGCGGAGTTGCGCGCCGAGAAGGCCATCATCGGCGTCTTCGACGAGGGCTGCATGGGCATGTACAACGCCATCTTCGACGACGAGCTCCTCAACCAGACCGGCATCTACAAGGAGCGCCTGTCGCAGTCGGCCCTCTACGCGGAGATGCTGAACGTGACCGAGGAGGAGGCCGACGCCGCCTACGACTGGCTGATCGAGCGCGGCATGACCTTCCGCTACGGCGAGGACGCCGCGACCGAGCTCACCCGCGAGCAGGTGCAGTGGCAGCTGAAGATGTACATCGCCGCCCTCCGCATCGCCGACGACTTCGGCCTCGACGCGGTCGGCATCCAGTACCAGCAGGGCTTGAAGGACCTCGTTCCGGCGTCGGACCTGGCGGAGGGCATCCTGAACTCCACCGAGCGCCCGCCGGTGACCTCGCGCGACGGCTCCCGCGTGCTGCATGAGGGGCGCGCGTTCCCGCACTTCAACGAGGCCGACGAGGGCGTCGCCGTCGATGCGCTCGTGACCGACCGCGTCTGGCGGGCGATGGGGCTCGTCCCCGACAACACTCTCCACGACGTCCGTTGGGGCGAGGACTACGACGGGCAGTTCGTATGGGTGTACGAGATCTCCGGCTCGGTGCCGGCCTCCCATCTCGGCGGCTGGCAGAACGCGGAGGGGTGGCGCCAGGGTCACGTGTTCTTCCCCGCCGGCGGCGCCACGATCAACGGCGTCTCGAAGCCCGGCGAGGTCGTGCTCTCCCGGGTGTTCATCGCCGAGGGCGTCCTGCAG
This sequence comes from Microbacterium sp. GbtcB4, assembly GCF_019091465.1. NCBI lineage: Bacteria > Bacillati > Actinomycetota > Actinomycetes > Micrococcales > Microbacteriaceae > Microbacterium > Microbacterium sp. GbtcB4. The sequence continues at coordinate 768,755 of NZ_JAGXJJ010000001.1, forward strand.
GCGGACATCTTCCGGGCGTCGGTCGTCGAGCTGCCGGCGGAGGAGACGCAGCGCCGGAAGGACGCCACGAACCCGGAGTGGCCGATCGCCCATGTGGTGCTGCACGGCATCTCGCGCGACCAGTTCATGGCGCGGCACAAGGCGAACCACGCGCAGCTCGTCTACGTGCCCGACGCCGAGACCGCGGACAAGGCGCTGATCGCGAAGGCCGCGATGTTCGACGGCATGGGCATCAAGGTCAACCTCGTCGGCGACGTCTCGATCTGAGGCCGCGGGCTCGTCACTGCGAGCGCCAGAATCGCGTCGCGAGGTTCGTGAGCTCCCTGTCGAGATCGTCGACCTTCGTCTCGATCCGTCCCAGCCGGGCGTCGAGGCCGTCGATCCGTGCGGAGAGGGTTCCGTCGATGCGGTCCACCTCCGCGCGGATCACGCGGCTGAGCTGCGACGTCATGAGCGTCATGCCGCCGAGCATCACGGCGGCGAAGACGCCGATCAGAGTCCATACCTGCGGGTCGTCCACGGTCATGCCTCCAGTCTGAGTCCGGGGTCTCAGGCTGTCACGGTATTCCGCAGCGGCAGGACCGCGAACACGGGACGGGTGGACGGGAGAAGCGGAACCGCGTGCAGTGCAGGAACAGCGTTCACGCGGAGGGGCGGAGGTCGCTCGGCGGGCCGCTCAGCGCGCGCAGGGCGTAGAGGATCGTCGCGAGGTCGACGAGCTCCTGCACCAGAGCGCCGACGACCGCGGGGATGACGCCGGTCATCGCGACGACCATCAGCCCCACGCTCAGCCCGATCCCGATCCAGATCGCGGTGAGGGCGACGCGGAGGGTGTGCCGTCCGATCGCGACGGCGTCGACGACCTTGGCGAGCGAATCCACGAGGATGACGACGTCGGCGGCGTCCCCGGCGGCCGTCGCTCCCTTCGCGCCCATCGCGATGCCGATGTCGGCCGCTGCCAGCACCGGGGCGTCGTTCACACCGTCGCCGACCATCAGCACGGGCCGTGGTTGCATCTCGGCGGCCAGACGCACCTTCTCGGGCGGCAGGAGCTCGGCGTGGATCTCGTCGATCCCGACCTGCCGTCCGATCGACGCCGCGGTGGTCTCCACGTCCCCGGTCAGCATCGCGAGCCGGTCGACCTCATGCGTCCGCAGCCACGAGATCACGGCGGGCGCCTCCGGGCGAGCGGCATCGGCGAGGACCAGGGCCCCCGCGAACCGTCCGTCCACGGCGACATAGGCGGCGGCCTGTCCCGGCGCGAGCTCCGCCCGCACGGTGTCCGGGGCGAGGGACGCCACATACGCCGGCTTGCCGACGACCACCGCGCGGCCGCCGATCGTCGCGGACACCCCGTTCGTCGCGGTCTCGCTCGCCTCCGTCGCCCCGTGCAGCGCCAGGCCTCGGGCGGAGGCGGCGCGACGGATGCCGTCGGCGAGCACGTGCGAGGAGTACTGCTCGGCCGAGGCGGCGAGTCGCAGGATCTCCTCCGCATCGAAGCCCTGTGCCGGACGCACGTCGACGAGCTCCGGCCTCCCCTGGGTGAGCGTCCCGGTCTTGTCGAACGCCGCAGAGCGCACGCGCGCGATCTGCTCGATCACCGCACCGCTCTTCATGATGACGCCCGACTTCGCCGCCCGGGAGAGTCCGCCGAGGAAGGCGACGGGAGCGGCGATCAGCAGGGGGCAGGGCGTCGCCAGCACGAGTACTTCGGCGAACCGCGTGGCGTCGCCGGAGAGCGCCCAGGCCGTCCCCGCGAGCACGAGCGCGACGGCGGTGAACGGGATCGCGAACCGGTCGGCGAGACGCACGATGGGCGCGTGGGAGGACTCGGCCTGGGCGACCAGGGCGACGATCTGCTGGTACTGGCTGTCGGCGCCGGTGCGGAGGGCGCGGAGGCGGATGGCCCGGCTGCCGTTGATCGCGCCGGACAGCACCTCGTCGCCTGCACCGCGCGTCACGGGCAGGCTCTCGCCCGTGAGCGAGGATTCGTCGAACGACGCGCTGTCCGTGAGCAGTTCACCGTCCACGGGGATGATCTCCGCCGGGCGCACGAGGAGGACGTCGCCCACGGCCACATCGTCGACGGGCACCTCCCTCGCCGCGTCCGAGTCCGCATCCTCGGGATGTGTCAGCACATGGGCGCTGCGCGGCGAGCGATCCAGCAGAGCGGAGAGGTCGCGCTTGGCCCGGCGGCCCGCGAAGTCCTCCAGCGCCTCGCCCCCGGAGAGCATGAGGACGATGATGAGCGCCGCGATGTACTCGCCCACCGCGAGTGTCGCCACCATGGCGACGACGGCGAGGATGTCGAGTCCGACGTGGCCGCGGAGCACGTCGCGGACCATGCCGATGAGCGTCCACACGACCACCGCAGCCACGAAGATCGTCGCGACCCATCGGCCGATGGTCTCCTCCCCGGCGGCGTGGAGCGCCCCGACTACGGCGAAGACCAGGACCGTGAGCGTGATGACCGGGTACCGCCAGAGGAGTCGGAGGGCGCGCATGCGTCCAGCATCGTCGGAATCGGTGCGCACCGCCAGCATCCCCTTCCGACACAAGTGCTTAAGCGATATAGTCGGCCGCGAGTCGCGACGTCGCGACCCGATCTCGACAACGACGCCGAAGGAGAAGATCCCGTCATGAGTTCCTCACCCGCACGATCGTCCCGCCTGAGAAGAGGTATCGCGGTAGCAGCGGCGTTGGCAGCCGCTGGAGCCGCCGCCCTCGCCGCCTCGACCACAGCGGTCGCCGATACCGCCGCTGCCGACCCGAAGCTCGCCGTCTACGTCGAGGTCAACTCGAACGATTTAGCGAACGTCGCGGACTACACGCTCGCCGAGTCGGGCCGCCCAGCGGCCGATCTGGCCATGATCTTCGCCGCGAACATCAACTACGACGGGGAGCAGGCGGTCCTCCACCTCAACGACCGGGTCACCGAGACGCTGCAGGATGCGCAGAACCAGATCCGCCCGCTGCAGGCCCAGGGCACCAAGGTGCTGCTGTCGGTCCTCGGAAACCACCAGGGTGCCGGCTTCGCGAACTTCACGTCGTACGCGGATGCCGACGCCTTCGCCGCGCAGCTCGCAGACACCGTGACCGCCTACGGCCTCGACGGCATCGACTTCGACGACGAGTGGAGCAACTACGGGGCGAACGGCACCCCGCAGCCGAACCCGCAGTCCTTCGGCTGGCTGGCCTCCGCGTTGCGCGACCGGCTCGGGCCGGACAAGCTCATCACGCTGTATGCCATCGGCCCGTCCTACACGACCACGGACTTCGGCCTCTTCGACGCCGGCAGCGTGCTCGATCACGCCTGGAACCCGTACTACCCGACCTACGAGGCTCCCACCGTGCCGGGCCTGGACGACCGCGCTCGGCTCGGCGCCGCGGCCATCGACCTCGCGAACACGAGCGCCACGACGGCCGCGGACTTCGCTCAGCGCACGGTGGCTGACGGGTACGGCGTCTATGTCGCGTACAACCTCACGGCGACGAACCAGTCGTCCTATCTCTCCGGCATCACCGAGGCGCTGAAGGGCGAGGCGACCGTCCACCGCGCAGCGGCGCGGTGAGTCAGTCCAGATCGAAGAGCTCGATCTGACGGAGCGTGACCTCGGCGTCCGCGCGGATGCGGACGGCCGAGGTCACGACCCGCGTCTCCAGAGCGAACGGCGTCGTGCGATCGGGCGCCAGCCCTTCGAGGTGCGTCGTGGTGAGCGGGTGCCAGCGACCGTCGGCCCCCTCCACCTCCCCGCGCAGCACACCGGCCGCGACGGGCCCGCGGCTCGTGACGGTGATGTCGGTGAGGCCGCGGGGTGAGGGGAATCGCCAGCCCACCCACGAGCCTTCCGGCAGCCTGACGCCTTCGTCACCCTGCGGGTCGCCGTCGTCGAACAGGCGCCGCGCCTCGCGGACATCCGCGGAGGCGACGGCCTCTCCCTCTCCGCCCGTGAGGTCGCGGTGCCACGGCTCCGCGTCGAGCGCGTCCTCCCCGCTCTCCAACGCGCGCGCCGGGTCCGTGCCGAACACGAGCTCGAGCACCGTATCTCGCTGGAGTGCGTCGATCGGGAGGTCGGCGGTGGGCAGCCGGCGTCCGTCCAGGCGTGCTTCCTCCAGCACGTGGGCTTCGGGGGAGCTCCGTCGCGAGCGGATGCGCAGCGACGAGCCGTCTCCGCGCGCGACCCGGATGTCGTCCGAGAGCGGCGACCCGATCCGCAGAGACCCCGCAGCGAGCTCCAGGGGATACAGGCCGAGCGCGGCCCAGAGCCACCAGGCGCTCATCTCTCCGTTGTCCTCGTCGCCCGGGAAGCCCTGGCCGATGTGCGCACCGGCGAAGAGGCGGCGCGCGAGGCCGTGCACGAGGCCCGCGCTGTGCCACGGCCGGTCGCTGAAGGCGTACATGAAGGGGATGTGGTGGGCCGGCTGATTCGACAGGGCGCACATGCCCGACCGCTGGGCGCGGGCTTCGCGCTGCTCGTGGATGACCGTGCCGTACACACCGCCGAAGCGCTCGTCGGCGGTCTCCGGCTCCGCGAAGAGGGCGTCGAGGTGCCGGCCGAGTCCGGTCCGCCCGCCGTGCAGCGCCGCGAGTCCCGGCCCGTCGTGCACCATGCCGACCGACATGCCCCAGGCGTTCGTCTCGACGTTGTCGCCACCCCAGACCCGAGGATCGAAATCCGGCGCGAACGACCCGTCCGCCGCGCGACCGCGGAAGAATCCGGACGCCGGGTCGAAGAGCACGCGCGCCGCGCGGGAGCGATTCGCGAAGTACCGCGCGAAGGCCCGATAGCGCGCGGCCTGGTCCGCCGCCGCTGATGCCGCGAGTCGGGCGGCGAACCGGCCGAGGGCGGCGTCGCTCACGGCGTTCTCGATGCTCCAGCTCATCCCCTCCGGCACGTCGGACGGGATGAAGCCGAGCAAGCGCCCGCGGCCGATGCCCTTGCGACCCCGTCGCGGATCGGGTCCCGGCTCGCACGCGTGGCGCCACCCGCTCTCGAACGCCGCCTCCCGGTCGAAGGGCACGTCCCAGCGTTCCGCGTCGGCGAAGATCTGGTCGCTCGAGGTGCCGACCATGCTGTCGACGTACCCGGGGGCGCTCCAGCGGGCCATCCAGCCGCCGCGGCGATACTGGGCGAGCTGCCCGTCCAGCAGGCGCCCGGCCAGCGCGGGGTCGAGGAGTGCGAGCGCGGGCCACTCGGTGCGGTACGTGTCCCAGTAGCCGTTGTTGACGACGAGCTCGCCCTCTACGACCGGCGCCCCCGTTGCCGACTCGCCGAAGGCGGTCCGCGCGGCGAACACGTCGGCGAAGCGCCACTCCGGCGCGTCCGCGGTGCCCGCGTTCTCCGCCGCCGTGTTCGGATACAGGTGCATCCGGTGGAGTGCGGCGGCGATCCGGGCGCGCTGCTCCTCGTCGGCCAGGCCGCGGAACGGGCGCTCGGCCTCGGGGAGCGGGGGGATCGTCACGCGCCCGAGCAGGCGGTTCCACGCGGTGGCCGCGCGGGCGCGGAGCTCGTCGAAGGGGGCGGCGGGAGGGGCCTCGAGGGCGAGGCTGTGCCGAGCCTGCGCGACGGAGAGGAACGAGACCCCGACCCGCACCTCGACGGCGCCCCCGGCGCGGACGAAGCCCGCGACCCTGGCACGCCCGTCGTCGTCCAGGGCGCCCTTCGCGACGTCCGACGCGCTGTGCACGGTCCCGGCGAAGTAGCAGCGCGGCGCGTTCCCCCAGCCCTCAGGCCCCTCGGGGATCCAGCCCTCGAAGCCGGCGTCCGTGAAGGTGAGTCGGCCGTCGTCCGTGAGCTGGTCGATCACGAACCCCACGGCGGCGTGCGGGTCCTCGCACCGCACGCGGAACGCCGCGGCGTGCGAGGTCGCGGTCATCTCGACCTGCAGCCCATCGCCGAGGTCCGCGGCGTACTCGTGCGGGCGGGCGCGCTCGCTCTCGGGGACGATCCAGCGACGCCGGGCCGCCCTGTCCGACGTCGGCGTTCCCAGGAACGGTATGAGCTGGAGCACCGCGCGATCGCCGATCCACGGGCTGGGCTGGTGCGAGAACTGCAGGGCTTCGAGACGCCGTCCCTGCGGATCGTCGTGCACGAACGGACGATAGGGCCAGCGCGGGTCCGCCGCGTCGGTCGCGGGCGTGACGAAGGTGAAGCCGTGCGGCACGGCGACCGCCGGGATCGTGTTCCCGCGGGAGAAGCGGGGGCCGGAGTGGGAGCCGCGCCGGGTGTCGACCCGCTCGACGGGTGGGAGATCGTCGGGGGCAGGGCGCTCCTCGACGCGGACCTGGACGAAGCCGCTGACCTCGGCGGGCACATCCGGCGTGCTCGCCAGCTCGGCCGTGCCGAGGACGAGCTCGACCGTGCCCGTCCCGGTGCCCCTCCCGACGGCGAGGGGCGCGAGGGCGACGCTGTCGGCGTTCCACTGCTCGGGCATGCTCCACCGGGCGGCGAACTGCCCCTCGGCCGTGAGCGGGAAGTCGTAGCGGTCGCGGACGGCGGCGATGTCGCTCAGCCGGCTGCCGTCGGGGGTCCGCACGTCGACGGCGACCGCGAGCCCGGCCCACGGCGCGAGGGTCGCCGCAGGGCCGTCGGCGTAGAACGCCCAGTGCAGCACGGTGTCCGGCGTGAGGACGATGCCGTCGAGGCTGGGGACGTCGATCCGCTGCGCCCCGCGGGAGGGGTCGAACCTGTACGCGAAGACCGGGCCGGGGAGCACTCCGGCGTTCGCGCGCGACGACGGAGGATCCGCGGGACCGGAGTCCGGGCGGAGCAGCGGCGCGCTCACCCCTTCAGCGCACCCTCCTGCACGCCCTTGAAGAAGAAGCGCTGCGTGAACGAGAACATGATGACGATCGGAACGAGCGCGATCATGGTGCCGGCCGCGATGAGTCGCGGATCGACCGAGAAGCTGCTGTTGAGGTAGGCCATGCCCACGGTCAGGGTGTACTTCGCCGGGTCGGACAGCACGATGAGCGGCCAGAGGTAGTCGTCCCACGCGCCGATGAAGGCGAAGATCGCCACCACCGAGACCATGCCGCGGATGTTCGGCCACACGATGTGCCGGATGCGCTGCCACGTGGTCGCACCGTCGACGGTCGCCGCGTCGAGCACGTCCTTCGGGATCATGCGGCACGCGGTGGCGACGAGCAGCACGTTCATGGCGCTGATCGCTCCCGGGAGGAACACGCCCCACAGGGTATCGGCGAGCCCGAGCGCGCGGATGGTGAGGAAGTTGCTGGTGACCGTGACCTCGCCGGGGAACAGCAGCGTGGACAGCAGGATGCCCATGACGATCCACTTCCCGCGGAAGCGCATGCAGCCCAGGGCGTAGCCGGCGAACGTGGCCAGGATCACGTTGCTGAGCACGGTGCCGAGCGAGACGAGCAGCGAGTGCCAGGCGTAGAGGTAGACGGGGACGATGTCGGCGACCCTCGTGTAGTTCTGCAGCGTCGGATCGCGGGGGATGAGCTCGGGCGGGAAGGAGTAGATGTTCTCCTGCGGTCCCTTGAACGACGTAGAGAGCTGCCAGACGAAGGGGCCGATGACGAGGAAGAGGACGAACAGCAGCAGCGCGTATCGGCCGATGAGTCCGCCGAGCGTGGGCTTGCTGAAGTCTCCGGAGCCGCGGCGGCGGAAGATGCGTTCGCGGCCGGGCCGCGGTGCCTCCTCCACGGGCGGAGTGCTCTCCACCGGGGGCGTCGTCAGAGTCGTCATGCGGAGACCTTCGCCTTCTTCTCGCGGTTCATGAACGCGATCGCCGCGAGCGGCACGAGCGTGAGGAGGAACAGCGCCACGCTGATCGCGGATGCGTAGCCGATGTTGCCGTTCAGGCCCGAGCCCACCTGGCGGATGAGCATCACGAGCGACATGTCGTAGCCGCCGGGGCCGCCCGTGCTCTTGGAGAGCACGTCGAGCTCGGCGAACACGCGCATGGCGGACACCGCGATCAGCACCGCGATGAGGAGCATCGCCCCGCGCACGGACGGGATCGTGACGGAGAGGAAGCGGCGGAAGGAGCTCGCACCGTCGAGCATCGCGGCCTCGTGCAGCTCTTTGCCCACGTTCCCCAGGGCGGCGAGGTACACCACCATGTAGTACCCGAGTCCTTTCCACACCGTGAGCAGGATCGCGCAGCCGAGCAGCAGCCAGCGGTCGACGAGGAAGGCCATCGGCTGATCGATGAGGCCGAGGAACTCCAGTGTCTGGTTGATGATGCCCCGGCTGTCGAACAGCCAGGTCCAGATGAGGGCGACGACGACGACCGAGGCGATGACGGGGAAGTAGAACGTGGTGCGGAAGAACGAGATGCCGGGGAGCTTCTTCTGCACGAGGAGGGCGAGGAGCAGCGGGAGGACCGTGAGCAGCGGCACGCACACGACCACGTAGATGAGGCAGGTGGTCAGCGCGTTCCAGAACATCTCGTCGCCGAACATGCGCTCGTAGTTCGCGCCGCCGACGAACTCCGGGGTCCGCAGGGGGCGGGCGTCCGTGAAGCTGAGGACGACGGTGTTCAGGAACGGCCAGAGCGCGAACACCAGCACCCAGATCACGGCGGGGGCGAGGAGCAGCCACGGGGTGAACCATTTGTGGGATCTCATCGTCGACCTCCGCTTCCGGGTGCCGGTGTCCGCGCGCATGCTCACTGGTCCACGCGGTTCGCGTTGGCGTACTCGACGATCTTGTCGAGCTGCGTCTTGGCGTCGGCCTCGCCGTTCACGGCGAGAGCGATCTGCTGGGTCATGTAGGTGGCCATGTCCGAGGTCCACTGGAACGGCAGCGCCTTGGCGTCCTTCATCGCGCCGAACACGGTGTCGATCGCGGCGAGCTGCTTCTCGTCCGTGACCGAGGAGGCGATGTTCTCGACGACCTGGTCGCCGCCGTCGGCCGTGCCCGGGGCAGTGCCGACCGCGAGGGAGGAGAACGCGACCTGGTTCTCCTCGTTCGTCGCGAACTCGGCGAACGCGAGGGCCGCTTCCTTGTTGTCGGAGTCGGCTGAGACGTTGAGGCCCTGCACGTAGAGCGGGGCGACACCGAGGCGCGGGGTGGCGACGGTGTTCTCCAGCAGTGCCGGGGCGTCCTTCTGCAGATCGGTCGTGAAGCCGGTGCCGCCGGTCGTGAAGGCGACCTTCTCCTGGATGTACGCCTCCGCGTTCCCGCCGTAGTCGCCGGTCAGTGCCTCCGCGGGCATCGCGCCCGCCGCGTAGGCGTCGGCGTACTGCTCGATGATCGCGGCGGCCTCGTCGGTGTTGAAGTCGAACTCGCCCTCGTCGTTGATGACCTCCATGCCGGCGGCGGTGAAGGTGTCGAGCGCCGGGATCGAGGAGAGGAGCTGGACCTTGCCGCCGGACTCCGTGGCGACGTCCTTCGCGAGTGTGAGCAGCTCGTCGACCGTCGTCGGGAGGTTCTCCTCGGTGACGCCGTACGGGGCGAGCTGGGCGAGGTTCCACCAGGACGCGTCACTGGAGAGGTACCAGGGCAGGCCGTAGGTGCCCTCGACGCCGGGGTACTGGCTGTAGGCGTCCCAGGCGCCGGCGTTGTACGCCGCCTTCAGGTCCGGATCCGCGGTGTCCAGATCGACGAGCTTCCCCGCCGCGACGAGGGGGTAGGCGATGTCCGGCGGCAGGTTGAGCACGTCGGGCAGCGTGTCGGCGTTCGCCTGGCTCAGGATCTTCTCCTGGTAGCCGTCGCCGGGCTGGTCGAGCCATTCGACGGTCACGTCCGGGTGCTCCTCCTCGAACGCGGCGATGAGGTCTTCGAAGTACGGCGTGAACTTCTCGTTCTTCAGCGACCAGGTCTGGAACTGGATGGTTCCGCTGAGCTCGCCGGAGGTGTCGATGGGGCCGGCGTCGTCGGAGGCGGCGCCCCCTCCGGTGCAGCTCACGAGCGCCAGGGCGCCGATCGTGAAGGTTGCCAGAGCGACAATGCGTGCGGGAACTTTCATCGTGCTTCTTCCTCGAGGCGGGCGATTCGGCGCGGTCCGACGAAAGGACTACAGCGCTTTAGCAGATGAAACCATCGGATTCGGTCGGTGTCAAGACATCCCTATCGAGGCTGATGCTCAAGCGTTATAGTGGTGCGACATGTCCTCGCGGGAGGGCACGGTCCGAAAGGTGCACACATGACGCAGCGCGGCGCTCTCGACGCCCCACTCCGCTTCGGGGCGAACTACACGCCGTCGACGGACTGGATGCACTCCTGGCTCGACTTCACCCCGGACGACGTGCGTCGCGACTTCGCGGCCCTCGCCGCACTCGGCCTCGACCACGTGCGCGTGTTCCCGCTCTGGACCGTCCTGCAGCCCAACCGCACCCTCATCCGGGCGAAGGCGATCGACGACGTGCGCACTATGGTCGACATCGCCGCCGAGTTCGGCCTGGACGCGAGCGTCGATGTCATCCAGGGGCATCTGTCGAGCTTCGACTTCGTCCCGTCCTGGCTGTACACCTGGCACGACCGGAACATGTTCACCGATCCGAGCGCCCTGGACGGTCAGGCGCAGCTGGTGGAGCGGCTCGCCGGTGCCCTGCGGGACGCGCCGAACTTCCTCGGGCTCACGCTCGGCAACGAGACGAATCAGTTCTCGGCGCACACCCATCCCTCGCCGTGGCCGGTCACGACGGATGAGGCCGGCGGGTGGATCGAGGCCCTGCTCGCCGCCGCGGACCGGGGAGCCCCCGGGCTGCCGCACGTGCACAGCGAGTACGACGCGGTCTGGTACATGGACGATCACGGGTTCACGCCGGCGCATGCCTCCCGGCTCGGCGCGATGACGACCATCCACTCCTGGATCTTCAACGGCACCGCCCAGCGCTACGGCGGGCGCTCGATCGCCGCCGACCGCCACGCGGAGTACCTCATCGAGCTGTCCCGCGCGTTCGCGACGGATCCCGCCCGGCCCATCTGGTTGCAGGAGGTGGGTGCCCCCTCGAACTGCCTCGACGAGAGAGAGATGCCCGGATTCCTCGAGGCCACCGTGCGCTCGGCTCTCCGCACCGAGAACCTCTGGGGTGTGACCTGGTGGTGCTCGCACGACGTGAGCCGGGAGCTCGCCGACTTCCCGGAGCTGGAGTACTCCCTCGGGCTGATCGACCAGGAGGGTGCGGCGAAGCCCCTCGGCCGCCGGTTCGCGGAGCTCATTCCCGAGCTGCGCACCCGCACCGCGGCTCCGGACCGCCAGACGGCGATCGTCGTGGACGTCGACGAGCAGGAGGTGCCGGTGAGCCGGGCGGCGCTGAGCCCCGGCGGCGCGGTCTTCCAGGCCTGGGTCGATGCCTGCGCCGCGGGCGAGGATCCCTCTCTGGTGACCTCCCGCACCGCACAGGATCCCGCGGCGCTGGAGGCACGCGGCATCCACCGTCTCATCCACCCCGCCCCGTCCGCCGTGACGCGCTACGCCTCCGTCAACACCGTCGTCTGAGGCCGAGACCCCGGGTTGTCGTCGACACCCCGGGGTGCGTGCGTCGAGAGCCCGGGGTGTGGGCGGGGAGGCGGGGTCTCAGCGGGGTGGTGGCGCGGTGCTCTCGCGAGCGGTGAGCACCGGGGTCGGGCCCTGGACGCTCGGCAGCGTGGTGCCGGCCTCGATCTGCTGCAGCAGGAGCGTGGCGGCCTGCTCGCCGAGCTCGAACGTGTCGCGGGTCATCGCGGTGATCGACGGGTTGATGAGACCCGCGATGACCGAGTCGTCGAACGACGCGAGGGAGACGTCGCGGGGAACCGCCCGGCCCATCTCCTGGGCGACCCGGAGGCCGGCGACGGCCATCACGTCGTTGTCGTACACGATCGCGGTCGGGCGCTGCCGGCCGGAGAGCAGCGCGCGCGTCACGGCGGAGGCGCGGGCGGGGGAGAAGTCGGTCGTGATGACCTCACCGGAGACGCCGTCCGCCGCCATCCGCTCCAGCACCTCGGCGCGCAGACGGGTGTGCTCCAGTTCAGCCGGACCGGCGACGTAGGCGATGCGCGTGTGACCGAGGGCGGCGAGGTAGGAGAACAGGGTCTCCGCGACGGTGTCGTCGCCGATCCACACGCTGGGCACCGCGCCGTCCGGGGAGGGCTTCGAGCCGATCATGACGGCGCGGGCGTCCAGGGCCGTGATGCGCGCGCCGCGCGGGTCGTCGTCGCGCGGGTCGATGAGGATGATGCCGTCGACCTGATTCGACGACCGCCACTGCCGATGCACCTCCATCTCCTCGTCGATGTCGGCGACGAGGCGGAGTTGCAGACCGACCTTGCTCTCGGAGAGCCGGGACTCGATGCCGGCGATGAGGTCGGTGAAGAAGGCCTCGGAGCCGAGGGAGCGCGCCGGGCGGGCGAGGGCGAACCCGACCGCGTTGGCCCGGGCGCCGACGAGGGCGCGCGCGGCGGAACTCGGCTGCCAGTGGTGCTCCTCGATGATCGAGAGGATGCGCTGCCGCGTCTCCTCGCTCACGCCGGGACGACCGTTGAGGGCGAACGAGACGGCGCCGGGGGAGACGCCGGCCATGCGCGCGATATCCGCGATGGTCACGCGTTTCCCCGGGGTCATAGGCATCACCCTACTTGATCGGTTTAGCCTCTCGAAAGCAGCGGAGAACGTGCCGTAGACTCCCGTGCTAGATCGTTTTAGTAACGACACGCATCGAACCCAGTCCCTCACCGTCGAGCCCGGAGAACCCCACCATGCATGACGACACCTCGCTCACCGTCGGCCGCGTCAAGCGGGTCCTCGAAGAGCGCATCCGCCCGGCGATCCACTCGGCCGCGATCCCCCTCATGGTCGAGGCGCACCAGCTCCCCGGAGAGCCCATCGCCCCGGCGGAGGGCCTGGCGCTCTCGTTCACCCCCGCCGCGGTCGGCGAGCTGTGGGGCCCGGCGTGGGGGACGACGTGGTTCAAGCTCACCGGTCGGGTGCCCGCGGAATGGGCAGGCCGCCGGGTCGAGGCGCTGATCGATCTGGGCTTCGACGTGAACATGACGGGGTTCCAGTGCGAGGCCCTCGCCTACCGGCCGGACGGCACGCCGATCAAGAGCATCAACCCGCGCAACCAGTGGGTCCCGATCGCCGAGACCGCCGCGGGTGACGAGGCCGTCGAGCTCTACCTGGAGGGCGCGTCCAACCCCGTCCTCCTCGACTACCACCCCTTCCTGCCGACGCAGGAGGGCGACATCCTCACCTCCTCGAAGGAGCCGCTGTACCGGCTGCGCCGCCTCGACCTCGCGGTGTTCGAGCCCGAGGTGTTCGATCTGTCCCTCGACCTCGAGGTGCTGTTCGAGCTGCAGGCGGAGCTCCCCGCCACGTCGCCGCGCCGCATGCGCATCCTGCAGGCGCTGGACGACGCGCTCGACGTGCTCGACCTGCAGCACATCGTGGAGACCGCCGGTGACGCGCGGGCCCGGCTCGCGGATGTCCTCGCCGCTCCGGCCGAAGCGAGTGCGCACCGGATCTCGGCCGTCGGCCACGCGCACATCGACTCCGCCTGGCTGTGGCCGGTGCGCGAGACGATCCGCAAGGTCGCGCGCACCACCTCGTCCATGACCACGCTCATCGAGGAGCAGCCCGAGTTCCAGTACGGCATGTCGAGCGCGCAGCAGTACGCCTGGATCAAGGAGCACCGTCCCGAGGTGTGGGAGCGGGTCAAGGCCGCGGTCGCCGCCGGACGCTTCCTGCCGCTGGGCGGTATGTGGGTGGAGTCCGACACCGTCATGCCGACGGGGGAGTCGCTCGTGCGGCAGTTCTCGCACGGACAGCGGTTCTTCGAGCGGGAGTTCGGCATCCGGTCGAAGGGCGTGTGGCTGCCGGACAGCTTCGGCTACTCGCCGGCCCTTCCGCAGCTGATGCGTCGTGCCGGGTTCGAGTGGTTCTTCACGCAGAAGATCTCGTGGAATCAGCAGAACGTGTTCCCGCACCACTCCTTCCTCTGGGAGGGCATCGACGGCTCGCAGGTGTTCACGCACTTCCCGTCGATGGACACCTACAACTCGCAGCTCAGCGGCATGGAGGTGGCGAAGGCCTCGCGTCAGTTCAAGGAGAACCGCCGCAGCTCGCGGTCGATCGCCCCGGTCGGCTGGGGTGACGGCGGCGGCGGCACGACGCGCGAGATGACGGGCAAGGCCGAGCGGCTGCGCGACCTCGAGGGCAGCGCGCAGGTGGTGTGGGAGCACCCGGACGTGTTCTTCGACGCCGCCAAGGCCGAGCTGCCGAACCCGGCCGTGTGGGTCGGCGAGCTCTACCTCGAGCTGCACCGCGGCACGCTCACGAGCCAGCACGCCACGAAGGCTCTGCACCGCTGGGCCGAGCACGCGCTGGTGGAGGCCGAGCTGTGGGCCGCGACCGACGCCGTGCGCACCGGCGCCGCGTACCCGCAGGCCGAGCTCGACCGGCTCTGGCAGGCCGTGCTGCTGCATGAGTTCCACGACATCCTGCCCGGAACCTCGATCGCTTGGGTGCACCGCGAGGCCGTCGCCGTGCTGTCCGACGTGCTCTCGGATGCGCGCGACATCGCTGACGCCGCGCGCCGGTCGCTCGCCGGGGAGGGCGACCGCGAGCTGCTGTTCGAGCCGACGTCGGTCGGTCGGGGGCGCGCACTCGGCGCCTCGTGGGTCCCGGAGCCCGTCGAAGGGCCGGTCTCGCTCGTCGAGGACGCTTCGGCAGGCTCAGCGACCCACCCGGGATGGCGGATCGAGAACGATCTCGTGTCCGTGCTCGTCTCGGGCGAGGGCCTGATCGTCTCCGCCGTCGACAAGGCCACGGGGCGGGAGACGGTCGCCGCAGGCAAGGCCGCGAACCTGTTCCAGCTGCACCAGGACTTCCCGAACATGTGGGACGCGTGGGACATCGACCGCTACTACCGCAACAGCGTCGACGACCTCACGGCGGTCTCGTCGATCGAAGCGTCGCTCGTGGACGGTGTCGCGCAGATCGTCGTCGTGCGTCCGTTCTCGGAGTCGACCATCACGCAGACGATCCTTCTCGCGCCGCAGTCGCGCACCGTGCTGCTGCGCAACGACATCGACTGGCACGAGACCGAGAAGCTGCTCAAGCTCGCCTTCCCGCTCGACATCCAGGCGTCGCACACTGAAGCCGAGACGCAGTTCGGCTACCAGGCGCGCGTCACCCACACGAACACGAGCTGGGAGGCGGCGAAGTTCGAGACCTCGATGCACCGCTTCGTGCTGGTGCGCGAGCAGGACTTCGGTGCGGCCCTCGTGAACGACTCGATCTACGGGTACGACACGACGCGCGAGGTCGGCGAGGACTGGGTCACCACGACCGTGCGGCTCTCCCTGCTGCGAGCGCCGCGCTTCCCCGACCCGGACACGGATCACGGGCTCCACGAGATCGAGGTCGGCCTCGTGATCGGCGCCGACGCCGCGATCGCCACGGCCGAGGGCATCCGCCTCAACAGCACGCCCACGGTGATCCGCGGGGCGCGCGAGGTCGAGCCGCTGGTGGAGGTGTCGGGCGAGGGGATCGTCGTCTCCGCCGTGAAGCTCGCCGACGACGGTTCCGGCGACGTCATCGTGCGGGTGTACGAGGCGCTCGGGCGCCGGGCGGTCGGCGAGCTGTCGGTCGGCTTCGAGCACCGCGAGGTGCGCGAGGTGAGCCTGATCGAGGACGAGATCGAGGCGCCCCGCCTCGGCGGCGGGCTCCACCTCCGCCCCTTCGAGGTCCGCACCCTCCGCATCGTCCGCTGAGCCCCCGGCCTCCGCGTCGCCGGGCGCTCCGCGCCGGATCAGAAACGCGCCTCCCCGCCCTACGGGAGGCGCGTTTCTCATCCCGCCGGGCGGGATCGGTGCGCGTCCTCGACGGTGCGCATCGCCGCGACGCCGTCGACCAGCGCAGGTCGCTGATCGGGGGCGTCGCGGAAGAAGGAGACGACGGAGGCCACTGCTGCCGGGTCAGACCCCAGGTGATGCGCATCGAGGATCACGGGGGCGCGTCCGGCGATCGAGATCGCCAGCTTCGGCCCGTGTGGGCCGACAGGTGTGGTGGTGCCGATCTCCTCCCAGGAGGCTTCGACCCGGGCGGATCTGCGGACTCCGTGCAGGCCCCTCTCGTCGAGTACGAGACCCAGCGGGTGGCCTTGCGCGAGGACTTCCCGACCGAGGCCGACGAGCGAGACGACGGCGAGCACGTACGGGCCCCATTCGAGAAGCCGACCGCCCATCGTCGGAAGGCCCAGGGTGTGAACGAGGAAGGCCGCCGCTGCGGGAAGCAGACCCGTCACGGGAACGAGCCACGAGGAGATGCGGACGCCCGTGGACGGCGTGAATCGCAGCGGGCCGCTTGCCTCGATTCGGATCAGGCGTTCGCGCAAGGACCGCACCCAGAACCAGAGTGCCACCGCGAGCATCCCGGCGTAGAGAGCGAGTGCGATCAGGATGAGGCGGAAGCCTGGACGGGTATCCATGATCGCCAGCAGCAGGGGCAGCAGAGGAAGGATGCCGACGAGCCCGAGCGCCGCAGACGGGAAGCGGCCGTTCGGGTGGACCGATCGTGAGCCGTCGACGATGCGCGGGGACCGCGCGACAGTGTTCGTCGGCATCCGCATCCGGTGTCAGGCGGGCGGGAGGCGGAGGACGTCGGGCGACTCGCCGCCGGTGAGGTCGTCGGCGATGCGGAGGCTGCGGGCCAGCTCGTCCAGCGCGCCGATGAGCGTGCCGAAGCGTTCCCGGTCGCTGCAGACGGCGGTCAGGGTCACCAGGTGCGTACCGGTGTCCCACGTGTAGGTCGCGAAGGGCGGCGCCGAAGGCGAGGGCGGGGTCGGGACCACGAGTTTCTCGCCGACGCCGAGCCGGGTCGGGAAGGAGGTCGCGTCGTACTCCATCGGCATCGACGCGCGGGCGATCCGGATGTCGGGGGTCAGCGCCTGCACCGTCGCCATCGCCACGACGAGGTCCGGCTCCGCCTTCCACGTCCACGCGAGCACCCGGCCGTCGGCCTTCTTCATGAGCATCGGCGCGGCCTGGCTCATCGCCCAGGCTCCGAACCGCGAACCGGGGCGCTCCGTCGCGCCGACCGCGGCGTTCACCTGGCCGAGCAGCATCCGGATCGCGGCCTTGCGATGCCGGCGTCCCCTCCACCCGAGCGAGTCCGTCACGGGGATCCACAGCTGGGGGTCGGCGTCGGCGTGCAGTCGCATGGCTTCACGGTATCGGCCGAGGCTGAAGGATGCCGGTATGGCTCGGCGTCGGGGACAGGGCCCTCGGGTAGAGTTGCCACCGCCCGACCAGGGCTTCTCCTTGGCCGCCACCCCGTTAGGCATCTCTGTGACCTCCTCCGACGATCCGATCGATGCGTCGCGCGACGCCACCGCCGTACAGCCCCGTCCGCTGAAGATCCTCCTCGGCTGCGACACGTTCGCGCCCGACATCAACGGCGCCGCCCGCTTCGCCGAGCGTCTCGCCGCCGGGCTCGTGCAGCGCGGGCACGAGGTGCACGTCGTCGCCCCCAACCAGGCCTACCGTCGCACCGCGCCCCGCACCGAGGTCATCGAGGGGGAGCCGATGACGCTCCACCGCCTGCCCTCCGTGCGCTGGGCCCCGCACGACTGGCTGCGCTTCGTGTGGCCGTGGCGCTCCAAGCACTACGCCCGGAAGGTGCTCGACGCCGTGCAGCCCGACGTCGTGCACATCCAGTCCCACATCGTGATCGGGCGCGGACTCGCGCGCATCGCGAAGCAGCGCGGCATCCCGGTCATCGCGACGAACCACGTCATGGCCGAGAACATCCTCGACCACACGACCATGCCAAAGTTCGTCGACGACCTGGTGCTCAAGTTCGCCTGGGCCGACGCGAAGCGCACCTTCGACCTGACGCGGGCGATCACCACGCCGACGCGTCGGGCCGCCGACTTCCTGGAGAAGACGGTCGAGGTGCGCGGCGTCATCCCGGTGAGCTGCGGCATCGACCGCTCCCAGTACACCCCGGTCATCGCCCCGCGCGAGGAGAACCGGCTCGTGTTCGTGGGCCGGCTGACGGCGGAGAAGCAGGTCGAGGTCATCCTCAAGGCGATGACCAAGCTCGACCCGGCGCTGCACACGACGTTCGACATCGTCGGCGGCGGAGACCAGCGGAAGCAGCTCGAGCACCTGACGGCACAGCTCGGGCTGTCGGACCGGGTCACCTTCCACGGCCGGACCACCGACGAGGAGCTGCGGGCGCTATTGTCCCGTGCGAGCCTCTTCGTCATCGCGTCGATCGCCGAGCTGCAGTCCATCGCGACGATGGAGGCGATGGCATCGGCGTTGCCGATCGTCGCCGCGGACGCCGTCGCCCTGCCGCACCTCGTGCACGACGGCGAGAACGGCCACCTCTTCACGCCGGGAGACGTCGACGACCTCGCCGCGAAGCTGACCGCCGTGCTGACCGCCTCCCCCGGCGAGTACGAGCGGATGCAGAAGGCGTCCCTCGACGGTGTGGCCATCCACGACATCAACCGCACGCTCGACACCTTCGAGGCGCTGTACCGCGACGAGCCGCTGCCCGAGTGACGCGGATGCACGTCGTCTTCTTCGCCGATCAGCACCTCGACTCCCTCGGCGGGGCGCAGGTGTCGATGCGGCTGCAGCGGACGTTCCTGGAGCGCGCCGGGCACACCGTGACAGTCGTCGCGCCCCGTATGCACGCACGGCGCGACGACGCCGCACCATCCGAGGGGAACGTCGACCTTCCGTCGCTGCCGATCACCCTCGATCGGGAGTACGCGATGACCTGGCCGGGGCGGGCGACCGATCGGACTCTCGACCGGGCCATGGCGCACCGCCCGCCCGTCGACCTCGTCCACGTGCAGGCCGACTTCTGGGGCGCCTTCATCGGCCACCGCTTCGCCGCCCGGCACGGAATCCCGGTCGTGCACACGATGCACAACCGCGTCGATGTCGGGCTCGCCGCAGTCACCCCGCTGCACCGGCCCGTGCTCGCCGTGCTCAACCTCTGGCGCCGCGCTGCCCTCCGCGGCATCGGCATGCCGGTCGGCGGCAGCGACGGGTGGTCGTACCTCCGCGGTCTCGCGGCGAGCGCCGCCGCCGTCACGGCCCCGTCAGGGCACTTCGCGCGACGCCTGGAGCAGAACGGCGTGGCGCGGACGGTTGACGTCGTGTGGAACGGCATCGACGATGACGTCCGTGCGCAGACCCTCGCAGCGGCCCCCGCCGAACGGACGCCGGGGCGCGCGCGCTTCGTCTGGCTCGGGCGGATGAGTCCGGAGAAGCGCCTGCTCCCGTTCCTCCAGGCCTGGGTCGACGCGGGCATCGACGCAGAGCTCGAAGTGATCGGCGGCGGCGGACAGCGCACCGCTGCCGAACGCATCGTCGCGGGACGTGCGGACGTACGGTTCGCCGGCCGACTCTCCTATGCGCAGACGCTGGAGCGGATCGCCGCCGCCGATGCGCTCGTGCAGACGTCCATCGGGTTCGAGACCCAGGGCATGACGCCGTTCGAGGCGGCCACCCTCGGCACGCCCTCCGTCGTGTGCGATCCCGACATCGCCGCGGAACTCCAGGGCGGGCTCTGGGCGGTGCCGACGACGGATCCGCACGCTCGCGGACGAGCCGTCGAGGCGCAACGGATCGAGGCCCTCGCCGCGACGCTGCGGCAGGCGGCCGCGGACATCGCGGACGGGATCGCGCCGCGGCCGGTGCCCGCCGTGGCGGACGCCTTCCGGCAGTCGTCGCGGACGGCCGCCATGATCGAGGTCTACGAGCGGGTGCTCCCGCGATCCTGAGCGGTCACAGGAACCCGTAGAAGGTCGACGAGAGCCAGCTCAGCACGATCGTCAGCAGACCGGCGCCCGAGATGCCGATGGCGATCCCGGCGAGCAGCCGCGGACCCGGGCGTCGCGCCGCGATGAGGCCGAGCACGAGCGCAGCCCCGTAGCCGAGGAAGGTGAGGATGCCCGACGCCCCCTCGATCAGGCCGATCAGGCTGTAGGTCCGGTCCGACATGTAGACGAACGGCCGCGCGAGGATCAGGAACACGTCGATCGCGAGGGTCACTAGCGCGACGATGAAGGCGGCGCGCCCGAGGCCGTTGCCGGATGTGCTCGGGGCCGGTGCGCCATAGGGCGGGATGCCGGCGGATCCGGGGACGAATCCCGGTGCGGTCGGTGACGGCTGCGGTATCGCGGTGGGGGAGGCCTGCGGGGTGGCGGTGGGGAAGACATGACCCCCGCCGAGGCCGGGGGCGTACGGCGCTCCCGGTGCGGGGGCCTGCGCGCCGGGGTACTGCGGCTCCGCCGGGAGCGACGGAGGGGTCGGGGTCGCGGCCGGGTCGACGGCGCCGTCGCGCGAGGGCTGTCCGGGCTGCTGGGGGTCGCTCATGACCCGAGCGTAGCCCTCCTCGCGGATTGTCGGCAGGTCAGCGGTAGACGTGGCCGGGGTCGGCCTGCGACAGGGCGTCCTGACCGGCGACGCGGCTCCAGTCGGTGGGGGTCGGGCGGTAGCCGTCGCGCCGCAGTTCGACGAAGGTGGCGACGACCGCCCAGATGACGAGGGCGAGGAGGAGGATGAGGAGTACCATGGCAGAAAAGCTACGCTCGGTGTGATGCTGCCACGAGTGGCGGATCGGGCACTGTGCGTAGGAAAACTGCCATTCCGGGAGCTGTGATGAAGACCGTCGCGTGCGTGGTGCAGGACGGCTTCGCGCCGTTCGAGTTCGGGGTCGCCTGCGAGGCGTTCGGCCTCGACCGATCGGCCGACGGGGTGCCGAACTTCGACTTCCGCATCGTCGCCCCGCGGCCCGGGGTCGTGCGCTCCAAGATCGGCTTCTCCATCAACGTGGAACACGATCTGTCCTTCGCCGCGGAGGCCGACCTCGTCGTGTTCTGCCCGGTGCCGCGCGAGGTCTGGGGCGACATCGACCCGCTCCTCGTCGACCTGGCCCGCGAGGCCGTGGCGCGCGGCGCCTGGGTCATGAGCGTGTGCAGCGGGTCGTTCATCCTCGCCGCGGCCGGAGTGCTGGACGGGCGGCGGGCGACGACGCACTGGATGTACGCGCACACAATGGCCGACATGTACCCCGCCGTCGACATCGACCCGGACGTGCTCTTCGTCCAGGACGGCCGCATCATCACCAGCGCGGGCACCGCCGCGGGCATCGACGCCTGCCTGCACCTGCTGCGACAGGAGCTCGGGGCGGAGATCACCAACCGGATCGCGCGTCGGATGGTCGTGCCGCCGCAACGGGACGGGGGTCAGGCGCAGTTCATCGATCGCCCCATCCCGGTCGCGCCCACGGATTCGCTCGCCGTGGTGGCCGACTGGGCGGTGGAGAACCTCCGCGAAGACCTGACGGTCGACCAGCTCGCAGCGCGGGCACTCATGTCGCCGCGGACCTTCGCGCGCCGCTTCAAGGCCGAGTACGGGGCGACCCCTGCGGCGTGGCTCGGCCGGCAGCGGATCATCCAGGCCCAGCGCCTCCTCGAGCGCACCGATCTTCCGCTCGAACACATCGCGACGGACTGCGGCTTCGGTTCCGCGGCCGTCCTCCGGCAGAACTTCGCCCGCGTGCTGGGCGTGACTCCCACCGCCTACCGCGCCCGCTTCTCCTGCGCCGACGCCCTCCCCGCCGCCTGACACCCCTCCCTCCTGTCCTCCCGTCCGTCCTTCAGCCGTGCGGGACCAGTTTCGTGCCCCCTCGCCACGCGTCCGGGCCACTTTCCGTCCCGCCACGATTCCGCCACCGTTCCCCGCTGTCGTGCGGGCTCGAAAACGCGCGGCACGGAGCCGGATCCGGAGCGTTTACCGTCCCGCATCAGCCCGAACGGTCCCGCGACAGGCCCCGGCATTCTGGTCCAGCCCCGCCCGGCGGGCATCGCCCCCCAAGCTCCGCAGCGGATCTCGTCGAACCGAGGGGTCGGTCGCCCGCATCAGTGCGGGATCAGTAAGGCCCTGCGGGATGGACGGCCGGGTGCGTTTTCGATCCTGCGCGGGAAGCGGCGGGCCGGGCGGGATCAGAAAGGGGCCGCGGGCGGAGGGCGGGGGCGCGGTTGTGATCTCGCGGCGCGAGCGGTGGAGGGGCGGAGGGGTGGAGCGGATGGGGCGGGGGGAGGGAAAGAGGGGGGTCAGTGCCAGTGGGCGGGGGAGGGGAGGGTGACGTCGCGGACGTCGACCCCGGCGGGCGTGATCGTGGCGACCGCGTAGAGAAGGGACTGCGTCGGGTACCCGTGCGGGCGGTTGTCCCGGATGATGGCGCGGTCGTCTTCCGGGGGCAGGGTCGCCGAGGATCCGAGGAGCGCGGTCCACTCGGTCGCCCAGTCGGCGCTCGCCGCGGCGGGCCCGAGCGCCCGGAACTCCGGGAGCCACGCGGCGATGCGCGGGGTCCCCTCGTCGTCGAGGTCGTCGTGGGCGATCATGTGGGTCCCGGGCTCGATCGGGGTCTCCCGCAACTCGGCACCGTCCCACGAGAGCACTCGCGCGCCCTCCGGACCGACTTCGAGCAGATTGAAGCCGTGCATCGGCGGGGCTCCCTGCGGAGAGCGACCGGTGACCGCGGCGAGCGGAAGGGTCCCGCGGGAGACGGCCGCGGTCGCGGAGAGGTCCTGCACGTCGGCGCGGTTGAGGAGCACGGCGAGGCGTCGTTCGGCGGGGTTCACGGCGAGCCAGGCCCCACCGGCGCGGCGGTCGCGGATGCCGATCACTCCCGGGTACTCCTCGGGCCACCACGGGCCGAGAGCATCCCACTCCCGGGCCGGGTCCTCGTCGCGGACGGCCAGCAGCCGCGCGGAACCCGCGGCCTCGACATCGATCACCACCGTGCACACGCCTCCGAGTCTAGGTCGGCCGGGACGGGCGGGGACGGATCCGCACGCGACGGCCCGGGCGTCCGGACCCTGGGGCAGAATCGAGGCGTGAACATCGTCGTGGGAGTCACGGGCGGCATCGCCGCGTACAAGACGGTGCACCTCGTGCGCCTGCTCACCAAGGCCGGTCATGACGTGACCGTCGTGCCCACGGAGGATGCGCTGCGCTTCGTGGGCCTGCCGACCTGGGAGGCGCTGAGCCGGCACCCGGTGACGACGAGCGTGCACGAGGATGTCGCCCGCGTGCGGCACGTCGCGCTGGGGCAGGGGGCGGACCTCGTCGTGGTCGCCCCGGCGACGGCGAACTCCCTCGCGAAGATGGCCGCGGGCCTCGCCGACGACCTCCTCGGCACGACGCTGCTCGCGACCGAGGCGCCCGTGCTCGTCGCCCCCGCGATGCACGCGGAGATGTGGCGGAACCCCGCCACGCAGGCGAACATGGCCACGCTCCGGGACCGCGGCGTGCACGTGGTCGGCCCCGCCGACGGCGAACTGGCCGGCGGCGACAGCGGCCCCGGTCGCATGGTCGAGCCCGAGGAGATCCTCGCCGCCGTCCAGGCGCTGCTGGCCCCGGGCGACCTCGCAGGCGTGCGGGTCGTCGTCTCGGCGGGCGGCACGCGGGAGCCCATCGATCCGGTGCGCTTCCTCGGCAACCGGAGCAGTGGCCGCCAGGGGGTCGCGCTCGCGGCGGAGGCGGCGGCGCGCGGCGCGGAGGTGGCGCTCGTCGCGGCGAACGTCTCCGGGGACGTGCTCGCGGAGGCCCGCCACCCGCACATCCGGATCGTGCGGGTCGGCACAGCCGCCGAGCTGTCCGCGGCGATGAAGGAGGAGGCGGCGACGGCCGACGTCGTGTTGATGGCGGCGGCGGTGGCCGACTACCGTCCGGTCGAGGTCTCCGCCCGCAAGCTCACCAAGGACCGTGGCGGCGTAGGCACGATCGAACTCGTCGAGAACGAGGACATCGTCGCCGCGCTCGTCGACATCCGGCGGGAAGGGCAGCTCATCGTCGCGTTCGCGGCGGAGACCCCGGAGGACGAGGCCGAGCTGCTCGCCCGTGCCCGCGGCAAGCAGGAGCGCAAGGGGGTCGACCTGCTGGTGGTGAACGAGGTCGGCTGGGAGCAGGGTTTCGAGCGTGGCGAGAACGCCGTGCACATCCTCGGTCGCGGAGGGGCCCTGGCGCGGACCGCGGCCGGGACCAAGCGCGAGGTGGCGGCGGCCGTCTGGGACGAGGTCGCCCGCGAGAGGTGAGAGGTGGTGGAGCCGCGCACCACCGAATGCTAAACTTGAGTCAACCAAACTCAACTTTCAGAAGGAGCATCTCCAGGAGGAGCGCATGACCACCCCGCAGACCGGATCCCCGAACCAGGAACAGCAGTCCGCCCTCGAGCAGTTCGGCATCAACCTGACCGACCGTGCCCGCGAGGGCAAGCTCGACCCCGTCATCGGACGGGACAGTGAGATCCGGCGCGTCAGCCAGGTGCTCACCCGCCGCACCAAGAACAACCCGGTGCTGATCGGTGAGCCCGGCGTCGGCAAGACCGCGGTGGTCGAAGGCCTCGCGCAGCGCATCGTCGCGGGCGACGTCGCCGAGTCCCTCAAGGACAAGGAGCTCGTCTCGCTCGACATCTCCGCGCTCGTCGCGGGTGCGATGTACCGCGGCCAGTTCGAGGAGCGCCTGAAGCAGGTGCTCAAGGAGATCACCGAGTCGGACGGCCAGGTCATCACGTTCATCGACGAGCTGCACGTGCTCATGGGCGCGGGCGGCGGCGAGGGCTCGGTCGCGGCCTCGAACATGCTCAAGCCGATGCTGGCCCGCGGCGAGCTGCGGCTCATCGGCGCCACCACGCTCAACGAGTACCGCGAGTTCATCGAGAAGGACGCCGCCCTCGAGCGACGCTTCCAGCAGGTGTACGTGGGCGAGCCGACGGTCGAGGACACGATCGCGATCCTCCGCGGGCTCAAGGGGCGTTATGAGGCGCACCACGGGGTGACCATCTCCGACAGCGCGCTCGTGGCCGCGGCCTCCCTCTCCAACCGCTACCTGCCCGCGCGGCAGCTGCCGGACAAGGCCATCGACCTGATCGACGAGTCGATGTCTCGTCTGAAGATGGAGATCGACTCCTCTCCCGTCGAGATCGACCAGCTCAAGCGTCAGGTCGACCGGCTGAAGCTGGAGGAGCTCGCGCTCAAGCGGGAGAAGGACGCCGCGTCCAAGGAGCGTCTCGGCACCCTCCGCGAGCACCTCGTCGAACTCGAGAAGGAGCTGGCCGGACTCGAGGCCCGCTGGGCGCGGGAGCGGCAGGGCCTGAACCGGGTCGGAGAGCTGAAGAAGCAGCTCGACGACGCGATCACCCAGCGCGACCTCGCCATGCGCAACGCCGACTACACGAAGGCGTCGAAGCTCGAGTACGAGACGATCAAGCGCCTGGAGCGCGACATCGCCGAAGCCGAGCAGGCCGAGGCCACCGCCTCGAGCGAACCGCGCATGGTGAACGAGCAGGTCACCGAGGAGGACATCGCGGCCGTGATCGCGGCCTGGACCGGCATTCCCGTCGGGCGGCTGCTGCAGGGGGAGAGCGAGAAGCTCCTGCACCTGGAGAACGAGCTCGGCAAGCGCCTCATCGGCCAGAAGGATGCCGTCAAGGCCGTGTCCGACGCGGTGCGCCGGTCGCGCGCGGGCATCAGCGATCCCGGTCGCCCCACCGGCTCGTTCCTGTTCCTCGGCCCGACCGGTGTCGGGAAGACCGAGCTGGCCAAGGCGCTCGCGCAGTTCCTCTTCGACGACGAGCACGCCATGGTGCGCATCGACATGTCGGAGTACGGCGAGAAGCACTCGGTCTCCCGGCTCGTCGGCGCCCCTCCGGGGTACGTCGGCTACGAGCAGGGCGGTCAGCTGACCGAGGCCGTGCGCCGTCGTCCGTACAGCGTGATCCTGCTCGACGAGGTCGAGAAGGCGCACCCCGAGGTGTTCGACGTGCTGCTGCAGGTACTCGACGACGGACGGCTGACGGACGGGCAGGGGCGCACGGTCGACTTCTCGAACGTGATCCTCATCCTGACCTCCAACCTGGGCTCGCCGATCCTCATCGACCCCGTGCTCTCCGTGGAGGAGAAGCGGGAGCAGGTGATGGCCCTCGTGCGCCAGGCGTTCCGGCCGGAGTTCCTCAACCGTCTCGACGACATCGTGATGTTCCAGGCGCTCACCGAAGACGACCTCGCGCAGATCGTGGAGCTGTCGGTCGACCAGCTGCACGACCGGCTGCGCGACCGCCGCCTCACGCTCGCGGTCACTCCCGGGGCGCGGTCGTGGCTGGCCGAGCGCGGGTACGACCCGGTGTTCGGCGCCCGCCCGCTGCGTCGCCTCATCCAGACCGAGGTGCAGAACAAGCTGGCGACCGCCCTCCTCTCGGGCGGCGTGCACGACGGCGACACCGTCCGGGTGGACGTGGCGGCCGACGGCACGGGCCTCGTGCTCACCGCGACGACGCCGGAGCCGGAGCCCGAGGACGAGGACGACGTGATCGAGGCCGAGCTGCTCGACGACTGAGCGGCCTCGGCGCACCGCGAAAAGGCCCGGTATGCATCACGCATACCGGGCCTTTCGTGTGTCGATGCTCAGGCGCTGAGGACGACCGTCTCCGCGATCGGACGGCGCACCCGCGGGGCGACCTCGCGCTCCTGCAGCACCTCCGGCAGAGCCTCGATGTCGCCGAACTCGCCGACGGCGATGACGGTGGCGGGGGTGAAGCGGGGCTCGAGGTCGGCGAACTCGCGGACGACCTCGGGGTCGAAGCCGCTCATCTGGTGCACGACGAGGCCGTCGTGGTGGGCCTGCACGGAGAAGTGCGCCACGGCCTGGCCGAGGTCGTAGAACGCGTGGCTGATCGGCGTGCCGTCGGCGGTCGCGGTCTCGGCGATCGCGACGACGAGGACGGCCGCGTTGCCGGCCCAGGCCTGGTTGAAGCCCATGAGCGCGTCGACGATCTGGGCGTGCAGGGCGGTGCCGCGGCGGGCGACGATGAAGCGCCAGGGCTGGATGTTGTTGGCGGAGGGGCTCCAGCGGGCGGCCTCGAGGGCGGTGGCGAGCTTGGCCTCGTCGATCGGGTGCTGCGCGTCGTACGCGCGGGGGCTCCAGCGGCCGGCGAGGACGTCGAGGACGGGGTGCTCGGTCGGGGCGGTGCGGTCGATGACGGGAGTGCTCACGGAAGTGCCTTTCGGACGGAGGGGATCGGACGCCGTCGTCCGGGTACACGGGGGATGAACCGATGCATGTGCATGCATATTCCCGGAAGTCGGTTCGCGTCAGTCCAGGAGGTTGCGGGAGGCGGCGTCGGCGAGCGCGGCGCGGACGGCGCGGATCGACGGGGCGTCCGCGGAGACCCGGCGCGCGGAGGAGAAGATCTCCCGGCGCGGTTCGTGCGGGAGCGGGGCGAGGTCGACCGTCGGGGTGTCGCCGGCCCACACGAGCTCGGGGAGCAGCCCGACCGCGAGTCCCGCGTGGATGAGCCGGACGTGCGCGGTGAGGTCGGCCAGCTCGAAGCGCACGTCGGGCTCGAACCCGGCGGTGCGGCAGAGCTGCTCGGCCCACGCGCGGGAGGCGGTCCCGGCGGGTTCGAGCACCCACGGCTCGGCGCGGGTCGCCCACAGGGCAGCGACGGGATCGGCGGATTCCGACGCTCCCGGACGCCGGGCGAGGGCGATGGCGTCGTGGGCGAGCACCACGCGGTCGAGGTCGGCGTGGATGGGACGCGTATGGCCCGGATACTGCTCCGCGAGGATGAGGTCGTAGTCGCGGCTCGAGACGCCCACCAGCCCGGACTCCGGATCCCGCTCGGTCACCTCGACGCGCAGGGCGGGGTGGCGCGCGCCGAGGGCTGCGAGGGCGCGGGGCAGCAGGGAGTGCGCGGTGGACTGGAACACCGCGAGGCGCACGGTGCCGGTCACCTCGGTGAGCGATTCGGCGACGGCGACCTGGGCGTGCTCGAGCTGATCGAGGATGCCGATGGCCTCGGCCACCAGGACGTTCCCCTGCGGCGTGAACTGCACGCCGCGACCGACCCGACGCAGCAGCGGCACCCCGACATCACGCTCCAGCGCGGCGAGCTGCTGCGACACGGAGGCCTTGCTGTAGGACAGCGCATCGGCCACGGCGGAGAGCGTGCCGCGGCGTGACAGCTCCACCAACAGACGCAGGCGATGGACGTCGAGCACGGCGGTTCCGATCGTTCGGGAGGAGTGAACAGAATCCACTCGAATCGGTTGATAGACGGAGCCTACCGAGCGGCTGGACAATGATCCAGCCGCACACGACACCCGGGTGTGCGAGGCCGAGGAAGGTACCCCGCTTCATGACCGTCATCGACGACACCACCCCCCGCACCGAAGAGGTCGCCGCGCTCGTGGAGCGCTGGCTCGCCGAGAGCGAGACCCACCCGGTCGAGCCCGCCGCCCAGCGCCTGTCCGAAGTGCTCAAGGACCCGAACGGCCTCGCCTTCACGGTCGGCTTCGTCGACGGCGTCATGCGTCCGGAGGATCTGCGGGTCGCCGGCCGCAAGCTCGCCGAGCTCTCCGACATCACGCCCACGCTGCTGCCCGGCTACCTCCGGGCCGCCATCAAGGCCGGCGGGTTCTGGGCGCCGAAGCTCCCGAACGTCGTCGTGCCGATCTCGCGGCGCGTGCTGCGGGCCATGGTCGGGCACCTCGTGCTCGACGCCACGCCGTCCAAGCTCGGTCCCGCGATCGCCAAGCTCCGCAAGACCGGCAACCGTCTGAACCTGAACCTCCTCGGCGAGGCCGTGCTTGGGGAGCGCGAGGCGGGCCGCCGACTGCAGGGCACGTACGACTTCCTCGCCCGTCCGGACGTCGACTACGTCTCGATCAAGGTCTCGAGCGTCGTCAGCCAGCTCTCCATGTGGTCGTTCGACGAGGCCGTCGCCGACGTCGTCGAGAAGCTCACCCCGCTGTACCGGCTCGCGGCGAAGGCCGAGGCGAAGGGTGCCCGCACCGGGACCCAGAAGTTCATCAACCTCGACATGGAGGAGTACCGCGATCTCGACCTCACGATCGCGGCCTTCACGAGCATCCTCGACCAGCCCGGCCTGGAGGACCTCGAGGCCGGCATCGTGCTGCAGGCGTACCTGCCGGACGCGCTCGGTGCCATGCAGCGGCTCCAGGAGTGGGCGGCCGCCCGCCGCGCCAAGGGCGGAGCGCCGATCAAGGTGCGCGTGGTCAAGGGCGCGAACCTCGCGATGGAGGAGGTCGACGCGAAGGTGCACGGCTGGCCGCTCGCGACGTACGGCACCAAGCAGGATTCCGACACGAACTACAAGCGCGTGCTCGACTGGGCGATGACCCCCGAGCGGCTGGATGCCGTGCGCATCGGCGTCGCCGGGCACAACCTCTTCGACATCGCCTACACCTGGCTGCTCGCGAAGGCCCGTGGCGTGACCGACCCTTCGACAGGCTCAGGGACCCAGGGGCTGAAGGGCGCCCTCGTGGAGTACGAGATGCTGCTCGGCATGGCGACCGGGCAGGCCGAGGCCGTCCGCAAGGACGTCGGCCGCCTCCTCCTCTACACGCCGGTCGTGAACCCGGCGGAGTTCGATGTCGCGATCGCGTACCTCGTGCGGCGCCTCGAGGAGAACGCGAGCCCCGAGAACTTCATGTCCGCCGTGTTCGAGCTGGCCTCGAACCCGACCCTGCTCACCCGCGAGCGGGAGCGCTTCGAGCGCTCCCTCGCCGCGCTCGTCGCGGACTCGTCGGTACCCGGCCCGAACCGCACCCAGGACCGCACGGCTCCGCGCCCCGCGAACACCACGGACGGCTTCGCGAACGAGCCCGACACCGATCCCGCGCTCGCCGCGAACCGCGCGTGGGGTCGGGAGATCCTGCAGCGCTCGGTGTCGTCGACGCTCGGCCGGGACGCCATCGCCGCCGCGCGCATCGAGACCGACGCCGAGCTGGACGCCGTGTTCGCCGCCGCCACCTCCGCCGCCGAGAAATGGGCGGCGCTCCCCGCCGCCGAGCGCGCCGCCGTCCTGCACCGCGCGGGCGATGAACTGGCCGCCCGCCGCGGCGAGCTTCTGGAGATCATGGCGCACGAGGCCGGCAAGACCATCGCGGAAGCCGATCCCGAGGTCAGCGAGGCGATCGACTTCGCGCACTACTACGCCGAGCGGGCGAAGGACCTCGAGGCCATCCCCGGCGCCGAGTTCGTGCCGTCGAAGGTGACCGTGGTCACGCCGCCGTGGAACTTCCCCGTGGCGATCCCCGCCGGCGGTGTGCTCGCCGGCCTCGCCTCCGGATCCGGCGTGATCATCAAGCCCGCGAAGCTCACCCAGCGGTGCGGCGCCGTGATGGTCGAGGCGCTGTGGGCCGCGGGCGTCCCGCGCGATCTGCTCGCCCTCGTCGACCTCGCCTCCCGCGACCTCGGCACCCGACTGGTCGCGAGCCCCCAGGTCGACCGGGTCATCCTCACCGGGGCCTACGAGACCGCGCAGCTGTTTCGCTCCTTCCGGGCCGACCTTCCGCTGCTCGCCGAGACCAGCGGCAAGAACGCCATCATCGTGACGCCGTCGGCCGACCTCGACCTCGCGGCCGCCGACGTCGCCCGCAGCGCGTTCGGCCACGCCGGGCAGAAGTGCTCGGCCGCGTCGCTGGCGATCCTCGTCGGGTCGGTGGCCGACTCGAAGCGCTTCGAGCGGCAGCTCGTGGACGCGGTCACCTCGATGCGCGTCGGGCTTCCCGACGACCCCGCCACGCAGATGGGGCCGATCATCGAGCCCGCGAACGGCAAGCTCCTCACCGCGCTCACCACGCTCGACAAGGGCGAGCGCTGGCTCGTGGAGCCCCGGAAGCTCGACGACGAGGGGAAGCAGTGGACGCCGGGGGTGAAGACCGGCGTGCGCGAGGGCTCGTACTTCCACCTGACCGAGTTCTTCGGACCCGTGCTCGGCATCATGCACGCGAAGGACCTCGACGAGGCCATCCGGCTGCAGAACGCCGTCGACTACGGCCTCACCGCGGGGCTGCACTCGCTGGACTCCGCCGAGGTCGCGACCTGGCTGGATCGCGTCGAGGCCGGCAACCTGTACGTGAACCGGGGCATCACCGGCGCCATCGTGCAGCGCCAGCCGTTCGGCGGCTGGAAGCGCTCGGCCGTGGGCGCCGGAGCCAAGGCCGGCGGCCCGAACTACCTCTTCGGTCTCGGTGAGTGGCGTGCGGGCGAGCTGCCCGCCGCGGCTCCGGGTGCGGCGGTGACCCCGGCCGTGACCGGGCTGCTGGAGGCGGCTGCGCCTGAGCTCGACCCCGTGGGTATCGAGTGGCTGCACCGCGCCGCGGCCGCCGATGAGCGCGCGTGGATCGACGAGTTCGGCGCCGTGAGCGACAAGTCCGGACTCGGCGTCGAGCGCAACGTGTTCCGGTACCGTCCGGTGGCGGTCGACGTGCGTATCGCCGAGGACGCGCCGTTGGCCGAGGGAGTCCGCGTGCTCGCCGCGGCACTGCGCAGCGGCAGCCCCTTCACCGTGTCGGCCGCGTCGCTCCCGTCCCGCGTGGAGAAGGCGCTCAAGGCCCAGGGCGTGACCGTGAAGACCGAGTCCGATGCCGCGTGGACGAAGCGCTACGCGAAGGGCGCCCGGTCGTGGCAGCGGGTGCGGCTCGTCGGTGGCGATGCCGCCGCGCTGCACACGGCCCTCGACGGCAGCCCCGACGTCGCGGTGTGGTCCCACGCCGTGACCGGAGCGGGTCGGGTGGAGATGCTCCCGTTCCTGCACGAGCAGGCCGTGTCGATCACCAACCACCGCTTCGGCAACCCCACCACCCTCTCCGACGGCCTCCTCTGACACCGAGACCCCGGGTACACGCCGAGACCCCCTGCTGCACACGCGTGCAGCAGGGGGTCTCGACGCGAAGGCGGGGTCCCGGGATCAGCCGCGCAGAGCCTCGGCGAGCTTCACGCGCGAGCCCATCCGGAGCAGGGAGTTCTCGTAGATCTTCGCGCCGACGACGATCGCCGCGACGCAGCTCGCCAGGAGGATCGCGAGGCTCAGGAGCGGCTCCCACCACTGCGCCTCGCCGACGAACAAGCGCATCGGCATGCCGACCGGAGCCGAGAACGGCACGTACGACATGATCGTCAGCACCAGCGGGTTGTCGTTGAACACGATCACCAGCACGTACGGCGCCATGATGAGCATCGTGATGGGGGTCGTCGTCGATCCGATGTCCTCCTGCCGGGAGACCATGGAGGCCGCCGCCGCGAACATCGCCGCGAGCAGGATGAACCCGAACAGGAAGAACACCGCGAACCAGATGATGGGGGCGCCCAGGGTGGTCAGCACCTCGCGCTGACCCGTCACGATGAGCCCTATGGTGGCGACGGCCGCGAGGGCGAGGATCTGCCCCATCGCGAGCACCGTGTTGCCGATCACCTTGCCGGCGAGCAGCGTGCGCGCCGGGATCGCCGACAGCAGCACCTCCACGACCCGGGTCTGCTTCTCCTCGACCACACTCTGC
This sequence comes from Microbacterium sp. GbtcB4, assembly GCF_019091465.1. Taxonomy (NCBI): domain Bacteria; kingdom Bacillati; phylum Actinomycetota; class Actinomycetes; order Micrococcales; family Microbacteriaceae; genus Microbacterium; species Microbacterium sp. GbtcB4. The sequence goes on from NZ_JAGXJJ010000001.1 coordinate 801,048, forward strand.
GCGATGGTGCCGCCGAAGGTCGCCGCGGCCATCATGAAGACGAGACCGAAGGCGATCGCGATGAAGTAGCGCAGCAGCGGGTTGGTGGTGACCGGTTCGAGGATCACGACCTCGGGGGACAGCGACAGCGCGGACACGAGCGATCCGGGGGCGTCCTCCAGCGCGACGATCGTGTAGCCCGCGGCGTTGTCCCCCGCGAGCACCGCCGCATCGACGTCCCCCTCGCGGACCAGCTCCTCGGCGTCGGCGCGAGAGGCGACCTCGGTCACCTCGACGTCGGGCAGTGCGGACACGGCGGTCGCGGTCTCCGAGGTCACGGCCACCGGCATGGCGTCGTTGTTCTGACTCGCGAAGCCGCCGAACAGCACGCCGGCGAGGGCGATGAGCAGCAGGATGCCGGTCGAGATCAGGAACGCCTTGCTGCGGAGCTTGGAGCCGATCTCCCGCTCGGCGACCAGCCAGATCCCGTTCCGTGCGGGGGTCGAGGCATTCACTGGATGACCTCCTTGAAGATCTGGGCGAGGGAGGGGTGCTTGGGCGCGAAGCTCGCGACGTCGCCGCGCGCGACCGCCGACTGCAGCACGCGCTGGGCGGTGTCGGGGCCGTCCGCGTCGAAGAGCGCGTAGCCGCCCTCGAAGTCGACGACCGTGACCCCGGGCTCGGTGCGCAGCCAGCCGGCGTCTCCCGCCGAGATGAGCTCGTACCGGTCGCGGGCGTGCTCGGCGCGAAGCCCGTCCCGGGACCCGGCGGCACGGATGGTGCCCCCCGCGAGGATGACGAGGTCGTCGCAGAGACGCTCGACCACGTCCAGCTGATGGGAGGAGAAGAGGATCGAGGCCCCGCGGGCCGCGCTGGCCTGCAGCACTCCGGCGACGACGTCCACTGCGATGGGGTCCAGGCCGGAGAAGGGCTCGTCGAGGATCAGCACCTCGGGGTCGTGCACGAGCGACGCGGCGATCTGCGCCCGCTGCTGATTGCCCAGCGACAGCGATTCGATCGTGTCGTCGAGGCGCTCGCCGAGTCCGAGCTCCGTGAGCAGCGCGGTCGCCCGCTCCGTCGCCTCCGGCTTGCTGAACCCGTGGAGGCGCGCGAGGTAGACGATCTGCTCCAGGACCTTCATCTTCGGGTACAGGCCGCGCTCCTCGGGCATGTACCCGAAGCGGCGGCGGTCGGCGGTGGTGAGGGGCGTCCCGTCGAGGTCGACTCGTCCGCCGTCCGACGACAGCAGACCGAGGATGATGCGCATGGTCGTGGTCTTGCCGGCGCCGTTGCCGCCGACGAAGCCGGTGAGCCGGCCCGGCGCGACCGTGAACGACACGTCGTCCAGCACCCGGCGGCTGCCGTAGCTCTTGGTGATGCCGGAGAGTTCCAGCAGTCCGGTGGTCATGTCGTGGTGCTCCGTCCGAAGGTGATCCGCATGACCTTCACGCTATTGAGCGCGGGCGGGGTGGGGCATCCCCCGCAGGGGGGACGGCGACGGATCAGCCGCGGGACGGACGGCCGGCGTGCAGCACCGTGCGCACGAGCAGGCCGGCGACCAGTGCCCAGAACGCCGCGCTCACCCCGAGCACGGCGATGCCGGAGGCGGCGACGAGGAACGTGACGACCGCGGGGAGGCGCTCGCCGGGGTCGTCGATCGCCTGCTGGACGGCCGCGCCGAAGGCGCCGAACAGCGCCAGCCCCGCGACCGCCGGGATCACCGCCGTCGGGGCGAGCACGACGAGCGTGGCGAAGGCGGCGGAGAACGCGCCCAGCACGAGATAGGACGCCCCCGTCGAGACCCCGGCGAGCCAGCGCCGGTCCGGATCGGGGTCCGCGTCAGGGGACGCGGCGAGGGCCGCGCTGATGGCGGCGAGGTTGATCGCGTGACCGCCCGCCGGAGCGCCGACGGCGGTGCCGAGACCTGTCACGAGCATCGCCGGACGCCACGGGACCTCGTAGCCGAAGCTGCGCATGATCGCGATACCCGGCACGTTCTGCGACGCCATGGTCACGATGAACAGCGGCAGCGCGATGCCGACCAGGGCCCCGACGGTGAAGGCCGGCATCGTCAGCTCGAACCGCGGCAGGAGGACGGCTGGGTCGACCGGGGTCCCTGCGGAGACCAGCGAGACGGCGACGACCGCAGCCGCGGCGACGAAGGCCAGCGGCACGGCCCACCGGGGAGCCAGCCGGGCGAAGACCAGCCAGGTCAGCACGACCGGGAGCACGCCCCACGGATTCGCGACGACCCCCGTGATCGGCGCGAGGCAGAGCGGCAGCAGCACTCCCGCCAGCATGGCCTGCGCGATCGACGGCGGGATCCGGGCGATCAGGGCCCCGAGCGCGGGCCAGAGCGCCGTGAGGAGGATGAGGGCCGCGGCCACGAGGAAGGCCCCGACCGCGGCCGGCCAGCCGCCCTCGACGCTGCCGGTCGCCACGAGCAGGGCGGCACCGGGAGTGGACCACGCGGCCGTGATCGGCATCCGGTAGCGCCAGGCCAGCACGATGCAGGCGAGCCCCATCGCGAGGCTCACGGCGAGGAGTCCGCTGGCTGCCTGCGCCGCCGACGCGCCGACGGCATCGAGGCCGGTGAGCACCACCGCGAACGAGCTCGTGAACCCCACGAGCGCCGTGACGATCCCGGCGACGATCGGACGGGACACGGGGACGGCGGCGGGCATGGCTCCGAGAGTATCGCGGGCGAGCGGTCCGCCTCCGGTCAGGCCAGCCCCATCCGATGCGCGAGCACGACGGCCTGCACGCGGTCCCTGGCGCCGAGCTTCTGCAGGATGCGGGAGACGTGGGTCTTCACGGTGGCCTCCCCGATGAAGAGGGCGCGGGCGATCTCGGCGTTGCTGCGGGCGTCGGCGAGCAGGGTCAGCACCTCGGCCTCCCGCTCGGTCAGCGGTTCTGCGAGGACGGGGGCCGCGGACGCCTTCGCCACCGCGCGGGCGGGAGCGGCGTCGGCCTTCGCAGTCGCTCCGGCGAAGCGGGTGAGGACGCGGCGCGTCACCTCGGGTGCCAGCATGCCGTCCCCGGCCGCGAGCGCGCGCACCGCGGAGATGAGATCCTCGGCGCCCGCGTTCTTGAGGAGGAATCCGCTCGCGCCGGCTTCGAGCGCCTGATAGAGGTAGTCGTCGCGATCGAACGTCGTCACGATCGCGATCGCGGCGCTCACCGAGGGATCGGCCACGAGGCGGCGCGTCGCCTCGATCCCGTCCATGTCGGGCATCTGCACGTCCATCGTGATGACGTCAGGGCGCAGGTCGGCGGCCTGCGCGACGGCATCCGCCCCGGTCGAGGCCTCGCCGACGACGGTGATGTCGGGCTGGGTGTCGAGGATCGTGCGGAAACCGGCGCGGAGGAGGGCGTGGTCGTCGACGAGGAGCACCCGGATCGGCGCGGTCACCGGGCGTCCTCCGGCACGGGCGCGCCGAGCGGCACCCGCGCTCGCACCCGCACCCCGCCGGGCGCGCGCGGAGCGATCTCGAACGTGCCGCCGGAGGCCGCGGCGCGCTCCCGCATCCCGAGCTGGCCGAGGCCGGGACGCAGCTGGGCGATGGCGCGACCGGTGTTCACGACCTCGACCTCCACGCCGTCCTCGTCGTAGCGCACGCGCACGTCCGCCGTCGCCCCCGGCCCGGCGTGCCGACGGGCGTTGGTCAGCGACTCCTGCGCGATCCGGTAGAGGTTCACGGCGACGAGCGAGGGCACGGGCACCGGATCGCCGATCACGGTGTACGCGGTGGGGAGACCCGCCTCGGCCGATGCCTCCGCCAGGGCGGCGATGTCGTCGAGGGAGACGGTCGATGCCGGCTCGGTCGCGTCGCCGCCGGGGGTCCGCAGAGTCTCCAGCAGCTGGCGCAGCTCCTGGATCGCGTCCCGCGCGGAGGACTCGATCCCGGAGAGGATGCGCGCCGACTGGGCCGGATCGTTCTCGAGCACGAGGCGCGCGGCGCCCGCCTGCACCCCCATGACCGACACGTGGTGGGCGACGACGTCGTGCAGCTCCCGGGCGATCCGCACCCGGTCGAGGGCCACCGCCTGCGCCGCCGTGACCTCGCGCTCGCGCTCCAGTTCGCGGGTGCGCTCCTCCAGCACGGTGCGCTGCTCGGCCGCCGCCCAGGAGCGCTCGCCGAAGTAGTAGGCGCCGCCGAAGTACAGGACGTTGAGGAGGATCTGGATGAGCATGAAGGCCACATAGGGCGACATGGCGCCGGCGACGACGTCCGCCTTGTCCGCCTCGCTGATCGCGTCGCGGTACATGGTGATGAGGAGCCACACGAACATGCCCACGATGATCGCGACACGGACGACGAGCGCCTTCCGGCGGTCGTTCATCCAGGCGCCGACCGTGTAGAGCGCGATGAACATCGCGATGTTGCCGACGTAGATCTCGGGTACCCGGATCGTCACGGCCGTGAAGTACGCCAGCGACACCACGACGGCGACGGTGCCGGGCCAGCGCCGGCGGAACCCGAGCGGCGCCGCCACGACGACGGCGTAGACGAGGGCCGTCCACAGCGGGGCCTGTTCGTCGCCGTAGACCTGGGCGATGGAGGAGAGCGCCGCGCTGAGGATCGCCCCGACGAAGAGGACGAGCGCGAGGAGGAGATCGCCGCGCTGATCGCGCAGGGTCGGCGTCCGGGTGAAGGCCATCCCTCCACCGTAGGGCGGGGGCCGCCGCGCGGCATCCCCCGCGCGGCGGAGGCGAGCGGTACGTCTGCCAGGATCAGGTGTGACCTCCTCGACGCGCCCGCGCCTGGCACCGCTCTACCTCGCCGGATTCACCACCGCGTTCGGCGCGCACGGCATCGCAGCCGCCCTGGGCGCCGAGACCGAGGACATCGGCTGGACGCTGCTGGCGTTCGGCTTCACGCTCGCGCTGTACGACCTTGCGGAGGTGCTGCTCAAGCCGCTCTTCGGGGCGCTCAGCGACCGGGTCGGGGTGCGTCCCGTGATCCTCGGCGGGCTGCTGGCCTTCGCCGCGTTCTCGGTGGTCGGAGCGATGGCCCCGGGAATGATCGGCCTCGTGATCGCACGCTTCGGCCAGGGGGCGGCGGCCTCGGCGTTCTCGCCGGCCTCCTCCGCTGCGGTGGCGCGATTGACGGACGAGGCGTCGCGTGGCCGGTACTTCGGCCGCTACGGCTCCTGGAAGAGTCTCGGATATGCGCTCGGCCCCCTGCTCGGTGCGCTGCTGGTGGTGGCGGGCGGCATCCCGGCGCTGTTCTGGGCCCTGGCCGTGCTCGGGCTGGCCGCGGCGGGATGGGTGCTGGTCGCCGTCCCGGTCGTGCCCGTGCTGCCCCGGAAACGGGTGACCCTCGTCGACCTCGGCCGGGAGATCCTCGCCCCGGGATTCCTCGTCCCGACGCTGGTGCTGGCGGCGACGACCGGCGCGCTCGCCGTGGCCGTCGGCTTCCTGCCCCTGCTCGGGCGGGAGGCCGGACTCGGCACCGTGGGCAGCATGGCGATCGTCACGGTACTGGCGGTCGTGTCGAGCATCGTGCAGCCCCTGGTCGGTGCGGCGCACGACCGCGGCCGGCTCTCGGTCCGCCTCGGCGCAGTCGGCGGGCTGCTTCTCATCGGCGTGGGCATAGGCCTCTCGGCCCTCTGGGTGACCCCGGTCGTGTTGTGCCTCACGGGTGTGCTGGTCGGTGCCGGGGTGGGGCTGGCCACGCCGGTGGCGTTCTCGCACCTCGCGGCATCGACGCCCGCCGAACGGATGGGGCGCACGATGGGCAGCGCGGAGCTGGGCCGGGAGCTGGGCGACGCGGGCGGTCCGCTCGTCGCGGGGGCCGTGGCGACGGTGACGGTGCCGGCGGTCGGGATCGGCGTGATCGCGGCGCTCACGGCGGGGGCGGGCGCCCTGGCTCTCCTCGGGCTGCGACCGCCGAGTGCCGACGCGCGACCGAGTGGAGAGATGGCGTGCAAGTGAGTAGAACCGTGCTGTGGGGAGTAATGGGGGCGGGGGTGGCCATCTTCCTCGTGGTGATATGCGCGGTCTTGGTCATTCCTGCTCTCACGAAGACACCGGGGCCCGGCGATCAGTTCGAGTTTCCGATCAGCTGGCAGCGATCGAAGGACCCAGCGGTCCGGGATGCCACCAACCCACCCATCGAGCTCTACGAGGACGGAACTGCCCGACTATCGGGAATCTCATCGGCGCACATCGAAGAGTCTGCTGACGCCAGGCTTTGTGTCGCTGACGCCAGCGTGGCAGTTGCTGGCGATGCGCGTTGGGAGGTGGACGA
>NZ_JAGXJJ010000010.1:0-7994 GCF_019091465.1 Microbacterium sp. GbtcB4
CGAGGCGGATGACCTCCCAGACATCGATGCCGAAAGAGTCGGACACGGAGGAGTGCTCGTTGGCGAAGGCGATGTTGTCGTCGCGGAACGAGTTCTCAGTCAGCTTGACCATCTCAGCCGTCGTTGAGTCCGTGACCAGGAGATCTCCGGTGACGAACGACCCGTAAAGCGCACGGGCCCTCTCGCTCGCCTCGTCCGTCGTCCCGCCGATGATGCGGTCGTTCTCGACGATCTCCCGCATGATCTTTCCCGGCAGCACACGCTCGGGGGCGTGCGCGAACAAGACGGAGCCCGCAGCGAGGTCCGGACGCACATCGCCGAGCCGGCGCTCGAGACCGGCCGTGGTTCCCGGAGGGGAAGTCGACTCGAGGACGACGAGATCGCCGGCCTTGAGGAAGGGAGCGATGTCGTCGAATGCGCGGTCGACGAGGGTCATGTCAGCGTGCTTGTGGCCATCGAGCGGTGTCGGCACCGTGAGGATGAACGTGTCAGCCGGGCCGGGACGATCCGTGGCCGTGAGAGCGCCCGACGCGACGACCCCGCGCACCACTTCTTCCAGTTCCGGCTCCACGATGTGGATGCGGCCGGCGTTGATGGTGTCGACGGCCCGTCGGTTGACGTCGACTCCGACGACGGTGTGTCCATGTGACGCGAGCACCGCGGCGGTAGGCAGACCGATGTAGCCGAGGCCGATTACGCAAACGTTGGTCATGTACTTCCCTTGCTTTTGAGACGCACCCAGCCTAGCCGGGATCGGACTGTGGAAGCGCTGCGGATCAGTCGCAGCCGGTCACCTCGTAGAGGACGGCATCGCCTTGCCGGTCGACTTCGGTGAGGATGGCCGACTCGTCCAGATCATGGAGACCTTCGTAGGTCGTGAAGTGGTTCTGGAAGATCTCCCGGTCTCCGAAATCGAAGACGTAGTCGACGTTCAACGACTCGAGCGCATCGCACACCTCGGCGTCGCCGGTGACCAGGTACCGGGCGAGAAGGTCCGCGTCCGCTCCGTACCGGCCGGTGACGTGCGGGAAGACGACCGGAGTGCCCGTATAAGCGAACACCAGTCCGGCACCCGTGAGCGGATCGCCGAGCAGCGGTCCATCAACATCATCGGGAATCCGCTCGAACAGGGCCGCTTCGTCGGGGGTGAGCCCCTGTGATTGCGCATCGAACCGGAAGCTCGTTCCCCGCATGAACCGGAGCTCGTTCGCGAGCGCGGAGAGATGCGTCAGCCCGAGGGCGACGAGCACGATCGCCGCGACGACCGTGAGGAGACGGCGTCCGCCGCGCCACCCCGCCACGAGCCAGGACCACACCATATGAGCGCCGACGGCCGCAAGGGGGAGGCCGAAGATGGCCAGCAGCGCACCGACCCGTGTGGTGTCGTCGTACCAGACGCCCACGATGGCGCTCCGGAGAGGCAGCAGCGGCAGCCAGGTGGACACGACGAACAAGAAGACACTGACGGCGTAGCCACCGATCACCCCCCACTGCCGACCCTTCACGACCTTCCATACCCCGATCGCGGCGAGCGGCCCGAGGAGGAGACCGGTGCTGCGCCCCACCGGGCTGAGGAACGCGACCTCGCCGATGGCCTGCGCGAGCGTCGCCCCCGGCCGCCACTCGTGGGTGGTCACGTTCGCCAAGTGCCAGACGACTCCGAGCACAAGGAGGCCGATCACGACGACGACCGCGAGCAGCACACGCTTCTGTGTGCCCGCACGTCCCCAGGCGCGCAACGCGCCCCAGAGGCCGAACGGCACGAGCAGGGCGATCGCTGCGAGGAGCGCGGAAGGATGGGCGAGCGCGGTCGCACCGATCGCGCCGACCAGCAGAACGAGAAGTGATACTCGCTGATACACGCCGATTCCAGGCCGGAAGGTGAGCACCGCGACAGCGATCACCACAGGGATCATCACCGTGCCCAGCAGGTTCGGGTACAAGACCCCCCAGTTGAGCAGACCGAGGGGCATGACGGTGAAAGCGAGGGTCAGCAGCGGAGCCCAGAGGGAAGCCGTGCGATAGCGAGCGAAGAGCACAGCGGTGAGCGTCGCGATGGCGGCGGGCCATGCCACCGCGATCACCGCTATCGTCACCGCGTTGGTCGCTTCGACGACGCCCGACGCCACCGGGACCACGAGCGAGACCAGGGCATGCCACAACGTCGGGTAGAACGCCGTCTTCGCGCCGGGCACCGCCATCGTCATGTGCAGGGGCGAGGCATCCTCGTTCTGAAGGATGAACTCCACGGCGTTGAGATGGAACAGCCCGTCGTACAGCTGAGACGGGTGGTCCGAGCCCCCAATCCCGACGGCGAGGATGGCGGTCCAGAGGACAGCAGCGGCGACGAGCCCCAGCCAGACCCACCGCGATCGGTCGCCCAGCGGGACGAATCTGCCGCGCCCCAGCAGGCGCACCCCACCGGCGACAACGGTGAGGAGCAGGGCGATGAGCACCACGGGAAAGAGCGACCAGGCGATCCCGAGGACCGGGGCAACGACGCTCGCGGCGCCGATGACGGCGAGTGAGAGTGCGACCGCCCCTCCCAGAAGAACGGCCCCCCGGAGACCGAACAGGATCGCTGCAGGAAGCCCCGGCGCGATGAGCAGCGTCACGCCGAGCGCCACGGCAGGAGCAGCCGCCGACCAGCTTTCGATCATGCGTCGACCAACGCGATCGCGCCCTCGATACCACCGTCGTAGACGACCCTGCCTTTGTTGATCACGACACCCCGCACGCAGAGCTGTCGGACCATCTCCATGTCGTGACTGACGACCACGAGAGTCTTGCCCTGCTCGATGAGCTCTTCGAACTTGAGCCGGCATTTCTCGCGGAACGGCGCGTCACCCACCGAGAGGATCTCGTCCACGAGGAGCACGTCGAGCTCGACGTGGATGGCGACGGAGAACGCCAGGCGCATGAACATGCCCGACGAGTAGTGCTTGACCTCCTGATCGATAAACGGCTCGATCTCGCTGAAGGCCACGATCTCGTCGTAGCGAGCCTCGATCTCGTGCTTCTTCATCCCAAGGATGGCGGCGTTGAGGAACACGTTCTCACGTCCGGATAGCTCCGGGTGGAATCCGGCTCCGACCTCGATGAGCCCGGCGACGCGACCTCGCGTGAGGACCCGCCCCTCATCCGGCTCCATCACGCCGGAGACGAGCTTGAGGAGCGTCGACTTGCCGGAGCCGTTGAGCCCGAGGACTGCGACGGACTCCCCTTCACCGATGACGATATCGACGCCCTTGAGCGCCTCGAACTCGCTGGTGAGCTTGCGACGCTTGATCCAGGACACCACTGTGTCCTTGAGGGAGAAGGCGTGGTTGAGCGTGAACCTCTTCTTGACGCCGTCGATGATGATGCTCGGGCGGAGCGTGGTTGGAGCACTCATAGATCCTGTGCGAACCTTCCTTCAAGACGGCGGAAGACCAGCTGCCCGACGAGCAGCATGGCCACGGCGATGAGGAATGTCCACAAGGTGTTCCAGCCGAGTCCCGGTGGAATCGCTTCGAGGTGCGGGCCGCTGTAGCCGGCCGCGGAGATCATTCCTTCTGTAGCCGGGCGCCAGAACGCGAAGTGGAAGAGCTCGACTCCCTGGGTGATCGGATTCAAGAGGTAGATGTCCAGGAGCCAGCTTGGCCAGCCCATCGTCTTGACCGCATCGAGAACGGCCGCCCACGAATACAGCACCGGGGACGCCCAGGTCGCCAGCAGGAGCATGAGCTCGACGATGTTCTCGGCGTCGCGGTAGCGCACGTTGACGGCGCCGAAGAACAGCCCGAGGCCCAGCGCGAAGATCATCACGATGATCATCGCTGCGAATATCGCCAGGACGGACAGGATCGAAAGGTGCGCCGCCCAGCCGAGCAGCAGACACACGAACAGGAGCAGACCGACCTGGGGAAGGAAATGCACGAATGCCACGATCACCGCGGATACGGCGAAGAGCTGGCGCGGGAGGAACACCTTCCGTACGAGCGGTGCGTTGCCCACGATCGAAGTCGTCGCGTTCTTGAAGGCCTCGGAGAAGAGATTGATGACGACGATGCCCGAGAAGAGGTACACCGCGTAGTTCGGTATGCCGTGGTCCAACTTCATGAACAGGCCGAGGACAACCCAGAACACGAGGAACTGCGCCGCAGGTCGCACGTATGACCAGGTCCAGCCGAGCACGGAATTGCGATATCGCGTCGTGACCCCTGTGCGGACGAGGAGCATCAGAAGGTAGCGCCAGCGAACCACGTCCATCAGTCCTCGGCTCTTGCCGGGGGTCGCGAAATCCGCGCGCGGGACCGCGGCGAAAAGATCTCGGGTGTCAGTCACAGGCCCACTCATTCGGGTGTCGTCGCAAACCACGACAGTCTATGCCAGGGGCTTCGGGGAATTGCTGAGCGCGATCAGCATCGCTCATCCCGTTGCTCCATCAGCCACTCGACGATGCGGAAGTCGAACTCGCTGTCCACGTCGACGGAACGTTCAGCGGGCATCTCGTACAGGATGGTCGACGGCAGGAAGACGACCTGGTCCTCCAACAGCGCCTGCCGCTTCCACACGTAGATGGAGCCGTTCATGTCGAAGCACCGCGGCGCGTCCTGCCGCCGGAGCACCGCGTCGTCAGGCTGCTTGCTCACGGCGACTGTGCCGTCCGGCTGCTCCTCGACGAGGTTGAAGTACGGATTGCGCCGCGCTTCCGCACCCGTGATCAGTGACGCGGCCTCCGATTCCTCGAACATCCGCACGGCCGTGCGGATGTCGTCCAAGGTGCGGAGCGGACTGGTCGCGTCGAGGTCCACGCACACGTCGTAGGTCCTACCGGTGCGCTGCTCCGTGGTGCGCACGGCGTGGGCGATGGCGGGGACCTTGCCCGCCGTGTCCGTAGCCATCTCCGGGGGTCGGCGCACGACGCCCGTCGCGCCGTACTGCGGGGCGAGAGCAAGGATCTCCTCCGAGTCGCTGGAGACGACGACCTCGTCGAAGAGTCCTGTCGCCGCAGCTTGCGCCACCGAATGAGCGAACATCGGCCGCCCCGCGACCATGCGGAGGTTCTTCCCCGGGACTCCCTTCGAACCGGCGCGCACGGTGATCGTGCAGATCCTCATCTGGTTCTCCGTTCCCACGCCACCCTGGCGCGTTCGAGATCTTCCGGTCTGCCCACATCGATCCACTCTTCGCGGATCTCATAGGCGGCGACCGAACGATCGACGTCCATGAGGCGCGACAACAGCGTCGGCATGTCGCAGTACTCGTCCTGTTCGAGCAGTTGCAGGGCGTCCGGATCGAGAACATAGATCCCGGCGCTGACGAGCTCGCTGTGATACGGCTTCTCGGCAAGCCCGGTGACGCGGTGGCCGTCACGGCGGATGACGCCGTACGGGATCTCGAAGCCGTACTCGCGCGCTCCGATCGTGGCGGTCGCCCGCGCATCGCGATGGAAGCCGAGCATGCGCCGGAGATCGACGTCGGTGAGCAGGTCCGAGTTCATCACCACGAAGGGCGAGGTGATCTCGCCGCGCAGCTGGGCGATCGCGCCGGCTGTGCCGAGCGGCATCGGCTCGTGCAGGTACGTGACGTCCAACCCGTGCGCGCTGCCGTCGCCGAGATGCTCCTCGATGAGATGCCCGAGGTGGTTGACGGACACGTGCACGCGGCGGAACCCCTGACTGCGCAGCCTGCCGAGGATGATGTCGATCATCGGACTGTCGCCCAGGGGGACGAGAGGCTTCGGGATGTCCTTCGTGATCGGGTAGAGCCGCTGCCCCCGGCCGCCGGCCATGAGTACCACTGACGTCGGAAGCGGCGTGGCGATGCGCTCGCCCTCGCCGACGACGTCGACGATGCGCCCGTCGTCGACAACCGCGACGACGCGGATGCCGCGTCTCGCCTTCAGCTCGTCGACGGCGTCCTGAGTCGCCGTCGGAGGCACCGTGGCCGGGCTCGCGTTCATCACCCGGTCGACACGGTCCTCGAGCGATGCTCCGGCGAGGAGGCCCCGACGGATGTCGCCGTCGCTCACCGCTCCGACCAGTCGCCCTCCGTCATCTTCGACGAAGACGACCTGGCGTCGGCTCCGGTCGAGTTGGGAGAGCGCGTCGCGGATGCTCGTCTCCGGGTGCACGGACAGGTCGGCGTTCGAGCTCATGCCGGTTCCCTTCTCTCGGATTCGATGGCCCTGGCCGGCACGCCCGCGACCACAGCCCCCGCCGCGACGTCCCTGATCACGACGGCGCCGGCACCGATGACGCTCCCGGGTCCCAGCGTGAGTCCCTGGCTGACACGGGCACCCAGACCGACGTGGGCGCCCTCGCCGATCCGGACACCGCCGGCGATCACCGCACCGGGAGAGACGTGCGCGTGGGCGTCCACCAGGACGTCGTGCTCGATGATCACCCCGGAATTGATCAGCACGTTCTCCCCGATGACGGCCCCGCTGTTCACGAGCCCCGCGGCGAGCACCTGAACCCCCGCCGCCAGGCGGGCCCCAGGGTCGACGAAACCTCGAGGATGGACGACCTGCGCCGCCCGCAAACCGTATGCGACGGCCCGCTCATACAGAGCGCGCCGGGCCCGCGTCGACGCTGTCGAGCCCAGCCCGTTGACGAAGAGCACGTCATCCGCGCGGAGCGACGAGAGCAGGTCGTCGTCGCCGAGGTACGGACAGTCCTCGCCCAGATCTCCGGCCTCCGGCGCGAGATACCCGCGCACTCCGAGCCCCAGAGCGCGTGCGGCCGCCAGCACGGACTTCGCGTGTCCCCCGCCGCCCAGCAGAACCAGCTCACTCATCGATGAGCTCACCGCGTCGGTATGCCCGGGACGCCAAGCCGCCGACGACCTCCCAGAAGTCGAAGGAGGTGCGACCCGTCGCGGGGCGGAAGCACGCGAGGTCCTGCTCCGTGATCACGGCGCCGGAGGGGATGTCCCGCGCGGCCACCAGACTGCGCCGCACGACCGCGCGGTTCCCCTCCTCGACGCTCTGCGCCCGCTTCTCCGACGATCCGAGCATCGCCGGCACGCGGCGGACCGCCGCGACGTAGTCGCGCAGGCCGTCGGGATCCAGCGAGGCCGCGTGATCAGGTCCCTCCGCGGCGACGTCGAATGTGAAGTGCTTCTCGAGGACGGTCGCGCCGAGCCCGACGGCGAGCACGGAGGCCAGCGAGCCGAGCGAATGATCGGAGTAGCCGACCCTGTGCCCGAACGTGCTCGCGATGGTCGGCATCGCTCTCAGGTTCAGGTGCTCGTCCGCTGCCGGGTACTCAGTCGTGCAGTGCAGGATCGTCACGTGCTCGTCGAACCGGATGCGCTCGTTCCGTGCCTCCCACGCCCTGGCGAGCGCGCTCTCGGTGAGGCGCTCCGAAGGCTCAAGCACACCGTGACGCTGCCCCAGTCCCGCGGCGAGGAAGCGCAGCGCCCTGGCGATCTCCTCCAGATCGGCCATGCCCGTGGACAGGATCACCGGCAGCCCGCTTCGGCCCGCTTTGACCAGGAGCGGGGCGAAGGTGAGATCACCCGACGCGATCTTCACGAGAGGAATGCCGAGCTCGTCGATGAGGAAGTCGAGACCGTCGAGATCGAAGGCCGTGGACAGGAACCGTATTCCGCGCTCGTCACAGTGCGTCCGCAGGGCTCGGAACTCCTCACGGCTCAGCTCCAGCCCGCGGAGGAGGTCATGCTGGCTGCGCGCGTCTTGGTCGGACACCCGCTGATAGTCCGCGAGCTCTGCCGTCTCGAGCGCGAGCGCATCGGCGGAGAAGGTCTGGAACTTCACCGCGTCCGCCCCCGCGTCGGCGGCGAGGTCCACGAGCTCCTTGGCGACATCGAGCGAACCGTTGTGGTTCACCCCCGCCTCTGCGATCACGAACACATCAGCGGCCATGGTCATCTCCCTGTTCGAGATCGTGGAAGGACTTCTTCGGCGGGCGCGGGATCTCCGCGTCTCGCAACGTCGCCGCCGTGCGGGCGGGGGAACCCGGCCGGCCGAACGGACTCTCCCGGTC
>NZ_JAGXJJ010000010.1:8004-123093 GCF_019091465.1 Microbacterium sp. GbtcB4
ATGGCGGCGGCGATCGCCGCGGCGGTGGGCTCTGGCACCTCCACGCTCGCGGCGATCGGTCGGCCCTTCTGGCGATCGCCGATCAGCACAGAGGGGGTCCCGAGGACCGGCGCCTCCAAGACGGTGCTGGAGGAGTTCCCCGCGACGACGGCAGCCGCCCTCATGGCGCTGAGATAGCCGCGCTGTCCGAACGATTCAACATAGTCGACGCGCTCGGGGTGTTCGGACACGAAGCGCGCGATCCGTTCCCGGACCGCATCCGTGCCGATGTCCGAGTTTGACCCCGTGATGACGATGTGGAGCTCGTCTACCGCGAGCAATCCGTCGAGGAGCTCCTCGACGAGGTGCTCGGCCGGTGCCACGTCCATGATCGCCGGATGGAAGGTGACGAGCGCCGTCGGCTCGGGCAGCCGGATGCCGAACCGTTCCTCGACGTCACGGCGCGGCATCGGCTCGAAGGTCTCCAGGATGTCGACGATCGGCGCGCCGAAGAAGAAGACCCGTCGCGGGTCCTCCCCCAGCTGGATGACCCGCGTGCGGTGCTCAGGCGTCGAGGTGAAGTGCAGGTACGACATCTTGGTGATCGAGTGGCGGAGTGCGTCGTCCATCGCCCCCTCGGTGAGCTCCCCGCCATGGATGTGCGCGACCGGAACCGAGAGGATCGTCGCGGCCGTCGCGACGGCGTAGGCCTCCAGACGATCCCCCAGCACCACGACCACGTCGGGGCCGATGTCCGCCAGCGCCCGCGCATACTCGGGCAGGGCGCGGCCGACGTCCGCGGCGGCAGCGAGAGCGCTATCGTCGCCCGACCAGATCGGAACCGCCGCGGCGACGGTGAACCCGTCCCGCTCGATCTCGGACACCGTCCTCCCGAAGGAGTCCGTGAGATGAGTGCCCGTGACGATGATCCGGAGGTCGAGCTGCGGGTCGTCATCGATCGCCCGGAGCAATCCGCGCAGCAGCCCGTAGTCCGCACGGGTGCCGGTGACGACGGCGATCGTCCTCATGCCGCTGCCAGCGTCGGCGAACTCGGAATGCACACGACGGACGCGTGCAGGGCTTCAGCCACGGGCACCCGGGCGTGCGGCAGCTCACGATAGGGCGCTTGGGCGTGCAGCAGATTCCAGAACGGCCGGCACTGCAGGCCGGCGTCGTTGGTCGCCTCGAGGAACTCATCGCGGCGCGCGATGTCGCCGTCCACGCGAACCGCGCACAGCCAGTAGTTGCTCACGGTCCCCTCCGGCTCGTCGAGGAACTCGATGCCATCGACGTCGGCGAAGGCGGAGCGGTAGCGAGCCGCCAGCCGGCGTTTGTCGGCGAGGAAGCGAGGCAGGCGTTCGAGCTGCGCGACGCCGAGGGCGGCGTTGAGGTTGGGCATCCGGTAGTTGTACGCGACCTCGTCGTGCTCGAACTCCCAGCGGTGCGGCAGCTTCGCCGTCGTGGTGAGGTGGCGCGCCCTGTGGGCGAGCTCGTCGTCGTCGGTGAGGATCATCCCGCCGCCACCGGTCGTGAGGATCTTGTTCCCGTTGAAGCTGAGAATGCCCATCCGGCCGAACCTGCCTGTGTGGACGCCGTCGACCCGGCTGCCGAGCGACTCGGCGGCATCCTCGACCACGGGAACGCCGTACTCGGTCGCGAGCGCGACGAGCTCGACGATGCGCATCGGGTGGCCGAGCGTGTGCATCGGCACGATGGCGGCGATGCGTCGTCCGGTGACGGCGTTCACCAGGCCCTCGGACGTGGATCGCGCGGAGCGGAGCACGTCCGAGACGGCATCGACAGACAACCCAGCGGACATCTCATCGCTGTCGACGAAGTACGGCTGGGCGCCCGCATGCGAGACCGCGTTCGCGGTGGCCACGAAGGACAGGGTCGGGACGATCACGTCGTCGCCCGCGCCGACTCCGACCAGTTCGAGCGCGACCTGCAAGGCCGACGTTCCGTTGGACACCGCGATCGCGTGACGGGCACCGGTGAACTCGGCGATGCCCCGCTCGAACTCGGTCACGAAAGCGCCGACACTCGAGACGAAGGTCGAGTCGAGGCATTCCTGCACCCGCAGCTTCTCGACCTCGGTGATGTCGGGGACGTGCAGGCCGACGAAAGGCTCATCGCCCACCACGCGGCGGATCGTGCGGACGAAATCTGCGGGGGTGATCATACGACGTACGCGTCGGTGCGGTAGCGCGCCAGGTTGCCCGGGTCGGTGAACCACTCGGCGGTGGCGCGCAGGCCCTCGCGGAAGCCGTCCACACCCTCGTACCGGGGCGCCCACCCCAGGATCTCGCGCGCCTTCGCGTTGTCGGAGAAAAGCCGCTCCACCTCCGAGTTCGCCGGGCGCAGCCGCGCGGGATCCTCGGTGGCCACGGCATCGACGCCCATCACCTCGGCGATGAGATCGAACGTCTGCCCGATGGAGACCTCGAAGCCAACACCGAGGTTGATCACCTCTCCGACGCCGGCGGTGCTGGTCAGCGCCGTCGTGAATCCGGCGACCGTGTCCGGGACATAGGTGAAGTCGCGGGTCGGAGTGAGTGCCCCGAGCTGGACCTCCCGCTTGCCGGCGGCGAGCTGGCTGATGATCGTGGGGACCCCGGCGGGGCCGGCCTGCCGCGGCCCGAGGGTGTTGAACGGGCGGATCGTCACCGCGGGGAGCCCGAACGACGAGTGGTACGCGTTCACCATCTGGTCCGCCGCGATTTTGGATGCGGAGTAAGGCGACTGCCCCTGCAGCGGGTGCCCCTCATCCATCGGTACGTACCGGGCGGTGCCGTAGACCTCGCTGGTCGACGTGTGGATGAAGCGGCTCACGTCAGCGGCACGCGCTGCATTGAGCAGGTTGAGCGTGCCCTGGATGTTCGTCTGCACATACAGGTCAGGAGCCGCGTACGAGTAGGGGATGGCGATGAGCGCGGCGAGATGCAGGACCGCATCACGGTCACTGACCGCCGACATCATCAGCGCAGGATCACGGACATCACCAGGCAGGAACTCGATCTCTTTCGCGACCTCGTCCGCGATGCCATCGAGCCAACCGCGCGAGTCGAACGAGTTGTACAGCACCAGGGCTCGGACGTCGTGACCATCTCTGACGAGCTGCTCCGCGAGGTGCGATCCGATGAATCCGTCAGCTCCTGTGAGCAGTACCTTCATGCCGCCAGTCTATCGGACCTCCTCCTTCTCACCTGCTGAACGAAAGCGTGCCGTTGGCGAAGGTCTGCGTGCAGGTGGTCGCGGTGCAGATCTCCGGGCCGGTCGGCCAACCGAGGTCTCCGCGGATCCATCCCCGAGCGCTGTAGAGCTTCATCATCGCCGCGGAGGTCGCGAACGTACCGTGAGTCGAAGAATGGATCCATCCGCCCGTGAAGCCCTGAGCGAAGCCGTTCCCGTTGGGATCCGAGACGACCTGCAGATCGGTCGAGGCGTAACCGAGCGCACTCTTCGCACCACCCATGGACGTATAGAGGTTCTGGATCGCCGCGTTCTCGTTCGTGAGGAACACGTCATCCTTCGATCCCGTGAGGCGGATGGTGCCTCCGGTGAAAGCCTGCTGACAGATGTCCCCGCCGCACGTCTCTGCGCCGACCGGCCACCCGAGCGCGCCGCGGAGCCAGCCAGCGTCGCTGTAGGCGTCCATCACCGCCGTGGAGGATGTGAACGTTCCCGCCGCGGACGAGTGGATCCAGCCGCCCGTGAACTTCTGGGCGAAGCCGTTTCCGTTCTTGTCGGAGACGGTCTGGACCGCGGCGAGAGGGTGACCCATCGGTCCGCCGGCCCCGCCGGCGGCCTGATACACCTTCTGGATCGCCGCATTCTGATTGGTCAGGATCGCGACCGCAGGCGAGCCCGCCTCGTAGCGGATCGAGCCGCCCATGAACGGTTGCCCGCACGAGCCGTTCTCGCACTTCTCCGGACCGATCGGCCAGCCCAACGGACCCCGAAGCCAGCCGGCGGCGCTGTACGCCTTCATGACCGTCGCGGAGGACGAGTACGACCCGTGCGAGGACGAGTGGATCCAGCCACCGGCGAACTTTTGGGAGAGCCCGTTCCCGTTCTTGTCGGTCACGGTTGTCTCCGCGCCCGTCGGCCATCCGAGGGATCCCCGGATCCAGCCCGCGGCGCTGTACGCCGACATGACCGCCGAGGAGGAGGCGAACGATCCGGCTGCCGAGGAGTGCACCCAACCGCCGGCGAACTGCTGCGTGAGGCCGTTGCCATTGGGGTCGGTGACGGCCTTCTCTTCGGCGATCGGCCAGCCGAGGGAGCCGCGCACCCATCCAGCTGCACTGTAGCCCGACATGATGGACGACGAGGACGAGAAGGTCCCCTTCGCCGACGAGTGAATCCACCCCTTCGCGAACTTCTGGGCGTCACCGTTGCCCTGAGGATCCGTGACGTGTTGCACGAGGGCGGCAGGCGCGCCGATCCATCCCGCTGTACCGCCGATCGCGTCGTGCAGGGTCCGGATCGCTGCGGCCACCTTGGTGCCGTCCGAACCCGCACTCGGTACCGTCAGGGTGCCCTTCGCGAAGGCCTGCGTGCAGCCCAAGTCCGTGCACTTCTCCGCGCCGGTGGGCCAGCCCAGGCTCCCGCGGATCCATCCTGACGCCGAGTAGAGCGTCATGATCGGCGACGAGCTCGCGAAGGTCCCGTAAGCGCTCGAGTGGATCCATCCACCCGCGAACTGCTGGGCGAAGCCGTTTCCGTTCTTGTCCGTCACTGTCTGGACGGACTTCAGCGGGTAGCCGAGCGGTCCTGTCACACCACCGGACGCGTCGTATACCGCCTTGATCGCGGTGTTGGTGACACTCGCCGCGGGACCCGCCGAGCCGCCCTTCGTGTACTGGAGCGCACCGCGCTGGAACGGCTGCGTGCAGACGTCTCCCGCGCACTTCTCCGGCCCGGTGGGCCAACCGAATGCGCCACGGACCCAGCCCGCCTTGCTGTACGCCGTCATGATCGTCGTCGACGAGACGAAGGTGCCTGCTGCGGAGGAATGGATCCAGCCTCCGTCGAAGCGCTGCGCCTTTCCGTTGCCGTTCGGGTCCACCACGGTCTGCGTCGCCGCCGCGGCATATCCGAGGTCGCCGTCCGACCCGCCCTGCGCGGCGTAGACAACGCGGATGCTCGCGTCGTCGACGGACGGCACGACGTACGCGGCCTTCCCCGTGTCGTACCTGATCGTTCCCCCGGCGAAGGTCTGCAGGCACCGTCCGGACGCGCAGCTCTCCGCACCCGTCGGCCACCCGAGGGAGCCGCGCAGCCAGCCTGCGGCGCTGTACGCCTTCATCACGGTGGACGACGACGCGTACGTTCCTTTGTCGGAGGAGTGGATCCACCCCTTGTCGAACTGCTGGGAGATGCCGTTGCCGTTCGGATCCGTGATCGCCTTGGGGGTCACGGCCGGATACCCGAGCTTGCCACCGAGGCCGCCCTGCGCGGCATAGGCGGTGTAGACGTCGCCGTACACCGTCAGAGCTCCGAGCGCCCGGGTCCAGGTGATCAGCCCCTTCGCGTAGTTCCACGTGCACCGCGTCGTCGAGGCCGTGCACGAAGGCTTGGAGCCCGCCGCTCCCAGGACGCCCGCGGCGCCGCCGAGCTTCGTGTAGAGCTGGTTGATCGTGAACACGGGGTCCACGGCCTGCGTGGAACCGAACCAATCCGTGAAGTAGTTGTAGAAGTTCCGGTTGCCGTAGGACGAGCAGCTGTTGCCTGTGCCGTATCCGGCCTTCAACGCCGCAGAGTTCGGCTGGTAGGGCGTGTAGTAGTAGAGCGCCGAAGTCGCCTTGTTGGCGACACGGACGGGTGCCGAGCCGCACGACGAGTTCGGGTGCCAGAGGATGTTCCAGGTGCGCCCCGGCGCGTACCACTGGAACCACTTGCCCTCCATGTAGATCTGCATCTGGCGCGCGGCACCGTAGATCTGGTGGAAGAAGCCGATGTAGTTCGGGTCGCACGGCGCGGTGTCCGGGCAGCCCTGCCCGAGCGCGATCCGGTACCGCCAGGCGCTCGGCCAGGTGTGGGTCACGAGCCCCTGCTCCTTCTGGAGCATGACGATGAGCACCTGCGGGTTGATGTTGCAGGCCTGGGCCACGCGATAGATGATGCGCGCAGCGGACTCGTTCGCAGCACCGGAGTATCCGCTGCAGTACTGGTCCCCCGGACGGGTGACCGTGTTCATGCGGAAGTCCTTGAGACAGACGATCGGCTCGTTGTTCTCGTCCCGTCCGCCGAGGCAGCGGGAGACCTTGCTGTTGAAGAAGGTCTGGATCTGCGCTTCGGTCATCGTGCTCTTGTTGGTGAACACGGCGTCGCTGATGATGTTGCCCGGCGTGAACCCGACCAGAGTGGTCTTGACCAGCCCGGTCTGCGCGGGATCGGCGGCGGTACGCGCGACGGTCGGTGCGACGGAGGTCGCGGCGGAGGCGGCGGTGGCGGGGACCACCGTGCCGATCACCAGGGCGGAGGCAGCGAGGAAACAGGTGAGAAGGCGGGTGACCTTCGTGGTGTTTCGAGAGCGTGGGGCACGTCGAGACATGTGACCAGTGTGACGGAAGTTGCGGGATGATGCCACTGTTGCCACGGAAACGCGATCAGCTCCCGGCGTGTCGCGTGGATGCGAAGCTGGCGTTCAGGTGATCAGAGGTCTGCGTGCAGACTCCACACCCGCTCCGCGGCACTCGCCCAGGAGAAGGCCCGCGACCGGTCGGCGGCGAGCACGCGCAGGCGCTCCCTTCCGGCGCCCGCCGCGTCCTCGATCGCCTCCGGCAGCGCCTCCTCGGCGACCACCGCTCCCCCGTCGGCGAGGACGTCGTGATGACACCCGGACTCCACGGCCACGACGGGGACGCCCAGCGACATCGCTTCCACAGCGCGCCAGGGCCATCCGGTGACGGCGTCGGTGGATACGAAGACGCGAGCCCCGGCGACGACGGCGGCGCGGTCCGACACCTCGAGGGTCCCTCGGACGTGCGCACGGCGCTCGGGCAGTCCGGCGGCGGCGGCGATCTCGGCGATACGCGGTTCCGTGCCTTCCGCCGCTCCGATCACCACGGCGTCGAGACCGGCCGCGACCGCCCCGCGGAAACCGGCGGCCAGGGTGTCCTGCGGGCCGGACAGGACGAGGTACTCCGACGGCAGGCCGAGTGCGTCGCGTCGCGACGTGGCGTCCGCCGGGAGGACGAGACCCTGGGGTGGAGCCCCGGCGATGACGCGGATGCGGTCGCCGAGCTTCACGAGGCCGGACAGCCGCTGCGCCATCGAATGCGAGGGGACGACCACGGCATCCGCATGTTTCACGGCACGTCGGAGCATCCCGCGCTGCCAGGCGACGGCGCCCCTGGACAGTTGGGACGGCGCCTCCCAGGCCCGCAGATCCCACAGCGTGACGGTTGTCTGGTCGTTGTCGTGCACGCGGTCATGACGCACCAGCGGAGCGAGCAGCGTGGGTGCGTGGATGAGGCCGCCGCCGACGCCAGGGGCGATACCGAGCTGCCAGGACGCGGCGAGCTCACGGCGGCCGACCGCGAGGGTGCGCACCTCTCCGATGCCGCGCAGGTCGACGTCCGCCCCCGACGGCACGATCGCGTCGACCGTGCAGTTCGGTGGGGCCGTCTGGACGAGCCCGGCGGCGAGATCTCGCGACGCCGCCGCCTGATCGGGGTCGACGACGTGCACGAGCTGATCCAGAACAACACGCAGTCGAGCACCCATGCGATCAGGCTAACCGCGGGATGCCGACGACCCCGGGAGCGCATCACCTGTCCACACCGCTACTCAGCGTTCCCACAGCATCGGGAGCGCGGCGGGCAGCCTCGCCGTGCTTGAATGCCAGGGTGAGCGATGGTCGCCTTCCCGTCCGCCGCCGATGGGTCGGGTGGACCGTCGGCCTCGTCCTCGTGTTCCTCGTCCTCGCACTGGGCTGGGTCACGGTGCGCGGCATCGGCGCGGTCGACAACCTCCAGCAGATCTCGAAAGCGACCAGTCAGCTCAAGCAGTCCATCGCCGATGGCGATCTCGATGGGGCAGCCCCGGTCGCCGCCCGCATCTCCCGCAACGCGGAGTCGGCCCGATCGCTGACGGGAGACCCGATCTGGCAGGCGTTCGCTGTGCTGCCCTGGATCGGCCCGAACTTCCGCGCGGTGAGCGAGGTCGCCGAGATCGCCGACGACGTCTCCAGGGACGCCCTGGGTCCGCTGCTCGACGTCGCCGACGACGTCGACCTCACGAGCCTCGGCTTCGCGGGCGGGGCGATCGACCTCGCCCCCTTCGCGGCCGTCGAGAAGCCGCTCGGCACCGCGAGCGCGGCGTTGACCGTGGCGGAGGAGCGGGCCCGCCGCATCGACGCCGACGCCACCCTTCCGCCGCTCGCTGACGCGGTGCGGGAGATGCGCGGCGCCGTCACCCAGGCCGCCACGGCGGTCGGTGCGCTGCACGGCGCCTCCGTCCTGCTGCCGACCATGCTCGGCGGCGAGGGCCCCCGCACCTACGTCCTCGCGATGCAGAACAACGCAGAGCTGCGGTCATCGGGCGGCATCATCGGCTCGATCGCGCTCCTGCGCGCGGAGAACGGCAAGGTCACGCTGCAGCGGCAGGCGTCGACGCGCGACTTCCCCCCGCTGGACACGGCGCTGCCGGTCAGCGACAGCACCGTCGCGCTCTTCGAGGACCGCCCCGGCCGTTATCTGCAGAACATCACCAGCATCCCCGACTTCCGTGAAGCGGGGCAGACCATCGCCGCCCGGTGGGAGGGGCGCTACGGGGGGAAGGTCGACGGGGTGATCGCGGTGGACGCCGTGGTCGCCGCACACCTCATGCGAGCCACCGGGGATCTCTCCTTCGGACCCTTCACGGCGACTGCGGACACCGTGACCGATCTGCTCCTCTCGGAGATCTACGCGGCGATCCCCGATCCCGCGGCTCAGGACGCGATCTTCGCCCAGGCCGCCGGCGGGCTGTTCTCGGCCGCTCTGTCCCACGCGGAGCCGCAGGCCCTCGTCCGTGCTCTCGCCGACGCCGCCGGCGAAGGCCGCATCCGGATCTGGAGCGCGCACGAGTCGGAGGAGTCGCTCCTCGCCGCCAGCGCGCTCGGCGGCGCCATGCCGCAGGACGACGAGGACGCCGCGGTGGTCGGCGTCCTGATCAACGACGGGACCGGCGGGAAGATGGACTACTACACCCGCGCCTCGATCGCGACGGCGGTGGGGACCTGCGCGGGGGTGCCGACGACCCAGGTGCGCGTCACCTGGTCGAACACGGCCCCCGCCGACGCCGCCACTTCTCTGCCTCCGTACGTCACCGGCGACGGCATCTACGGCGTGCCGGCCGGCAGCGTGCGCACCCTGATCGCCGTCTACGGTCCGGACCGTGCCCTGCCGTCGCATATCGACCGGGACGGCAAGGAGGAGGGCGTGCAGACGACGACCATCGGCGATCGCTCCGTCGTGCAGCACGAGGTGCTCCTCGCCCCCGGCGCCTCCACCACGATCACCGTGGAGTTCCAGGGCGAGGGCGCCGGAGCGCGCCTCACCGAGGTGCAGCACACCCCGTTGATCGTCGCCCCGAAGCTGACCCGCGACACCCTGCAGTGCGGCTCGTGACAATCGCCGACGGATGAGGTACTGTCATCTCACTGGGGAATAACCGGGGTCCGTGAACCTGCCGTGGGGGCAGAGGACTCCGCGCAGTCGGACGCAGGGGTGTGTCCGGAGGCGATTCCGCGTGAAATTCTGGGGAGAAATCATGCTGAAGAAACTGGCTGCCATCAGCCTTACCGCTGGCGCGCTCATCTTGGCCGCGCCGACCGTCGCCTCTGCGGCACCGAGCGACTCCTACCCCTCGCCTCCAGGCGCGAAGGTGGGCGACGCGATCATCGACACCTGTGAGGTCTCGACCGTCGCCTTCGGCGCCGGGTACTTCGAGCCCTCGGAGACCGTCGGAGTGTCCGTCTCGGGGCAGAACGCCGGCGCCGCCGCCATCTCGGGCAACACCGCCGCATCCGACGGCAGCCTGAGGGTCACGTTCCGCCCGCCCTCCGACGGGCAGGGGGCCTACGCCCTCGACTTCGCCGGTTCCCGGGCCTACACCGCGACGGTGACGGTGTCTCACGGGAACGCCGCCGCTTCCAGCTGCGACCACGATCCCGGCACCGCCGCGCCCGCCGGGACCGAGCTCCCGCTCACCGGCGGCACGGAGCTCGCCCTCACCGGTGGATCGGTGTCGCCGTGGATCATCGGCGGCGGAGCAGTCGCTCTGGTCGCCGGTGGTGCGCTCGTCGCCGTCGGAGCCGCGCGTCGCAAGCGCGCCTGAGTCGCGCGCCGCATGCGCGCCTGAGCCAGGTCGCCGCCTTGCGCGGTGGCCGGCTGGACGACGGTGATCCCTCCCCCTCCGATCACCGTCGTCTGGCGAATCCGGTCATGCACCGGACGGCCCACGGGCGATGTTCCCGGGAGCATCGCCCGTGGGCTGCGTCGTTCCCCGCTGTCTCAGGGAGCCGGAACCGGGGTCTCCGTCGGCGGGTGCAGCTTCTGCTGCATGAGCTCGTGGATGAAGTCGTAGTTCGGGTCGAACTCGTCGACGCCGTTCTCGGGTGTCAGCTCGACGGTCTGGACCGGCTGCTCCTTGGCCTTCAGCATGAGGTCGAAGAACTCCGGCAGCTTGCCCTGCGGAAGATCGGTGCTGATGAGTGCCGTGCCCGCAGCGGCCACCTCGTTGAATCGGGTGAGGACGGTCTGCGGAGTGAACTGGGCGAGGATCGCCTCCTGCAGTTCGCGCTGCCGCTTCATGCGGTCCCAGTCGCTGGTCGTGTACCGCGAGCGGGCGTACCACTGAGCCGTGTCGCCGTCCATGTGATGCTGCCCGGGCTCGATCCAGCCGATCGCCCATTCGTTCACGTCCGTGCCGGACCAGCCCTCCGGCGGGCCGCCCTTGGGCAGGCGCTCCGTGACGGTGATGTCGACGCCGCCGAGGGCATCCACGAGGTCGGCGAAGCCGTGCATGTCGACGAAGACGTAGTACGGGATCTCGATGCCGAGCACGCCCTCCGCCGCATCCTTGGTCGCCTCGATACCCGGCGCCGAGCCCGTGGCCTCCGCGTCCGGATAGAGCCCGGTCCCCTTGTCCTCCCGGCATACCTCCGCGGCGTTGCGGACATGGTTCATCCACCCGTTCCAGCCGCAGGTGGACGACCCGTGGCCCTGGAAGCCCTCGGGATAGAGCTCTTGCATCGGGCTGCCGTCGCTGAACGGCGCATGCGGGAGCTCACGCGGGATTCCGGTGATGGTCACTGCTCCGGTCTCGGCGTTGACCGAGACGACGGAGATGCTGTCGAAACGCATCGAGTCGCGGCCGTCTCCGCTGTCCGCGCCGAGCAGCAGGATGTTGTAGTAGCCGTCGCTGGGCGGGAGGCTCGGGCCGCTCTGCCCGAAGATCGCCCCGACACTGCCGCGCACAGAGCCCACCGCGGTGGCCGCGTAGCCCATGACGCCTCCGACGAGCCCCAGCAGGACGAGCGCGACGACCGGCACGAGGAACCGCGACGGCGCGGGGACCCTGACCAGGCGGACGAGGCGGAGCGTGTCGAACGTGAGGACGATCCAGAGGACCACGACTCCCACGAGGAGCACCTGCACGAGTGTGAGCAGCGCCGCCGATACGAACCCGCCACCGATCGTGAGCCAGAGGAAGACGGGGCGGGCGAACAGCACGAGCCCGACGGCGACGAGGGCCAGGAACCACGTCGTCAGGGTGACGCCGAGCCCGAATCTCCCCAACCGTCGATTACCCGCCAGGACCTGCGCAGACCCCGGCAGCAGGAAGTTGAGACCGACGAGCCACCAGGCGCGTTTCGACATGAGCCCGGCATCGGCCGTATCCGGGTGTCGCAGCGGCCGCGTCTCGATGAGCGGACGTCGCGTCGCGCGCGGGGGCGCAAGGGTCACAGCGAGCCCTTCAGCCGATCGTTCTTCTCCTCGACCTGGGCCTCGAGGTCGGCGGCGTACGCCTCGACACGGTCGGCCAGCTCGTCGTCCGCGGCACCGAGGATCCGGGCCGCGAGCAGACCCGCGTTGCGTGCGCCGCCGATCGACACCGCCGCGACCGGGATACCCGCGGGCATCTGCACGATCGACAGCAGCGAGTCCATACCGTCCAGGTATGCGAGCGGCACCGGGACCCCGACGACGGGAAGTGCCGTCATCGACGCGAGCATGCCCGGAAGGTGGGCGGCACCACCGGCGCCCGCGATGATGACACGCAGGCCGCGAGCCCGGGCTTCCCGCGCATAGGACATGAGCTTGTCCGGCGTGCGGTGGGCCGAGACGACCTCGACCTCGTGCGGGATCCCGAAATCGGTGAGCGCCTGGGACGCGTCGCTCATGACGCGCCAGTCGGAGTCGGATCCCATGACGACGCCGACCAGAGGGACGGCGGAGGAGTGCAGTGGCTCGGTCACCAGATCAGGCTACGGTCTCGCGCTGGGAGAACACCCGAGCGGCACACGTCTTTTCTCGTGCGCCGCCGCGGGAATACTCAGACGAAAGCGGCCGCGGCGGCCCTGGCCACGTACACCGCGTCGTCGAGATCGTCCCCGGCGACGTTGACGTGGCCCACCTTACGACCGGGGCGCGGTGCCTTGCCGTACGTGTGGATCTTGGCGTCCGGGTGCGCGGCCATCGCCGCCTCGAAACGGTCCCCCAGCGTGCCCTCTGCGGGCCCTCCGAGGATGTTCACCATGACCGCCCAGGACGCACGAGGTCGAGTGTCCCCCAGCGGCAGGTCCGCCACGGCACGCAGGTGCTGCTCGAACTGCCCGGTGACGGCGCCGTCCTGGCTCCAGTGCCCGCTGTTGTGCGGACGCATCGCGAGCTCGTTCACGAGGATGCGCTCGTCGTCCGTCTCGAAGAGCTCGACCGCGAGCATCCCGGTCACGCCGAGACCCTCCGCGATGCGACGACCGATGTCCTCGGCGACCTCGGCGAGACGCTCGGTCGCCGCGGGCGCCGGGGCGATCACCTCGGCGCAGACGCCATCGCGTTGCACGGTCTCGACGACCGGATACGGGATCATCTCTCCTCCAGGTCGGCGCGCGACCTGCTGGGCGAGCTCACGGACGAAGGGGACGAGCTCCTCGGCGAGCAGGGCGTCGGAGCCCTCGAGCGCATCGAGCCAGTCCTGCGCCTCAGCACCGGACCGCACGACCCGCACGCCCTTGCCGTCGTACCCGCCCCGCGGCGTCTTGACCACCGCGGCACCGTCGTGCTCGTCGAGGAAGCGCTGCAGGTCATCGGCGGAACGGACCGGCGCCCACTCCGGCTGCGGCACGCCGAGCTCCGCCAAGCGGGCGCGCATGACGAGCTTGTCCTGGGCGAACTGGAGGGCATCCGGTCCGGGATGCACCGCGATCCCCTCGGCGACGAGGGCGCGGAGCACTTCCTGCGGCACATGCTCGTGGTCGAAGGTGAGGACGTCGACGTCGGCGGCGAAGGCGCGCACGGTGTCGAGGTCCCGGTAGTCGCCGACCGCTGTGGCGGCCAGGCCCGCGGCCATGCCCTCCTCCTCGGCGAGCACCCGCAGTTCGAGACCGAGCTCGACCGCCGGAGCGATCATCATCCGTGCCAGCTGTCCTCCGCCGATCACGCCCACACGCAGCGCCATGTGCCGCCTCCATTCGTCATGCCCATTCTTCCGCACGCTCACCGGTCCGGGGAACGGCGAAGCGAACGGGCCGCGAGGCGGCCGTGAGTTCGCGCTCAGGCGATCTCGTCGCCGCTCGCCTGCGCGTCGCGATGGGCGAGGATCTGCCCGACCTCGATCTGATCTGCGAGCGTCTCGTGCACGAGGGTGACGTTCGGGACGTTCACGAGACGGAGAGGTGCGTCCACGCCGTTCGAGAGCGTGATGGTCCCGCAGCCCCACATCCGCTGCAGCGGACCCCGGCGGACACCGATCGTATAGCCGCGGGCATGCGACATCTCGCGGCGGTTGCGCGCGCCCAAGCCCTGGGCTGCGATGACACGTCGGGTCGTGATCGTCGTCGTCCGCGAGTACCAGACGATGAAGGGGATCACGACGGCGACGAGGACGACGACTCCGGCGGCGGCGAGCAGCATCCAGTCCTCGAACCCGGCCGGAAGGTTGCCGTAGAAGTAGGCGGTGGCCCCGAAGGCGGCGATGAGCACGAGCGCCGACCAGAAGAGCCGGCGAGCGTGGCCGCGGAAGCGCGCGATGAGCAGCTCCTCGGCGGGAGTGCCGGGCGGCGGCATCAGCGGGCGTCCGCCGAGCGTCACGGGCTGGGTCACACCCCCATTGTGCCCGCGATCGCCGACAACACCGTCCGCGGGACGGCGTGTCCCCGCGTCACGCGGGCCGGACGTGCACGACGTCACCCGCGGAGACCGCGTGCACCGTCCCCTCCGCCGCGACGAGCAGACGCCCCTCGTCGTCGATGCCGACGGCCACGCCCTCGAGCAGGGACCCGGCGGGGAGCGAGACGCGCACGGCTTGTCCGACCGTCGCGCACCGCGCGGTCACCGCCGCATGCAGACCGCTCGCGGTCGCGTCGTCCGCCGCGGCGAGCGCGCGGAGGTGACCGTCGAGCGCCGACACGTAGGAACGGAGCAGCTCGTCCTCGTCGACGACGACCCCCTGTACCGCGAAGGAGGTGGCCGTGGGAACCGGAAGCTGGGTCGCGGTCATGGCGGTGTTGACGCCCGCCCCGACGATCACGGCCGTCGGCGTCGCCTCGGCGAGGATGCCGCAGATCTTCCGGCCGTCGACGAGGACGTCGTTCGGCCACTTGAGGACGACGGTGGCCTCAGGAAGCTGTGCGGCGACGGCCTCGGCCATGGCCGCCCCGGCGGCGAGCGGGATCCAGCCTCGCGCTGCCGGCTCGGCAGGCAGATCGCGGAGGAGGACGCTCACCGCGAGCGCCGAACCCGCCGGGGCGATCCACCGGCGATCCAGCCGCCCCCGTCCGGCCGTCTGGTGCCGGGTCAGGAGGACCGAGAGGTGCGGCCAGGCGTCGGCGTCGTCCGCGTTTCCCCGGAGGTCGGCGTTCGTCGAGCCGGTCGCGTCGACGACCTCGAGACGTGGTAGGAGCGCAGCGGAGCGCGGGAAGTCGCTGCTCATGCGTCCTCGTCGTCCGCCTCGTCGTCGTCATCGTCCGCATCACCGCGGACGGCACCGATCTCCCGGTCGCGCCACCGCTCCCACTCCCCCATGAGCCGGTCGACGGCGGCGTGGAACTTCTGCGTCGCCACGCCGGGGGTCGTGTCGCCGAAGTAGTGGCGCACCCACATCTGCAGTCGCGCGACGGCCGCTTCGTCCTCCCGTACGCGCTCGACCTCGGCGACGATGTCGTCCGCCGCCTCCGCGGACAGCCATTCGCAGTCGGAGAGGTAGCCGGTGGTGTCGACGGCGGCCTCTTCGTCGACCGGGCGCGTGATCATGAGCGGCTTTCCCGCCGCGAGGCGGTCGTACACCATGGCCGAGATGTCCACGACGGCGACGTCGGCGGCGGCGAGCTGCCAGCCGAGCTCGGGGCCGTCGTCGTACACGTGCTGCGCGGTCGGGTCGGCGGCGTTCGCGGCGGCGATGGCCGCGACGATGCGGCGATGCGCCGCCCCGTAGGCCTCGTCGACGACACCGCTGCGCGGGTGCGGGCGGTAGATGACCCGGTGCTCGCCCGTCGCGAGCAGTCGCGCCACCAGGCGCTCGCCGTGCGAGGCGATGGAGCCGTAATGCGCGCTGGGACGATCGCCTTCCCACGTCGGGGCGTAGAGGACGACGAGACGGTCGTCCGGCGTATACGGGAGCGAGCCGGAGTAGTGGTCCGCCTGGGGGCGTCCGATCTCGATGGTCCGGCTCTCCACGTCGTAGTCCCACAGCGTCCGCGACAGCCGATCCCTGGCCGCCTGACCGGCGACGAAGGCGTAGTCATAGGCCTTGTACTGATTCGTGGTCATGTACATCTTGTCGGACTCGCCGTGGTTGATGAACACATGCCAGCGACGGCCGTACCGGAACATCTGGAAGTTACGGGTGTTCTGATTCACGTAGAGGACCACCCGGATGTCCTGTGTGGCGAGGAATCGCTCGAGGTCGCGCACCTTCGGCACGAACGCGACGGGCGGGCCGTCCTCCTCCAGCAGCTTCTCCGCGCCGGTCGCCTGGCGCGCGAGGACCACCACGGGCCACCGCTCGGCGAGCGCGGCCAGCGGGCGGTACCACTGCCGCATCTGGTACATGTTGACCGCACCGTCGGCGAAGTACACGGCGACCCGGAAGTGATCTGCCGGGTACGGCGCCTGATCCGCCAGCCGGCGGCGGACACGCTGCACCGCGGAGCGCGAAGCGAGCGCCCGCCGCAGGAGACGGTATGCCTTCTTCGCGTCAGACAGTGCACCCATCCCTTCAGGATAGTTCGTCCGCTCGCGGCCCCCGCTGAGCCGCGACGACGGCGCTCTGCCTGGGAGAGCGGGGCAGGAGCGGCGTGACATGATCGACGTGTGCCAGCCAACGGATCCCCCGCCCCCGTCACCGGGGTGTCCTTCGTGATGCCGGTGCTCAACGAACGCGCCTACCTGGAGCACGCGGTCGCGTCGGTGCTCGCTCAGGAGGTCGGGGTTCCGGCCGAGCTCGTCCTCGCGCTGGGACCGTCGTCGGACGGCACCACGGCCCTCGCCCGCCGACTGGCCGCTGCCGACGACCGGATACGCCTCGTGGACAACCCCGCCGCGCACATCCCGGTCGGACTCAACGCCGCGATCCGGGCCAGCCGCTACCCCACCGTCATCCGGGTCGATGCGCACTCCGAGCTCGCCCCCGGCTACGCGGCCCGTGCCCTGCAGACGCTGCAGCGCACGGGGGCGGCCAACGTCGGCGGCGTGATGCACGCCGAGGGTCGGACTCCCTTCCAGAAGGCCGTCGCCCGGTTGTACAACTCCCCCGTCGGCCTGGGCGGCGGCGCGTATCACGGTGGCCGCGTCGAGGGCGAGGCGGAATCCGCCTACCTCGGCGTGATGCGGCGGGAGGTGCTCGATGAGGTCGGCTTGTTCGACGAGACGATCCGCCGCGGCGAGGACTGGGAGCTGAACCTGCGCATCCGTCAGGCCGGCCACCGGGTGTGGTTCGATCCCGAGCTGTCGGTGACCTACTGGCCGCGGGAGAGCTGGCTGCGACTGGCCAGACAGTTCCGCGCGACCGGTGCCTGGCGAGGGGAGCTGGTGCGCCGCTTCGGCCGCCGCAACAGTCTGCGCTACTTCGCCCCGCCGGTGCTCCTGCTGTTCGTCGTGCTCGCCGTCGTCCTCGGCATCCTGCAGCTCACCGGCGCGGTGTCCGGCACCGCCTCGCTCATCGCCTCTGGCCTGGTCTACGTCCCGCTCGCGCTCTACGTCCTGCTCGTGGTCGGCGTGGCTCTCTCGCCGGGCGGGGGTGGCCTGCGGCAACGCCTGTGGACGCTCCTCGTGCTGCCCACGATGCACCTCTCGTGGGGCCTCGGCTTCCTCGGCGGCGTGCTGCGCGGAGCCGGCGACACGGTGGACGCATCGCGGCTCGGCACGCGGAACACTCCCCTGCCCTGAACGCGGACGGCTACGGGGTGACGAATCCGAGGTCGAGGATCCGGTCGACCACCCGCTGCGCGGCCCGGCCGTCGTCGAGCGCGTTGAACTGCCGCTGCCACGCGGCATAGCGTTCCGCGTACCGTTCCCGGTGCCCCTGGTCGTCCAGCGCGGCCACGAGCTCGTCCTGCGTACGGACCAGCGGGCCCGGCGCGCGTTCCGCGAGATCGAAGTAGAACCCGCGGAGCTGACCGCGATAGTGGTCGAGGTCGGGCACGAGGAAGTACATCGGCTTGCCGGTCACCGAGAAGTCGAACATGACGGAGGAGTAGTCCGTGACGAGGGCGTCGGCGGCGAGCAGGAGCTGCGACGTCTCGGGGTATCCCGTCACGTCGATCACCCGCGCGCCGGCACGGTCCCTGCCCTCCCCCAGCGTGCGCGAGTGACCGCGCACGAGCACGACGGCGTTGGTCTGCCGCGCCAGGAGTTCCGGATCGACGAAGTCGACCATCTCCGCACGGTCGTCACGCCACGTCGGGGCGTAGAGCAGCACGCGTTCGTCGGCGCCGATGCCGAGCGCCGCGCGCACGGCGACCGGATCCCCGGTGCGCAGCGCATCGTTGCGGGGGTAGCCGTCGACCCAGATCGGCCGCCCGAAGAACGCGTAGGCCTTGCGGAGGATGCGCGCGGAGTAGGTGTTCTGCGCCAGCAGCACGTCCCACCGCCGGGACTCCTTGACCACCGCCGCCATCCGCCGGGGGTCGAACCCCGGGCGGTGCAGCGCCAGACGCTTGAGGGGCGTGCCGTGCCAGGTCTGCAGCACCTTCTGTCCGGGCTTGCGCGCGAAGCGACGGCGCAGCCAGTCGTTCACGATGAGCAGTCGAGCAGCACCGCGGGCGCGCCACCATTCCGGGCTGCCCTCGATGACCGCTATCGCGCCGTCCGGCACCTCGACCGAGAGATCGGCGACGCTCCAGTACCGGCGCACCTGCGGAGCACGCCGCGCCAGCTCCCGATCGATGGCGCGGGGGTTGCACCCGACGCTTCGGCCGTAGAAGCTCTCGAAGAACACGGCGTTCTCCGTCCCGCCGGTCTGCGCCACATAGCGCTCCTCGAGCGTCGAGCGCCCTTCTGCCGTGTCATACACGGGATCGACGGGTGCCGCGATGCGGACGACCGCACCATCGACGGCGATCCGCACTCCCGGGAGCACGACCGGCGCGAGACGCAGCTCCGACAGATCGGCGCCGCCGATGCGCAGCTCGTACTCGCCTGATGGCAGGGGCAGCTCCGGGCCACCCCACCGGGATGCGCGGAGCGCGAACGTCGCCTTCCAGGTCTTCCCCCCGCCGGTGACGCGGGCCTCCACCCGCGCCCGCGGTCCGGCGAGCTCGGCACTCTCCGGACGCTGCCCGGTCCCTGCGATGACCAGCGCCTGTGCCGTGTCATCGATGCGGGCCGTCGTCATGCTGCTCCCTTCGGCGCGGGGATCCCCCGCGCGCGGATCGTCCGGTATACCCGACGAGTGTTCTGACCATCACGGAACGCGTGCATCTCCGCGCTGAGCGTAGCGGAACGTCGGGCAGCCTCGTCGAACGCGGCGGGGTCGCCGAGAAGCGACGCCAGCCGGACGAGCGCCGCCTCCCATCCCGTCGCGACGCCTGAAGCGGCGACCTCCTCGAAGCGCCCGTAGAAGCCGCGGGTGCGGGCGTACTCCCTCACATCGGGTGCGAGGAAGACGACCGGCATGTCGAGGAGTCCCACGTCGTAGGCGAGCGAGGAGTAGTCGGTGATGAGGACGTCGACCGCGGCCAGCACCGGAGTGACGTCGCTGACGACCGTGCTGGGCAGCGCGCGCACTCGCGCCGTCGGCAGCGGCGGCGTGTAGCTGCCGTCACCGAGCGGATGCGAACGCACGAGGAGGACGGCGTCGTGCTCCTCCAGCACCCGGATGATCTGCATCCATTCCTCGGCCGTCGGCACGGAGGGGTCGGGGGCGCCGTCCCGCCACGTCGGCGCGTAGAGGACCAGTCGTCGGGCGTCGCCGATCGCGCCCACGGCCTCCACGAGCAGGGCCCGTGCATGCGCGCGGCGTTCCTGGGGCGTGCCGAGGGAGAGCACATCGACGCGCGGCTCGCCCGTGACCACGACCCGGTCGTCGCTCAGCCCGAACGCGGACTCGAGGCGCGCCCTAGCCCGGTGCGAGGCGGCGGGGAGCACGCGGATCCGCCGCGCGGCGCCGCGGTACAGCAGCCCGACGAGGCGCCGGAGGATCGGGGCGCCGGGGACGGCGGGCACCTGCGTTGTGGCCGGCGAGTCGAGGCCGATGCGCTTGAGCGGGATGCCGTGCCAGAGCTGCACGACGAAGGCGCCACCGCTGCCGTAGCGGTTCACGTCGCCGAGGCCGTGCGTCACGATCAGCACGCCGGCGCGCGCGGTCGCCCACCATCCGCGGAGCCCGCCCCGCGGGACGGTCCGCAGGCCGAGGGCCTCGGCGTCGGCCGCTTCGCGCGCCGATCCGGTCAGCCAGAGGGTGTCATGCCCCTCCCCTGCCGCATACTGCTGCAAAGCCAGAGCACCGTCGCCGACGCCGGCGCCGCATCCGAAGACCCAGCGCCGACCGCGCGGCACGACGAGGGTGCCGAGACGACCGAGGGCGTACAGCGGGATCCGGAGCAGCTTGGCCGCGTTGCCGGTGCCGAAAGAGAAGGACGCCACCCGGCGAGCCTATCGCGCGGGTGGCGTCCTTCTCTGACCGTCGGGATCAGCCGGCGAGCGTGCCGAGCGTCACCTCGATCTCACTCTGCTTGCCGTTGCGGACGTAGGTCACGTCGGCCTTGCTGTCGGCCGCCGCCGCGCGCACCTGCGCGGTCAGGTCGGTCGCGCTCGTGATGGGCACCCCGTTGAAGCTCGTCACGACGTCGCCGGCCTGGAGGCCGGCAGCCGCGGCCGCACCCCCGTCGGTGACCTCGGCGATGTACGCACCGGCCTCGGTCGCGCCCTCGACGCCGGAGGCATCACGGACCGACGCGCCCAGCAGGCCGTGGGTGGCCGCGCCGTCGGCGATGATCTCGTCCGCGACGCGCTCGGCGATGTTCGACGGGATGGCGAAGCCGATGCCGATCGAGCCCGACTCCTCGGAGCTGCCCGAGCTCGCGATCGCGACGTTGATGCCGATCAGCTCGCCCTTGCTGTTGACGAGGGCCCCACCCGAGTTGCCGTGGTTGATCGCCGCGTCCGTCTGGATCACTGCGATCGAGATCGACTCGGTGGCCTGCTGCCCGCTGTT
The DNA here is from genome assembly GCF_019091465.1 of Microbacterium sp. GbtcB4. NCBI lineage: Bacteria > Bacillati > Actinomycetota > Actinomycetes > Micrococcales > Microbacteriaceae > Microbacterium > Microbacterium sp. GbtcB4. The sequence continues at coordinate 28,852 of NZ_JAGXJJ010000010.1, forward strand.
GCCGGGGAGATCGAACTGGAACGGCCCCTCGCCCTGGCCGTCCTCCGGCGCCTGCTCCTGCGGGGCATCCTCGGACGAGGAGTCCGGCAGAGCGGAGGAGGCGATCTGGATGCTGCGGTTCAGTGCGCTCACGATGCCGGTGGTGACCGAGTTCGCCAGTCCCAGCGGGGCGCCGAGAGCTACGGCGGTGTCGCCGACGTTCAGCTTCGACGAGTCTGCGAACTTGATCGGGGTCAGGCCCTCGGCGTCGGTGAGCTTGATCACCGCGAGATCGTAGATGGGGTCGGTGCCGACCACGGTCGCCTCGTAGATGCGGCCATCGGAGGTCGTGACCCGGATCGTCGGGTCCGCCGCCGCCCCGCCGAGCGTGACGACGTGCGTGTTGGTGAGGACGTAGCCGTCCTTGCTGATGATGACGCCCGAGCCGCTGCCGGCCTCCTGGGAGCCGGCGACTTCGATGGTCACGACAGAGGGAAGAGCCTCGGTCGCGACCGCGGTGGTCTCGTTGACCGAGCCGGGGTTGTTCACCGTGACGGTCTGCGGTCCCTGCGCCGACCCGGAGGACGGCGAGTCCTGCAACCCGGTGAGCAGCGCGCCGCCACCGAAGCCGGCGACGCCACCGACGAGGGCGGCCGCGACGATGAACGCCGCGACGCGGGTGCCGCCGCGCGACTTCTCCTTCGTGGCGGCGGGGGCCGGCTCAGCCGGCGGCACCGTGCCGTCGAGCGGGCGGGTGTCCTGCGCCGGGACGCCGAATGCGGCGCCGGGGACGCCGGCCGCGGTCGGTCCGGGCGCGGCCAGCCCGTGCGGCACGGGGGCCACGGTCGGGGCGCCGGCGGCGTGCGACGCGAACGTCGGCGGCATGTGATGTCCCTGCGGGGCGGCCGGTGCGGAAGCAGCCGGGGCCACGGGGGTACCGTCGGCGGCCTGCGACGACGCACCGGACGCGGTCTCCGGGGTCTGGGGGTTCTGTGCGGCCGACACGGCGTCGTCCGACGCCGGTGCCGGGCGGTCCTGCGGGTTGTCCTGGTTCATGGTGTGCTCCTTCAACGCTCCTCCAGGATGCCCCGCATCCCTGTGCGTTCCTTATGCCGAGCTTGAGTTTCAGCTATGGCCTTAGCCTGTTCTTCATGAGTGTCATCCCCGGCGCATGGCGTCGCACGGCGGCCGGTGCCGGTCTGCTCGACGCGGACGGTTCCGTCGCGCCCACCATCTTCGCAGAGATGTCCGCCGCGGCGGCCCGAACCGGCTCGATCAATCTGGGCCAGGGCTTCCCCGACGAGGACGGCCCGGAGGCGGTGCTCACCGCCGCCTGCGACGCGATCGCCGGCGGCCTCAACCAGTACCCGCCGGGACGCGGGTTCCCCGATCTGCTTCTGGCCATCGCGGAGCATCAGCAGCGCTTCTACGGTCTGACGGTCGACCCGGACTCCGAGGTCATCGTGACGGCCGGCGCCACCGAGGCCCTCACCGCGACCCTGCTCGCCCTCATCGACGGGCCGGACGACGAGGTCGTCGTCTTCGAGCCCTACTACGACTCGTACGCCGCGGCGGTGGCGCTCGCGGGTGCTCGCCTGCGGACGGTGCCGCTGCGCGCGCCCGATTTCCAGCCCGACCTGGATCAGCTCGCGGAGGCCGTCACGGACCGGACCAGGATCATCCTCGTCAACGACCCGCACAACCCCACCGGAGCCGTCTTCGACGAGGAGGTGCGCCGTGAGGTGGTGCGTTTGGCGGCGCGGCACGACGCCGTGATCGTCACGGACGAGGTCTACGAGCACCTCACCTTCCACACCCCGCACGTCCCGATCGCCACCGTGCCCGGTGCCGCGGAGCGGACCCTCACGATCTCGTCGGCGGGGAAGACCTTCTCGACCACGGGGTGGAAGATCGGCTGGGTCCACGGTCCCGCCGCGCTCATCACGGCCGTCCTGACCGTCAAGCAGTACCTCACCTACGTCAACGGCGCCCCGTTCCAGCCCGCCGTCGCCGTCGGGCTCCGCCTCGACGACGCGTTCTTCACGGACGCGGCCGCCGTGCTCGCCCGCAAGCACGGGATCCTCGGCGACGGGCTCCGCGCAGCCGGCTTCACGGTCCACGCACCGCAGGGCGGCTACTTCACGGTGGCCGATGCGACGGCCCTCGGCGGCGCCGATGCGGCGGCCTTCTGCCGTGCCCTCCCGGACCGTGCCGGCGTCGTGGCGATCCCGCTGACCGCCTTCGTGTCCCCCGCGCAGCGTCCGGCGTATGCGGGGCTCGTGCGTTTCGCTGCATGCAAGCGCATCGATGTCCTCGAGGAGGCGGCGGCGCGCCTCGCCGGCCTGAACACGTGAGCGGGTCCGGTCAGCGCGGCACCACAGCGTAGCGACGGGCCCGCAGCGAGGGATTGGTCGCACGGACGCGGGCGATCGCCGCGCCGTCGACCACCCCGAGGGCCACTCCCGGCTCCGGCCCGATGCCCGCGCGGACGACCCCCTGCGGGTCGACGATGCGTGAGTGCCCCACGCCGATCGGCGCCGGGTGGTCCGCGGCGATCACGAACACCGTGTTCTCGATGGCGCGCGCCGCGAGCAGAGTGGTCCAGTGCTGCTCCTTGAGCGGTCCGCGCACCCACTCCGCCGGCACCACGAGCGCATCGGCGCCGGCGACCGCGAGAAGCCGCGACACCTCGGGGAACCGCAGGTCGTAGCAGGTCATCAGTCCGAAGCGCAGTCCGCCGACCTCGAACACCGCGGGCTCGCCGATGTCTCCCGGTTCCACCCAGTCCGACTCGGTCTGCCCGAAAGCGTCGTAGAGGTGCTGCTTGCGGTAGACCGCGAGGATGCCGTCGCCGCGCACGGCGACGACCGTGTTGCGCACGCGCCCCTCGTCCGAGGCCTTCTCCGTGACGCCCGCGACGATGACGACGGCGAGCTCCGCGGCCAGACCGATCAGTCCAGTCACGAACTCGCCGTCGAGATCCTCCGCATTGGCCGCGAGGCGTTCGTCCATCGGATCGACGAAGTAGCTCGAGTACTCAGGGAACACGATCAGCTTCGCCCCGAGCCGTGCGGCCTCCGTCGCCAGCTCCGCGATCCGTTCCCGGTTGGCCTCGCGGGAATCGGTGGGGGCGAACTGGCACACGGCGACGGGTACGGCGGTGTTCTCAGACATGACGCCATCCTCTCGCACCCGCCGGCGCCGCGCTCGATTCGACGCCTCCCCGGATCCGTGATAAGTTATCTCTTGTGCCGCGGGGTGGAGCAGTTCGGTAGCTCGCCGGGCTCATAACCCGGAGGTCGCAGGTTCAAATCCTGTCCCCGCAACAAAGGAAAGGCCCTCCGGCCGGGAGTGATCCCAGGCCGGAGGGCCTTTCGCATAAGGCGGGAGCCGACCTCTGCGAGTATCGAGGGGTGAACCGACCGGTCGACATCGATGAGCGGCTCGTCGCCGACCTCGTCGCGGAGCAGTTCCCCCGCTGGGCGCACCTACCCGTCCGCGCCGTGGCGCGTCAGGGATGGGACAACAGGACGTTCCGTCTCGGTCACGAGTTGTCGGTGCGACTTCCTCGTGCCGAGGGCTACGCCGCGGCCGTGCAGAAGGAGAGCAGAGCGCTCGAGTTCCTCGACGGAAGGCTTCCCGTCGCCGTTCCCTCCGTCGTGGCGCTGGGGGAACCCGGCCGGGGCTACCCGTTTCCGTGGTCGATCCGCCGATGGCTCGACGGCGATACCGTCGAGCGCGCCGGGGGGCTCGATCGCGTTCGCCTCGCCGCCGATCTCGGGACAGTTCTCCGCACCGTGAGGTCCCTGCCCGTGGACGCGGGTTCGGCGGCCGGGCGGCACTCGTTCTTCCGCGGTTCGCATCCGAGCGTCTACAGCGATGAGGTCCACGCCGCGCTCCAGCGGCTGGACGGCACCGTGGACGCGGGACTCTGCCGGAGCGTCTGGGTCGGTGCGACGAGCAGCGCGTGGGAGTCCTCGCCGGTCTGGTTCCACGGCGACGTCGCCGTGGGCAACCTGCTCGTCAGCGACGGCCGCCTGTCGGCGATGATCGACTTCGGCACCTGCGGCGTCGGCGATCCCGCCTGCGACCTCGTCATGGCATGGACGTACTTCGACGGGGACGCGCGCGACGCGTTCCGCGACGCTGTCGACCTGGACGCCGCGACCTGGCGACGGGCTCGCGGCTGGGCACTCTGGAAGGCCCTGGTGACTCTCTCCGACGGGTCAGGGCCGGGCGGCGACGACAGCCGACGCGTGCTCCACGAGGTGCTGACCAGCCCGCTCTAGGCCTGCGGCCCCCGGTCAGCGCACGACGGCGGTGGGCGCCACGAGCGCCGCGAGCACCTCGTGGCTGATGGAGCCCAGCAGGAAGCGGGCGACCGCCCCCCGTCCGTGCGAGCCGACGACGGCGAGGCTCGCGGTGGCGGCGGCGCGGTTGATGACCTCGGACGGGTATCCGCGTTCGACCCGGGGCTCGATCTCGAGATCCGGATAGGTCGAGCGCAATCCGCCGAGAGCGACGGCGAGGGTCTCCTCGGACAGCTCCTGCATGGAGGAGAGGTACTGCTCGGGATACGACCTCGCTCCGCGCGGGAGGGGGACGGGAGTCCATACCGTCACCGCGACGAGGGGCTCGCCGAGACGGTCGGCCTCGGCAGCGGCGAAAGCGACGGCAGCCTCCGAGATCGGAGACCCGTCCACCCCGACGACGACACCGCGACGGTCGCTCGTCTCGATGTCGGGGATCACCACGACGGGGCAGGAGGAGTCGGCGACGATGCGCAGCCCATGGGCGCCGCGCCGAGGGCTGTCCGCGTCATCCGGACGGAAGTCGCTTCCGATCACGAGGAGGTTCGCGCCCGCGGTGGTCGACACGAGCTGACGGACAGGGTCGCCGCGGAGCACGACGAGGTCGACGTCCAGGCCCTGATCCTTCAGCGTCTCCGCGTGCTCCTCCAGCAGACTCCGCGCCGCCGCGATCGCGGCGTCCACCACAGGGCCCTCCCCGACGGCGCCGACCGCTCCCCCGACGACGCTCGCGAGGAGCAGAGAGGCCTTCCGCGACCGCGCGCGGTGCGCCGCCCACTCCAGTGCCCGTCGTCCCGCCGACGTGTCCACCACTCCCACAACGATGCGCTCAGCCACGACACCCTCCCTGTTTCCCTCCACCCTCCCATGCCACCCCCTCCGCGCGCGATGGTCCGTCCCGGACAAAACCCTCCGCCTACTCAGGCACTCACGCCGACTCAGGCTTCCTGCCCAGAGGTCGCCTGATCTCGCGGGCCCGCCTGCTGCCGCGAGACCGCCTGTCCTGGCGCGCCGCACGCGGACGCAGGCACCCGCGCGGAATCAGGCTCACGTGCAGGGTGTCGCCTGAAGCGGCGCGAGTGCCTGATGCGGCGGACCGGCTTCCGGCGCACGGGTGCCGGGAATGCGAAAGGGCACCCCGTGGGGGTGCCCTTTCGTGTGCGTGGGGAGGATCACTCTCCCGCGGTGGCCTCCAGCTCCAGGAGCTTCTCGACGGCCGCGGTGAGGCGCTTGTCCGCCTCGCCGAACTTCTCCAGGTCGCCCTCGGCGAGAGCCGCCTGACGATCGAGCAGCGCCTGCTGCGCCTTCGCCAGGGCATCGGCCTGCTCGTCCGTCGGCGTCGGCGTGGTCGGCGTCTCCCCGGTGTCGGGATCGGTCGTGCCCGGATCGGTGGGTTCGACCTCGTCGTCCCCACCGGTCGCGCCGGAGTCGCCGCCGAACAGCGTGTCCAGCGCCTCCGTGAGCGTGTTCTCGAAGGCCACCCGGTCACCGAAGGCGACGAGCACCTTCTGCAGACGCGGCAGCTGCGTCCCCTCGGACGACTGCACGTACACCGGCTGGACGTAGAGCAGACCGCCACCGACGGGCAGGGTCAGCAGGTTGCCGTAGATGACCTCGGACTCCCCCTGCTGGAGCAGGTTGAGCTGCGGGACCACGGCCGTGTCGGAGTTGTAGGTGTTCTGCACCTGACCGGGGCCGGGCACCGTGGTGTCGGTGTCGATCTCGAGCATGCGCAGCTGCCCGTACCCCTCGGCCTTCACGCCCTTCTCGGCGCCGGCATCCGAGTCGACGGCGAGGTAGCCCATCAGCACGTCACGACTGCCGCCCGCGCCCTGGGAGGCGGGGATGAACGTGGAGAACATCGAGAACCGCGGTTCGTCCTGACCCGGCATCTGCATGGTCAGGTAATACGGCGGCTGCAGCATCGCGTCGCTGCGCGGGTCGTTCGGCGTCTGCCAGCGATTGTCCTGCTGGGCGAACGAGCCGGCCTTGTCGACGTGGTAGATGCCGAGGATGTCGCGCTGCACCTTGAACAGATCGGTCGGGTACCGGACGTGGCTCATGAGCTCGCCGGACATCTCGCTGATCGGCTTAAGGGTGGACGGGTAGACCTTCTGCCAGGTCTTCAGGACCGGGTCCTCCTCGTCCCAGGCGTACAGCGTGACCGAGCCGTCGTAGGCGTCGACCGTGGCCTTGACCGAGTTGCGGATGTAGTTGATGTCGTCGATCGCGAGCGACGGCGTCGGGACGTTCGAGTCGGCGATCGCGTCGGACAGGCTCACGCTCGTCGAGTACGGGTAGGTCGAGCTCGTCGTGTAGCCGTCCACGATCCAGACGATGCGGCCGTCCACGACGCTCGGGTACGGGTCGCTGTCGAGCTCGAGGTACGGCGCGACCTTCTGCACGCGCGTCGTCGGGTCGCGGTCGTAGAGGATCTGCGAGTCCTCGTTGACGAGGTTCGAGAACAGGATCTGCTCCGACTGGAACTTGAGCGCGTAGAGCAGCTTGGTGAAGCTGTCGCCGATCTTCGGCCCGCCGTTCCCGGAGAACGTCGTCTTCGTCTCGCTCGAGCCGTCCTTGCCCCGCGGGTAGTCGATCTCGACCGGGTCGGCCCCCTCCGGGGCGCCGACGATGGAGTACTCCGGGGAGTTCTCGCCGAAGTAGACCCGCGGCTCGAAGTCACCCTGCTCGGACAGGAAGCCCGAGGTGGGGATGCCGCGCTCGAGGAAGACGGGCTCGCCGTCGGTCGTGCGCTGGTTGCCCGCCGCGGCGACGAGGCCGTAGCCGTGCGTGTAGACCGCGACCCGGTTGTTCCAGTTGTCGCCGTCGCCGAGACCCGACATGTCGAGGTCGCGAACGGAGACGACCGTGTCCTGCTTCACCCCGTCGATCTCGTAGCGGTCGACGTCCATGTTGGTCTGGAACTGGTAGTAGCCGCGATACTGCTCGAGCTGGCGGACCGTCGGCGGGATGACCTTCGGGTCCATGATGCGGATCGATGCGGTGGTCTCGGCGTCGGCGCGGAGCTGCCCCGCCTCGGCGTCGGTCTCGGCCTCGAAAGCCGTGGTCTCCAGGTCGGCGACGCCGTAGGCCTCCTTCGTGCCGTCGATGTTCCGCTGGTAGTACTCGGCCTGATAGGCGTTCTGGTTCGGCTTCACCTGGAAGGTGGTGACCACCCAGGGGTAGCCGATGCCGATGACGAGCGAGGCCACGATCAGCAGCGCGGTCGCCGCGAGCGGGAAGCGCCAGCGGCCGATGACGGCCGTGACGAAGAAGAGGATGGCCACGACGGCGGCGATGATCGCGAGGATGCCGAGGCCGGGGATGGTCGCGTTGGCGCCCGTGTAGGCGGCACCGGTGATCCGGTCGTCCGGCTCGACGAGGGTCTTGTAGCGGTCCAGCCACAGACTCGCCGCCTGCACGAGCAGGTACAGGCCCGCGATGACCGCGAGCTGGATGCGGGCCGGCTTCGAGATGCGCAGCTCGCCCTGGCCGATGCGCACGGAGCCGTAGAGGTAGGACACGAGCGCGGTGACGAGAAGGCTCAGCAGCAGGACCGCCGAGACGAACGCGAGGAGGATCGAGTAGAACGGCATCGCGAACATGTAGAACCCGGTGTCGACCTTGAACTGCGGGTCGACCTCACCGGTCGCGACGCCGTTGGCCCAGAGCCACACGGTCTTCCAGTTGCCGGCCGCCGCGAACCCCGCGAAGAGGCCGAAGAAGATGGGCATGCCCCACATCGCGAGGCGGCGCAGCGGCTCGATGACCTCCTGGTAGCGGTCGAGCTGCGAGCTCAGCCGGACGTAGACCGGACGCAGCCGGTAGGCGAGCTGGATGACGACGAACAGCGGAACCGCCATGCCGAGGAAGCCGATGACGAACATCACCGCCGTCGCGATCCACTGCGTGGTGAGCACGCCGGTGAACCCGACCTGGTCGAACCAGAGGAATTCGGTGTAGAGCGACGCGAAGACGAAGAACGCCGCGATGAGCGCGGCGATGATCACCAGGGAGATTCCGAGGATGCGTCGGGAGGTTCGAGGCGTGGCCGGGGGCTGGGCTGGGGTCGAGGTCACCCCTCCATCCTAGGCACCGCTCGCTGTGGGCGGGCTGTCACACCGGTCACGGCGGGGTCACGACCCGCGCCGGCTCAGGTGGCCGGGACGTCGCAGGTCGGCAGGGCGTCGACGTCGCCGTCCTCGGCGATGACCTCCAGTGCCGCGAGCGATTCGTCGAGGGTCGCAGTGCGGATGACCTGCAGGCCGTCCGGCACGTGCCCCACGACCTCATCGCAGTTGGCCTCCGGCGCGAGGAAGTAGTCCGCACCGGCGTCGCGAGCACCGTAGAGCTTCTGGCGGATGCCGCCGATCGGGCCGACGGTCCCCTCGGCATCGATCGTCCCGGTGCCCGCGACCTCCTTGCCGCCGTTCAGCTCGCCCGGCGTCAGGGTGTCGATGATCCCGAGGGCGAACATCATCCCCGCGCTGGGGCCGCCGACGTTGTCGAGCTGGATCGTGACGTCGACCTCGAAGTCGTAGTCGGTGCGCAGGGTGATGCCGATGAGCCACGACGTCGTGCCTTCCTGGGTCTGCTCCTCCGGCGTGATCTCGACCGTCTGCTCGTCGCCGTCACGGCGCACCGTGAGTGCCACCGGATCGCCGCCGGCCTCCTGGATGGCTTCGCGGAGTGCAGTCGCCGAGGTGACGGGCGTGCCGTCGATCGCGGTGATCACGTCATCCGCCTGCAGCAGGCCGTCGGCCGGCGACCCTTCGACGGCGTCCACCACCACGACCTCGGCTCCGGTGTCGTAGCCGAGCTCGTTCAGCGCGGCGGCCGTGGCCTCGTGCTGCGAGTCGACCATGAGCATCGCGTTCCGCTCGTCCCGCTGCTCGGTGGTCACGCCTTCGGGGAACACCGCGTCCAGCGGCACGACGGCCCGCGACGCGTCCATCCACGCGAGGGCGAGCTCGAACCAGCTCGGCGTCCGTTCCCGGTTGCCGACAACCTGGACGGTCGTCAGGTCGAGCGTCCCGCCCGTCTCGTACGTCTCGGTCCCGTCGACGCTGATGAGCGGGACCTGCTCGCCGTCGGCGTTCTTCGCCGTGCCGAGGGTGTCGTACACGGGGCCGGGACGCTGGATCACATACGGCGACGGCAGGAAGGTGAGGACGGCGAGCGCGGCGAGCGCGACCACCAGTGCCCAGACACCGAGTCCGAGCTTCCCTGCGCGCGGTCGTTCCACAGCAATCCTCCGTCGTTCGCGAGCGGCGTACAGCGATCTGCCCGCTTCGGGGTCGCGCACTGAAACCTGTGACTAGCGTAGATGCCACGGCTTCAGACGTGCTGAGAGGGCGAGCGACATGGCAGACAACGAACCGAACCCGGAGGACTTCCAGGAGTTCCTGCGACGGATGCTCTCGAACCAGGGCGGCGGAGACATCGACCCCGAGGCGCTGCGCGACGCGTTCCAGGGAATGGACGGCTTCACCTTCGACCCGGCGATGATGCAGACGATCATGGCGCAACTCCAGGGCGCCTTCGGCGGCGACCCGTGGGAGAACTCCCTGCGGCAGGCCCTGCACATCGCGAACCGCGAGGGCCAGGGCATCGGAGACGGCTCGCGGTCCTCCCTCGCCGACTCGTTCGCTCTCGCCGGCCTCTGGCTGGGCGAGGCGACCACCATCTCCGAGCTCGCGGACCCGCCGGTGGCGATGACCCGCGGCGAATGGGTCGAGAAGACGCTCCCGGTGTGGAAGGAGATCGCGGACCCCGTGTCCACCAGCATCGCCGACGCGCTGACGGCTGCCCTCGACACCCAGGTGCCGGAGGAGATGCGCGGCGTGGTGCAGGGTGCGGGACGCCTGATGCGCGGCCTGGGCGGCTCGGTGTTCGCCGCCCAGTTCGGGCAGGTGCTCGGCAACCTCTCCCTCGAGGTCGTGTCCGGCGGCGATGTCGGCATCCCCGTGCTGCCGGCGGGCACGGCCGCCGTGATCCCGCAGAACCTCACCGCTTTCGGGGAGGGGCTCGAGATCCCCCAGGATCAGATCGCCCTCTACGTGGCGACACGCGAGCTCGCCTACGCCCGCCTGTACCGGCACGCCAAGTGGCTGCACCTGCATGTGATGGCGCAGATCACCGACTTCGCCCGGGGCGTCACGGTCGACGTCGACGCTCTGGAGGATGTGGCGAGCCGCCTCGACCCCTCGAACCCCGAGGAGCTGCGTGCGGCGATCGAGGGCGGCGCCCTGCTGCCCACGCAGACCGAGGCGCAGCGCGAAGCCCTCGCCCGGCTGGAGAACCTCATCGCGACGATCGACGGGTGGGTCGACGTCGTCACCGCGGACGCCACCTCCCGGCTGCCGGACGGCGGCAGGATCGCCGAGGCGGCACGGCGTCGGCGGGCGGTCGGCGGTCCTGCCGAGGATGCCCTGGGCGCGCTGGTCGGGCTCAAGATCCGACCACGGCGCATCCGTGAAGCCTCGGCCATGTGGCGTGCGGTCACCGACGCGGTCGGTGTCGCGGCCCGGGACTCCCTGTGGGACTACCCGGACCTCATGCCCACCGCAGAGGACATCGACGACCCGACAGCGCTGATCGCCCGCCTGCAGGCCGCTGAGCGCGGCGAGCAGCCGGAGGCCGACGAGTTCGACGAGGCCCTTGCCCGCCTGCTGGACGGCGACGACTTCTCAGAACAGACGCCCGCCGAAGGCGACGACGCGGCGCCCGACGGCGACGATCCGGAGGGCGGGCGTCCGGTCTGAGTCCTTCTCAGCCGAGCCGGGGAGCACGATCACTCTTTCTCCCCGACCTCGGGCGGAACGCCGACTTCTCCACCGATCCCTCGAATCGACCTGCGCTCCCTCGGTGATCCGCAGAATCGAGAGGTGCCGCTCACCCCGACGACCCTGACCCGTCTCGACCCCGCGCTGCCGCTGCTCTGGCGAGACGGAACGACCCTCCAGGTGGGCGACGACCCCGCCATCCGCATCCCCGCGTCCGCGCCGTGGGTCGAACGGCTCCTCAGCCGCATGCGTCGAGGATTCCGGCGCAGCGCCTTCGACGTCGTCGCCCATCGCGCGGGCGCACCGCGGGAGGACGCCCGCCGACTACTGGCCGTCCTCGAACCGGCCTTGCAGGACGAGCCCGTCCGCCCGCGCGCCGCCCGGGTCTCCGCGCTCGGGCTCACCGACACCCGCGCCGAGGGGCGGCTGTGCGAGACGCTGGCCGACGAGGGGGTCCCGCTCGCATCGGACGAGGCACCGGCCTCGACCACGGTCGCCGTCCTCCTCGTCCCCGGCGCGGCCGCGGCCGTGCAGTTCGCGCCGTTCCTCCGGACCGACCGTTCGCATCTGCCGATCGCCATCGAGCCGTCGCGCATCACGGTGGGACCGCTCGTCTCGCCCGGGCTCACCCCGTGTCTGAGCTGCCGGGATGCCGAGGACACGGCGCGCGACCCTGCCTGGCCGCTGATCCATGCTCAGCTCGTGGGCCGCGACCCCGGGCGCATCACGCTCGCCAGGGTGGCGTCGGCCGGTGCCGTCGCGGCGCACCTCCTGGCCGCGGCCGATCCGGCGCGCATCGCCAGGATCAGCGCGGACGGCGCGATCGTGTGGCGCTCGATGCGGTTTCGCGCAGAATGCCTGTGCCGCGACCCGTCGTCCCCATCTCCGCCAGGAACCGGGACGGCGCCCGTTCGCCGCGCCCTGCCGACCGCGCCCACGAGAGCTCCAGCGTGCGCGCAGCCCGCGTGATCCCGACATACGCGAGGCGTCGCTCCTCATCGACGGCCTCGAACGTCGTCGCGTACGAGATGGGGAGAGACCCCTCCGCCCACCCGGCGAGATAGACGTGCGGCCATTCGAGGCCCTTCGCCGCATGCAGGGTCGAGAGGGTCACCGTCCGCATGGTCGGCTCGTGCTGATCCTTGGCACGGGCCATGAGCTCGTCGCTGAACGACCGGAGCGTCGTCTCCGGACCCGCTTCCTCGGCAAGCCGCAGGATGGCGCGACGCGCTTCCCAGCCGTCGCGCTGCGCTCCCCCGGCCGTCGGCGGCTCCTCGGTCAGCCCCAGCTCCCGAAGCACGCGTCGCACCCCGGGCAGGAATCCGTGCTCGGTCGGCGCGACGGCGGCAGCTCGGAGCGCGAGGATCGCCTGACGCACCTCCGGCATGGCGAAGAACCGCGTGCCGCCGAGCACCGAGGTGGCGATCCCCTCGGCGGCGAGGGCCTGCTGCAGCACCGCGGACTGCGCGTGGGCCCGGTACAGCACGGCGATCTCGGCCGGCGAGGCGCCGTCGGCGATGCGGGCGGCGACGCCGGCCGCGATGCCTGCGGCCTCCTCGGCCTCCGAGTCGTAGGCCGTGATCGTCGGCGGCTCGGCGGTGAACTGCTCCCGGGCAGGGATCAGCTCCAGCGCCCCGGGGCGACCGCGCATCAGCGCGTTGGCCGCCGTCAGGATGGGAGCCTGCGACCGATAGTTGGTCTCCAGTCGTACGACGGTCGCGTCCGGATGCCGCCGTTCGAACTCGAGCAGGAACCGCTGGTCGGCTCCGGCGAAGGAGTAGATCGTCTGGCTGGCATCACCGACGACACAGATGTCGTGACGATCCCCGAGCCACAGCTCCAGAAGCCGGTTCTGCAGCGGCGACACGTCCTGGAACTCGTCGACGGTGAAGTGCCGGTACTGCTCGTGGACGGCGGCTGCGACGCGCGGCTCGGTCTCCAGCATCCCCGCGCACGCGAGCAGCACGTCCTCGAAGTCCAGTTGGTGACGCTCGTCCTTGAGCGCCTCGTAGCCGCGCATCAACTCCACGAGCTGCGTGGGGTCGACCCCGCTGACCGGGCGTCCGAGCTCGGCGTACCGGTCGATCGAGATCATCGACACCTTCCGCCACTCGATCTCCGACGCGATGTCACGCAGGGTCGCCGTTCGAGGACGCAGGCGGATGGCGTCGGCGGCCTGGCCGAGCATGCGCACCTTGTTGTCGATGATCGACGGCGCGGGAGCCCCCGCCAACGTGGGCCAGAAGAAGTTGAGCTGCGCGAGAGCGGCGGCATGGAAGGTGCGAGCGGCGACACCCTCGATCCCCAGGGCACGCAGGCGACCGCGGAGCTCGCCGGCGGCCTTCGCGGTGAAGGTCACCGCCATCACGCGCGACGGAGAATAGGCACCGGTGTCCACCCCGTGCGCGATGCGGTGGGTGATGACCCTGGTCTTGCCCGTACCGGCCCCCGCGAGCACCGCCACCGGTCCTCGCAGCACCGATGCGGCCGCTCGCTGCCGCTCGTCGAGGGCATCGAGTGCGCTCACGGGCGATCCTCGAACCAGTCGACGATGAGAGCGCGCGCGATCGACGCGGGCCCCGGCAGCCCGACGGGGCCGTCCCCGGCGAGCGCGGAACCGATCTCCGCCCGTGTGAACCAGCGCACGTCGATGATCTCCTCACCGTCGGCCCTGGCCGCCGATTCGTCCTCCACGACGGCACGGAAGCCGACCATGAGCGACCGCGGGAACGGCCACGGCTGCGAGGAGACATAGCGGAGGGCCGACAGCCGCACGCCGGACTCCTCCTCGATCTCCCGGTGCACGGTGGCTTCGAGGGACTCGCCCGCCTCGGTGAAACCCGCGAAGCAGGAGTACATGCGTCCGCCCCAGTTGGCGTTGGCGCCGAGCAGCAGCCGCTCGCCGTCCGCGCTCTCGACGGCGACGATCACGGCAGGATCGGTCCGCGGGAAGTGCTCGCGCCCGCACACCAGGCACCGCCGAGACCAGCCCGCGTTGCGCAGCTCCGTCCCTCCGCCGCAGGTGGGGCAGAACGGGGCGTCGCGGAGCCAGCCGGCCAGGGCGACGGCAGCGACCAGGACCTCGGACTCCGCCGCGTCCAGGCGCCCGCCGAGGTCGCGGAGCCCGAGCCAGGTCTCGTCGGGCGCGGTGTCGAGGGCTTCGGTCTCCGGCGGCAGCGCGGCGAGCAGGAGCGCCGTGCCGTCGGCATCCCGGCCGAGCAGCGCCCATGTCCCGTCCGCGACCTCGTCCGCGGAGACGCGCAGCAGCGCGGAGGCCGCCACACGCACACGTCCCTCCCGGACGACGACGACGCGCGAGCCCGCGTCGTCGCGCAGACGCTCGAGCACGCCCTCCTCCTCGCGGAGTTCGGCGGCGCGGTCGAAGAACGGGCGCGGAATGCTCATCGACTCCCCCTTTCACGGGCGTGGCGGAGGCGGGACCGCCCCTGAGCCGACCTACCCTGGGGGCATGGGACGCTCTCCATTCACTCTAGCCGCGGCGGTGACGGCCGCACTTCCCGGCGCGGAGGTCACGGGCACCCGGGCGCTCACCGCGGACGGCGACGGGCGCTTCGACTCCGCCGTCGCCTCCCTCGCCGACGGCCGGGAACTCGCGATCCGCGTGGCGGACGACGACGACGCGGCGCGGGAGCTGGCGGCAGAGGCCCTGGCGCTGCGCGCCCTCACCGACGGCGCGCGTGCCATGCTGCCGTTCCGCGCCCCCGGCTACATCGGCGAGACCAGGGTGGGCGAAGGGCGCGCGCTCGTGACCGAGCTGCTCCCCGGCTTCCAGATCGAGGCGTCGATGGTGCCAGCCGGACGCGGCGCGGCGGAATCCATGGGAGCCGCGATCGCCGCCGTGCACGGGCTGCCGACGTCGGTCGTCCGCGGCGCCGGACTCGTGATGCGCAGCGCCGAGGAGAGCCGCGCCGAACTGGAGCGGCTCGTCGACACCGCGGCCGCCACCGGACGCGTCCCCGCCCGCCTCACGGTGAGGTGGCGGGATGCCGTCGCCGACGACGACCTCTGGCGCTTCGAGTCGACGGTCGTCCTCGGCGGCGCGCAGGCGACGTCCTTCCTCTTCGACGACCACCCCGAGCGCGGCCCCGAGGTCACCGGCGTGATCGGCTGGCACGGTCTCGCGGTCGGCGATCCGGCACTCGATCTCTCCTGGCTGTCCGCGGCTCCCGACGCGGCGGCCGACGTGCACGGCGCCTACGCCCGCACCATGGACCGCACTCCCGACGCCGGGCTCGAGGTTCGCGCGCGCCTGCTCGCCGAACTGGAGTTCGCGCGCTGGCTCGTCCACGGCGACGCCTTGCGGCGCGAGGACATCGTGGAGGATGCCGCGGCTCTGCTCGAGGCTCTGGCCGACGGCCTGCGCCATGACGACCTCGGCGTGCCCGGCGATCGTCGCTCGGACGTCGACTCCGCGATGGACGCGCTCGACCGCGTGCCGGTGGCGGCCGCTCCGGAGGTGGACACCTCGATGCAGACCGACGCCTACAACCCCGAAGAGCTCTGGGCGGCGGAGGCGGACGACGCGGACCGCGACGCGCCGGCCGACGTGTCGGCCGACCTGGATGTGCCTGGGGGTGCACCGTCGCAACCCGACGCGGAGCACCGCGCCGCGGTGGCGAGCATCGAGACCGAGGACCTCTCCGGCGTCGCACACGCGTTCGCCGAGACGCGAGGGGGCGGACGAAGCGAGTCCTCCGCCTCCGCCTTCGCCTCGTCCCCGGCCGCGGACGACGACGACTCCGAAGAGGCTCAGCGCGCGGCGCGGGCGGCGCTCCAGCGCTGGAAGAGCTCCTCCTCGGAGTAGACGCGATCCCCGCGGATGACGAGGTCATCGGCCACGTAGTACAGCGCCACGTCGATCTCCTCCAGCGGGACGCCGAAGCGCCGATGGTACGCGAGCCGATAGAGGGCGAGCTGCAGCATCCGCTCCTCGCGCTCCTGTGGCGTCCGTGGCGCCCGCCCGGTCTTCCAGTCCACGATCTCGATCCGTCCGCCGCGGTCGGCGCGTCGGTACACCGCGTCGAGCTTGCAGATGACGATGTGCGCGTCCGCGCCTGAGTGCAGCCCCGGAAGGCCGGCTCCCAGCGCGAAGTCGATCTCGATCTCCACGGCGAGCGGCTGCAACGGTCCCCACTCGCTCCGCTCGAATGTCTCCTGCAGCGCAGCGAGGTCGGCGGCGTCCGCCGCAGCCCCGGATGCGGAAGCGCCCGGGGTGCTGTCGCCCTCGGGCTCGTCCTCGTCGATCTCCCAGAGCGCCTCGTCGACCCGGGTTCCCACACCGACGAGTTCGGAGCGCTGCTCGACCCACGCGTGGAACAGGGTCCCCAGACGGGTCTGACGGTACGGACGCTCCGGCATCGGACGCACGAGCGAGGACAGGGTGCCGGTGTAGTCGGTGACGTAGTCCTTGAACCGCGACGCGGGAACCCGGGTCGGGGCTTGCGCGTCCGTCCCGCGTTGGCGGGCCGCGCGCTCGTCCAGCAGCCGACGCAGTTCCTCCGTCGGCACGACGGCGTCGTCCTGGAGGGCCTCTTCGACGACTGCGGCCGCGGCACCGACCACCCCGCGCCGTCCTCCGAGCGGATCGAGCGGCCAGTGCAGCGTGGCCCCGGGGCCGTCGTACGGGTTCTCGTCCGGATCGACCGGCGGGATCTCGTCGAGCCCGAGGACGTCGATGGCCTCCAGCAGGTACGGACTCGGGGTGCGTGGTGCCTTCTGACCCGCCCAGTGCGCCCCGCTGAGCAGCAGGTCGCTCTTCGCTCGGGTGATCGCCACGTAGGCGAGACGGCGCTCCTCCTGCCGCTGGTACTCCCGGTAGGCGTCCTTGAACCGCTTGAGCGCGCCGCCGTGCGGGTTCGCCTTCGTCGCGCCGCCCGACAGCGACGCCTGGGCGAGCTTCTGCCGCTTGCCGGGGTCGGTCTCGCCCTCCATCGCCTCCTCCGGATCCCAGACGAAGCGCGGAAGCGCGTCGCGGTCTCCGCGCAGCGCGAAGGGCACCACGCCGAACCCGAACCACCCGGAGGTGTCGGACACCCGCCCCGGCAGCTCGTCGACGACGAGGCGCACGACGGCGACGGCATCCCACTCCAGGCCCTTCGACCCGTGGATCGTGAGCAGCTGCACGACGCCGGCCTCCGGCGGCTCCGGACGGGGCATGAGCTCGTCGGTGCTCTCCGCCTTGTCGAGCCAGGCCAGCAGGCTGCCGATGGTGCCGCGTTCGTCGGCGGCGAGGAACGCCCGCACCTCGTCGGCGAACGCCCGCAACTGTGTGGCTGCGACCCGCGCAGGTCCTCGGGTCTCGTTGGCGGCGAGCTCGATGTCCAACCGCAGCTCCAGCTCGATGAGTCGGATGAGCTCCGGGATGGGCTGGGACGATGCGCGACGCAGGCGTTCCAGCATCTCCCCCGCGGACCGGATCCGGGCGCGCCCCTCCGGGGTGATGCCCTCCAGCAGGCGATAGTCGTCGCGCACCGCGCGCACGATGTCGACCGCGTCCACGATGGAGACGGCCTCGTCGGCGCCACGGGACGAGCGCAGCCGCGCCCGCACCTCCTCGGGAAGGGGCATGAGGGCGGTGTCGCGCTCCGCGATCGCCCGTCCCAGCTCGTAGAGCGCGGCCATGTCCGCCACCCCGACCCCGAAGCGGGGGCCGGTGAGGAGCCGGATCAGCGCCGAGCCGGCCGTCGGATCGTGCACCACCCGCAGCGTCGAGACCACGTCCACGACCTCGGGCGTGGCGAGGAGTCCGCCCAGTCCGAGGATGCGGTGCGGAATCCCCCGCGCGGCGAGCGCGCCGGCGAAGGTCTGCATGTGGCGCTTGGACCGGAACAGGATCGCGCCGGTGTGCGGGGACGTCGAGGTCTCGTCATGGGCGGCGCGGCGCTCGGCGAACCAGGCCGCGACCTCGGCGGCCTCGTCGTCGACGGTGAACGGGTAGCGCACGGCGACCGTGCCCTCCCCCGCGCCCGGCCGCGGCTCCAGCGGCGGGACGTCGAGTCCGGGGCGTTGCAGCGGCTCGAGGACGCGGTTGGCGATGTCGAGGATGCTCCGATCGTTGCGCCAGCTCGTCATGAGGCTGTAGGTGCGCACGTCGCCCGTGCTCGAGAAGGACCGGGGGAACGCGTAGAGGTTGTCGGCGCTGGCCCCGCGCCAGCCGTAGATCGACTGATGCGGATCGCCGACGGCCATCACGGCCGTGTCGCGGAACAACTCGGCGAGGAAGCGGGTCTGGATCACGGAGGTGTCCTGATACTCGTCCAGCAGCACGACCCGGTGCTGCTCGCGGAGCTCGGCGCGGACGTCCGGAGCCGACTCGACGATGTCGAACGCGCCGGAAACCTGGTCGGCGAAGTCGAGCACTCCGCGCCGGTCCTTCTCGGCGATGTAGTCCCGGACGAGACGGGTCAGGGTCGACAGACTCCGGAGGTTGACCGCCGCCTTCTCGACGTCGGCGTGGGAGCGGTAGGGCTCGAACGCCGCGGCCTGCGCCGCGGCGAGGCGCTCCGCCTCCGCGAGGTCGACCCGGTGATCGAGGGCCTCGCCGGCGAGCCGCTGCACGGCGTCGATGACCGTTCCCAGGGCGTAGTCGACCTCCTCCAGCTCCGGCAGGTCGCTGCGGAGCACGACCTCGCGCGCCAGCATCCAGGACGCCGCCTGGCTGAGCATCGCCACATCGGGGTCCCGGCCGATGCGCGCGGCGTGCTCGCGGACGATGCCGTCCGCGAAGGCGTTGTAGGTCGATACGCGAGGACGGATGAGGAGATCCTCGGCCGTGCGGACCGCACCGGACTGCCCGCCCGTGCCGTAGTGCCGCGCGAGGTCATCGAGGACGTGGGCGCGCACGAGTTCACGCTGCCGCCCCGGCGTGGCCTCCGCCACGCGGCGCAGCGCCTCTCCGGCGACGATCTCCGGGAGATGCGGGAGCAGACCCCGCCGACCGTATTCGTCGACGACCGCGAGGCGGGCGCCGATGCGCTCCGCCAGCTCCCCCGCCGCCTTGCGGGTGAACGTGAGTCCGAGGACTTCGTCCCGGCGGACGAGCCCGTTCGCGACGAGCCAGACCACCCGGGCCGACATGGTCTCCGTCTTGCCGCTGCCGGCTCCGGCGACGACGAGGGCGGGCTCGAGGGGAGCCTCGATCACCTGCTGCTGGGGGGGCGTCGGGGTCGGGAGTCCGAGCGCGGCGGCGATGTCGGTCGCCGAGAGCACGGCGTCCGGGGCTCCTGCGGTCATGCGCTCACCGCCGGCACGGTGTGGATCCGGCAGGGATGCACCCGGCGCTGCGTGTCCGCGCAGTGCGCCTCGACCTGGGCCGTGAAGCTCGCCGCCGACATGCCGCGGGCGACCTCGGCGACCCGGTTCAGGAACTGCGACCGCGCCTCGGCGTCCAGCGCGTGCTGGTGCGCGACGCGGTAGTCGCTCTTGGCCAGCGTCTTCGAGACGATGACGAGACGTGCGCCCCCGAGCGAGCCCGGCGCGGCCCCCGGCACGAGGCCCTCCTGCACCGCGATCTGATAGGCCGCGAGCTGGGCATGATCGACCACGCCGCCGTCCGACTCCGGATCGGTCTTGCCGGTCTTGAGGTCGACGACCACCGTGGTCCCCTCCGGCCCGCCGGACATCGACTGCCAGCCGCGTCCTCGGGCCGGGCCGTGCTCGCCCGCCCCGGGCGGGTACGCCTCGACCCGGTCGATGTAGCCGTGCACGATGGCACGATGACCGCGGTCCTCTCCCACCGGGTGCACGGTCGGCTCGGCGGTCTCGCCGGACACGTCGACGGCGAACCGGAACTCCACCTCGCTGCCGAGGATGCGACCGCCGTCTCGCCTCACCTCGCCGAGGTAGCTGTGCAACCGGTCGATGAACAGGTCGGCGCGACGACGCTCCTTGCGACCGATCCACGCCGTCTCGAAGTCGAGCTCCGGCCAGTGCTCCTCGACGATCTCGCGCATGCGCTCGAGGTCGCCGTCCGGTACGCGCTCCATCGCCTCGTGGACGATCGTGCCGATACCGGCCGTCGGCGGCATGACCGTATCGCCTCCGAGGGCCGAGACGACCCAGTTGAGCCCGCACTCCTCGTACGACTCCACGGCCGAGGGCGACACCCGTGCTCCGTTCGCGGCGAGATCGCGCAGCGGCGCGGCCGTCGACGGCGCCGTGACCCCGTACCAGTCGTGCGGATGCGCTCCCGGCACCCCCTCCCTCGCCAGGACGGCGAGCTGGGCGGCGGCCTCGCGCTGCGCCGGTTCGGAGTGGGCCGTGGTGAGCACCCGGCGGTACCGCGCGACCAGCCCACGCAAAGTGAGGGGGTGCTCTGCGGAGGGATGGCGCTCGGACGGCTGCGGCGCGGGAAGGAAGCCGAAGAAGGCGCTGGGCGTCAGATCGTCGTCGTCGACGGCGGTGATGAGCAGCCGGTGGCGGGCGCGCGAGATCGCCCGTACGAACAGCCGCAGCTCGTCGTGGAGCGCGGCGCGACGCCGGTCGAGGACGTCCGGCACCTCGGCCGGCAGGCCGGAGCGAGCCGCGGTCAGCGCGTCCGCCAGCCGCCAGGTCTGCAGGAGCCCGCCGCGCAGTCGCACGTTGGGCCAGACGCCGTCCTGGACCCCGGCGACGACCACGGCGTCGAACTCCGTCCCGAGCGCGGTGGCCGGCGTGAGCAGCGTGACCGTGCCCGGCCGCTCGGGCGAAGACAGCGTGTCTTCCGGCACCTCGCTGTCGAGGATGTCGCGCACGAAGACCTCGGGGCGCTCGTTCGGGGTGCGCTCGACGAAGCGCTTGGCCGCGTCGAAGAGGGCCACGAGGGCGTCGAGCGACCGTGCCGTCTCGGCGCCGGTGGGCAGCAGCGAGATCTCCCGCCACGCGACGTGCAGCCGCCGCCCGTCGACGGCCCTGGCCTGCTCCCAGATGCGCCACAGGAGGTCATGGATCGTCTCTCCCTCCGCCGCGGCACGGGCGACGCCCGCTACGGTCTCGGCGAAGCGCTCGGCAGTCCGTGACTCCGGTGCATCGATGAGGGTGAGGGTGGCCGGTGC
Organism: Microbacterium sp. GbtcB4; assembly: GCF_019091465.1. NCBI lineage: Bacteria > Bacillati > Actinomycetota > Actinomycetes > Micrococcales > Microbacteriaceae > Microbacterium > Microbacterium sp. GbtcB4. The sequence goes on from NZ_JAGXJJ010000010.1 coordinate 49,978, forward strand.
CGACATCGCCGCGCGCAGGAGCTCGCGCGCCGGAGTCGACCCGCCCTGGCCGAGTTCGAGGTGGCGGAGCCGCGCGCGCAGCCGACGGAGCGCGATCGCGTCCATGCCACCGAAGGGTGTGCGCAGCGCCTCCTCCCAGGCCTGCACCGTGCGCTCTTCGTCCGGGGTCAACGCGAGCCGCACGATGCCGACGATGTCGCGCACGATCCCCTCGCTGCCGAGCGGGCGCTGCACCCCCGCGGCCCTCGTCGGGATCTCGCGCGCGGCGAGCTCGGTCTCGAGGGCTGTGACCTGACGGGTGTCATGGGCGATGACCGCCATCCGCTCCCAGGGGATTCCGGCCCGGAGATGCCAGTCGCGCATGACCCCGGCGATCCGGTCGAACTCCTCGTAGGGGGACGGGGCGAGGAACGTCGACACCTCGGCCTCGTCGTCCTCCGCCGCCGGTGCCGGCGCCCGCCGGTGCTCGACCCGTCCGGACACCCCGATCGCCTGCGTCACCGTGCGCGTCAGCGCGGTCAGCAGGGGACGCTGGCGGTGCGCGCCGTCGAGCACGTGCACGGCGCCGAGCGCGCCGGTGAGCTGCGCGAACAGCTCGGGACTGGCCCCGCGAAAGGCACCGGAGGAGATGTCGGGGTCGCCGAAGGCCTGCACGGCGATGCCGCGGTCGAGGAGCGCGCGCACCACGCCGATCCCGCCGCGCGTCAGCTCCTGGGCGTCGTCGATGAGCACCACGCGCAGTGGTGCCAGCGCTCCGAGCGTCGCGGCGTCCGCCGTACGGAGGATCCCCGCCGCCTCACCGAGGAGGTCGGCGGCGTCGCGGTGGGCGGACCGCAAGGCGTCGAGCACGGTGCGGTACTCCTCCACGAAGTCGGCGGCCGCTGTCCAGACCGCATCGCCGGTGGCACGCAGTTCCGCCGGGCTCGCCCCCAGCTCCGTGCACTCCGCGAGGAAGGCGCGGAGTTCGGAGCGGAAGCCCTTCGAGGCGCGGACCGGCTCGCTGAGCGCCGGGGGCCAGGAGATCCGGCCGTCTTCGACGTCGCCCGCCAGCAGCTCGGCGATGATGCGATCCTGGTCGGCGCCGGTGAGCAGCGCCGGCGGCTCGGCCCCTTCGCGGACCATCGCCCCGCGGACCAGCTGGAACGCGAACGACCCGAGCGAGCGGGCCAGTGGCCCTGGCGTCGCCTGGCCGATGCGCACGCCGATGCGGTCGCGCAGCGCGGTGGCCGCCTGCCGGCTCGGGGTGAGCGCCAGCACCTCCTCCGGCCGCAGCCCCTCGACCTCGAGGAGCTGCACGACCCGGTCGACGAGCGTGCGCGTCTTACCCGTGCCGGGGGCGCCGATCACGACGCCGGACGCGGTCGGCGGCGCCGTGATCACGGCTCGCTGGGCGGCATCCGACAACATCCCTCCACGCTATCGGGAGGCGCGGACATCGACGTCGAAGGCGACGCTCGTCGCGGGTTGTGCGCTCAGGGCGAAACGGCCGCCGTCGCCGGTCTCCGCCGCCGGCTGCGCGATAGAGTTGGCGAGTCCGACGACCTGCAAGGAGCATCCGTGGAAATCCGCATCGGCATCATCAACACCGGCCGCGAGCTGAGCTTCGACACCGCTGCCACGGCGGACGAGGTCCGCTCCCAGGTCTCCGCGGCACTCGAGCAGAGCGCCTCGCACCTGAGCTTCGCCGACGTGAAGGGCAACTCCTACATCGTGCCGACCGCGAACCTCGCCTACATCGAGCTGGGCACCGAGGAGTCGCGTCGCGTGGGCTTCGTCGCCTGACCCGCGCATGTACATCCTCCTCGCCCTCGTCGGCGCCTGCGTGCTCGGGATCGCCGCGCACTTCCTGATCGGCGGTCGCGAGCTGCGCGGCGTCGCCCTCGCCCCGGCGATCGCGACGGCCGTCTCGGCGATCGTCTACACGAGCCTGCAATGGGCCGGCGTGGGCGAGGACAGCCCCTGGCTGTGGCTCGCGAGCATCCTCGGCGCGGCGGTGGTCGCGGCCCTGGCGACCGCGGCCCTCACCGCAGGGCGTCGACGCGGCGACGCGCAGAGGCGAGCCGCGCTCGGGATCTGACCTAGGACGCGAGGCCCATCGCATCCATGCGGCGGGCGTGCGCTCCCATGAGCTCGGTGTACACCGGCTCGATGCGGGCCTCCTCCACGGCGAGGAGCTCCGGCCGCAGCGCCGCACGGCAGACGAGGATCGTGTCCCCCACGAGGCGTCGTGCCCACATGGACAGCAGCGAGCGCCACTCCTCGTCGCTCTCGATCGTCTCCTGGATGATCGCGACGATCTCGTGGCGCGCGTCGTCCTCGCGCAGGATCTCGGCGACCCGCCGCCCCGTCTCGCCGTAGCTCGAGGCGAGCGCGAGGTAGAAGTCGTCGAGCATGCCTGCCGTGATGTAGACCGCGAGCAGGGTCTCGCGCGGGCGCGCCCCGATGGTCTTGCGCCGGAACGCGTCCAGGTGCTCACGGAACGGGAGCATGAGCTGCGTCGGGTCCTGGCCACGTGCCGCGATGATGTCGACGATGCCCCGGTGCTTGGTGAGCGCGGCCCCGGCGGCCCGCGACAGCGACTCCTTCTCGGCCAGCTCCGGAGTCGCGCGGATGAGCCGCGTCAGCGTCTCGAAGTAGCCGAGCTGGAGGTAGGCCGCCTGGCCGAGGAACCGGTCGAGCTCAGGCGCCAGCTCCGCGAAGTCGACGCGCGTCGCATCGCTCTGCTCGCCCCGGCTGCGCAGCGCCAGGGTGCGTCGCGGCGCGGCGTCGCGCTGCCAGAACCACTTAACCACGAGGTGTTCCTCCCGAGTCGGCCACGTCGTTCACAATACTCGGGCGACGGCGTCCTCCCTGTCCGGAGCCGCCCCTCCGGTAGGCTGGGCGTGTCCCCGCCGTCGGAGCGGGGCCCCGCGCCTGTGGCACACGAGACGGCGTGGCTCCGTTTACGAGGCGATCGCGAGGTCGCCGGACAGGCATCTGAACACAGTGACAAGTTTCGCCGAACTCGGCATCGACCAGGACATCGTCGACGCACTGGCAGCGAAGGGCATCGTCGATGCCTTCCCGATCCAGGAGCAGACCATCCCCCTCGGCCTCCCCGGCCAGGACATCATCGGGCAGGCCAAGACCGGTACGGGCAAGACCTTCGGCTTCGGCATCCCGGTCGTGCAGCGACTCGGGAAGGACCCGGAGCCGGGCGTCAAGGCCCTCATCGTCGTCCCCACCCGTGAGCTCGCGGTGCAGGTCTACGAGGACATCGACCTCCTCACGAGCAACCGCTCCACGAGCGTCGTCGCCATCTACGGCGGCAAGGCCTATGAGGGGCAGATCGACCAGCTCAAGGCCGGCGCGCAGATCGTTGTCGGCACGCCGGGTCGTCTCATCGACCTCGCCGGCCAGCGCCTGCTCGATCTCTCGAACGCGACCGAGGTCGTGCTCGACGAGGCCGACAAGATGCTCGACCTCGGCTTCCTGGCCGACATCGAGAAGATCTTCCAGAAGGTGCCGGCGGTGCGGCACACCCAGCTCTTTTCCGCGACCATGCCCGGTCCGATCGTCGCGCTCGCGCGACGGTTCATGACCAACCCCATCCACATCCGCGCCAACGACCCGGACGAGGGTCTGACGCAGGCGAACATCAAGCACCTCGTCTACCGCGCGCACTCGCTCGACAAGGACGAGGTCATCGCCCGCATCCTGCAGGCCGAGGGGCGCGGCAAGACCGTGATCTTCACGCGGACGAAACGTGCGGCGCAGCGCCTCGTCGACGAGCTCACCGACCGCGGCTTCAACGTGGGCGGGGTGCACGGCGACATGGGCCAAGATCAGCGCGAGCGCTCCATGGCCGCGTTCAAGGCCGGCAAGAAGGATGTTCTCGTGGCGACCGATGTCGCCGCGCGCGGCATCGACGTTGATGACGTCACGCACGTCGTCAACCACACGATCCCCGACGAGGAGAAGACGTACCTGCACCGCGCGGGACGCACCGGCCGCGCGGGGAAGACCGGCATCGCCGTCACCTTCGTCGACTGGGAGGACCTGCACAAGTGGGCCCTCATCAACCGTGCCCTCGAGTTCGGCCAGCCCGAGCCCATCGAGACCTACTCCTCGAGCCCGCACCTCTACACCGACCTCGACATCCCCGAGGGGACGAAGGGCCGGCTCGTGAGCGCGCCGAAGAAGGAGGCGGTCAAGACCGAGCGCTCCCGTCGCCCGGAGCGCGCTGCCGACGCCGCCGCTGAAGGGACCGGGGAGGGCGGCACGCGCCGCCGTCGCCGCCGCCGCACGGGTTCCACGCCCGTCGGCTCGACCTTCGCCGAAGGGGCGAGCGAGGGAGGGTCCGCCGAGGGCTCGACCGCGCAGGCCGCCGACCGCGGCGCCGAGGGCGCCGGCACGCACGACGGCGCCGGCAAGGAGCACCACGATGGCAAGCCCGCTCCGGCGCGTCGTCGCCGCCGTCGTCGCGGCGGCTCCGGCACCGGAGCGGCACCCGTCACGGGCGCCTGATCCGCATCATCATCGTCCGAGGGGCGCCGCACGGTCTTCCGTGCGGCGCCCTTCGTTCTCCAGGAGTGCAGCCGGGACCTGCGGCGGGTAGACCCAGGCGACGAGTACGACCGAGATGATCATCAGCAGGAACCACGAACTGAGTTTGCTCAGGGACACGGGCTGCCACACATCCGCCTGGTCGGGATACGCCCAGGCACCCGCCCAGGTGCCGATGTTCTCGGCCAGATAGATGAACACCGCCACTCCGGCGAAGACGGCCAGGAGCGGCAGCCGGATGGTGCGGCGCCATACGCGGGCATGCATGATCGTGGGCAGCCACAGCACGATGACCCCTGCCAAGAGCACCCAGCGCGCATCCCACCACCAGTGGTGGGTGAAGAAGTTGACGTAGATCGCGGCGGCCAGCACAGCCGTCAACCACCGGCGGGGGTAGCGGGTGAACCCGAGGTCGAACAGCCGATACACGCGCACCATGTAGGAGCCGACGGCCGCGTACATGAAACCGCTGAACAGCGGGACACCGCCGATACGGAGGATGCCGTCCGCCGCGTACGCCCAGGAGCCGACGTCGGTCTTGAACAGCTCCATCGCGGTGCCGGTGATGTGGAAGAGCACGATCACCCAGAGTTCACGTCCGCTCTCGAGGCGGAACACGAGCATCGCCACCTGGATCAGGACGGCCGCGATCGTCAGCGCATCGTTGCGGGCCAGTGCCGCGTCGTCGGGATACCAGAGGCGGGCCGCGACGATCACCACCAGCAGGGCCGCTCCGAACACGCACGCCCATGCCTGTTTCAGCACGAACACGACGAACTCGGCGAGCCCGGCGCGGAAGCCCGTGGTCGGCACCGCGCGGAGGAGTCGGCGAGCGGTCGCGTCGACGCGGCGCTCCAGGGAGGTGGGACGTTGCATGCCTCGGACCGTATCCGTCCGTCTCGACAGAACGCCGGGAGACCGCCGACAGAACGCCGGGGTCAGGGACGCCGCGGGCCGGAGCCGGAGGCGCGATCGATGATCCGGGCGACCATGTCCTCCGCCGTGGTGTTCTCTCCCGGAACGTTCGGTTTTCCGGTGCCGTGGTAATCGCTGGACCCGGTGACGATGAGGTCGTGCCGGGCTGCCAGCTCGCGCAGCAGCTTCTTGCCGGCGGTCGTGTTCTCCCGGTGATCCACCTCGAACCCGGCCAACCCCGCGTCGATCAGACGCTCGATGTACGGCACCGGCATCATCCGGTCCCGGCCGGCCGTGACCGGATGGGCGATGATCGCCACACCTCCCGCCTGAGTGATCAGTCGCACGGCCGTCAGCGGGTCCGGAGCGTAGTGCGGCTCGTAGTAGCCCTCCCGCGGGTGGAGGATGCCGTCGAAGGCCTCGCCCCGATCACGCACGATGCCGCGCGCCACCAGCGCGTCGGCGATGTGCGGGCGGCCGACGGTCGCGTCGAGCGTGGTCTGGGCCAGGACGTCGTCCCAATGCAGGTCATAGTCGCGGCCGATGTTTCGGACGATGCGCTCCGCTCTTCCGATGCGGTCGTTCCGGATCCGGTCGGTCTCGGCCCGCAGCGCCGCGTCGTCCGGATCGAAGAGATAGCCGAGCACGTGCACGCTGCGCCACTCGTGCTTGGCGGAGAGCTCCATCCCGGGAAGGAAGGTCATACCGAGGGCGACGGCGGCTTCCCCGGCCTCCGTCCAGCCGGTGGTGCGGTCGTGGTCCGTGAGCGCGGCGGTCCGCACGCCGTGTCGATGCGCCTGTCTCATGACCTCGCCCGGTGCCTCGGTGCCATCGGAGTGATTGGAGTGCAGGTGCAGATCGGCGGGACCGGCGGGCGGAACGGGCATCCTCCGAGCGTACCGAGCGGCGACGCGCGTGGCGCGGATTCCCGAACCCCGATCGCGGCGTCGGGCCGGCCGCGAGGCAGGGACTTCACAGGCGACGCTTCTAGGCTGAAGGGGATGTTTCGACTCCTGGGGATCCTGCTCACCGTGCTCTTCGCGATCGCGGCGGCGGTCGTGGTGTGGCCGCAGTTCTTCAACCTCGAGCAGACGTACCCGTTCGCGCAGCTCGTGGCCGCCCGCGGCCTCGTGCTCGGCGGGTTCCTGATCATCGCGGTGCTGGCGCTGCTGCTCCTGCTCGCCCGGCCGCTGCGCGGCTTCGCGGCGTCCGTCCTGATCGTCGCCCTGCTCGGCGCCGCCGCGACCGGGGCGATCGGAGCGACGCGGGGGTTCGGCGTGGCCGCCATTCCCGAGCGGACCGACACGAGCCTGCGGGTGCTCACCTGGAACACCGCGGGTGAGGCCGTCTCCGCCGAGCAGATCGCCCAGGAGATCCTGGAGCAGGAGGCCGACGTGGTGGCACTGCCCGAGACCACCGAGGAGGTCGGCGAGCGGATCGCGCTCATGCTCCGCGAGCAGGGGCATCCGATGTGGGTGCATCACGTGCAGTTCCGCCCGGACGTGGAGGACGGCCCGCAATCGTGGCAGACGACGGTCCTCGTGGCCCCCGAGCTCGGCGAGTACTCCGTCATCGAGTCGTCGAAGGACGGGAGCAACAACACCGGATCCGTGCCCAGCGCCGTGCTGATGCCGATCGACGGCGACGGTCCGACGATCGTCGCCGTGCACGCGGTCGCGCCGCGCATGGAGGAGATGCAGCAGTGGCAGAGTGATCTGCAGTGGATCGCCGACCAGTGCCCCGCGGGTGACTTCATCCTCGCCGGCGACTTCAACGCCACCGTGGATCACATGGCCTCCCTCGGCATCGACGGCGGCGACATGGGGTACTGCCGCGACGCCGCCTCCCGGACCGGGAACGGGATGTCCGGAACCTGGCCGAGCTCGTTCCCTGCCCTCGCCGGCGCCCCCATCGACCACGTGATGGCCTCCCCCAACTGGCGACCCACGGGTTCCGCCGTCCTCGAAGATGCCGGCGGGAGCGATCATCGCGCCCTCATCGTGCAGCTCGAGCCGACCGGCTGATCCGCGCCTGGCGCGTCCAGGTGAGAGACTGGACGGATGAGCACCGGAGAAAACGACACGATCGCTGACGAGACCGTCGAAGCCCCCGTCGAGAACAGCTCGACCAACCGCAAGCAGCCGTTCCCGCAGGGGTTCCTCGACACCATCTCCACCGGGTGGGCCGAGCGTCCGGATACCCTGCCCGCGCCGCGCGCCCAGGCCGCGTACGCCGAGCGCCGCCGGGCCGCCGTCTCGGCCGCTTTCCCCGGCAAGCGGCTCGTGATCCCCGCCGGCTCGCTCAAGCAGCGCAGCAACGACACCGACTACGTCTTCCGCGCGCACTCCGCCTTCGCGCACCTCACCGGCTGGGGGTCCGACGCGGAGCCGGACTCGGTGCTCGTCTTCGAGCCGACGCACGACGGGCACGACGTCACGCTGTACTTCCGCGAGCGCGCCGACCGCACGACGACGGAGTTCTATGCCGACGCCACCGTGGGCGAGTTCTGGATCGGTCCGCGTCCGTCGCTGGCCGGCGTCGCCGCCGACCTGCAGGTGGCCACGGCCCACCTGCACGAGTTCGCCCCGGTCGACGGCGAGCTCGTCCTCGAGGAGGATGAGTCCCTCACCCGTTTCGTCTCGGAGCTGCGACTCATCAAGGACGACTTCGAGATCGCCGAGATGCGGCGGGCCGTGGAGATCACCGCGCGGGGCTTCGACGACATCATCCGCGAGCTCCCGGCCGCCGTCGCGCACGCCCGAGGCGAGCGCGTCGTCGAGGGAGTCTTCCACCGACGCGCCCGCGAGGACGGCAACGGCGAGGGGTACGACACCATCGCCGCGTCCGGGCCGCACGCCTGCTACCTGCACTGGACGCGCAACGACGGCACCGTCATCCCCGGAGACCTCATCCTCGTCGACGCCGGCGTGGAGGCCGACAGCCTGTACACCGCCGACATCACCCGTACCCTGCCGGTGTCCGGGACGTTCACAGAGGTGCAGCGCCGCGTCTACGAGACGGTGCGCGAGGCGGCCGACGCCGCCCTCGCCGCGGCCAAGGTCGGCGTCCGCTTCCGCGACGTCCACGCGGCGGCCATGGCCGTGATCGCCGCCCGCACCGCGGAATGGGGCCTGCTCCCCGTCACCGCCGAGGAGGCCCTCGACGCGGACGCGGGCGGCCAGCACCGGCGCTACATGGTGCACGGCACGTCGCATCACCTCGGCATCGACGTGCACGACTGCGCTCAGGCGCGCCGCGAGATGTACTACGACGGCATCCTCACGCCGGGCATGGTCTTCACGATCGAACCGGGACTGTACTTCCAGATCGACGACCTCACGGTACCCGCCGAGCTGCGCGGCATCGGCGTCCGCATCGAGGACGACATCCTGATGACCGAGGACGGCCCGGTCAACCTCTCCGCGGACATCCCCCGCACGGCCGATGAGGTCGAGGCCTGGATGGCCCGTCTGCAGCGCTGAGCTCTGACCGGAGCCGCTGAGCCGAGGCTGGGGAGGACGGAGGGCCGCCGCTCTCCCCAGACCGGCGGCCCGTTCCCCCTCTGCGGAGACGAAGGTCGACCACGGGCCCTCCCCCGAGGATCCCTGGAGCCGCCCCCGGCATGGTGCCCGTGCCGGCGCCGCGTCTCCCCCGAAGACCTGCGGCCGCCTCCCACGGAAGAGATGCGGGAGCCGGCCGTTCATTACGCGGTTCCCCCGGTTCTCCCGATCCGGAGGAGGATCAGCCCCGTCGTGCTGCGACGAAGGCGTCGACCACGGGCGCGATGTCCGCGCCGACCTCGGCCGGCGGGCGCCGGTTCCCCTTGACCTCGAAGGAGTGCCCGCCGCCCTCGACCCAGTGCACCCTGGCGTCCTGGCAGCCGGCGATGGCGTCGTCGAGCTGGGCGATCGGCTGGATGAACGGGTCCGCCGTGCCCTCGATGAAGAGTTGCGGGACGGTGATCGACGGCAGATGGGCGACCCGGGGCTTGTCCGGGCGGCCGGGCGGATGGAGCGGGTAGCCGAGGTAGACGAGGCCCTCCACGACGAGTCCCTCCGCCGCGGCCAGGGACGCCATGCGCCCGCCATAGGACTTCCCGGTGGCCCACACGGCGGCTCGTGGCGCTCGTACGCGGGCGTCGGCGACCACGGCGTCCCACGTCGCGACGGCGTGCGCGGCCGGACCGGGCATGCGGCGTCCCTGCTCGGCGTACGGGAAGCTGAAACGCAGCGTCGCGTACCCGAGCGCCACGAGTGCGCGGTCGTACCCGACGAGGAAGGGGTGGTCCTTCCCGGCTCCGGCCCCGTGGGCGATCAGGACGACATCGTCACGGATGCCCGGTGTCCAGTCGGCGGACACCGTCGTCGTACCGGTCGGCAGTGCGACCTCGATGCGGACCGGCGTGGGCTCCGCGGTCACCGCACCGATCCGGGGGTGCCGGTCTCCGGGTCGGCGGGTCGCGGCGGAAGTCGAGGCTCGGGCGCGGGCTCGGGAGCCGGTGCAGGCTGAGGCGCCGGGGCAGGATCAGCCTCAGGCTCGGGTGCAGGCTCAGGCGAGGGCTGGGGAGGACCGGGCGGGATCCGCTCGCCGTACTTCGGCGGCTCGTCCAGGTTCACCGGCGGACGCACCGGGGCGACACGCTGCGCACCGAGGACCTGGCGAGCCTTCGCCAGCGAACCGGGCTGCACGGTCACCTCGTAGTGATCCGCGGCGAACTGCGTCACGCTCGCGAAGTCCCGACGGCGACGCACGATCGCGTAGGTGATGAGGCTCAGCAGCATGCCCACTGCGACGCCGATGAGGACGAAGCCGACGAACAGCTGGATCGGCACCTCAGGATTGCCGAGGACGAGGATCGCCGAGAGGAACAGGCCGATGAGGATGCCGTTGATCGCTCCCGACCGTGCCGCCGCGGCATAGCCGAGCCGTCCGGTCACCCGCTCGACCGTCCGCACGCTCTGACCGACGATCGCGATGTCGCGCGCGGGGACCTCTCCGGCGATCAGTTTCGACACCGCCTTCTGCGCGCTCTCGTAGTCGCGCATGGAGGCGACGATCTCACCGGTGTCCGTGCCGCTCGCGGGGCGATTCAGCATGCTCATCCGGCTATTCTTCCACGTCGTGCCCCGCGTCCGGCCGAGCGACCGCCGCGACCGCCGTCCCGGCACGGCGCGGGCTACGCTGGTCGAGTGAGCACACAACGGGTTTTCGCCGCGCGCCTGGCAGGGTGTGCCGTCTTCGATCCCGTCGGCGACCGGCTCGGCAAGGTCCGGGACGTCGTCGTCGTGTATCGAAGTACCGCGGCCCCGCGCGTGATCGGACTGGTCGTGGAGATCCCCGGCCGCCGCCACGTGTTCCTCTCGATCGGCCGGGTCACGTCGATCCGGTCCGGTCAGGTCATCACCACCGGCCTCATCAACGTCCGTCGCTTCTCGCCGCGCGCCGGCGAGGTACGCGTCCTCGCCGAGATGCTCGGCCGACGCGTGAGCCTCACGGACGGAAGCGGCACCGCCGTCATCGAGGACGTCGCGATCGAGCCCAACCGCCTCGGCGAGTGGGCGATCAGCCAGCTCTTCCTGCGCCGGCCGAAGACCGGTGCGTCGCCGTTCGCCAAGGGCCCGACGACGTTCGCCGCCTGGAGCGAGGTCACCGAGGAGCACGCACCGGGCGAATCGCAGTCCGCCGAGCAGCTCGTCGCCTCCTACTCCGAGCTGCACGCCGCCGACCTCGCCAACACGCTCCTCGACCTCCCCCAGCAGCGGATGATCGAGGTCGCGGAGGAGCTCTCCGACGACCGCCTCGCCGACGCCCTCGAGGAGATGCCCGAGGACGAGCAGGTGCACATCCTCGACCGCCTCGGCGAGGAGCGGGCAGCCGACATCCTCGATCAGATGGAGCCGGACGACGCCGCCGATCTCCTCGCCCAGCTCCCGCCCACCCAGCTGGAGCAGTTGCTCCAGCGGATGGAGCCGGAGAGAGCCGAGGACGTACGGATGCTGCTGCGCTACGGTCCCGACACGGCGGGCGGTCTGATGACCCCGGAGCCGATCATCCTCTCCGCTGACGCCACGGTCGCCGAGGCACTGGCGCTCATCCGCCGCCACGAGCTGCATCCGGCTCTCGCCGCGGCCGTCTTCGTCACGCTCCCGCCGTTCGAGACGCCGACCGGCCGGCTGCTCGGCCTCGTGCACTTCCAGCGGATGCTGCGCTATCCGCCGCACGAGCGGCTCGGCGCCATCCTCGACGACAGCCTCGAGCCGGTGCCCGTCACCGCCTCCGCCGCCGAGGTCGCCCGCATGCTCGCCAGCTACGACCTCGTCTCGCTGCCCGTGATCGACGCAGCCCACCGCCTCGTCGGCGCGATCAGCATCGACGACGTGCTCGACTACCTGCTGCCGGACGACTGGCGCACCCACGACAGCGACGATGTGACACCGCCCGTGACGGAGGCGCGCTGATGGCGCGCAAGGAGCGGGCCGCCCGCCTCGACGCGCCAGGACGGACGAGCACCCGCCCCCGGTCGACCTCGCGCGACCGCTTCGGTCGCTTCACGGAGTGGGTCGCCCGCGCCATGGGCACCCCGGCGTTCCTCGTCATCCTCAGCCTCTTCTGCATCCTCTGGATCGGCTGGAACACGCTGATGCCCCGCGAGGTGCGCTTCGACGACGCCGCGCTGGGCTTCACCGCGCTCACCCTCATGCTGTCGCTGCAGGCCTCATACGCCGCGCCGCTGATCCTCCTCGCGCAGAACCGCCAGGACGACCGCGACCGCGTGCAGATCGAGCAGGACCGGCAGCGCGCCGAGCGCAACCTCGCCGACACCGAGTACCTCGCCCGCGAGATCGTCGCGCTGCGGATGTCGCTGGAGGAGCGCAACGCGCAGGTGGTCACCCGCGACGTGCTGCGGCAGGAGCTCCGTGCCCTGCTGGCCGAGCTGGGCGACGCCGAGGAGAAGCCCGCGGGCGGCACCGTCTCATGACCGCGGCCGAGAGCGTCAGGGCCGCGGTGGCGGCGGTGACCGATCCGGAGCTGCGGCAGCCGATCGGCGACCTCGACATGGTGCGCGACATCTCGGTCGAGGACGGGGTCGCGCATGTGGGCATCGTGCTGACGATCGTCGGGTGCCCCGCCGCCGACCGCATCGAGCGCGACGTGCGCGGTGCCGCGGCCGCGGTCCCCGGGGTCACGGACGTCGAGGTCGAGGTGGGCGTGATGACCCCGGCCGAGCGCAAGGCCCTCACCGAACGGCTCCGGGCGGGACGCCCCGCCCGGCACATGCCCTTCGGCCCCGACTCCCTCACCCGCGTGATCCTCGTCTCCAGCGGCAAGGGCGGCGTCGGCAAGTCGACGGTCACCGCGAACCTCGCGGTCGCTCTCGCCGACCGGGGCCTCGCCGTCGGCCTGGTGGATGCGGACGTGCACGGCTTCTCGATCCCCGGGCTGCTGGGTATCCCCGCCGGCACGCAGCCGACGCGCATCGACGACCTGATGCTGCCGCCGGTGGCACACGGGGTGAAGACCATCTCGATCGGGATGTTCCTGCGCGACGGGGAGTCCGTCGTGGCCTGGCGCGGACCGATGCTGCACCGCACGGTCTCGCAGTTCCTCACCGACGTCTTCTTCGGCGACCTCGACGTCCTGCTCATCGACATGCCACCGGGCACCGGTGACATCGCGATCTCGATCGGGCAGCTCCTCCCCCACGCCGAAGTGCTCGTGGTCACCACTCCCCAAGCGGCGGCCTCCGACGTGGCCATCCGCAGCGGACTCGTCGCCCGTCAGACCGGTCAGCGCGTGATCGGCGTGATCGAGAACATGTCCGCGTACCCCCTCCCCGACGGCACGGTCATCGACCTGTTCGGCGCGGGTGGCGGAGCGGCGGTCGCGGAGGCCCTGTCCGAGCCCGACGCGCCGGTCCCCCTGCTCGCCTCCATCCCGCTCAGCCCGGCGCTCCGTCAAGGCGGGGACGTGGGCGTCCCGGTCGTCACCTCCGCGCCCGACGACGCCGCCGCCCAGGCGATCCGCACGATGGCCGCCGGCCTCGCCCGACGGGGCCGTGGCCTCGCCGGACGCTCGCTGCCGATGTCGATCGCCTGAGGCCGAAGGGGAGGATGGACGGATGCCGCACCGATCTGTGACCGTGGATGAGAGCCTGCTGCGGCGGATGGCGCGTGACGCCACCGTCTACTCCCTGACCAGGCCCGTCGCGATCGTGATGTGGGTCGCACTGGCAGCCGGACTGGTCCTCTCCGTCTTCACGCTCAACGACCTCCTCTCCCGCGGAGCGGAGGTCAGCACGATCGTCGCCTGGCTGCCCGCCGTGACGGTGGCACTGGGTGCCTACGCGGTGATCCTGACCACCTCGAGCGCCCGCAAGGCCGTCCGTGCCGCGATGCCGGTCGAGAGCGTGGTCTGGGTCGCGCTGGACGAGGACAGGCTGCAGCTGGGAAGCGATCGCCGCCGCTCCGAGATCCCGTACCGCACGTTCCAGAGCCTCCGTGTCGGCAGGGACGCCGTGATCTTCAAGGTGCGCGATGCCTCGGTCGCCACCGCGATCCCGCGCTCGCTGTTCAGCGACGAGGAGCTGACGATGCTGCGGACCCGGATCTCCTGAACCGACGACTCAGGTCGCCTCGGTGTCGAACGGCGGGCGGTTCTCGGCGCTGAAGGTCGGCGGCGCGGTGCGCGGGGCCACCGGCTCCGCGATCGTCGCCGTCGCCTGCGCGGGGGTCGCGGGCTCCGGCTCCTCCAGGAGCGCGTCGCGGATGATGCGCCGGGGGTCGTACTGCCGCGGGTCCAGCTTGCGCCAGTCCACGTCGTCGAGTTCCGGACCCATCTCCTCGCGGACGCGGGACTTCGTGTCGCGGATGTACTCGCCGGCCTTGCGCACGATGCTCGCGAAGGCCTCCGCGGCACGCGGCAGACGCTCGGGGCCGATGATCAGCACTGCGATCAGGCCGATGAGCAGCAGCTTCTCGAAGGTGAGGCCGAACGTCATGTGACCAGGCTACCGCCGCGCCTGCGGGCTCTGCGCGCAGTGAGCGAATACCCTGGACACATCAGCCATGCACGCAGGGAGAGGCAGGTCATGAGCGAGCACGACGCCAACGCGCGCTTCCTTCGCGAGTCCATCGTCGAGCCGGAGACCATCGCCCGCGCTCGCACCCACGCCGTGGAGCTCGGGGCGGCCCCCATCAGCGCCGTCGTCGGTTCGCAGATCGCAGTGCTCGCCGCCGCGGGCACCGCCCGCTCCATCGTCGAGATCGGAACCGGCGCCGGCGTCTCCGGACTCTGGCTGCTGCGCGGGGCCCCGAACGCGGTGCTGACCTCGATCGACAACGAGCCCGAGCACCTCGCCGCCGCCCGTCAGGCGTTCGCGGACGCGAAGGTGCCCGCCACCCGCGCGCGGTTCATCGCCGGACGCGCGATCGACGTGCTCCCCCGCATGAACGAGGCGTCGTACGACATCGTCCTCGTCGACGCCGACCCCGAGAACGTCATCGAGTACGTCTCGCACGGACTCCGTCTCGCTCGTACCGGTGGCCTGGTGCTCGTGCCCCGCATCCTCGCCGGGGGCCGCGTGGCCGACCCGGTCCAGCGCGACGACATCACCTCCGCCTATCGATCGCTCGTCCAGGAGACGCAGGAATCGTCGGCGGTGCTGGCCACGGTCTCGCCCGCGGGCGAGGGCCTGCTGCAGCTGATCCGCCTCGACGACCGCGCCTGAGCGGGACCCCCACACGACAAGAGGGCGAGGGATCCGCGATCCCTCGCCCTCTGCGGTCGCGCTTCAGCGGACCGGGTTCGATCAGGCCGGGGCCACGACGGCACCGAGCACGTCGTGAAGCTCCTTGGCCTCGGCGTCGTTCACGGAGACGACCAGGCGGCCTCCTCCTTCGAGCGGAACACGCACGATGATGAGTCGTCCCTCTTTCACGGCCTCCATGGGTCCGTCTCCGGTCCTCGGCTTCATCGCTGCCATCGTGGCTCCCTTTCCTCCGGTGGTATGGGACGAGTTTATCGGGTGCGACCGCGCCGTGGACGTCACGGGGACACAATCCACTCCCCCGCGTCGTCAGGGCACCTGCCAGAACGTACTGCCGAGGGCATACACGTGGTAGATCCACACCCACTGGCCGACCAGGCACAGTGCCAGCACCCCCAGGCGCCAGGTTCGTGACCGGGGCACCGCGACCGCACCCCACGCCGGGCTGAGCGGCAGCAGCAGGCGGAAGGTGCTCGACTGCGGGAAGAACACTGCGAGCAGATAGAGCAGGTAGCTCGCGCTCCAGAGACGGAGGTCCGGGCCGAGCGCGCGCACCTGCGGGGACAGCATCAGCGCCGCGCCCGCCGCGACGACGAGGACGACGAGGGCGACCGGTCCCCAGGCCGGTGGCAGACCCCACAGCTCGAACCAGAAGTGCGACGCCTGCACCCACCCCTCGAAGGGCACGAAGCCCTCGACTCCCCCGGCGATCCAGTGTCGTCGCCAGGCGAGTTCGGTGGCGAGGTAGGCGCCGGGGTCACCGGTCACGACACCGGCGATCAGCTGCCAGGCGAACCCGGTGGCCGTCGCGAGCGCGCCGAGGGCGACGATGTGCACGATCTCCCTGGCGCCCAGCGGATCGGTGCGGCGATGCCGCCAGCGGAGGATGCCGTGCAGACCGAGGTACAGGGCGAAGGCGAGCACGCCGGGGCGGGTGAACCCCAGCACCGGGATGAGCACGTACAGCCAGGTGTAGTTCCGCCGGATCGTCGCATCCAGCGCGAGGAAGAGCAGCAGCAGGAAGAGCGTCTCCGCGTAGCCGACCTGAAACAGCGCGGCCAGCGGCCCGGACGCGAAGAAGACGACGGCCCACAGCGCCGCTGCGTTCCCGATGCGGTCGCGGAGCAGACGATGCAGGGCGAGACAGGCAAGGTAGCCGGCTCCGAGCGAGAGCACGAGAGCGCCCGCGCCCCAGGAGCCGAGCACGAAGCCCAACGCCTTGGCGGCGTACGCGAACACGGGCATGAAGGCCCACGCGTTCTCGGCCACCTGCCCGTCATCGGTCAGCGGGAGGTCGGCGGGATAGCCGTGCACCGCCACCTGCCAGTACCACTGCGCATCCCACCCGAGGACGAAGTCCACGAGCCCGGCGTCGCCGCCGAAGCGCGAGAACACCGTGGACAGGGCGGCCGCGGCGATGAGGAATCCGGTCGTCACGACCCGTGCGAGGACGTAGACGATGCCGATGCGCAGAGCCAGCGGTATCCGCGCCCAGCGCCGTGCGAGCGTCAGTGCGACGTCAGCCATGCGCGCAGACCCCGCTCGACGGCGTCGATCTGGGCGAGCGGCACACGCTCCTCGTCGTGATGGGCGAGATGCGGGTCGCCCGGCCCGTAGTTCACGGCCGGGATGCCGAGGGCCGAGAACCGCGCCACGTCGGTCCAGCCGTACTTCGGCTGCGGCTCCGCGCCGACAGCCGCGACGAACCGGCGCGCGATGTCCGCGTCCAGGCCGGGGCGGGCACCTTCGGCGGCATCCGTGATCTCGACGTCGAATCCGGCGAGCACCGCTCGGACGTGAGCCTCGGCGTCGGCCGCGGACTTGCTCGGCGCGAAGCGGTAGTTGACCTCGACCTCGCAGGCGTCCGGGATGACGTTGCCCGCGACTCCTCCCGCGATGCGGACCGCACTGAGGCCCTCCCGATAGAGAAGTCCCTCGACCATCACCTCGCGCGCTCGGTACTCGGACAGCCGGGTGAGGATGGGCGCCGCGCGATGGATCGCGTTCTCGCCGATCCAGGCTCTGGCGCTGTGCGCGCGGACGCCCGTGGTCCGCACGATCGCCCGCAGCGTGCCGTTGCATCCCCCCTCGACCTGGCCGTTCGAGGGCTCCCCGAGGATGGCGAAATCGGCCTGGAACAGGTCGGGACGCGCTGCGGCGAGAAGCCCGAGGCCGTTCAGGGAGGCCGCGACCTCCTCGTTGTCGTACCACATCCAGGTCACGTCGATCGCGGGGTCGGTGAGCTCGGCGGCCAGCTTGAGCTGCACCGCGACCCCCGCTTTCATGTCGACGGTGCCGCGACCCCACAGATACGGCACGCCGTCGATCTCGATGTCGCGCGTGGGCAGGTTGTCGTTGAGGGGCACGGTGTCGATGTGCCCGGCGATCGCGACGCGCTGCGCCCGACCGAGATCCGTGCGGGCGACGACCGTGTTGCCGTGCCGGATGACCTCCAGGTGCGGCAGACCGGACACGGCCTCCTCGATCAGGTCGGCCAGTGTCTTCTCGTCGCCGGAGACACTCGGGACGTCGCAGATCGCGCGGGTGATGTCGGCGGAGGACGCGGTCAGATCGAGCACCATGCCCCCAGCCTACTGATGCCCGTCATGCGGGACGGGACACCGTCGTCGGCGCGATACCGTGGAGGCATGAGCGACGCACGATCTGTCTGGGGACTCGGCCTGACGACCACCGCGAGCGACGGCACGGTCCTCGACGCGTGGTACCCGGAGGTCCGCTCGTCCGCGCCGTCCGACGCCGAGGTCGCCGCCGCGCGCACAGCACTCGACGCACAGACCGGACCGGACGAGCGCCGCGACGTCACCCTCGCGGTGGTCGAGCTCACGATCGACCTGGACGCGGCCCCGACCTCCACCGCGGACGCCTATCTGCGCCTGCACGCGCTGTCGCACCTGCTCGTGCAGCCGAACGCCCTCAACCTCGACGGCATCTTCGGTCACCTGCCGAACGTCGCCTGGACCAATGCCGGCCCGCTGCTCCCCGCCGACGCCGCGCGCCTGCGTCCGCAGCTCCAGCGCGCCGGGATCCAGATCCAGGGCCTGGACAAGTTCCCTCGTCTCACCGACTACGTGCAGCCCGCCGGGGTGCGCATCGCCGACGCCTCGCGCGTGCGACTCGGCGCTCACCTCGCCCCCGGCACCACGGTCATGCACGAGGGCTTCGTCAACTTCAATGCGGGCACCCTCGGCGCCTCGATGGTCGAGGGTCGCATCTCGCAGGGCGTGGTGGTCGGCGACGGCAGCGACATCGGCGGCGGCGCCTCGATCATGGGCACGCTCTCCGGCGGCGGGTCGCATCGCGTGTCGATCGGCGCCCGCACACTTCTCGGCGCGAACGCCGGCATCGGCATCTCCCTCGGCGACGACTGCGTCGTGGAGGCCGGGCTCTACGTCACCGCCGGGACGAAGATCGTGCTCGCCGACGGTCCTGCGACGGCCGATGGCGGCCGCAAGACCGTCAAGGGCGCCGACCTCTCGGGTCAGGATGGCCTGCTCTTCCGTCGTAACTCGCTCACGGGTGCCGTCGAGGCGGTCCGCCGCGCCGGCGTCGGCGTCACGCTCAACGAGGCGCTCCACGCCTGACAGCCCGCCTGCAGCCTTCGACCGGTCTCCGCTGGTAGACTGGCTCCGTTGCCCGCGCCGCCGGCCGGTCAGCATCGTCGTCGTCTAGGGGTCTCCGAGGACCGAAGCGAGCGCCCGCGCTCCCCTCTCCAGCCCGAACTGGCCATTCGCACGGCGAACGGACGCGCACTCGCTGCGTCTTCGCCCACCTCACCCCACTATCCCGCGCCGTTCTCGTGCGCTGACGGAGTTCTCTGCATGCCTTCCTTCCTCGATCTCGGCGTCCCCGCCGAGCTCGCCACCGTTCTCGCCGCCTCCGGAAAGACCGAGGCGTTCGCGATCCAGCGTGACACCCTGCCCGACTCGCTCGCCGGCCGTGACCTCCTCGGTCGCGGACGGACGGGCAGTGGCAAGACCATCGCCTTCGCGCTCCCGCTCGTCGCCCGCCTGGCGGCCTCCGGCCACAAGCGCCGGTCCGGCCTGCCCCGCGGCCTCGTGCTCGCCCCCACCCGCGAGCTCGCCGCCCAGATCGCGGCGACCGTCGCCCCGCTCGCGGAGGCCGTCGGCCTCCGGGTCACCACCGTGTTCGGCGGCGTCAGCCAGCGTCCGCAGGAGCAGGCGCTGCAGGGCGGCGTCGATATCGTCGTCGCCTGCCCCGGCCGCCTGGAAGACCTCATGAAGCAGCAGGTCGTGCGCCTCAGCGCGATCGAGGTCACCGTGCTCGACGAGGCCGACCACATGGCCGACCTCGGCTTCCTCCCCGGCGTCACCCGCATCCTCTCGGCGACCCCCGCCGACGGTCAGCGCCTGCTCTTCAGCGCCACGCTGGACCGCGGCATCGACACCCTCGCCCGCCGGTTCCTCACGAACGCCGTCAGCCACGAGGTCGACGAGGCGAGCGTGCCCGTCGGCGAGATGACCCACCGGGTGCTCGTCGTCGACTCCCCCGAGAACAAGACCGTGCTGGTGCGCGACCTCGCCTCGGGCACCGGCCGTCGCATCCTCTTCACGCGCACCAAGCATCAGGCGAAGAAGCTCGCCAAGCAGCTCACCGCCGCCGGGATCCCGGCCGTGGATCTGCACGGCAACCTGTCCCAGAACGCCAGGGAGCGCAACCTCGGCGCCTTCTCCACCGACCCGGCGGACGGGGGCGTCCGCGTGCTCGTCGCGACCGATGTCGCCGCTCGCGGTGTGCACGTCGACAACGTCGACCTCGTCGTCCACGTCGACCCGCCCGTCGAGCACAAGGCCTACCTGCACCGCTCGGGCCGCACGGCACGGGCCGGGGCGGCGGGCACGGTCGTCACCGTGGTCCTGCCCGAGCAGCGCCGCGACGTGAAGGATCTCCTGCGCAAGGCCGCCATCACGGCACCGCTGGAGAATCTCACCGCCGACGCCGTGACCGAGCTCGTCCCCGAGCGGGCGCCGCACGTGCGCCCCGCTCCCCCGCAGCCGCAGCAGCAGCGCTCTGCGAAGCAGCGGCCCGCGGGCGGCGAGAAGAGCACCGCGACCACCCCGCCCTCCCGCCGTCGTCGCCGTCCGCGCTCTGCGGGCCAGGGCGCGCCGGGTGCGCAGCGCCAGGGCGGTCAGGGCCGCCAGGGCGCGCGCGGCGGCCAGGGACGCTGATCCCGGCTCGCGCCTGACGACGACGAAGGCCCCCTCGCACTCCGGTGCGAGGGGGCCTTCGGCGTCTGCGACGCCCGCGCTCAGCGCGTCGGGAAGGCGCGCTCCGGCGACCCGGTGTAGAGCTGCTGCGGACGGCCGATCTTCGTCTGCGGGTCGAGCTGGAGCTCGCGCCACTGGGCGAGCCAGCCGGGCAGGCGACCGATCGCGAACAGGACGGTGAACATGCGGGTGGGGAAGCCCATCGCCTTGTAGATCACGCCCGTGTAGAAGTCGACGTTCGGATACAGGCGCCGCTCACGGAAGTAGTCGTCCGCGAGGGCGATCTCCTCGAGCTCCTTCGCGAGGTCCAGGAGCGGGTCGGTGACGCCGAGCGAGTTCAGCACCTCGTCCGCGGCCTCCTTGACGAGCTTGGCGCGCGGGTCGTAGTTCTTGTAGACCCGGTGCCCGAAGCCCATGAGCTTCACGCCCTCTTCCTTGTTCTTCACCCGCTCGACGAACCGGGAGACGCTCTGGCCCGAGTCGCGGATCTGGCCGAGCATGGTCAGCACAGCCTCGTTCGCGCCGCCGTGCAGCGGACCCGAGAGCGCCTGGATGCCGGCCGAGACGGAGGCGAACTGGTTGGCTCCCGTGGAGCCGACCAGGCGGACGGTGGAGGTCGAGGCGTTCTGCTCGTGGTCCTCGTGCAGGATGAGCAGCAGTTCGAGGGCCTTCACCATGGTCGGGTTGATCTCGTACGGCTCGGAGTTCACGCCGAAGTTCAGCTTCAGGAAGTTCTCCACGAAGCCGAGCGAGTTGTCCGGGTAGAGGAACGCCTGGCCGACGCTCTTCTTGTGCGCGTAGGCGGCGATGACCGGAAGCTTGGCGAGCATGCGGATGGTGTTCAGCTCGACGTGCTCGGGGTTGTGCGGGTCGGTCTGGCCCTCGTAGTACGTCGACAGGGCCGCGACGGCGGAGGACAGCACCGACATGGGATGCGCGGTGTGCGGCAGCGCCGAGAAGAAGCGCTTGAGGTCCTCGTGCAGCAGCGTGTGGCGGCGGATCTTCTCGTCGAACTCCGCCAGCTCGCCGGCGGACGGCAGCTCGCCGTAGATGAGCAGCCACGCGACCTCGAGGTAGCTGGTGCTGCCGGCGAGCTGCTCGATCGGGTAGCCGCGGTAGCGCAGGATGCCCTTGTCTCCGTCGATGAACGTGATGTCCGACTTCGTGGAGGCGGTGTTGACGAAGCCGTAGTCGAGACCGGTGTAGCCGGTCTGACGGGTCAGCGTCGAGAAGTCGATACTGTCGTGGCCCGCGGTACCGCGCACCAGGGGGAATTCGGCGGTGGTCTCGCCGATCGTCAGCTTCGCCGTCTGGTCTGCCGCAGCGCTCACGCGGACCTCCTCCTTCTGTCTGATCGCCCCGGCGTCGCGGGCGTCAGCAAGTTCTTGATCAAGCCGGAACTGGCGATATCTCTGGCGCCGAGCGCCGGGCCGGGTGCCGACCGAATCGCCTTTACAGCCTAGTCGTCACGCAGGCCTACTGTGACAACCGCCAAAGGGATGGCTGCAACAGGGAGGGATCCTACAGATCCGCGCCGCGCAGGCGTCGCGCCGCTTCCGCGACGCGGTCGGTCGGCGCCGTCAGCGACAGCCGCACGTGCGCAGGCGACGAGGCGCCGTAGAAGTGCCCGGGGCCCGCGAGGATCCCGAGGTCGGCGAGACGCGCCATCGACTCCCAGGCGTCGCGCCCCTCGGTCGCCCAGAGGTACAGCCCGGCCTGCGAGCCGTCGATGCGGAAGCCGGCAGCCTCGACGGCGGGCAGCAGCAGCGCCCGCCGCTCACGGTAGAGCTCCTTCTGCGCCGCCACATGAGCCTCGTCCCCGAGGGCGACGATCATCGCCTGCTGCACCGGCGCGGGCGGCATGAGGCCGAGGTGCTTGCGTGCGGCGAGGAGCTCACCGACCACGCGGGCGCAGCCGGCGACGAAGGCCGCCCGATAACCCGCGAGGTTGGACTGCTTGCTCAGCGAGTACACGCTGAGCAGATTCGCCCGCGTGCCACCGGTCACCCTCGGGTCGAGCACCGACGGGATGGGCTCCTCGGTCCACGGACCGTCCCACCCCAGTTCGGCGTAGCACTCGTCGCTGGCCAGCACGGCCCCCAGCTCACGCGCCCGCTGCACAGCCACGGAGAGCTCGTCGACGGTCCACGTGCGACCGTCCGGGTTGCCCGGGGTGTTGATCCAGATGAGCCGCGCACCCTCCGGCCATTCCGCCGGCTCGTCGGCCGCGACAGGCGTCGCCCCGGCGACCCGCGCGCCGACGTCGTACGTCGGGTAGGCGACGCGGGGGTGCACCACGATGTCTCCGGCGCCGAGACCCAGCAGCGTGGGCAGCAGCGCGACGAGCTCCTTGGAGCCGATCGTCGGCAGCACGTTGTCGACCCGGAGGTCCGGGACGCCGCGGCGGCGGGCGTACCAGTCGACGATCGCCTCCCGGAGCGCGGGGGTGCCGACGGTCTGCGGATAGGCGTGGGCGTCGGTCGCCTCGGCGAGGGCCTGACGGACGATCTCCGGCGTGGGATCGACCGGCGAGCCGACGGAGAGATCGACGAGCCCGCCAGGGTGCCGGGCGGCGCGCTCGCGATACGGGACCACGGCGTCCCACGGGTAGTCGGCGAGGTCGCGGACGCTCACGGAGCGGGCCTACTCGCCCTGCGGCGGGAGCGCGGCGATGATCGGGTGGTCGAACGGGTAGACGCCGACCTTGGCGGCGCCTCCGGGCGAGCCGATCTCGTCGAAGAACTCGACGTTGGCCTTGTAGTAGTCCTGCCACTCGTCTGGGAGGTCGTCCTCGTAGTAGATCGCCTCGACGGGGCACACCGGCTCGCACGCTCCGCAGTCCACGCACTCATCCGGGTGGATGTAGAGCGACCGTTCGCCCTCGTAGATGCAGTCAACGGGGCACTCGTCGATGCAGGCGCGATCCTTGACATCGACGCACGGGAGGGCGATCACATACGTCACCCCCTCAGTCTACGACCCGTGGACCTCGGGTTCCTCCGAGGACGGCGTGGCGGGGCGGACCGGCTGCCGGGAGAACGACGGCCACGCGATGACGAGCAGCACGATGCCGGCGGCGAGATAGGTCCAGATGCGCCCGGCGAGGGTGTCCTGCACGACGACGGAGCCACCGGGACCGACGCCCGAGATGAGCACGATCATGCCCAGCATCCCGAGTCCGGCGGCGACGGCGGCGCCCCGGTCATGGGTGAGCGCCCGCACGGCGATGAGGATCGCGGCGCAGGCGATGGCGGCGACGATCAGGCCGATCGGGATCGGCCCCCACATGACGCTGTGCGCGATGGTCCCGGCCACGCCGTAGACCCCACCCACCAGGGCAGCAGCCACCCAGGACAGCACCCTCGACAACCACTTCCCGCGCACCCCCCGATCCTACCCGGGCGCTGTCCGGCGAAACGACGTGTCAGGCGGCGAGACCCCCCAGCCGCAGCAGCGCGGCGACGAGGGCGGCGGCTGCCACCACCACGAGGAACGACTGCCGCAGCCAGAGGAGTCCCGCCGCGACGAGCAGGGCGGGGACACGCGCGTCGACGGTGATGGCCTGCCCGTCGCCGAGCGACTGCACCGCGACGAGGGCGGCGAGCAGCGCGACGGTGAGGAGATCGGAGATACGGGCGGGGCGCGGGGCTTCGAGCACCTTCGGCGGCACGAGGTAGCCCACGGCCTTCAGTGCGAGGCAGATCAGGGCGGCGAGGAGGATGGCGCTCCAGAGACTCATGCGCCGACCTCCCCGTCGCCGACCTCTGCGGCTCGCGGTGTCTCCAGCCAGTTGAACCACCCGACGACGATCGCGACGAGCGCGGCGACCAGCACGGGGAGTCCCGGCAGGAGGAACGGGGTCAGGGCGGCCGCGATCACGGCCGCCGCGATCCCGACGGCGACCGCCTGCCGCCGGCGCAGTCGCGGCCACAGCAGGGCGAGGAACGCTGCGGCCGCCGCGGCATCCAGGCCCCACGCCTTCGGGTCGCCGAGCACGTCGCCGACCAGCGCGCCGATGAGAGTGGTGAGGTTCCAGCCTAGGAAGATGCCGACCCCGGTGACCCAGAAGCCCACCCGGCGCAGGCGCGGATCGTCCTGCGCGATCGCCACCGCAGTGGACTCGTCGATGGTGAAGTGCGCGGCGACGGCCCGTCGCGCCGGTCCCCCGCCGACGACCGGCGACATGCGCATGCCGTAGGCGACGTTGCGCACGCCGAGGAGGGCGGCCGACGCGATCGCCGACGGCAGCGCGGCCAAGCCGCCGGCGGCGAAGACGCCCACGAAGGCGAACTGGGATCCGCCGGTGAACATGAGGAGGCTGAGCACGCACGCCTGCCACACGTCGAGGCCCGCGGCCACGGCGAGCGCACCGAAGGAGATGCCATAGGCACTCGTGGCGAGCACGACGCCGAGGGACTCGCGCCACACCTCACGTTCAGCGGTCATCGACAGCCATCCGTTCGCTTCACTGAACACACGATCATCATTCTGAACATGGCGCTCGGCATAGTCAAGCGAACGATCGTTTGCCATGATGAACGCATGGAGGATCTCCGCACCCGCATCGCCCGCACGCTCCGCCGCGAGCGCGAGACGGCGAACCTATCCGTCTCGGAGCTCGCCCGCCGGGCCGGCATCTCCAAGGCCACGGTCTCCCAGCTCGAGAGCGGCGCAGGCAATCCGAGCGTGGAGACGCTGTGGGCGCTGGGCGTCGCGCTCGGTGTCCCGTTCGCGGTGCTCGTCGACCAGCAGGCCAACGCCCCCACCCTCATCCGCGCCGACGACCTCGCGGGGGTGCCCTCCTCTGCCGCCGCCTACAGCGCCACGCTCCTCTCGGCGAGCCCTCCTGGCGCCCGGCGCGACGTGTACCTCATCCAGGCGGAGCCCGGCGACCCCCGCCGCTCGGACCCCCACCATGCGGGCACGATCGAGCACGTGATCCTCATCGCCGGGCAGGCGCGGGTCGGCCCGCCCGAGGATGCCGTGGTGCTGAACCCGGGCGACTACCTGACGTATGCCGGCGACGCGGCGCACGTGTTCGAGGCCATCGCGCCCGGGACGAGCGCCGTGCTCATCTCCGAGCTCCGCTGAGGATCACTCCCCCGGCCCGGCCGGCGAGGGATCCGGGATCTCGTGCGGACGGTAGTTCGGCAGGCGCGACGCCGGCAGGATCGCGAGCGCGCTCACCGCGGCGAGGATCAGCAGGCCGAGCTTGAGCGTGCGCAGGCGCGACTCCTCGTTCACGGCGACCGCGGCGTCGACCTGTTCCGGCGTCGCGTCCGTGGTGTCCAGGACCGCACGCAGCTCGTCGTTGCTGACGAAGTTCACCTCGTTCAGGTCGACCTGCGACACCAGCGACGGCGGCAGTTCCGGATGCTCCACGACCGCCCGTCCGACGTTGAGCGCGAGCAGCGAGACCAGCAGCGCCCCGGCGAGTGCCGTCCCGACCGCGGAGGCGAGGTTCTGCGTGGTGCCGCGCAACGATCCCACGTCGCCGGCGAGCTCCGGCGGCGCCGCGGTCACGAGCACGTTGAACACCAGCGTGACGAGGGCTCCCTGGCCGATGCCGAACACGATGAGTCCGGCGATGGTCGGCACCGTCTCCCAGTTGTTGGTCACGACGACCGAGAGCCAGACCAGCGCCGCCGTGGTGAGGATGAACCCGAAGACGCCGATCGTGCGCGGCGGGTAGCGCGTGTAGAACCGGACGACGAGCGTCGCCGTCACGAACACCGTGAGGTTGAACGGCATCATCGCGAGGGCGGTGTCGAACGGCGTCCGCCCCTGGACGATCTGGATGTACAGCGGCACCGTGAAGTTCACGCAGGCTTCCAGCGCCACGACGATGAACATGGCGTACACCGCGGCGCGCTCCCGGGACGACCCCAGCACGCTCAGGTCGATGAGCGGCACCTTCCCCTCGGCCATCCGCCGCCGGGTCCACAGGAAGAACCCCTGGCCCAGGATGATCCCCGACACGATGAAGATCGGTGCCGGCGAGAGCCCGAGGATGGAGAACGGGGCGGACGGCGCCGCCGCGAGCGCTCCCCAGCTGTTGAGGTTGTTGAACCCGAGGGTGAGCAGCACGATCGCCGCTCCGATGAGGAGGGCCGCGACGAGATCGATGCGGATCGCCGCATCGCCGCGGTCGCCGCGCAGCGTGAAGCTCAGGGCGAAGACCGCGACGGCGATCGCCAGCACGATGACGAAGAGCGGACGCCACCCGACGAGCGTCCCGAGCGTCCCTCCGATGAGGAAGGCGCTGACGCCGGAGATCGCGCGTGCCGAGCCGATCGCGCCGATGGCCGTGGCCTGCTGCGGGCCCCGGTAGTTCTCGGCGATCAGAGCCACGATCGAGGGGACGATGATCGCCGCGGCCGCTCCCGCCACAGCCTGCCCGGCGATGGCCCACCAGACGGTCGGGGCGAGGAGCATCATCACGGCCGACCCCGCGAAGAGCGCGACGACGACGCGGAAGATCAGCACCCAGCCGACGCGCTGCCCGAGCTTGGCCCCGGTCATCACGAGCGCCGCGACGGCGAGGCCGTACATCACGATCGTCGTGCTCGCGACGGTCGGCGGGACGCCGAAGTCGCTCACCATGCCGCCGAGGGAGATCGGCAGCGCTGCGACGTTGAAGGACATGAGCACCTGTGCGAGGAACAGGCTGACCATCGGCAGCCAGGACGTCTTCGCGGGGGCGGGGGCCGTGCGGGTCATGAGCGCTCTCCTTCCGAGGCTGACGAGACACGCGCCTCGCCGGCATGCGCGGGCGCGGGCGCGGAGGCGAAGAGGTTCAGCCCCAGCGACCGCGACAGGTGGCCGATCGCCATCTGCGACCGGATCGAGTTGCCCGCCTCGTCCAGCCGGGGCGAGAAGCCGGCGACGGCGCCCTTGCCGGGAGAGACGGCGACGAGGCCGCCCGAGACGCCCGACTTGGCCGGAAGGCCGATCTCGAACAGCCAGTCCCCGGACCGCTCGTACAGCCCGCTCGCCGCGACGACGGCGAGCGTGTCACGGCAGACGTCCGCGGAGACCACCCGCTCTCCCGTCACGGGGTTGACCCCGCCGTCGGCGAGCGTGGCCCCCATGACGGCGAGGTCGTGCGCGGTCACGCTGAGCGCGCACTGACGGGTGTAGACGTCGACGATCTCGTCCGGATCGCCGGCCAGTCGTCTGTAGCTGCGCAGCAGCCATCCGAGTGCGCGGTTGCGCTCGTTCGACCCGGCCTCGGAGGCGTAGACCTCGCCGTCCAGGCTCAGCGGTCGTCCGGCGAACGCGGACAGCCCCTCGCGGACGCGCTCCCACTGCTCCACCGCCGTGGCGCCGGGCATCAGCGCCGTGGTCGCGATCGCCCCGGCGTTGACCATCGGGTTGCGCGGATGCCCGTCGTTGAGCTCCAGCGCCACCACCGAGTTGAAGGCGAGGCCGGTGTTGTTGACGCCCACGATCTCGCGGACCCGCTCGTGGCCGTGCTCCTGGATCGCCAGCGCGTAGACGAACATCTTCGAGATCGACTGGATGGAGAACGCGTGCAGCGCGTCTCCGGCGTCGTGGATGCCGCCGCCCACCTCGATCACCGCGAGCCCGAACAGCTCCGGATCGACCGCGGCGAGGACGGGGATGTAGTCCGCCACCTCCCCGGACACCTCGTCCGCGTACCGGGCGTGCGCCTCCCGCACGAGCTCGTCCACCCGCTCCCATCCGGGAAGCGTGCCCGTGGAGACCTCCTGCGGGACGTCGAGCCAGACGGTGGGGTCGAGCACCATTCCTCCTCGGAAATCGCGACGCCCCCAGCCGTCTCCCTGTCACGGTAGCGTCCGTGTCGGGTGACGGCTAGGGGCAATCGTTCGCGAGGGGGCCCGCTCTGCGGCTCAGTACCAGTTCATGGCCTGGGAGTGTCCCCAGGCGCTGCACGGGGTGCCGTAGGCGTCGGCGATGTACTGCAGGCCCCAGGCGATCTGGGTGGCGGCGTTCGTCTGCCAGTCGGCACCCGCCGAGGCCATCTTGCTGCCGGGCAGCGCCTGCGGGATGCCGGTCGCTCCCCCGTCGTTGTTGTACGCCTGGTAGTTCCAGCCGGACTCCTTGTTCCACAGCGAGTTCAGGCAGGAGAACTGGTCGCCACCCCAGCCGTAGCGGTCGGCCATCATCTGCTGTGCGGTGGCCCGAGCCCCGTCCGGCGTGTTCGCGGAGGCGAGCGCGGCCGCTGCGGCCGCCGCCTTCTCCTCGGCGGCGCGCGCAGCGTCCTCTGCCGCCTTCTTCTCCTGCGCGGCGGTGTAGGCCTGCTGGAGCTCTGCCGTCGCGGTCACGACCTTGTCGGTCTCCGCCTCGGCCTGCGCAGTCGTCACGGTGATGAGGACCAGCGGGAGGGTGGATCGGTCGGCGAGGGTCTCCAGGTCGTCCTCGAGAGCGGTGGTGTCCACGGACGCCGCCGCGCCCACGTCGAGGCCCGACTCGGCGACCTCCGTGGACAGGCTCTTCGCCGCGGCGACCGCATCGGTCGCGTTCGAGACCGTCATGACGGCCTGATCGGCGATACGGGTGAGGGGCTCGGTGCCGAGGTCGTGGCTCGTGACGGCGGAGGTGGCGTCGGAGCGCTCCGCTCCGGCCGCCGGGGCGGAGGCGAGGCCCACGCTGAGGGTGATGCCGACGAGCGCGGCCGTGGCGGCGCCGAGGGCGATGAGGGGTGTACGGGTGACGGTGGCGCGAGCGGCTGCCGCGTCGGAGGCGCGCCGAAGCGCACGGGTCTTCTGAAGCAAGGCTTTGACTTTCGGGTCGTCGTACGCCCATATCGGGGACTCATCGGGAGCTCGCCCCGGGCGCAAGTCAACGAGTCTGCGTCATCAACCTGAACGAAAACTAGCCCTCACCTGGGATTTTCATGAGAGAGGGCCCCACGCGGCCAGGCGGCGGCGTGGGGCCCTCTCGAAAGGAGTGCGGCGCGATCAGGCGTTCGCGTCCTGACGCTTGAGACGCGAGGCCTCGCGACCGCGGACGGTCTGGTCGAGGATCACCTTGCGGATGCGGACCTTCTCCGGAGTCACCTCGACGCATTCGTCGTCGCGCGCGAACTCCAGGCTCTCCTCCAGCGTGAGGATGCGCGGCGGCGTCATCGACTCGAAGTTGTCGGCCGTGGAGGAGCGCATGTTGGTGAGCTTCTTCTCCTTGGTGATGTTGACGTCCATGTCGTCGGCGCGCGAGTTCTCGCCGATGACCATGCCCTCGTAGACCTCTTCGGTCGGCTGCACGAAGAACGACATGCGCTCCTGGAGCGCGATCATCGCGAAGGGGGTGACGACACCCGAGCGGTCGGCCACGATCGAGCCGTTCTGGCGCGTGGTGATCTGCCCCGCCCACGGCTCGTAGCCGTGCGAGATCGCGTTGGCGATACCCGTGCCGCGGGTGGTCGTGAGGAACTCGCTGCGGAAGCCGATGAGACCACGCGAGGGCACGACGAACTCCATGCGCACCCAGCCGGTGCCGTGGTTGGTCATGTTCTCCATGCGGCCCTTGCGGTTCGCGAGGAGCTGGGTGATCGCGCCGAGGTGCTCCTCCGGCGTGTCGATGGTCAGGTGCTCGAACGGCTCGTAGACCTTGCCGTCAATCTTCTTGGTGACCACCTGCGGCTTGCCGACCGTGAGCTCGAAGCCCTCGCGGCGCATGTTCTCGACGAGGATCGCGAGGGCCAGCTCACCGCGACCCTGCACCTCCCAGGCGTCGGGACGGCCGATGTCGACGACCTTGAGCGATACGTTGCCGATAAGCTCGCGGTCGAGGCGGTCCTTCACCATGCGTGCGGTGAGCTTGTGCCCCTTGACCTTGCCCATGAGCGGCGAGGTGTTGGTGCCGATCGTCATGGAGATCGCGGGGTCGTCGACCGTGATGGCCGGCAGCGGACGGATGTCCTCGGGGTCGGCGATGGTCTCGCCGATCGTGATGTCCTCGAAGCCGGCGATGGCGACGATGTCGCCGGGGCCGGCGGATTCGGCCGGATAGCGCTCCAGGGCGCGGGTCTTCAGCAGCTCAGTGATCCGGGCGTTGCTGGTCGAGCCGTCGGAGCGGACCCAGGCGACCGTCTGGCCCTTCTTGAGCGTGCCGTTGAAGACGCGCAGCAGGGCGAGGCGACCGAGGAAGGGGCTGGAGTCCAGGTTCGTGACCCAGGCCTGCAGCGGGGCCTCGTCGTCGTAGGCCGGGGCCGGGACGTGCTCGAGGATGGCCTCGAACAGCGGCTCGAGGTCGTCGTTGTCAGGCAGCGAGCCGTCGGCGGGACGGTTCTGCGACGCGGCGCCGGCGCGGCCGGAGGCGTAGACCACGGGCACGTCGAGCAGCGCGTCGACGTCGAGATCGGGCACGTCGTCGACGAGGTCGGAGGCCAGACCCAGCAGAAGGTCGTGCGCCTCCTCCTCGACCTCGGCGATCCGGGCGTCCGGACGGTCGGTCTTGTTGACCAGGAGGATGACGGGGAGCTTGGCCTCGAGCGCCTTGCGCAGCACGAAGCGGGTCTGCGGCAGCGGGCCCTCGCTCGCGTCCACGAGCAGCACGACGCCGTCGACCATCGACAGGCCGCGCTCGACCTCGCCGCCGAAGTCGGCGTGGCCGGGGGTGTCGATCACGTTGATCGTGATCTCCTTGCCGTCGGCGTGCTTGCCCTTGTAGGTGATCGCCGTGTTCTTGGCGAGGATCGTGATGCCCTTCTCGCGCTCCAGGTCGTTGGAGTCCATCGCGCGCTCCTCCACGTGCGAGTGTTCGCCGAAGGAGCCCGTCTGGCGGAGCATCGCGTCGACGAGCGTGGTCTTGCCGTGGTCGACGTGGGCGACGATTGCGACGTTGCGGAGGTCAGAGCGGAGGGCGTGCGCCATACAAGGGTCCTCAAAGAGTGTGGGGTTGCGCCGGGAAGCCGACGTTCCAGGATAACGTACGCGCGGATCGGGTTCCTGAACGCACGTCGTACCATCGTCCCGTGACCCTCCCCGACCCGACTCCCCCGGTGCCGCAGACGCCGTCGACCGCGCCCATCCGGCGCGACGAGCCGCGTGAGGGTCGAGCGCGCCTGTGGTGGGAGATCGCCATCGTGCTCGCCCAGGGTCTGGGCCAGTCCGCGATCTACGCGATCGTGCAGCTCGCCTATCGGCTCACCGACGACACGCCCCTCGCGGATCAGACCGCCACCCTCAACCCCTCGCGCAGCGACCGGGAGGTGTTCGACCTCATCTACCAGGTGCTGTCGATCGGCTTCGCCCTGGTGCCGGTGCTGCTCGTCTGCTTCCTCCTCTGGCAGCGCCGTCGCCCGCACCTGGAGCGCCTCGGCCTCGACGGCACCCGCCTGGCGGGCGACGTCGGCCGCGGCGTGCTCCTCGTCCTCGCCATCGGCGTGCCGGGCCTCGCCCTCTACCTCGGCGGACGGGCGCTCGGACTGTTCGTGGCCGTGAACCCCGCGGGTCTGGACGCGCACTGGTGGACCGTGCCGATCCTCCTGCTCGCCGCCGCACGCGCGTCGCTCCAGGAGGAGTTCGTCGTGCTCGGATACCTGTTCGCCCGCCTGCGGGAGCTCGGGTGGTCGCCGTGGACGATCATCGTCTCGACGTCGGTGCTCCGCGCGACGTACCACCTCTATCAGGGGCCCGGCGCCTTCATCGGCAACCTCGCGATGGGACTGCTCTTCGGGTGGCTCTACCACCGCACCGGTCGGCTGCTGCCGTTCCTGGTGGCGCACTTCCTCATCGACGCGGCGGCGTTCGTCGGCTACCCCTGGGCCGCGGCCACCTGGCCCGCCCTGTTCGGTCTTCCCGGCTGAGGCGCGCTCAGCCGAGGTTGACGACGACGAGCGCCGCGACGGCCCACAGCACGATGACGGCGAGAGCGATGAGGGCCGGGCCGTCCCAACTGCGTCGGATCGGCGCATCCGCCGTCGCAGGCGCCGCGCTCCACAGATCGCGGATGCTCGTGAGCACCCGCAGAGCAGACGGCACCTTCGGCTCGGCGTCCTCCTCGCGGGAGCGACGAGGAGGACGCGCCTTGGCCGGTCCGCCCCAGCAGCTCAGGCTGCGGCCGTCGTCCAGCGTGAACTCGAGCTGCCAGCGCATGTCAATATCCTGCACACGCGCCCAGCCGAAGGTCGTGCGACGCAGCAGGTTCTGCACCACGGCCCCCTCCTGATCCACGCGGACGAAGGAGACGAAAGCGGTCTCGTACACGATCCACAGACCGAGCAGCAGCCAGGGCGCCACGAGCAGCGCCTGCACGATGCTGCCGTTGACGACGGTGTCCCCGAGCAGGAACAGCACCAGCAGGATGCTGAGGACGAAGACGACGGTGCCCGAGGGCCCACGGAAGGTCCGTGCGCCCTCGGGGTGTGCGGGAGACGCCACCTCAGCGGCCGCCGAGCGGGATCGACGCGCCGGGGATCGCCTGCAGCAGACGATCCGTGTACTCCTCCTGCGGGTTCGCGAAGATCTCGTCGACCGTCCCCTGCTCGACGACCTTGCCCTTCTCCATGACGCAGACCAGGTCGCTGGAGACCCGGACGACCGCGAGGTCGTGCGTGATGAAGAGATAGGTGAGGTCGAGCTCGGACTGCAGGTCGGCGAGGAGCTTCAGGATCTGGTCCTGCACGAGCACGTCGAGCGCCGACACCGCCTCATCGAGGACGATGATGTCGGGCTTGAGCGCCAGCGCACGCGCGATCGCGACACGCTGACGCTGTCCTCCGGAGAGCTCGTTCGGATAGCGCGTGGCCAGCGCCTGCGGCAGGGCGACCTGCTCCAGGAGCTCTTCCACGCGAGCCCGATGCGAGGCCCGGTCGCCGACGCCGTGGATCTGCAGCGGCTCCGCGATGGTGTTGCCGATGTTCCGCAGCGGATCCAGGGACCCGTAGGGGTCCTGGAACACCGGCTGCATGCGCCGGCGGAGTCCGAAGGACTGCGCGTTCGACAGGTGGGACACGTCCTGCCCGTCGATCTCGATCGTCCCGCTCGTCGGCTCCTCCAGCTTGAGCACCATCTTGGCGACCGTGGATTTCCCGGAGCCCGACTCGCCGACGAGGGCCAGCGTCTTTCCGCGCGGGATCTCGAACGACACGTCGTCCACCGCCCGGAACGCCTCGCTGCGGAAGTTGCCCTGCCGGATCTTGTAGTCCTTGGTCAGGCCGGCCACGCGGACCGTCGGCGGGATGTCAGCCAGGTCGTCGAGCGTCTCGATGCCCCGGTCTTCCACGACCGCCTGGATCCGCTGCGAGGCAACGCTGGGCGCCGCGGCGACCAGTCGCTTCGTGTACGGGTGCTGCGGGTTCTCCAGGATCTGCCGGCTGGGGCCCGCCTCGACGATGTTGCCGCCGTTCATGACGATGATCTTCTCGGCGCGTTCGGCCGCGAGTCCCAGGTCGTGCGTGATCAGCAGCACCGAGGTGCCCTTGTCGCGCGTAAGCGACGCCATGTGGTCGAGGATGACCCGCTGCACCGTCACGTCGAGAGCCGAGGTCGGCTCGTCGGCGATGAGGAGCTTCGGATCGGCCGCGAGGCCGATCCCGATCAGCGCCCGCTGGCGCATTCCGCCGGAGAACTGGTGCGGATACTGGTGCAGGCGACGCTCGGCATCCGCCAGCCCGGCCTGCTGCAGTACCTCGATCGTCCGCGCCTTCGCCGCGGCGCGCCCCTGGGCGACGCCGTTCGCGCGGACGGCCTCCTTCACCTGGAAGCCGATGCTCCACACGGGGTTCAGGCTCGACATCGGGTCCTGCGGGACGAAGCCGATGTCTCGACCGCGCACCGCCTCCATGTCGCGCCGGCTCAGCCCGGTCAGCGGGCGTCCCTCCAGCGTGATGGACCCGCCCGTGATCGTTCCGGTGCCCGGGAGCAGGTCGACGATGGCGGTCGCCGTGGTCGACTTGCCCGAGCCGGACTCGCCGACGATGGCGACCGTCTCACCGGGCATCACATCGAACGTGATCCCGTGCAGGACCTCGCGCATCCCGCCCTGGGTGCGGAACGCGACGGTGAGGTCGCGCACGCTCAGCAGCGGCATCTGTGGGGTGGTGCGGTCGCTCATCGGCGAGCCCTCGCCTTCGGGTCGAGGGCGTCTCGGATGAGCTCGCCCAGGGTGACGAACGCGAGCACCGCGAGGGTGAGCGCGAGCGCCGGATAGATGAGGGACATCGGAGCGACGCGGAGCGAAGCCTGTGCCCTGGCGATGTCATTACCCCACGACATGACCTCGCTGCCGAGCCCGACCCCGAGGAACGACAATGTCGACTCCGCGACGATCGCCGCCGCCAGGCCGAGCGTCGACACGACCAGCAGAGGTGCGATCGCGTTCGGAACGACATGGCTAAGGAGCACTCGGAACTTCGATTGCCCCAGTGCCCGAGAGGCCATGACGAAGTCCGCCTGCCGCACGCGGAGGATCTCCGCCCTGACGACTCGCGCCGTCGAGGCCCACGCGAACCCGCCGATGGCGAGAGCCAGCGTCCAGACCGAGCGCGCGTCCTTCAGCACCGTCATCACGACCACGGCGGCGAGGATGTAGGGGATCGCGAAGAAGATGTCGCCGACGCGGGACAGGACCGAGTCCAGCCAGCCGCCGTAGAAACCTGCCAGGGCTCCCATGATGAGTCCGAGGATCGAGGAGATCACGGTGGCGATGAGGCCCACCGCCAGCGAAGTCTGCGATCCCCACACGATCCGCGCGTAGATGTCGCACCCTTGGAATGTGAATCCGAGCGGGTGGCCTTCCGTCGGGCCTCCGTTGCTGTTGGAGAGCTGGCAGTCGCTGTTCGGCGGGGTCGACGTGAACAGCGTCGGCCAGAGAGCCATGAGAAGGAACACCAACGCCAAAACCACCGAGAACCAGAAGAGCGGACGGCGGCGCACGTCGCGCCACGCATCGCGCCAGAGATTGCTCGGCTTGTCGGAAATTCGGACGGCATCGACGTTGATGGACTCCGTCTCGACAGGGGCTACGAAGTGTTTCTGGGTCGTGGGATCAGACATATCGAATCCTTGGGTCGAGCAGACCATAGAGCAGGTCGATGAGCAGGTTCACCAAGACGTACAGGATGACGAAGACCGTGACGAACGAGACGACCGTCGGGCCCTCCCCCCGTCGGATCGCTTCGAAGAGGGTGTTGCCGACACCCGGCACGTTGAAGATGCCCTCCGTGACGGTGGCCCCCACGAGAAGGACGCCGAAGTTGGTGGCCGAGTTGGTGATGACGGGAATGAGGGAGTTTCGCAGCACGTGGACGGGGAGCACGCGATTCCGCGAGAGCCCCTTGCCGTACGCAGTACGCACCCAGTCCTGATTGAGGGTGTCGATGACGGAGCTCCGCATCAGCCGCATACTCACCGCGTAGAGGCTGAACCCGAGCACGAGGGCAGGGAGCCAGAGTCCGCCCCAGTCGTTGTCCGCTCCGACCGTGGGCTTGAACCACCCGAGTCGGATGGCGAGGAAGTACTGTGCCAAGAAGGCGACCACGAAGATCGGGATGGCGATCGCGACGAGCGCCACCATGAGGGAGACGTTGTCGAAGAGCTTGCCCTTCCGCAGAGCGGAGATCGTGCCGATGACGATGGCGAGTACGAACTCGATGCCGATGGCCATGACGGCCAGGCGTCCCGTCACGGGCAAGGTCGCCGCCAGGACCGCAGACACCGGGCGACCGGAGTACGTGGTCCCGAGGTCACCCTGGAGCACCCCGGTGATGTAGTACCAGTACTGGACGAGGAACGGGTCGTTCAGGTGGTACTGCTCACGGAGCTGCTCGATGACAGCCGGGTTCGGGGTCTTGTCGCCGAAGAGGGCGAGAATGGGGTCGCCGGGCATGGCGAACACCAGGAAATAGATGAGCAGGGTGGCTCCGAAGAAGACCGGGATCACCTGCAGAAGACGTCTCAGAATGTAACCGAGCATCCGCTTGTCCCTTCTCTGAGGGGCAAAGAAAGCGAGCCGAACACAGCCTGTGAGGCGGTGACGAAGATCGCCACCGCCTCACAGGTGAAGTGCCGTCAGACTTACTCGCCGGCCTTCGTGATCTCGTAGTAGAGCGGAACCGAGTTCCAGCCGAACGTCACGTTGTCGACGTTCTCGCTGTAACCACCGGTCACGTTCGAGTACCAGAGCGGGATCGCCGGAAGATCCTTGAACAGGACCTCCTGGGCCTTGGTGAAGTCCTCGAGCTGAGCGTCCGGGTCAGGGTTGCTGATACCGGCCTTGATGAGCTCATCGAACTCCGGGCTCGTGTAGTCGCCGTCGTTAGAGCTGGCGCCGGTCGCGTAGAGCGGGCCGAGGAAGTTGTACAGACCCGGGTAGTCCGCCTGCCAGCCGGAGCGCGCCGCCGTGGTGATGGTGCGGTCGTTCACCTTGGTGCGCAGGTCCTGGAAGGTCGGGTACGGGTCGCCGGACGCCTCGATACCGAGCGTGTTCTTGATGCTGTTGCTGACCGCATCGACCCACGCGTCGTGTCCGCCGTCGGCGTTGTAGGCGATCTTGAAGTCACCCTCCCACGGCGAGATGGCGTCGGCCTCTGCCCAGAGTTCCTTCGCCTTCTCCGGGTCGTAGTCCAGAACCTCGTTGCCGGGGACGTCCTCCGACCAGCCTGCGATCACCGGCGACGTGAAGTCGGCAGCCGGGGTGCGCGTTCCCGAGAAGATCGTCTCGGTGATCTCTTCCCGGTTGATGGCCATCGAGATCGCCTGACGACGCAGCTTGCCCTCTTCGCCGCTGAAGTGCGGGAGGAACTGGCCGATCGTGAAGGACTGGAAGACGGCGGAAGGCTGGTTCACCGCGCGGTCGCCGAGCTCGTCGGTGAACACCGGAAGCGAGTTGGTCGGGATCGCATCGATCACGTCGACCTCGTTTCCGAGGAGGTCAGCGTACGCGGACTCCTGGGTCGCGTAGAACTTGATGGTCAGGCCGCCGTTCTTCGCCTGGCGTCCACCCTCGTAGTCGTCGTTGCGGACCAGGTCGATCTGCACGTCGTGCTGCCAGGCGTCGTCACCGTCGATCATGTACGGGCCGTTGCCGATGGGGTTCTGTCCGAAGGCGTCCATGTCCTCGAACGCGACATCGGGCAGCGGGTAGTACGCCGAGTACCCCAGGCGCAGAGCGAAGTCCGAGGCGGGCTTGTTCAGCGCGATGGTGAACGTGTAGTCGTCGACCTGCTCGAGACCGGTGAGCTCGGTGTCCTCCTCGTAGCTGAAGCCCTCGATGTCCTCGAAGAAGTAGCCGGACAGGTGGGCGTTCGATGCCTTCGCACCCTCGTTCCACGCCTTGATGAAGTTGTCGGCCGTGACCTCCTCACCGTTGGTGAAGGTCTGTCCCTTCTTCAGCTTGATCGTGAGGTGCTGAGGGTCGTCGGTGACGATCTCCTCGGCCATGTCGTTGACCGGCTTGCCCTCGGCGTCGTAGTAGACGAGTCCGGCGAAAATCTCGTCGAGGATCTTGCCGCCGCCGACCTCGTTGGTGTTGGTCGGGATGAGCGGGTTCTCCGGCTCGGAGCCGTTCGTGGTGATGATGGCGTCGGCATCCGCGTTCGCGTCGCTTCCTCCGTCACTCGTGTTGCCGCCGCCGCTGGCGCAGCCTGCCAGGGTCAGGGCGCCGATCACGAACAGTGCGCTGCCCGCGAGGGCGATCTTGTTGCGCTTCACTTTTGTCCTCCTGTGGACGTGGGAATTCTGCGCGGCTCATCATCGAGCGCGCAGGGATACCTGAGCGTAACCCGGGGGTCGCGAGTCCAGGACGTTCGGCTAACGAACTGTTACTGAGTGGTGACCATCTGTCACATGACGGAAACATGGCGTAACGCGAACGGCGCCGCGCCGCCGGGAGGCGGGCGCGACGCCGTTCGTCGTGCGGGTCCGTGTCAGGCGAAGGCCTCGATCGGCGGGCAGGCGCAGACGAGGTTGCGGTCGCCGTACGCCTGGTCGATCCGGCGGACCGGCGGCCAGTACTTCGCCGCCACCAGCGAGCGCACCGGGTAAGCGGCCTCCTCGCGGGTGTAGGCGTGTGCCCACTCCCCCGCGATGAGCGAGACGGCGGTGTGCGGGGCGTGCACGAGCGGGTTGTCGTCCGCAGGCCAGCGCCCCGCGGCGACGGCGTCCGCCTCGGCCTTGATCATGATCATGGCCTCGATGAAGCGCTCGATCTCGTCGAGGTCCTCCGACTCGGTGGGCTCCACCATGAGGGTGCCCGCGACCGGGAACGACATGGTCGGCGCGTGGAACCCGTAGTCGATCAGGCGCTTGGCGACGTCGTCGACGGAGATGCCGGTGGCCTCCTTGAGCGGACGCAGGTCGAGGATGCACTCGTGCGCGACCCGTCCGTTCTCCCCCGTGTAGAGCACCGGGAAGTGCCCGCCGAGGCGCTCGGCGATGTAGTTCGCCGAGAGGACCGCCGCGGCGGTCGCGCGCCGGAGGCCCTCGGCGCCCATCATGCGCACGTACGCCCACGAGATCGGGAGGATGCCCGCAGAGCCGTACGGGGCCGCGGAGATCACCGCGCCCTCGAACGTGTGGCCGCCGAAATGCTCGGCGCGCTGCGCGAGCGGGTGCGACGGCAGGTACGGCGCGAGGTGCGCCTTCGCCGCGACCGGACCGATGCCAGGGCCGCCGCCGCCGTGCGGGATGGCGAAGGTCTTGTGCAGGTTGAGGTGCGAGACGTCGCCGCCGAGGTCGCCGAATCGCGCGTAGCCGAGGAGCGCGTTGAGGTTCGCGCCGTCGACGTACACCTGACCGCCGGCCGCGTGCACCGCCCCGGTGATCTCCACGACCTGCTCCTCGTACACGCCGTGCGTGGACGGGTACGTGATCATCAGCGCCGCCAGGTCGTCGGCGTGCTGGGCGATCTTCGCGCGGAGGTCGTCCAGGTCGACGTTGCCGAACGCGTCGCTCGCCACCACGACGACCTTCATGCCGGCGAGCACAGCGGAGGCCGCGTTCGTGCCGTGGGCGGAGGACGGGATGAGGCACACGATGCGGTGGTCGTCGCCGTTCGCGCGGTGGTAGCCGCGGATCGCGAGGAGGCCCGCCAGCTCCCCCTGCGAGCCGGCGTTCGGCTGCAGCGACACCGCGTCGTACCCGGTGATCTCGGCGAGCCAGCCCTCGAGCTGATCGATGAGCTCCAGGTAGCCGCGGACGTCGGCCTCCGGGGCGAACGGGTGGATTCCCGCGAACTCCGGCCACGTGATGGCGGCCATCTCCGTGGCGGCGTTGAGCTTCATCGTGCACGAGCCGAGCGGGATCATGCCGCGGTCGAGGGCGTAGTCCCGGTCGGACAGGCTCTTCAGATACCGCATCATGGCGGTCTCGCTGCGGTGGCTGTGGAACACCGGGTGCGTGAGGTACTCGTCTTCGCGGCGGAGGGCGTCCGGCAGCGCGTCCGCGTCGCCGAGGCCGAAGCCGAAGGCGCGCTCCTGCTTCCCGCCGAAGACCTGCGCGACCTGGTGCAGCTCGGCCACCGTGGTCGTCTCGTCGACCGCGATGCCGATCGTGTCGGCGTCGGCGACCCGCAGGAGGATGCCGTAGCCGCCTCGCGCCTGGTCGGCGTACTCCGCCGCCCGGCCCGGGACGCGCACGGTCAGCGTGTCGAAGAAGTGCTCATGGACGACCTCGGCGCCGGCCTCGACGAGCCAGTCGCGCAGCAGGGCCGCCTTGGCGGCGACGTCGCGGGCGATCTCGCGAAGCCCGTCCGGGCCGTGATAGACCGCGTACATCGACGCCATCACGGCGAGGAGCACCTGGGCGGTGCAGATGTTCGACGTCGCCTTCTCGCGGCGGATGTGCTGCTCCCGGGTCTGCAGCGAGAGACGGTAGGCCGGCTTGCCTTCGGCGTCGACGGAGACGCCGACGAGGCGTCCGGGCAGCTGCCGCTCCAGGCCTGCGCGCACGGCCATGTAGCCGGCGTGCGGGCCGCCGAAGCCCATCGGCACGCCGAAGCGCTGCGTCGTGCCCACGGCCACGTCGGCCCCGAGGGTGCCGGGCGCGGTGAGGAGCGTCAGCGCGAGCAGGTCGGCGGCCGCGACGGCGAGCGCGCCGGCGACGTGCGCGGCGTCGAACACCGCGGACGGATCCCATACGCGGCCCGAAGCCCCCGGATACTGCACGAAGACGCCGAAGAGCTCGGCGGGGAGCTCCTCCCCC
Organism: Microbacterium sp. GbtcB4; assembly: GCF_019091465.1. Taxonomy (NCBI): domain Bacteria; kingdom Bacillati; phylum Actinomycetota; class Actinomycetes; order Micrococcales; family Microbacteriaceae; genus Microbacterium; species Microbacterium sp. GbtcB4. Next base: position 90,579 of record NZ_JAGXJJ010000010.1, read on the forward strand.
GCCGCGAAGTCGACCGTGACGAGCTCGATGCCGAGCGCCTCGGCCCGGGACGCGAGCATGGCCTTCGTCTGCGGCAGCGCATCCGCGTCCACCGCGAAGACGTTCGAGGAGGTCTTCGAGGCCCGGCGCGCGAGCAGCATCGCCTCCACGACCGCGGTGGACTCGTCGAGCATCGACGCGTTCGCGGTGGTGAGGCCGGTGAGCTCGGCCACCATCGTCTGGAAGTTGATCAGCGCTTCGAGGCGCCCCTGCGAGATCTCGGGCTGGTACGGCGTGTAGGCCGTGTACCAGGACGGGTTCTCGAGGACGTTGCGCTGGATGACCTGCGGCGTGACGGTGCCGTAGTAGCCGAGGCCGATCATCGAGCGGTTCACCGTGTTCCGCGCGGCGAGGGCACGCAGCTCGGCCAGCGCCTCCGTCTCCGACGCGGCGACCGGGATGCGGGAGTCGGCGACCGCGTCCTCCGGTCCCGTGTAGATCGAGGCGGGGACGGCCTGACGCATGAGTTCCTCGACCGGGCTCAGCGTCCCGCTGTCGACGGAACCGAGACCCAGCGCGTCGAGCATCGTGCGCTGGGCGGCCTCGGTCGGTCCGATGTGACGATCGGCGAATGCAACCACTTCCGGATCAGCCCTCCGTGAGTGCGACGTAGGCGTCGCGGTCCAGCAGTCCGTCCAGCGCATCGGGGGCGACGGACACCTTGAGCAGCCAGCCGCCCTCGAAAGGCTCGGCGTTGACGAGCGAGGGGTCGTCAACGACGGCGTCGTTGATCTCGACGACCGTGCCGGCGACCGGGGCGTAGAGCTCCCCGACCGACTTGGTGGACTCGATCTCGCCGACGACGGAGCCGGCGGTCAGCTCGGTACCGACGGCGGGGAGCTCGACGAAGACGACGTCCCCCAGCTTCTCGGCGGCGTAGTCGGTGATGCCGATGGTGACGGTGTCGCCGTCACCGGCGATCCATTCGTGCTCGTCGGTGTAGCGGAGTGCGCTGAGATCGGTCATTTGTTCCTCCGGTAGAAAGGCAGGGCGGTCACGGTCGCGGGGATGCGGGTCCCCCGCACATCAAGGAATACTGCGGTTCCCTCTTCCGCGGAAGAAGGGTCGACGTACGCCATCGCGATGGGATGGCCGAGCGTCGGGCTCAGGGCGCCGCTGGTGATCTCGCCGATCGGAGAGCCGTCGGCGTCGACGACCGCGTAGCCGGCGCGGCCGGCGCGTCGCCCCTCCGCCGTCAGGCCGACGAGGATGCGGGCGTCGTCGGCCGGCGCCGGTGCGTCCTTGCCGACGAAGCGCTCCTTCGCGGCGACCACGACCCGGCCGAGGCCGGCCTGGGCGGGTGCGGTGTCGAGGCTGAGCTCGTGGCCGTAGAGCGGCATGCCCGCCTCCAGGCGGAGGGTGTCGCGCGCGGCGAGGCCGGCGGGGACGAGCCCGTGCGGCGCGCCGGCGTCGAGGACGGCGTCCCACAGCGCGGTCGCGTGGGCGGCCGGGACGAGGAGCTCGAAGCCGTCCTCCCCGGTGTAGCCGGTGCGGGCGAGGAGCAGCGGCTCCCCGGCGAACGACGCGGTCGCCCACGCGTAGTACTTCTGCTCCGCCCAGGGGACGCTGACGTCGGCGATGCCCGCCATCGCGGCGAGGATCTCCTCGGCCCGCGGGCCCTGCACGGCGATCAGCGCGTAGTCGTCCGAGACGTCGGCGACCTCCACGGGGCCCGCGTCCGCGTCCGCGACCCGCGCGGTGAGTGCCTGACGCACCGCGTCGCGGTTGCCCGCGTTGGAGATGATGAGGAAGTCGTCGTCGGCCAGGCGGTAGACGATCACATCGTCGACGATGCCGCCCTCGGGCGTCAGCAGCAGGGAGTACTTCGCCTTGCCGACCGCGAGAGCCGACAGCCGCCCGGCGAGGGCGTAGTCGAGGAAGGCCGCCGCGCCGGTGCCGCGGACCGTGAACTCGGCCATGTGCGAGATGTCGAAGATGCCCGCCGCCTGGCGCACCGCGTGGTGCTCGGCGAGGTCGGACGTGTAGCGAACAGGCATCTGCCAGCCGCCGAAATCGGTGAAGGAAGCGCCGAGCGCCTCATGGCGCTCGCGCAACGGGGTGTAGCGGGGGTCGGACATGGAGTTCTCCCGGGCTGGGTCGGGCGGGACGACGACGTCGTCCCTGGGAACTCCCCCTCTGTCATGGGCCTGAGAGCTTCGCCCGCGCGAGCGCTGGGCTTTCACCGTCGGCGGATCCCCCGGTGCTCGGGATCGCTTTTCAGAGCGGCCGGACCTCCGCGGTACGCGTACCTGAGAGATTGGCGGGGAGGCTTGCTCCTTCGGTGCCCGGCTGCGTGCGCCGGGGCTCTCCCGCGTCGGTCGTTCGGCCTGTCTTCGATTGTGGGTTCAGTCTAGCGGTCTCCCCCGCCCGCTCAGGAGCCCAGCGCGAGCTCCGCTCTGACCTCGTCACGGAGCCTGCCGAGGTTCTCCGGTTCGGGGGCCGCCGCCAGAAGCGTCCTGGTGTACTCGTGCTGCGGGTTCAGGATCACCTCGTCGGCCGTTCCCCGCTCCACGACGTCGCCCTGGAAGAGGACCATGATGTCGTCGGAGAAGTGCCGCGCGGTCGCGAGGTCGTGCGTGATGTAGAGGACGCCGAGGTTCTCCTCGCGCTGCAGCTCGGCGAGCAGGTTGAGCACGCCGAGCCGGATCGACACGTCGAGCATCGACACCGGCTCGTCGGCCACGATGAACCGGGCGCCGGGGGCCAGGGCCCGCGCGATCGCCACACGCTGCCGCTGTCCGCCGGAGAGCTCGTGCGGGCGCCGTTCGGCGAAGCTCTCGCCCGGAGTGAGCCGCACGCGCTCCAGCAGCTCGATCGCCCGCGCCCGCACCTCGCGGCTGTCGAGCTTGGGGTGGTGCAACCGGATCGGACGCTCCAGGTGGTGCACGATCGTGTGGAACGGGTTGAGTGAGGCGAACGGGTCTTGGAAGACCATCTGCACGTCCGACCGGTAGCGCTCGAGGGCCGACCCCCGCGTGCCGGACTCCTCGCCGTCGAGGAGGATGCTTCCCGAGGTCGGCGTCTCCAGCTTCATCAGCATCCGGGCGATGGTCGACTTGCCCGACCCGGACTCGCCGACGAGCGCCGTGGTCCGCCCGGCCTCCAGCGTGAACGACACGTCCTTCACCGCGTGCAGCACGCTGGTGCGGAACCCCGAGCGCAGGTGGAAGTCCTTCACGAGGTTCCTCGCCTCGAGGGTGCCGCCGCGCCTCGTCCCGTCCACGCTCATCGGATGACCTCCTGGTTCACGCTGCCGCTGCGGACGAAGTCGCCCCGCTCGCCCGTGAGGGACGGGAAGCTCGACAGCAGCCGCTGGGTGTACTCGTGCTGCGGGTTGCGGTAGATCTCGGCCGCGGTGCCCTGCTCGACGATCCGGCCCTGCAGCATGACCGCGATGCGGTCGCTGATCTCGATCAGCATGGGCAGATCGTGCGTGATGAAGATGACGGCGAAGCCGAGCTTCTCGCGCAGGCGCATGATCTCCCGGATGATGCCGCGCTGCACGACCACGTCGAGCGCCGTGGTGGGCTCGTCCATGATCATGACCTGCGGGTCGAGCGCGAGCGCCATCGCGATCATCATGCGCTGGCGCATGCCGCCGGAGAGCTCGTGCGGGAAGCTCGTCAGCCGGCCGGGGTCGACGCCGACGAGCGTGAGCAGCTCCTCCGCGCGCTCCTGCTTGGCCTTCTTCGACATTCCGGGGCGGTGGGTGTCGAAGATGTCGAAGATCTGCGCGCGGACCGAGATGACGGGGTTGAGGGAGTTCATCGCCCCCTGGAAGACCATCGAGATCTTGTCCCAGCGGAAAGCGCGCAGCCCGTCCCCGTCGAGTCCGACGACGTCGATGTCGTGGCCGTCGCGGTCGTGGAACACGATCTCGCCGTCGGTCATCAGCGCCGGCGCCTTGAGCAGCCGGTTCATCCCGTACGCGAGGGTCGTCTTGCCGCAGCCCGACTCCCCCGCGAGTCCGAGGATCTCGCCGCGGTGGAGCGTCAGCGAAACGTCGCGGACGGCTTTGACGGGCGGGTCGACCTCGTACTCGATCGAGACGTTCCTGGCGGTGAGCACGGCGTCGCTCATGCGGTGACCCCCTTCTCCTTCGCGGCCTTGCGCAGACGACGGGCCGCATCGGGCGCGTTGCGCAGCTTCGGGTTGATGACCTCGTCGATGGCGAAGTTGATCAGCGCGAGTCCCGCGCCGAGGATCGCGATCATGATGCCCGGCGGCACGAACCACCACCAGGCACCGCGACCGAGGGCCTGACCGGACTGGGCGTCGTTGAGGATCGAGCCCCAGGTGATCGAGGAGTTCGGACCGAGACCGAGATACGACAGCCCCGCCTCGCCGAGGATGGCGAAGATGATCGCGAAGAGGAACTGCGCGGTCAGCAGCGGGAGCAGGTTCGGCATGATCTCGACGAGGATCACCCGGAGGGACTTCTCCCCCGCCACCTTCGACGCGTACACGTAATCGCGGGTGCGGAGCGAGCGGGTCTGCAGCCGCAGCACGTACGCCGCTCCGGCCCAGGAGGTGATGCCCAGGACGAAGGCCACGAGCTGCCAGCTGCGCTGCGGCACGAACGACGCGATCACCATGACCAGCGGCAGTCCGGGGATCACGATCATGACGTTGGTCAGGAGAGCGAGGACGTCCTCCCGCCAGCCGCCGAGGTACCCGGCCAGGACACCGAAGAGGAGCGAGAGCACGATGGCGATGCCGCCGGCCGTGACGCCGATGAGCAGCGACCCCTGCGCCCCGACGGCGAGCTGAGCGAGCACGTCGTTGCCGAGCTTGGTCGTGCCCAGCCAGTGCTCCGCCGAGGGCGCGGCGAGGGCGGGGTTGTCGGTGCTGCGCGGGTTCTGCGTGAAGAACGGCGCGATGATCGCGAAGAGCACGATGGCGAGCACGAGGACGGACCCGACGATGAACTTCGGCGACGTGCTGGGCAGGATCCGGCGGCGCCGGCGCTCCTGACGCTGCGTGGCCAGGGCGACGGTGCCCTCGGGGGCGACGGTGGGAGGCTCCTCCACGAGGAGCGGGTTCTTCGTGTCAGACATTCTGGCGAGCCCTCGGGTCGATGAAGCCATAGACGAGGTCCATGAAGAAGTTGGCGACGAGCACCGTGAGGGTGATCACGAGGAACAGTCCCTGCATCAGCGCGTAGTCGTTGTTGGTGACGGCCTGGAACATGAGCTTGCCGACGCCCGGGTAGGTGAACACCTGCTCCATGACGATGGAGCCGGCCACGACGAACCCGAGGGTGATCGAGAAGCCCGCGATCGACGGGATGGCCGCGTTGCGGGCCGCGTACGTCGTCATGATGCGCCGCGGCCGCAGTCCCTTGGCCTCAGCGGTGAGGACGTAGTCCTCGGCGAGCGTGGAGACCATCATGTTGCGCATGCCGAACATCCAGCCCCCCACGGAGCTGATCACGATCGTGATCGCGGGAAGGAGCGAGTGCGCCACGGCGTCGGTGAAGAACGCCCACGTCGGTTCCGGGCCCTCCGGGAAGTCGAAGACGTCGTAGCCGCCGAACATCGGGAACCAGCCGAGCCCGACCGCGAAGACGGCGATCAGGACGAGCGCGAGCCAGAAGTACGGGATGGACTGCAGCACGGTGGTTGCCGGGATCAGGTGGTCGACCCAGGTACCGCGCTTCCACCCGGCCCAGGCGCCGAGCACGACGCCGAGCAGGAAGGAGATGACCGTCGCGGTGCCGACGAGCACCAGCGTCCAGGGCAGGGCGCCGGCGATCAGCTCGGCCACCGGGGTGGGGAACTTGGTCACCGACACCCCGAGATCGCCGCGGAGCATGCGTCCCCAGTAGGCGAGGTACTGCTCCCAGAGGGACGCATCGTCGCCGCCGAGCAGGAGCTTGATGTTGCGGATGGTGGTCTCGGAGACCTCTCCGCCGGCTCGCTGCATCTTGGCGATCATGATGTCGGCGGGATCCCCCGGCATGAGCCGGGGAAGCAGGAAGTTGATGGAGATCGCAGCCCACAGCGTGAACGCGTAGAACCCGATCCTTCGTGCATAGAACTTCATGTCACTCGTCCTGACTTCCTGCTTCCCCTGCTCCTCTCGTCACTCAGCCGGCGGGCTTGATCTGCGTCAGCACGTATCCGGCAGCGATGGCGCCCCAGGACGGCGGGAACGCGTAGAGGTTCTCCTCGGTCGGCCAGCCGGTGTAGTCCTTCGTGTTGTAGAAGGTCTGCGTGGCGTTGATCACGAGCGGGATGTAGGGCACGTCGTTGACGATCGCGTCCTGGATGGTGGCGTAGAGCTCCTTGCGCTCGGCCTCGTCCTCGGTGCTGATGGCCTGCTGGATGGCCGCATCGACGGTGGGGTTGTTGTAGCGGCTGAAGTTCCAGCGCCCCGGGGGGATCTCGGTGCCGACCGGGCTGGTGGACTGCACCTCGGTGCCGCCGAACCAGTCGCGGTAGATCTGGAACGGGTCGGCGATGGTCGTGCCGACCACGCCGCCGACGATCAGCTGGAACTCGCCGGACTGACGGGCGTCGACGAACTCCTGCCACTGCACGGTCGACGCGGTGATCTTGATGCCCGCGGCCTCGGCCTGCTCGGCGATGAGCTTCGCGGCGTCGTTGTAGTCCGTCCAGCCGTCGACCGAGATCAGGCTGAGCTCGACGGGAGCGCCGTCCTTCTCGTAGATGCCCGACGAGCCCTTGGTGTAGCCGGCGGCCTCGAGGATGGACGCGGCCTCCTCGACATTGGCCTCCTGCGGGCTGACCTCGTACGCGTCGTCCGTGAGCCACTTCTCATCGCGCGGGAGCAGCGTGTAGGCGGGCGAGACGTCGGCGGTGAGACCGACGAACGCCTTGTCCTTGATGGTGGCCCGGTCGACGGCGACGTTCAGCGCCTGCCGGACGGCCACGTCCGTCTGCGGCCCCGTGCAGCCGAGCTCGGCGTTCGAGCACGTGTAGAGCACCGTCGGGTCCTGCGGAGTGTTGATCCACTCGATCTTGCCGTTGGCGGTCGCGTCATCCGGGTTCGGGATGAACATGCCGGTCCAGTCGAGCTCGCCCGCCGTCACGAGATCCTGCGCGGTCTGGTTGTTGTCGACCGCGATGTACTGGACCTTCTTGATAGCCAGCTCGTCGGCACCACGGTAGTTCTCGTTGGCGACCAGCGTGTAGGACTCGCTCGTGGTCTTGTCCACGACGTACGGGCCCGACCCGACCGGCTCCTCGTTCGTGAAGTTCGCGAAGTCGTCGACGTCCTTCCAGATGTGCTCGGGGAGGATGTAGCTCGAGCCCATCCGCTGGAACTCCGTGGTGTACTGCGCGATGCCGTAGGTGAGCACGACCGTGGTGTCGTCGGTGGCCTCCGCGGAGACCAGCTGATTGCCCTCGGGGTTGTTCGCCTCGTACAGGAAGGTGAAGGCCACGTCCGCGGCCGTGAGCGGCTCGCCGTCGCTCCACTTCAAGTCGGGCTTGATCTTCACCGTGATCTGCGTGCCGTCCTCGTTGTACTCGAAGGACTCGCCGATGAGGCCGATGGGCTCCTCGTCCTTGGTCTTGTTGTAGAAGAACAGGGGCTCGTAGATCGGGCCGAGTGCGCCATGGAGCACGTTCGGGGCGAAGGGGTTGTAGTTCGTGGTGATCGGCGTCGTGCTGCCGGCCCAGACGCGGAGGGCGCGGTCGCTGGACGCGTCGCCGCCTCCGTCATCGCTACCGCCGCCGCCGCAGGCCGTCAGGCCCAGGACGAGGACCGAGGCCCCCGCGACCGCCGTGAGCGCGATCTTGCGCTTTCCGTTACGGATCATTCTTCATTTCCTCTCGGTGCTGCACTGCAGGAGGGATTCTCCGGTTGGAGCCGAACCCCGGGGCGGGGTTCACGGGAACCCCGGGAGGCGGCCCGTGGCCACTCTCGAAGGGGTTTGTTAGGACAGTAACCTAACAAACCCACCCCGGGGGGACAAGCCTTCCCGCGGGGAGGAGATAACGTTTCGGACTCGACGCGTTCGTTCGTCATCTGCGCGCACTAAAAGTCCCGATGACACTAAGATCGAATCCGGAGGTTAAGGTGCCTATGACTCGAAGTGCGGACATCCGCGTCGCCGTCTCGACGGTGATCCTCACGCTGCGCCGCGGTGACGATGGTCCGCCCGTGCTCGCGCTCCCCCTCGTCCGCCGCACCCGCGAGCCGTTCGCGGAGCGGTGGGCGCTCCCCGGCGGGTGGCTCACCCCCGAGGAGTCGCCGGTCGATGCCGCGGCCCGCACGCTCGCCGAGACGACCGGCCTCGCCCCCACCTACCTGGAGCAGCTCTACGCCTTCGGCGCCGTCGACCGCTCCCCCACGCGGGTCGTCTCGATCGTGTACTGGGCCCTGCTCCGCCAGGACGACGTCGAGGCCCAGATCACCGCGCACCGGGCCTCGGGCCGCGCGCCGGAGAACGTGGAATGGTTCGCTGCCGACGACCTGCCGGCGCTCGCCTTCGATCATCGCGAGATCATCGAGTACGCGCTCTGGCGCCTGCGGAACAAGGTCGGATACAGCCGTGTGGCCCAGGGCTTCCTGCCCGCCGAGTTCACGCTCGCCGAGCTCCGGGAAGCCTACGAGTCGATCCTGGGGCGCGCGCTCGACCCCGCGAACTTCCGGCGGCAGGTCGAGTCCGCCGGCAACCTGACCCGCACCGACCGCTTCCGGACGGGCAGTCATCGCCCGGCCCGCCTGTACCGCGACGACACCGATCTCGAGCTGGCCGACCGCGGTCCGCTCCGCCCCGAGGAAACGAGAACCCGATGAGCATCACCTTCGTCCCGACGCCCGCGGTCCCCCCTGCGGACCCGTCCGTCGACCACGCGATCCAGGCCATCGTCGGCGGGGTCTCCACCGACGCCACCTGCACGACCGACCTCGCCGTCGGACCCTGGGACTTCGACACACGCCCCGGCTACGGACCCGGCTCCTCCATGGGTGATGTCATCCCCACCGGGGCTCCCCGGCAGGGAGAGCTCCCCGGGGCCTACCGCGAGGCCGGCGAGGCGGAGCTCCACCGACGCATCGAGGCGGCGAAGGCCACGCTCGGAGACAGGGTGGTGATCCTCGGGCACTTCTATCAGCGCGAGGAGGTGGTGGCCCATGCGGACGAGGTGGGCGACTCGTTCCAGCTCGCCACCGCCGCCACGATGCGGCCGGATGCGGAGGCGATCGTCTTCTGCGGTGTGCACTTCATGGCCGAGACCGCCGACCTCCTCTCCCAGCCCGACCAGGCGGTGATCCTGCCGAACCTCGCCGCGGGGTGCTCGATGGCGGATATGGCCGACATCGACCAGGTCGAGGAGTGCTGGGAGCAGCTCGCCGACGTGCTGGGCGACCTCGACACCCCGGACGCCGACGGCCGCGTGCCGGTGATCCCCGTCACCTACATGAACTCCTCAGCGGCGATCAAGGGCTTCGTCGGGCGACACGGCGGCATCGTGTGCACCTCGTCCAACGCCGCCACGGTACTGGAGTGGGCGTTCGCCCGCGGCCGCCGGGTGCTCTTCTTCCCCGATCAGCATCTGGGACGCAACACCGCGAAGGCCATGGGGGTGCCCCTCGACCGGATGCCGATGTGGAACCCGCGGCGAGCGCTGGGCGGCTCCACCGCGGAGGAGCTCGTCGACGCGCAGGTGATCCTCTGGCACGGGTTCTGCTCCGTGCACCGGCGCTTCACCGTGGCGCAGATCGACCAGGCTCGGGCCGAGCACCCGGGAGTCCGCGTGATCGTGCACCCGGAGTGCCCGATGGAGGTCGTCGACGCGGCCGACGAGGCGGGATCCACCGAGTACATCCGCCGCGCCATCGCCGAGGCGACGGAGCCGACGACCTTCGCCGTCGGTACCGAGATCAACCTCGTGCGCCGCCTGGCCGCGCAGTACCCGCAGCACCGGATCTTCTGCCTCGACCCGGTCGTCTGCCCGTGCTCGACCATGTACCGCATCCACCCGGGCTATCTCGCGTGGGTCCTGGAGGAGCTGGTCGCCGGCCGCACACCGAACCGCATCACGGTCTCCCCCGATGTCGCCGACCCGGCTCGCCTCGCGCTCGAGCGGATGCTGGCCGCCAAGCCGCCGGTGGCCGCCGGGGCACGATGAACGTCGTCGTCGTCGGCTCCGGCATCGCCGGCCTCACCGCCGCGCTGCACGCTCACGAGGCCGGGCACACGGTGACCGTCGTGACGAAGGGCGACCTCGGGGGCGGATGCACGCCTCTCGCGCAGGGCGGTGTGGCCGGCAGCTACGGGCCGGGAGATGGACCGGCCACGCACGCCGCCGACACGATCAGCGCCGGAGGGGGTCTGTGCGATCCGGCCGCGGTCGACGCGCTCGTGGCGGACGGCGCGGCCCGGACCGCCGAGCTCCTCGCCCGCGGCGTCGCCTTCGACCGGACTCCGGGCGGCGCTCTCGCCCGCGGGCGCGAGGCGGCGCATACTCATGCCCGCATCCTGCACGCCGGAGGCGACGCCACCGGCGCCGCGATCTCCGCCGCGCTATGCGCCGCCGTTCGCCGTGCGTCCATCGCCGTCTGCGAGGGGACGATGCTCCTCGACCTCGTCGTCGAGGAGGACCGGGTCCGTGAGATCACGGTCCTCCGCGACGGGGACACGGCCGAGATCCGGGCCGACGCCGTGATCCTCGCGACGGGCGGGGCGGGGCAGCTCTACGCGCACACGACCAACCCGGCGGAGGCGACCGGCGATGGCATCGCGGCGGCCCTGCGCGCCGGCGCCGCCGTCGCCGACCTGGAGTTCGTGCAGTTCCACCCGACCGCGCTTCCCGGCACCCCGGTCTTCCTGCTCTCCGAAGCCATCCGCGGCGAGGGTGCCGTGCTCCGCGACCACGAAGGGCGACGGTTCGTGTTCGACAGCCACCCGGACGGGGAGCTCGCGCCGAGGGATGTCGTCGCGCGGGCCATCGCCCGACAGGCCGCCCGGCAGGGGGCGCCCGTGCACCTCGATGCGACGGCGCTGGGGGCGGACGCGCTCGCCCGCCGCTTTCCCACCATCGACCGAGTGACACGTGCTCGCGGTTTCGACTGGTCCAGGGAGCCGCTGCCGGTGACGCCCGCCGCCCACTACCTCATGGGCGGCGTCGTCACCGATCGCCACGGACGGACCACGATCCCGGGGCTCTACGCCGTCGGTGAGACCGCCCGCACGGGGGTGCACGGAGCCAATCGGCTCGCCTCCAACTCACTCCTCGAAGGCGCCGTGTTCGGTGCCAGGGCCGCCGCCGCCCTGGACGGATCGTGGGCCACTGCCGTCGACATCACCCCGCGTCCGTCGCCGACCGACTCGGCGGACGCGGATGTCGCACCGGAGCCTCTCCACCCGTTCGACCGCGCCGGGCTGCAGCGGTTGCTGTGGGACGAGGTCGGCCTGCACCGGACCGGATCGGGCCTGCAGCGCGCGCTCCGGATCGTGCGCGGATGGGCCGTCGAGACGCCTCCCCCCTCCGACGCCCGCGCGCACGAGGACCGGAACCTGCTGCAGGTCGCCGACGCCACCATCCGTGCTGCCCTTGCCCGCCCCGTCTCGGTCGGCGCCCACCACCGCGACGACCCCGTCCCCGCCGAGCCGAGGGCGGAACACGCACCGATCCTGGAGACCGCCTGATGCTCACCCGCGCCACCCTGCACCGCGTCGTCGGAGCCGCACTCGAGGAGGACGCCCCGTGGGGCGACCTCACCAGCATCACCCTGCTCCCCGCGGAGACGACGGCCACGGCCGACCTCGTCGCCCGCGAGGACGGGATCTTCAGCGGCGGTGAGGTCTTCGCCACCGCGTTCCTCCTCACCGATCCCGATGTCGTCGTCGACCTGCACGTGGGCGACGGCGATGCCTTCACCGCCTCCGACGTGCTGGCCACCGTGACAGGGCCGGCCCGCACGCTCCTCACCGCCGAGCGTGTCGCCCTGAACTTCGTGCAGCGGATGTCGGGCATCGCGACCCTCACCGCCGCCTATGTCCGCGAAGTGGAGGGGACGCGGGCGCGCATCGCAGACACCCGCAAGACGACGCCAGGACTGCGGGCGTTCGAGCGGCACGCCGTGGTGTCAGGCGGCGGCCGGAACCACCGGTACTCCCTCTCCGACGCGGTCATGGCGAAGGACAACCACCTCGCGGTGCTCCAGCGGTCCGGGCTCGACCTCGCGACGGCTCTTCGCGAGGCACTCTCGCGGCTGCCGCACACCGCCCACGTGGTCGTCGAGGTCGACCGTCTCGACCAGATCCCGGCGGTGCTCGACGGCGGTGCGCACACCGTGCTGCTGGACAACTTCTCCCTCGACGATCTGCGCGCCGGCGTGGCCCTCATCGGCGAGCGCGCCACCGTGGAGGCCTCGGGCGGCGTCGACCTGACCACCGTCCGCGCCATCGCCGACACCGGGGTGGACGTGATCTCGGTCGGAGCCCTCACGCACTCCGCGCGGGCGCTGGACCTCGGACTCGACCTCCGGATCGGTTGAGTCTCGTGCTGTACCTCGATCACGCCGCGACCTCGCCGGTACGCCCCGAGGTACGGGCGGCCATGGAACCCTTCCTCACCGAGGTGTTCGGCAACCCCGCCAGCCACCACACCGCGGGCGAGACGGCAGCGCGCGCGCTGGAGGATGCCCGCGCCAGGGTCGCCCGCGTCTTCGGGGTGCGGGCGGGCGACGTCGTCTTCACCGGCGGCGGCACGGAGGCGAACAACCTCGCCGTGAAGGGGATCACGCTGGCAGCGCTCGCCTCCGGGCGGCGGCGCGTCGTGGTGTCCCCCATCGAGCACGAGTCGATCCGGGAGTCGGCGGCGTACCTCGCGCGCTTCCACGGGGTGACGGTGGCGATGCCCGCGGTGGACGGGACCGGGCGGATCGGGCCGGACGCCCTCGACACGGTGCTCACCGACGACACGGCCATCGTGTCCGTCGGGCACGCGAACAACGAGATCGGCACCGTCCAGGACATCGCCGCGCTCCGCGAGGTCGTCCGCGCCCGCCGCGTGCCCCTCCATGTCGACGCCGTGCAGTCGGCCGGCTGGCTGCCCCTGCATGATCTGGATGCCGACGCCGTATCGATCGCCGGGCACAAGCTCGGCGCTCCCAAGGGCACCGGGGCGCTCATCGTCCGCGGACGCCTCCCTCTGGAGCCGCTCCTGCACGGTGGCGGCCAGGAGCGCGGACGGCGGTCCGGCACGGTGGACGTCGCCGGAGCGGCCGGCCTGGCGACGGCGCTCGAGCTCGCGGAGCAGGAGCGCGCGGCCGCTGCGGCCCGAGCGGCAGAGGCCACGGCGCGCTTCATCGCCGAGGTGACCCGGCGGGTGCCCGATGCGACGCTGACCGGGCATCCCGTGCATCGGCTCCCCGCGACGGCGAGCTTCACGATCGCGGGCGTGAGCGGCGAGGCGGTGCTGTTGGAGCTGGAGCGCCGCGGGGTGATCTCGTCCAGCGGCTCCGCCTGCGCGGCCGGCAGCGACGAGCCCTCCCCCGTGCTGCTCGCCTGCGGCATCAGCCCGGAGGTCGCCCAGACGGCCGTGCGGTTCACCTTCGGGCGCACGGCGCTCCCGGCGGACGCTCCCGAGCGCCTCGCCGCACTGGTCGCGGAGGCGGTCGCCGCGGTCCGCGGCTGACGGACGGCTCTAGACTCGGCGGAGTGACCGCCCCCACCCCGATCGTGACGCTGATCGTGCCAGGACGCGACATCGCCGCGTTCGCCCCCGCCGCCCTCGACTCCCTCCGCGCGCAGACGGACGAGCGGTGGCGTGCCATCCTCATCGACGACGGCTCCACCGACGACACCGGAGCGATCTTCGCCGACGCCGCCACGAGGGACGCCCGCTTCACCGTGGTGCGGCATGAGACTTCCGTCGGGCTCGGCGCCGCGCGCAATGTCGGCCTCACACGGGTCGACACGCCCTTCACGGGCTTCCTCGACGCGGATGACGAGCTGATGCCGGACGCGCTGGCGACGCTCGTGGGCACGCTCGAGCGCACGGGGAGCGACTTCGCCGCCGGCGCCTACGTGCGACTGCGTCCCCAGGGGCGAGGATACGTGCCCGGCCGCGTGCAGCCGTGGGTGGCCGCGGCGACCTCTCCGGCCCGCCTCGGCACCACCCTCGCAGAGCACCCGCAGGCGGTGTCGAACATCGTCGCGTGGTCCAAGGTGAGCCGCACGGAGATGTGGTCCGACCTGAGATTCCCGGAAGGTGTGGCCTACGAGGACCAGGTCGTCGCGCAGACGATGTACACCCGGGCGCGCACCTTCGATGTGCTGCCCGACGTCGTGGCGCGCTGGCGCGTCCGAGCGGACGGCACCTCGATCACCCAGAGCAAGGCGCAGCTCCCCGTGCTCCGCGACTACCTCGCCGCGCTCCGCGGCGGCATCCGCGTGCTGCAGGAGGCAGGCGCGCACGCCGCCGTGACCGCCCGGCTCGACCTCATCCTCGCGATGGACGTCGCTCCGCTCCGGGAGATCGCGGACACCCATCCCGATCCCGCCTACGCGGCGGAGGTCTCCGCGTTCCTGGCCGAGCTGCGTGCCCTTCCCGAGTTCGCCGACGCCCGCCCCGACCCCACCCTCGCCGCCGCCCTCGCGTGGTGAGCCCCGCCGGAAGGACCCCCGCATGACCGACTACCTCTCCTCGCTCTTCGCGCTCGACGGCCGCACCGCGGTCGTGACCGGCGGCAGCTCGGGCATCGGTCGCGGCATCGCGACGGCGCTCGCCCGGGCCGGCGCGGCCACGGTGATCGTCGCCCGCGGCGCGGAGCGCATCGCCGAGACCGTCGAGGACCTGACCGCGCAGGGGTGCCGGGCCGCGGGCGTGGTCGGCGATCTGAGCACGCGCGAGGGCATCCATGCGGTCGCGGAGGCCGCAGCCGTCCCCTTCGGCGAGCCGGACATCCTCGTCAACTCCGCCGGCATCAACATCCGTCCGCCCTACGCCGAGATCACCGAGGCGGACTGGGACGCGACGATGACCGTCAATGCGCTCGCCCCGTTCCTCCTCGGTCAACGCTGGGCGCAGGGCATGGCGGCGCGCGGGTACGGGCGACTCATCCACATCAGCTCGCAGCAGGCGCACCGGGCATTCGTGGGCAGCGGGGTCTACGGCGCCTCCAAGGGCGCGGTCGAGTCGCTCATGCGCTCGGAGGCCGAGGCCTGGGGCGGTACCGGGGTGACGAGCAACACCCTCGTCCCCGGATTCGTCCTCACGCCCCTGAACGCCCGCCTGCAGGAGGACTCCGCCACGATCGCGGCCCTCGCGGCCCGGACGATGATCGGACGCAACGGCCTCCCGGAGGACTTCGCGGCGGCCGCGGTCTTCCTCGCGGGCCCGGGCTCGGCCTACGTCACCGGCCAGTCGCTGTTCATCGACGGCGGGCTCTCCGTCCACTGAGCCTCGCCGTCGTCACCCGTCGGTCGGGCGCGGCCGCGCATCGGCACTCGATGCCGTCGGCAGCGGGACGCCCGTCGTCAGCGCCACGACGGCATCGGCTGCGGTGGAGTCCTCCGGCACACGGTCGGCACGGCGCGCGGCGAGACCAGCGTCGACGCCTTCTCCGACGCCCCCGCGGATCGCGGCCTCCTCCTCGGCCTCCGCTTCGATCTCGGCGTCCAGCACGCGCGACGCGGCCACCTGCTGCGCCGCCAGCTCGGCGTAGAGGCCGCCCTGCGCGAGGAGCTCGGCGTGGGTGCCGGACTCCACGATGCGCCCGGCCTCCAGCACATGGATGACGTCCGCCCCCATGACCGTCGACAGGCGGTGCGCGATCGACAGGGTGGTGCGCCCCTTCGCCGCCTCGTCGAGGGCCTCCTGCACCACGCGCTCGGACACGGTGTCCAGGGCGGAGGTCGCCTCGTCGAGCAGGAGCACCGGCGGGTCCTTCAGCAGCACGCGCGCGATGGCGATGCGCTGCTTCTCGCCACCGGAGAGCCGGTACCCGCGCTCCCCCACGACCGTGTCGTAGCCCTTCTCGAAGCCCGCGATGATGTGGTGGATGTTGGCCGCGGTGCAGGCGGCGACCAGCTCCTCGTCCGTCGCATCGGGCTTCGCGTAGCGGAGGTTCTCCCGGATCGTCGCGTGGAACAGGTAGGTCTCCTGGGAGACGATGCCCACATCGTCGATGATCGACTCCTGCGTGAGGGTGCGCACGTCCGCCCCCGCGAACAGCACCGCGCCGCCCTTGGCCTCGTACAGTCGAGGCGCGAGGTAGAGGATCGTGGTCTTGCCCGCGCCGGAGGGCCCGACGAAGGCGACGTGCTGCCCGGGCTCGGCCACGAAGGAGACCCCGTGCAGCGTGGGACGCGAATCGGCCGCGGCATCCGGATACCGGAACACGACGTCCTGGAACTCGATGCGTCCGCGCGGACCCGGCGCCTGCGCCACGGTGATCGCATCGGGGGCGTCGGTGATCTCGGGGACGAGGTCGAGGTACTCGAAGATGCGGGCGAACAGCGCGGACGAGGTCTGCAGGTCGAGCGAGACCCGCATGAGCCCCATGAGCGGCATGAGCAGCCGCGCCTGGACCGTCGTGAAGGCCACGATCGTCCCCGCGGTGATCGCTCCCGTCCCGCCCGCGATGAGGTATCCGGAGACGAGGTAGATGACGGCGGGGACGCTCGCCATGATGACCTGGACGACCGCGAAGAAGCCCTGACCGCTCATGGCCCGGCGCACCTGGAGGCGCACCTGGTTGCGGTTCTCCTGCTGGTAGCGCTCGGACTCGGTGCGCTGGCGGTTGAACGCCTTGGACAGCAGCATGCCCGAGACGCTCAGGGTCTCCTGGGTGATCGAGGTCAGCTCGGACAGCGACTCCTGGGTCTCCCCCGCGATGCGTGCCCGCACCTGTCCCACGCGTCGCTGCACGAGCACGAGGAACGGCATGAGCACGACGGCGATGAGGGTCAGGCGCCAGTCGATGAGGATCATCGCCACGAGCGAGGCGATCACCGTGACGGCGTTGCCGAGGATGCTGGTGACGGTGTTCGTCAGCACGCCGGAGACGCCGCCGACGTCGTTCTGCAGCCGGGACTGGATCACGCCGGTCTTCGTGCGGGTGAAGAAGCCGAGCTCCATGGCCTGCAGGTGCTCGAACAGCCGCACCCGGAGATCGCCCGTGACGCTGTTGCCGACCGTCGCCGTGAGCCAGGTCTGTGCGACTCCGAGGACCGCCGAGAAGAGGAAGAGGCCGACCATCGCGCCGACGAGCACGCCGAGCAGCGAGAGGTGGGGGCCGCCGCCGTCGACGGGGAACAGCGCGTCGTCGAAGATGCGCTGCACGAGGAGCGGCGGGATGACCGCGATGCCGGCGCCGAGCACCACGAGGACACCGGTGAAGAGGATGCGCCACCGGTAGGCGCTGAACAGGGCGACGACCCGGGTGCCGAGGCCGTCGATCTTCGGAGCCTCCGCATTGAGCCGACGCTGGGCGTCCTCGTCCACGCCGCGGAAACCGCCCCGCGGACCACCGCCCATCCCGCCCATGCTCATGGCGCCAGCGTAGTCACCCCCGAGGACACGGGCTCCGTTCCCGCGGCGTTCAGCGATATCCCAGATTTCGGAATGAAATGTCCGCCCGACCCGTTACGCTGAATGACTCTCGCGAACTCTCGCACCTCCCTCTTCTCTCCGATGCCCTGGAGGCCGCCCATGTCTGCCGTCGATACCGGCTCCATCACGACGCCCCCCGCATCGAGCGGGGGCATCCCCCGCAAGGACATGCGGGTCATCTGGCTGCTGCTCGTCGCCGCCTTCGTCGCCATCCTCAACGAGACGACGATGGGCATCGCGATCCCGCACCTGAACACCGATCTCGGCATCCCGCCCGAGCTCGGGCAGTGGCTGACGAGCGCGTTCATGCTCACCATGGCGGTGGTCATCCCGACCACCGGCTTCATCCTGCAGCGCTTCACGACGCGGCAGGTCTTCATCGCCGCGATGACGGCCTTCTCGCTCGGCACGCTCGTGGCGCTCGTGGCGCCCGGCTTCTCCGTGCTGCTCGTGGGCCGCGTGATCCAGGCGGCGGGCACCGGCATCATGATGCCGCTGCTGATGACGACGATCATGAACGTCGTGCCGGCGCAGTCGCGCGGCCGCATGATGGGTCGCGTCGGCCTCGTCATCTCGCTCGCGCCCGCCATCGGCCCGACGCTCGCGGGCGCCGTGCTCGACGCGTTCAACTGGCGTGCGCTGTTCGCGATCGTGCTGCCCATCGCCCTGATCTCGCTCGGCATGGGTGCGAAGTGGATGACGAACCTCGGCGAGACCCGCAAGGCTCCGCTCGACGTGCTGTCCATCCCGCTCGCGGCGCTGGGTTTCGGCGGCATCGTCTTCGGCCTCAGCCAGTTCGGCGGCGAAGGCGGTGCGGGCGGCACGACCGGCGTCATCGCCCTGGTCGTCGGCGCCGTCTCGCTCGCCCTCTTCGTCTGGCGCCAGCTCGTGCTGCAGCGGGTGGACGACGCGCTGCTCGACCTGCGCGTGTTCCGTTCGGCGAACTTCTCGCTGGCCGTCATCATCATGACGATCCTGGCCCTGTCGATGTTCGGCACGCTCACGCTGCTGCCGCAGTACCTGCAGAACGTCGCCGGACTCAGCGCTCTGGAGTCGGGCCTCATCCTGCTCCCCGGTTCGGTGCTGATGGGCCTCCTCGGACCGATCATGGGTCGTGTGTACGACGCGAAGGGCACCCGACCGCTGCTCATCCCCGGCACGATCCTCGTCTCGGCCTCGCTCTTCTTCTACTCGACGGTCGGCGAGCACACCGTGTGGTGGCTGCTGATCGTCGTGCAGGCGGCCATGTCGGTCGGCCTCGCGATGTCGTTCACGCCGCTGTTCTCCTCGTCGCTGGGGTCGCTGCACCGCTCGCTGTACTCGCACGGCTCCGCGGTGCTGAACACGCTGCAGCAGGTCGGCGGCGCGGCCGGTGTCGCGCTGCTCACGGTCACGTACTCGGCCATCCTGCACGCCGGCGAGGATGAGGGCCTGTCGCGGGCGGTGGCGGGTGCCCCCGGTGCGCGGACGGCGTTCCTCATCGCGGCGATCATCTCGCTCGCGGCGGTCGCGCTCAGCCCGCTGGTGCGCAAGCCCGCCGACGACATCGGCGATGCGGCGCACGGCGGTCACTGACCGCGCAGAGACACCGACGGCGTCTGCTGCTCACCGCTCCTTGGGGGCGGGGATGTGGCAGACGCCGTTGCTGCAGTAGCCGGCGGCATCGCCGTCGAGCAGCTCGATCGCACCCGGCAGCGGCTGCAGCCCGAGCGGCGCGTCCTGCCCGGTGTTCTCCTGCTTCGATTCGGTCATCCCTCGATCGTACGCCTGCCAGGAGCACCGGGCGCCGCACGCTCTTCTCTCCGACCCGAGAGCGGCGTATCGTTCCCGGCGAGGGGGTGCGCACCCTCGCCGCGCCCCCGGAGCCGAGGAGGCGCCATGATCATCCACCCTCCCGAGCGGGCCACCGCGACCGGCCACGTCGCCGCGATGTACGAGAGCGACCTCGCCGACGACGGCATCGTGTTCGCACACACCAGGGCCATGGCCGTGAACCCCGAAGCCCACGCCGCGTTCGAGGCGCTCGTCCGTGCGGTCGTCCCGTCGATCGGCGTCCGCGTGTACGAGGCCGCGACCCTCGGGGCGGCGCGGGCCCTCGGATCCGCGCACTGTCTGCTCGCCCACGGCCGCCGCTCCCTCCGCGCCGGAGTCGTCGACGAGGAAGGACTCGCCGCCTTCGCCGCCGGAGACGACAGCGGTTTCACGGATCAGGAGCAGGTCGTGATCCGCTTCGCCGCACGCCTGTCGACCGATCCGTCGGCGATGACCGATGCGGAGACGCAGGAGCTGCGCGAGGCCGGGTTCAGCGACCGGCAGATCGTGGACATCACCCTGGCGGCGGCGGCGCGCAACTACTTCAGCAGGGCACTGCTCGCGCTCGCCGTCCCCGTCGAGGACGTCCGCGGGCTGGATCCCGCACTCGCCGCGGCGCTCACGCACGCCTCCGCGACCGGCCCGCCAGGCGATCGATAGGCCGCTCCCCTTAATCTGGACGGATGCTCCGACGATTCCTCGCCCGCGTGTACTGGGCCGTCAGCCGGTGGACCCTCGTCGCCGACGCCGCCCCCACGCGTCCGACCGTCCTGATCGGCGCCCCGCACACCTCGAACTGGGACTTCGTGCTCATGCTCGCGATCGCCTGGCGGCTGGGCATCGAGGTCCACTGGCTGGGTAAGAAGAGCCTGTTCCGCGGCTGGCGCGGCCCGATCATGCGCGGCCTCGGCGGCATCGCCGTCGACCGGGCGGATCCGGCGCGCATCGTCGGCGAGGTCGTGGAGCAGGTGCACGCCGGGACCGTGTTCGGCCTCGTCGTCACCCCCGACGGCACCCGCGGCGGCAACGAGTACTGGAAGAGCGGCTTCTACCGGATCGCGCGTGCCACCGGCATGCCGGTCACCCTCGGCTTCGTCGACCGCCACACCATGACGACCGGCCTCGGGCCGACGATCGACCTCACGGGAGACGTGGCCGCCGACATGGACCGGATCCGCGCGTTCTACGCCGACAAGCACGGCGTGCGTCCGGAGCGCCGCACGGAGCCGCGGCTGCGCGAGGAGACGGCCGAGCGGCCGGAGGGCTGACGCCTCACTCCTCTGCGGGCGCGTGGTCTCGGGCATACGCGAGGTCGTCGTCGGACAGCGACTCGATCATCCCGACCACCGCTCCGGTGATCTCCCGGATCTCCTCGCGGACGTCCTCATCGAGGTGCCGCGAGCCGCTGCCGATGACCGCTCGGCGCGCCTCGTCGGACAGCTCCGGCCACCATTCGTCGATCGGGGGCAGCGTCATCCGGGGTCCTTTCCTGAGGCCTGTCCGCCGGGCCGCGCAAGGTCCTGGACAGCGGCGGATCGTGCCCACGAGACTATCGCCATGAGAGCAGAACCCCGTGGCGACGCGGACGAGCGCGACGACCGCGATGACGGTCGCGACGAGACCCCGAATGAGCGCGCGGACCGCAACTGGGAGGAGCTGCTGCAGGAGCTGCGGGTCATGCAGACCGGCACGCAGATCCTCACCGGCTTCCTCCTGGCGGTCGCGTTCCAGCCGCGCTTCACCGATATGGACGAGTTCCAGCGCGACCTGTACGTCGTGCTCGTGGCCCTCGCCGCTCTCGCGACGATCCTCGCCCTCGCCCCCGTCGGCATCCACCGGGCTCTGTTCGGCAGCCGGCTGAAGCCCGAGCTCGTCCGGACGGCGGCGCGGTTGGTGAAGATCGATCTGTTCGTGATCGGCGCCCTCACGATCGGCGTCACGACCCTCATCGTCGACTTCACGGTCAGCCGGACCGCCGGGATCGTCGCGCTCATCGCGTCCCTCGTGCTCGTCGTCGGACTGTGGATGGCGCTGCCCGGCCTGCTGCGGCGCGCCCGATCCCGGGCGCGGTCACACGACGGACCGCCGCCCCCGGCGGCGTGAGCGCGACGAGGGCGGCGGTCCGACAGCGGGTCGATCAGCGACCGGCAGGGCTGCGGTTCTCCGCGCTCACCATCCAGGCGAACTGCTCCAGCCGCTCGATGACGGCATGCAGCAGATCGGCGGACGTCGGGTCCTCTTCGTCGACGGCGTCGTGCACGTCGCGCATCGTCCCGACCGCGGCCTCGAGGCGCGCGGTGACGAGGTCGATGGTCTCCGTCGTGGACACCTCGCCGGTGGGGAACTCCGGCAGCGTGGTCGTCTTCGCGATCGTGGCGCTGCGGCCGTCGGGGACGGCGTGCAGCGCGCGCATGCGCTCCGCGATGGTGTCGCTGAACGTCCGGGCGTCCTCGATGATCTCGTCGAGCTGACGGTGGGTGTCGCGGAAGTTGCGTCCGACGACGTTCCAGTGCGCCTGCTTGCCCTGCAGCGAGAGTTCGAGCAGATCGACGAGCACGGCCTGCAGGTTCGCCGCGAGGGTCGGGGATGCCGTGAACCCCTTCTCCGCGTTCTGCTGGCGGGTGGTCTTGACGCCCGCCTTCGCCGCCCCGTTCTTGCTGCTGGAGCTGCCGGACTTCTTGGTCTTCGTGTCTGCCATGGTGTGACCTCCTCCCGGCACGGTAGCCCGCCGCGCGGCCCGTTCCGAGGGGGTTGACACCCGCCGGTCGCACCCCTGAACGTGAGGAAGGCGACAGGGCCATCGAGAGAGGCGGAACAGTGGGAACAGCAGCAGCACAGGAGGATCGACCCGAGGTGGTGGTCGCCCCTCTGACCGCGGCGGATGCCGGCGAGGTGCTCACGATCCAGCGGGCGGCCTTCGTGTCGGAGGCGGCGATCTACGGGAGCGTCGACATGCCGCCCCTGACCCAGACGCTCGCCGAGATGGAGGCCGAGCTCACCTCGGAGCGCGGCCTGGGTGCCCGGATCGACGGCCGCCTGGTCGGAGCCATCCGGTTCGTCGAGGACGACGACCTGCTCCTGATCGGACGGATCGCGATCGCTCCCGACATGCAGGGCGAGGGCATCGGCCGGAAGCTCCTCGAGGCGGCGGAGCAGGCCTCCGACGCCCGCGAGGCCGAGCTCTTCACCGGAAGCCTCAGCGAAGCGAACATCCGGCTGTACGAGTCCTGCGGCTACGAGGAGCGCGAACGGGTGCCGCAGGGCGACGGCACCGCCCAGGTGTTCCTGCGCAAGCGGCTGCGAGGTTAAGGGCAGCGCCCCCGTCTGCGCAAGGGGGTCGAGGGGATCCGGGGCGATGGGGAATCGTAGCCGGGACATGTCGCGACCGCGTCATGCCCCAACCGGAAAGGAGAGCTCGTGCTCACCCTCACCGACAACGCCACCGCCATCGTGTCGACCCTCGTGAGTCGGCAGAACGACGCGCCGGCCGCCGGGCTGCGCATCCACACCGCCGAGGCGCAGGACGACACGGGCGCGGCCCGTCTCGCCGTCGCCGTGACCGCCGATCCGGAGCCCGCCGACCAGGTCGTCGAGCTTTCGGGCACGCGCCTGTTCCTCGACGAGGCCGCCGCCTCCGCGCTCGACGACAAGGTCCTCGACGCGGGCGTGGACGACGAGGGCTCCGTGTCCTTCGCCGTGCTCCCTCAGGTCGCCTGAGACCTCAGACTTCGGACGCCGCGGCCGCCTCGGCCGCGGCGTCCGTCCGTCTCCGAGCACGGTCCGATAACGAGAACCGCGCCACCTTCGGCGGCGGCCCCGAGCGCTCTAGCATCGGGACCATGCGACGACCCTTTTCCCTCCTTCTCGCCCTCGCCGCCACCGCGCTCGCCGTGACGGCCTGCGCTCCCGCGACCTCAGCCGAGCCGTCCGCGTCCCCTCGTCCCTCGGAGGTCTCCAGCCCGTCGCCGACGCCGACGGAGACCACCTCCGCGCACATCGTCGTGTCGCTGGACGGTCTGACGGTCACCGGCGCGGAAGAGCGGAGCGCTGACTACACGGATTCCGCCGCCCTCCTCGAGCTCCTCCAGGAGGTCACCGGCGAGCTTCCCGAGCCGGAGGGCGTGGAGATCTTCCCCGGCGAGGCCTCCACGCTGGAGGCGTACGACTGGGAGGGGCTGCGCGTCCTGGCCGACAGCACGGGCGAGGCCCCGGCCAGCGTCTCCGTCACCGCCGCCGAGGTCGCGGGCCTCCCGATCGCCACCGAGGACGGATTCCGCGTCGGCAGCACCCGCGCCGAGCTCCGCGCCGCCGATGCCTGGGCGCTGACGGATGCGGAGGACCCGGAGACCGCGAGCGAGCTCGGGCTCGGCGGGCGCGAGGTCCCGGACACCGAGTCCCTGACCCGCCCGGGCTCCACCGGGATCATCTACACGATGTTCGTGCTCGACGGCGACACCGTCACGCAGATCATGGTCCCCGCGAACGACTTCAGCGACCTCTGACCCGCGGCGTCACCCTCAGTCCCAGTCCAGGTACTCCTCGAGCACGACGGCCGTCTCGATGGGGTGCGTCATCGGGAAGAGGTGATCCCCGCCCTCGACGACCTTGATGCTGGCGCGCTCCGGAGCCGTGGCGCGCAGGCTCTCGGCGTTCGCGGGCGGGGTGACCTCGTCGGCCGTCCCCTGGATCAGCAGCACCGGGATCACCGGGGCGAGGGGCGTCTCCACCTCTTCCACGCCGAGGAGTGCGAGACCGTTCACGCGCTCCGGATGAGCCAGCGCGAACGACCGCGCGATCGTGCCGCCGAAGCCGTGTCCGCCGATCCACGTGTCGCCGAGGCCGATGTGGTCGATGACGGCGAGCGCGTCCGCGACGCGGTCCTCGATCGACGTGTCGGCGTCATCCGCGCGATGGCCGATCCGCACGACGTGGAATCCGGCCTCCTCGGCCAGGTAGTGACCGACCACACCGAGCACGTCGGCGGCCAGGCCACGCTCCTGGATGAGCACGAGCTTGACCGGCCCGTCGCCCTCGTCGACGAACGGGATGGCGCGGCCCTCGGGCTCGAAGGTCTGGGTGTCGGTCATCGGCGTCGTTCTCCTCAAGCCGTCGGTGTCAGGTTCGCAGGCGTCGTCCGCGCCGGGCTCCTGCGACCGGGCACCGGGCGGGGGCGCCTGCGTCCAGCGTAGCCCGCCGGGGGACGAGCCTCCTCCTCGCATCCCCCGGCGGAGTCATGAGGCGGCGGCGAGCTCGCGCCACAGATGCGCGAGGGTCGCGGCGCCGCGGACGAGCATGCGCAGATCGATGCTCTCGTCGCTCGCATGCCAGTGGTCCTCGGGCAGCCCCGTTCCGAGGAATACGACCGGGGCGTCGAGTTCCCGGGACAGCAGCTCGGCCGGCCCTCCCCCGGCATTGCCCATCCGCCCCTGGATCGGCCGGCCGTGCCCGAGGGCGAGAGCGCGCTCCAGCGCATCCCGATACGGCCCCGGAGGAGAGACATACGGCTCCTGCGCGATGTCCTCGTCGAGCTCCAGACGGTACGTCGCCTCCCGGGGCATGACGTCGGCGATGAAGGCGCGGAGCGCGTCAGCGACGTCATGGTTGCGCTGGTCGGCGACGGTCCGGATGCTCAGCGAGGCCCTGGCCTCCCGCGGGATGACGGAGCGCTCGATACCCTCCGGGTCACCGGCGAGCAGCGAGATCACCTCGATGGCCGGGCGCCCCCACAGGCGCTCCTTCGGGGTGAACCCCTTCTCCCCCACGATGACCCTGGTCTCGGTACGCCGCGTCCAGTCGTCCGGGTCGAACGGCAGCGCGTCGAGCTCCGCGGCCCGCTCGTCGCTGAGCGGGGCCACGCCGTCATGGAAGCCGGGGATCGCGATGCCTCCGTCCTCGTCGTGCAGCTGCGCGAGCACCCGGGACAGGACGAGGGCCGGATTCACGGTCACGCCGGAGGCGGCGCCGCTGTGCACGTCCCGGTCGGGCCCCTGCACCGTGAGCGTCGCGGTCAGCGTCCCGCGCATCGAGGTCACCGGAGCCGGGGAGTCGACCTCCCACTGCAGGGTGTCCGAGAAGACCACGAGGTCGCACGCGAACCGATCGGGGTCGGCCTCCAGGAGGTTCTTGAGGTGCGGGGAGCCGATCTCCTCCTCACCGTCGACGAGCAGCTTGAGATGCACCCCCGCATCGGGGCCGTCCACGGCGGCGAGCGCCCGCTGGGCCCAGACGTGCGCGAGCGCCTGACCCTTCGCGTCCGACGCCCCGCGCCCGTAGAGCCGTCCTTCTCGGAGCACCGGCATGAACGGCGCGGTCTCGCTCCACTCCTCCGGCTTGGCGTGACGGACGTCGTGGTGGGTGTAGACGAGCACGGTGGGCGCCCCGGGCGCGCCCTCCCGCTCGGCGAACACGGTCACCGCATCGCCCGCGGGGAGCAGCGTCGTCGTGAAGCCCGCGTCCCGCAGTTCCGCGGCGATCCAATGGGCCGACCGCACGCCGTCGATGCGACGCTCGGGGTCCGCCGACACGGAAGGGATCTCGACCCAGGCGGAGAGTCGGTGGACCATCTCGTCCCGACGGGCTTCGAGGAACGCGCCGATCGCGTCGTCCGCGGCTGCCGTCTGATCCCCCATGCCCACAGCATGCCCGGGGGGACGCCGAGGAGGGCGGGGGTTGACGGCGCTGCCGCCGACCGGCTAACACCGGCGCGGCACCTCACGTGCCGAGTGTGATTGTCCCAGGCGACTCCGGGTTTGGAAAGGCCCTGAGTGGATCGGCCGACCGGGCGTTGCATGGCCAGCCCATCCCCAGAAGAGAGAGGCTCGATATGTTCTTCCATCGACAGGAGCTCCAATTCTCCGCGACGCCCGAGGCCCCGGACGCCGTGTACGCCCGCAAGCTGCAGGAGGTCCTCGGCGGGCAGTACGGCGAGATCACCGTCGCCCTGCAGTACCAGTTCCAGGCGTGGAACATGCACATCCCCGGCAAGTACCGCGACCTCGTCTTCGGCATCGGGGCCGAGGAGATGGGCCACGTCGAGATGCTCGCGGTCATGATCGCGCAGCTCCTCGAGAAGTCCCCGCTCGGCATCACGGAGGATGCCGTGCAGGACGACCCGACGGTCGCGGCGATCGTCGGCGGCACGGACGTGCAGCAGGGCATCGTCGCCGGTGCCGGCGCCCGCCCGGTGGACAGCAACGGCAACCCGTGGCAGGGCTCGTACATCACCGCGAGCGGCAACCTCCTCGCCGACTTCATGGCCAATGCGAACGCCGAGATGCAGGGCAGGGTGCAGGTCGCCCGGCTCTACCACATGACCGACGACCATGGCGTGCGCGATCTGCTGAGCTTCCTGCTGGCGCGCGACACCATGCACCAGAACCAGTGGCTCGCCGCCGCGGAGGAGCTCAAGGTCGAGGGCGCCGAGAAGCTGCCCGTGCCCAGCAACTTCCCGCTGTCCAAGGAGCACCGCGACGTGTCGTACCAGTACCTCAACTTCAGTGACGGCCCTGCCGCCGCGGAGGGAACGTGGGCATCCGGACCGACGCCGGACGGATACGGCGAGTTCAGCTACCACGAGGGCCCCACGACCACGGCCGAGATGCCCCCGCCCACCCACCCCGACTCGCGCTTCTACGGCACGACCGAGCTGCCGAACGTCGTGGAGAAGGTGGCCGGCGCCGCGCAGGACGCGCTCCACAAGGAGTGAGATGCCGCCATCGTTCTCGCGGAAGGGGCGGTCGCCGCGCATACGCGCACGGCGGCCGCCCCTCGACGCCCAGGTGGTCGTCGTCAACGGCGGCTCCCGCGGCATCGGCCGGGAGGCGGCCCTCGGCTTCGCGCGAGCGGGGGCATCCGTCGTCCTGCTCGCCCGCGGTGGGCAGGCGCTGACCGAGACGGTCGAGGAGATCGCCGCGGAAGGCGGGGACGTCCGCGGGATCGTGTGCGACGTCTCCGACCGCCGGGCGGTGCAGGACGCGGTCGACCAGATCACGCACGCGTTCGGCCGGATCGACACCTGGGTCGGCAACGCGGGTGTGCTCCTCTACGCCCCGGTCGCCGACACCTCGCCGGAGGAGTTCCGTCGCGTCCTCGACATCAACGTCATCGGACAGCTCAACGGCGTCCAGGCGGCGCTGCCGGCGCTCCGGCGCTCGGGAGGGACGATCATCGTCGTGAGCTCGGCCGAGGCCGTGGTGGCGATGCCGTGGCACGGCGCGTATGCCGCCTCCAAGCACGCGCTGGAAGGAGCGATCGACGCGCTGCGCCGTGAACTGCGTGCCGAGCGCGCGCCGGTCACGATCACGGTGGTCCGACCCGCCGTCATCGACACACCGATCTACCGTCATGCCCGCAGCCGGATGGCGTTTCGGCCGAGCGGGCCGCATCCGCATTACCGTCCGCGGTCCGTGGCACGAGCGATCCTCCATGCCGCCGCGCATCCCGCACGCACCATCCACGTCGGTGGCGGCGCCCTGCTGCTCACCGGGGTCCAGCGTGTCATGCCGGGCGTGCTCGATGCCGCCCTCGGCCGGTTCGGGCCGCGGATGATGCACACAGCCGACGCCGCTCCGGCGCAGTTCGGGAACCTCGTCGGTCCGCTCCGCGACACCGAGCAGCGCGGCGGGCTGCCGCACCGCGGACGCGGCAGCGTCAGCACCTGGCTGCGGGTGCACCCGGGGTGGCGGACCGCAGCGGTCGTCGGCCTCCTCGGCGCGGTGCTCGCGCCCTGGCGCCGCTCGCGTCGCCGACCGCCTACCTGACCGGGTCGACGCGGCGCAACTCCCTCGTGCCGGTGCATCGGCGCGGATACCGTCGAGGCACACGGTCTCCGGCAGAAGGGAACTCCATGCTTTTCGGCATCCTCAGCTCCTCCTCGGACAGAAGCCTCGGGGCCGGGGCGCGCCGATGACGGCGCGCTTCACGGTCGAGCCGTGGGCGGTCGGCATCGAGAGCGTCGACGCGGCCCATCTCGCGCAGGAGGAGTCCGTCTTCGGTCTCTCCAACGGCCACATCGGCTGGCGGGGCAATCTCGATGAGGGCGATCCGCGGGGTGTCGCCGGCAGCTACCTCAACGGCGTGTTCGAGGAACATCCGATGCCGCATGCCGAGGACGGCTACGGGTACCCCGAGACCGGCCAGACGGTGATCAACGTGCCGAACGGGCAGCTCATCCGCCTGCTGGTCGGCGACGAGCCGTTCGACGTCGAGCATGGGACGGTCCACGCCCACGCCCGCCGCCTCGACCTTCGCGAAGGCACGCTGCACCGGGAGGTCGACTGGGAGTCCGCGGAGGGGCGTCGGGTGCACATCGCCACGACCCGTCTGGTCTCTCTCGAGCACCGGTCGTTGGCCGCCGTGCGCTACCGGGTGCAGGCGCTCGACGCCCCGCTCGCGATCACCGTGCTGTCCGAGGTGCTCGCGAACGAGCCGCTGCCCGTGACCCATGACGATCCGCGGGTGCAGGAACTCCTCGCCCGTCCGCTGGAGACCGTCGCGGCATCGGAGCGCGGCGCGCGGAGCACGCTGCTGCACCGCACCCGCCGCAGCGGTCTGCATGTGGCGGTGAGCACGGACCATCTCGTGCAGGCTTCCGGGCAGGGCGCTCCTGAGGTGACGACCGAGGTCGACGACGACTTGTCGCGAACCCGCATCCGCGTCGACCTCGCCCCCGGCGAGGAGCTCGAGGTCGTCAAACTCGTCGGACACGAGTGGTCGGCATCCCTCGCACCGCAGACGCTGCGTGACCGCGCGGAGGAGGCCGTGGAGGAAGCGGCTCGCCTGGGGTGGGACGCGCTCGTTGCGGGACAGCGTGCCGTCCTCGATCGGTACTGGGAGTGCGGCGACGTCCGTATCGACGGCGATGCGCGGCTGCAGCAGGCCGTCCGCTTCGCTTTGTTCCAGGTCTTCCAGGCATCGGCGAGAGCCGAATCCCGCTCCGTACCGGGGAAGGGCCTGACGGGTTCCGGCTACGAGGGCCACACGTTCTGGGACTTCGAGGCGTTCGTGCTCCCCGTGCTCACCTCGACCGCTCCCGATGCCGCGCTCCAGGCACTGCGGTGGCGTCACGCGACGCTGGATCACGCCAGGGAGCGGGCGCGCACGCTCGGCCTGCGCGGCGCGTCCTTCGCCTGGCGCACGATCGACGGACGCGAGAGCTCCGGATACTGGCCCGCGAGTACGGCCGCCTTCCACATCAACGCCGCCGTCGCGGGCGCCGTGATGCACTACGTCCGCACGACGGGCGACCGCGACTTCGAGAGGGAGGCGGGAACCGAGATCCTCGTCGAGACGGCTCGTCTGTGGGCGTCCCTCGGGCGGTGGGACGAGACCGGCGGCTTCCACATCGATGGTGTCACCGGTCCGGACGAGTACACCGCCGTGGTCGACGACAACGTCTACACCAACCTCTCCGCGCGCCGGAACCTCCGCGGCGCGGCGGCGGCCGCGCGACGACACCCGGACGTCGCCGCCCATCTCGGTGCGGACGACGAGGAGATCGCCGAGTGGGAGTCCGCTGCCGATGCCATGACCGTCCTCTACGACAAGGAGCGGCAGGTGCACTCCCAGTCGGCGGGGTTCACCGCGCACGCCCGCTGGGACTTCGACGCCACCGGCCCCGACGAGTATCCGCTGCACAGTCACTTCCCCTACTTCGACCTCTATCGCAAGCAGGTGCTGAAGCAGGCCGACCTCGTTCTGGCGCTCTACACCTCTCACGAGGAGTTCACCTGGGAGGAGAAGGCGCGGGCGTTCGCCTACTACGACGCCCTCACCGTGCGCGACTCGTCCCTCTCCGCGGCGGCGCAGGCCGTGATCGCCGCCGAGGTCGGTCACCTCGAGCTGGCATCGGCGTACCTCGCGGAGCTCGCGGCCCTCGATCTGGACGACCTCCACGGCAACACGGACGAGGGACTGCACATCGCGGCCCTCGCCGGCATCTGGACGGGAGTCACGGCCGGCTACGGAGGCATGCGGGAGGGAGACGACGGCCTGTCCTTCCGGCCCCAGCTCCCGGACGGGGTGACCCGTCTCGCGTTCGGGGTGCGGCTGCACGGGTGCATCCTGCACGTCGACATCACGCCGGCGGAGACGACCTACCGGCTGAGCGCCGGCGAACCGGTGACGATCCGGCACGCCGGCGAGGAGCTCGTCCTGCATGCCGGCGTTCCGTCGAGCCTGCCGACGCCGGACCGCGTCGAGCCGCTCACCCCGGCCCCGGTGCCGCCGCGCTGGCGGGAGCCGGGACGACCGCGCGCCGGCGACTGAGGCGGCGTTCGGTGCGTGTGCCATATCGAGGCGGGTCAGCGCAAGGCCCGAGGCGATGTCGGCCGCCCGCCGTAGGGTGGAGCCGTGCCTGATTCCCCCCACCCCGCATCGGATGTCCTTTGGGCGTGCGTCGAGGACGGCTTCCATGTCGGAAGCCGCGGCGGAGACTTCCTCGGCTACGTCGACCGTCAGCCCGACGGCCGCTTCGCCGCGTTCTCCGCGTCCGCGCAGCCGCTCGGTCTGCACGCCACGCTGAGCGACGCGACCACCGAGGTCGTCGCCCACGCCGGCCCCTCGGAGGGCGATGCCGCCCTCGGCACCCCGGAGCTGGTGCAGGGGTGACGGCGGCCAGGGCCGACGGGCTGCTCCGCCTCGTCTACACCAGCACGGCGGCACAGCCGTTCCGTGAGACCGCTCTGGAGCAGCTCCTCGAGCAGTGCCGCCGGTCGAACGCGGCGCGCGACATCACGGGCCTCCTCCTCTTCCGCGACGGGCGCTTCCTCCAGATCCTCGAAGGACCGGTCGAGGCCGTGCGCCGACTCGTCGACTCGATCGCCGACGATCCACGACACCGCGCGATGCGCATCCTGCTGGAGACGCCGATCACCGCCCGGCTCTTCTCCGACTGGTCGATGGGCTACCGGTCGTTCCGTACGGGGAGCACCGCCGCCCCCACGGGCTTCCGCGACTCCTTCGACGACCTCGTCGACGGCGCGGACACCTCCACCATGGAGCGCGCCCTGTTCGAGCTCACCCTGTGGTTCCGCACCCGCTCCGGCGCTGCGGTCCCGGTTCCGGCCGCGAGCGGCGCGGGTACCTCGCTCCGGGTATGAGCGAGCCCGCGGGCGGACCTGAGCCGTCGCTCATCCAGCAGCGCATGGCACTGGAACGGCGGCGGAACTGGGGCGTCTACGCGATCGTGTTCTCCTCGGTGATGACGGTGGGCTGGACGGTCGCGTTCCTCCTCGATGCGCCCGCCGGGTTGTGGCGCGTTCTCAGCATCATCGTGTTCGCCGCCGGGATCGTCGTCGGTATCGTCGAGACCCGCCGCGCCAGGCGCGCGCTCCGTGCGTTCGAGGATCGCCACGGGCCGGACGCGGGTGTACGGCGCTGAGCCGTCGCACGTCAGCGACCGAGACCGATGCTGAAGCCGCCCGAGAACAGCACCGCGCCGAGGCCCACGACGGCCATGCCGACCAGGAGCACCCACGCGACAGCGCGGACTCCGCTCCGCCCGTGGCGCGATCCGGACGTGAGAAGCAGGACGACCGTCGGCACGAGCAACAGCCCGCCGAAGAGCAGGGCCGGGGCGACACGGACGTCCGGCGTGGGGCAGGGGAACGCGAGGGCGCACACGGTCGGCACTCCCTGAGCCAGCCAGAGGAGCAGCCATGTCACGAGCACGACGACGACCGCCGGCAGGGCTCTCCTCAGGAGCCGCGGTCGACTCGTCTCTGCCTGCTGCATCCCACCACTCTCCCAGGCGAACCGAGTGGGATCCAGACCTCGCTCCGGCCGCGGGTTCGGCGAGCTTCACGAGCCTCGTGCGCTGGGCGATAGCATGGCGCCCGGCACCCCAGGCCTGAAGGAGCACCCATGCCCGAAAGCACTCAAGTGAACGCACAGATACGCCGCCAAGTCGCGGACGAGCTGGGCCTTTACGTCTACATGCTCGTCGATCCGGAGTCCGGCGTTCCGTTCTACGTCGGAAAAGGGCGTGGGGAGCGCTACAGCACCCATGGGACGGACGCGATGCTCGCCGCGGACCTGGATCCTGACGCGACAAGCGAGAAGATCAGGAGAATCCGAGCGATACGTGAGGCCGGCCACGAACCCGAGATCTGGATCGTCCGTCATGGGAT
>NZ_JAGXJJ010000100.1:0-277 GCF_019091465.1 Microbacterium sp. GbtcB4
GTGGAAGTAAGGTCACAACTACCATTAGGCATTGGATGGAGAGGAGTTTTCAAAAAACTACAACACCAAAAGGCCAACCTATTGCTTACACTATCAAGAAGTGGAGACCATACTTATTTGATCAATAGGTTATGATGTGCTACAGATACCCTGTGACTAAAGTGCTGAAAGAGAAACTCCCCGAATTTGATGTTATTTAACCTTGAGGACAAGACTGATTTAAAGAGGGAGGAATTATTAGGATCCTTTTTATTTTCTAAGCTTTTAAATAATATTT
>NZ_JAGXJJ010000101.1:0-277 GCF_019091465.1 Microbacterium sp. GbtcB4
GATTGCTTGTAAGGCCTGCGGCCGAGGTCCCCAGATTATTTTATCATGCCCCACGTCGTTGCGAATAATCAATTTTGGAATAGATTTCCCGCCATCAGTAAGATAATCATCAATCAAAAAGGGAGGGGCATCGCGCAATTGGATTTCGAAATCTATATTCGGGTTATTTTTAACCATTTGATACAGCTGGGCGACAGAATGAGCGGCATCACCACACCAAGGTTCGGTAATCACGATCCAGTGTTGTTGTTCGGTGATGGAAGCAATGAGATTTTTC
>NZ_JAGXJJ010000102.1:0-277 GCF_019091465.1 Microbacterium sp. GbtcB4
CCGTAAAAGGCACCATTCACTGGGTAAGCGCAGCGCATGCCGCCAAAGCAGAAGTGCGCCTGTACGACCGCCTGTTTAAAGTAGATGATCCGAACAACGAGGATGGTGATTTTAAATCTTACATTAACCCGGATTCTTTACAGGTTGTGGAGAATGCGCTGATAGAGCCAGCGCTGGCCAGCGCCAAACCCGGCGACCGTTTCCAGTTCCTGCGCAAAGGTTATTTCTGCGTAGATCCGGATACCACGCCTGAAAAGCTGGTGCTGAACCGCACAGT
>NZ_JAGXJJ010000103.1:0-276 GCF_019091465.1 Microbacterium sp. GbtcB4
CCTGGGGGTGGCGATGTATCTCGGAGTGGTGGGGTCGATCATGTGGGTCGCGGTCGCCCAGCTCCTTGTGATGTTCTGGGACCGCGCCGTGAGCGACACGGTGCGCCTGTCGGAGATCCAGCAGGCGGTCTCGGCCTGGCACGCGACGCAACGGGTGCGCCAGCGCGTGCGTCGCCTCCGCACCCAGTTCGCCCTCGCCGTCGCGGGCCCCGGGCTCAGCCGGGTGGTGGTGTCACGCGGGCACCTCGAGGTCGATGAGCGGTCGGGGGCCCGGCC
>NZ_JAGXJJ010000104.1:0-276 GCF_019091465.1 Microbacterium sp. GbtcB4
TCCACCTTTCGCTGACTTAAGCATCATAGGGGTCGATCCAGGAAACCCCTAGTACTGACATGTTGTGCCGAGACTCAGGACTAAAAGCCCCTTATGGGTCCATCAGAAAACATCATAGGAGACGACGACCATGATTCTTCATCCCTTCTCCGTGAAGCCTTTCGTATGAATAACCACATAGATAATCTTATACTATCACAATCTAACTAAGTCATGCCCCTTTCGGAGCCCCAACATAAAGAACCACAACAGTTACATTCTGACGATATAACATAT
>NZ_JAGXJJ010000105.1:0-276 GCF_019091465.1 Microbacterium sp. GbtcB4
AACAAGAATATTAAAATATCACTTGGGACTGGGTGTGGGTTCGCTATCAACGATTACATGGAGTTGGCATCAAATTATTGGTGTAAAATTTGTTTGTTGTTCCCAATGGAATCGACAAATATATTTGACTATTTTGAGGTATGCTCTTTGCATAGATTTTGAGTCCCACATCATTCGGCTGTATAAGGAAGTAATAAGAAACATGACAAGCATGACATGGATTGGCGTATAATATACACTACATGAGCCTAAGATGTCGATACTGCTATGGAAGCG
>NZ_JAGXJJ010000106.1:0-275 GCF_019091465.1 Microbacterium sp. GbtcB4
GCATTCGCTGGGCGGGTTAATAACACAGATCATTGTGAACCGTGACCTGGCCGCTGCCGGCGTGGCCATACATTCCGCACCTACACTCGGCGTGTTCCCCTACGAATTTAGCTTCCTGAAAGCAGGCTGGAAAGCATTGGGCTTATTTACTTCGGTAAAAAAAACTTACCTGATGTCTTTTGCAGACTGTCAGTACGCTTTTGTAAACGGTATGCCGCTGGAGGAACAGCAGGCGGCCTATGAACAGTTTACTGTGCCGGAATCCAAGGTAGTGG
>NZ_JAGXJJ010000107.1:0-275 GCF_019091465.1 Microbacterium sp. GbtcB4
TGCATCGCGCAAAAGAGCATGCCGATAGCCCCGAGGCACGCATTCAGGAAATGGCCTACGCGTATTGGCGATTTGCGGCTAGTCAAACCGCTTATTACCGCATCATGTTTAGCTTGGGCATTCCCCATTGCGAAACCGTTAATAGTGTGGTGGAAATGAAACAGATGTCGACCCTGATGTTCGAAGCCATTGCCGATTTAGCGAAAACATACCAACAGCCAGACATCCACTTGAAGCTGAAGACGTTTTGGTCCATGCTGCATGGCTTTATATCG
>NZ_JAGXJJ010000108.1:0-275 GCF_019091465.1 Microbacterium sp. GbtcB4
TTTCTGTTTCAGGATGCCTTCAGCCAACAGCAGTACGTTTTTGCAGCGGCTTTGTTATTAGGAAGCTTCATCACGCTATTTGTTATCGCGAAAATGTGGGCACAAGTATTTTGGAAAAATCCGCCGCAGGAGGAGCTTATTGATGATCGTTTCGCACCAATGCCTCCCTACAGAAAACTACTGATGGTGCTACCTATCGCATTTCTTGGAGCCATCACGCTATACATTGGGTTGAACGCAGAAGCGATCGTAAACGTTACCGATAAAATTTCTGA
>NZ_JAGXJJ010000109.1:0-275 GCF_019091465.1 Microbacterium sp. GbtcB4
TACATGCATATTTCGTACGCGATTTGCCGCGTGCAGCTTCGGAACTTTTGTACAGGCAGATCAAGGAGTTGTTAACTTGCTAAGCCCGTATTTAAGAATACAATAATAAGCTGCACAATGGCGCCATTCTACCCATCCTTTCTCGATGAAAAAGAGGCTTTTAAAACAACAATAGGAAAGAATCATCTGATACGATTTCTCCGCTTACAGTGACAGCATTATCGCCCTCTGGTGTTGCAGACAATGTTGCGGTGACACCCGCTTGCTGTAATCTG
>NZ_JAGXJJ010000011.1:0-73321 GCF_019091465.1 Microbacterium sp. GbtcB4
GTCCTGGTGTCACTGGCGGTCTGGTTCTCTCTTCTCACCGCATCCGTGGTGATCAGCTTCACGCCGGGGGCCGGCGCGATCAACACGATGTCCAACTCCCTCACGCAGGGCTGGAAGCGCTCGATCTGGGGAATCATCGGCCAGCAGATCGCGCTCATCGTGCATGTCGTGATCGTGGCTGCCGGTGTCGGGCTCCTCGTCTCGCGCTCGGACGTCCTGTTCAACCTCATCCGATACGCCGGCGCCGCCTATCTGGTGTACCTCGGCATCCGGTTGATCCTGACCCGCCCCGCTCCCGCGCTCGATGACGCGCCGGATCCCGTGGATGCCCGGGAGAGCCACTGGTCGATGATGCGCCGCGGGTTCTGGGTCAACCTGCTGAATCCCAAGGCGATCGTCTTCTTCCTCGCGTTCATCCCGCAGTTCATCCGGCTGGACCAGCCTCCGCTCCCCCAGTATCTGGCTCTCGTCGCCACCGTCGTGGTCGTCGACGTCCTGGTGATGTGGGGGTTCTTCGCCACGGCGGCGCGCCCCTTCCGGCGCCTCACCCGCTCTCCGCGCGGCCAGCGGATCCTCAACACCGTGTTCGGAAGCCTCTTCATCGGCGTCGCGGCCCTGCTCGTCCTCCTGCACTGAGGAACCCGGCGCCGTCCCCGTAGGCTGGAGGGGATGGATATGGACGCCGCGGCCTTCGAGGCCCTCGTGATCGACGAGCTCGACCAGCTGCCCGATGAGATGGTCGAGCAGCTCGAAAACGTCGTCTTCGTGGTGGAGGATCGTCCCGAGGACGGGAGCCTGGATCTCCTCGGCCTGTACGACGGCCTCGCGTTGCCGGAGCGCACGCAGTATGGGATGGGTGAGCTGCCCGACCGCATCATCGTCTACCGGGAACCGCACCTCGCCCAGTGCGAGGACATCGACGAACTCCGCGACGAGATCCACACGACCCTCGTCC
The DNA here is from genome assembly GCF_019091465.1 of Microbacterium sp. GbtcB4. Lineage (NCBI taxonomy): Bacteria > Bacillati > Actinomycetota > Actinomycetes > Micrococcales > Microbacteriaceae > Microbacterium > Microbacterium sp. GbtcB4. The sequence continues at coordinate 956 of NZ_JAGXJJ010000011.1, forward strand.
ACGAGATCGCGCACTTCCACGGCATCGATGACGCGCAGCTGCACGAGCTCGGGTGGGCGTGATCATGTCGACTGCTCTTCCCGAGATCGATGAGGCCACCGATCTCTCCGCTGCGCCCCTGGAGCCCTGGGAGGTCGTCGTGTGGAACGATCCGGTGAATCTAATGAGCTACGTCGTCCGCGTCTTCCGCACGTACTTCGGCTACACCCGCGAGCATGCCACCCGTCTCATGCTCGCCGTCCACCACGACGGACACGCGATCGTCGCCACCGGACCCCGCGAGACCATGGAGGTGCACGCACAGGCGATGCACGACTACGGGCTCTGGGCCACCGTCAGGAAGGCCGCATGAACACCCCACCGATCACCGTCTCGGTCGCCACGATCGAAGGCATGCACCTGGGTCGGCTCGTCGATGACTTCATGGACCTGCTCCGGGATTCCGAAGGCGGCGACCCCGGGGTGGCGCGGCTGACCCCGAACGCCTACCCGGAAGATGACGAGGCTTCGGCCGCCTTCGCGTCGGCCACCCGCGCGGATCTCCTCGACCGCCGGCTCCACGATGCGCGGGTGATGCGCACGGCGCTGCAGGTGTTCGACCCCGACGCCGAGGTGACCGATGAGGGTGCCCGTGTTCCCCGCGACGTCGTCGTACGCCGCGAGGACGTGGACGCGTGGCTCCGCACCCTCACCGCCATCCGGCTCGTCATCGCCACGCGGCTCGGGATCACCGACGACGAACCCGACGTCGGCGGTGACGGTCAGGCGGTGTATGACTGGCTGGGATACCGTCTCGAGCTGCTCATCGAGGCCGTCGACGAGAGCGACGCCGATGCCCTCCGCTGAGCGGAATCAGGGGACCTCGATCACGCGAGTGGCGAGTTCCCTCGGACGGTCTCGCTCGAGGTGACGGCGCTCCTGCGCCGCCCACCGGTCCCAGTGCGGGCGGTAGGTGTCCCCATCCCGCGCCAGCGCACGGGCCTTCCGCGACGACTCGCCGGACTCCACCCAGATCCGGACGTCGGCCAGGCGTGCGGTCGAGGGCCGCAGGATCCCGCTGCCCTCGACGATGACGCCGATGGCCGGATCGACGGCGTGGGTCTCCGCCTCCTCGCCGCGGTCCCAATCCCATCGACGCCAGGTCCCGAGGAGTCCGCGTCCGTGCGGGCGGAGGATGCCATCGAGCGCGCGTTCCGCCCCGTCATCGAGCCCGTCCCAGCCCGGGTAGAGGGAGTCCAGGGCGATGACCTGCACGCGTCCGGTGACCGGCCAGGCTCGCGCCACGCGCGCGGCCAGAGAGGTCTTGCCTGCACCGCTCCCCCCGTCGATCAGCACGACGGGATTGGACGCCGCGAGGGCGCGGACGTCCTCCGCGATCAGCGTCGCCGCGTGCGAGAGCGCCGCTGCAACCGCATCATCACTTCTTGAGGGCACGGATGATGCGCGTGAGAGCCCGACCGGCGACCCAGACGAAGGGCACGGCCACGACGAGCAGCGTCACGATGTTCGGCTCGAAGCGCAGCCCCTCCTCGCGCCGGACGTAGACGCCGACCGGCACCGAGACGCCACCACCTCCACCGCCTTCTCCGCCGTCACCGCTGGCTCCGCCGAAGCCCGCGTAGGTGAACGCCACCGGAGTGACGGTGACGCCGTCGATCTCCTGCGGTTCCCCGTACGCGCTCTTCACGCCGAAGGACGCGACCTGATTCCCGAGTTCCAGTGCAATGTTCGGCATGTTCCCACGGTAGCCGACAGTGGCCTTCCACGGGCGCTCAATCGACGCCGTGGTCCTTCGGATGCCGCGCGGAGCCCCGCCCCTCGCCCCGTCCGATGTGGCGCGCCCTGCTGATCGTCGCCGAACCGAACCGCGCCATGGCCTCGTCGACGGCCCCTTCGACCTTGCGCCAGTCCTCGTCCTCGTCCCACAGCGCCAGCGCGCTGCCTCCCGCGGGCCGGAGGTTCTCGGCACGGACTCCCACGAGGCGGATGGGATCACGACGCTCGATGAGCGCGAACAGGCCCTGCGCGGCCTCGCCGATGCGCTGGCCGACGGCGGTCGGCTCCGCCAGCGTCTGCGAGCGGGTGACGGTGCGGAAGTCGTCGAAGCGGATCTTGATCGCGACCGTGGAGGTCTCCCACCCGGCCCGGCGCAGGCGCGCGCCCACGCGATCGGCCAGCCGGAGCAGCTCGGCGCGGAGGAACGCCCGGTCCGTGACGTCGTGGTCGAAGGTCTCCTCGTGGCCGATGCTCTTCTCCACGCGCTCGGTGTCCACCGCGCGGGCGTCCTCCCCCCGCGCCAGCTGCGCCAGGCGGGCACTCAGCGCCGGCCCCACGGCGCGGTCCAGCATCTCGGGCGATGCGGTGCGGAGGTCGCCGATCGAGCGCAGACCCCGGCCCTCCAGGGCCTCCGCCGCCTTCGGCCCCACGCCCCACAGCGCTCGCACGGGGCGCGGCGCGAGGAAGGCGAGGGTGTCGTGTTCCGCGACCACGAGCATCCCGTCCGGCTTGGCCATGGTCGACGCCATCTTCGCCACGTGCTTGGTCGCGGCCACGCCGACGCTGCACGTGATGCCGACCTCGGCGAGGACGCGGTCACGGATCTGGGCCGCAATCCGGGCGGGGCTCCCCCAGAGCCGGCGCACACCCTGCACGTCGAGGAACGCCTCGTCCACCGACAGCGGCTCCACGAGCGGCGTGAACGACTCGAAGATCGCCATCACCTGCCGCGACACCTCTTGGTACCGGTGGAAGTGCGGCGGGACGATACGTGCCGTCGGGCACAGCCGCACGGCCTGCGACACGGGCATCGCGGAGCGCACGCCGTAGCGCCGTGCCTCGTAGGAGGCGCTGGAGACCACGGAGCGCCCGTCCGGTGACCCGATGATCAGCGGCAGTCCGCGGAGACTCGGGTCGTCCAGCACTTCGACGGCAGCATAGAACGCGTCCATGTCGACGTGGAGGATGCGCGTTCCCGTATCGTCGGCGTCGGCCGAGGACACCATGCGGCCTCTGCCATCACCGTGTCCCATGAACCCATTGTCCCCTGGGCCTCCGACATCGAGGCCCAGGGGGACGAATCACTGCGCGGCGCGCTCGAGGATGAGTTCGCGGACGCGGGCGGCGTCGGCCTGGCCCTTCATGGCCTTCATGACCGCACCGATGATCGCACCTGCGGCCTGGACCTTGCCGTCCTGGATCTTGGCCATCACATCGGGCTGTGCGGCGAGGGCCTCGTCGATCGCCGCGATGAGCGCACCGTCGTCCGAGACGACGGTGAGACCGCGCGCGTCGACGACCTCCTGCGGCGTGCCCTCGCCGGCGATCACGCCCTCCAGCACCTGGCGTGCGAGCTTGTCGGTCAGCGTCCCGGCGTCGACGAGCTGCTGCAGCGCCGCGACGTTCTCCGGACTGACGAGGTCGACCGCATCCTTCTCCTGCGCGTTGGCGAGGCGGGTGATCTCCCCCGTCCACCACTTCCGTGCCGCGGCCGGCGTGGCCCCGGCGGCGATCGTGGCCTCGACGACGTCGAGCAGGCCGCCGTTGCGCACGTCCTGGAACTCCAGCGGGGTGAAGCCCCACTCGTCCATGAGCCGACGACGGCGAGCGACGGGCTGCTCGGGCAGCGCCGCACGCAGCTCCTCGATCAGCTCGCGGGGAGGCTGGACCGGAAGCAGATCGGGCTCCGGGAAGTACCGGTAGTCGTCGGCGTCCGACTTCGGACGGCCGGGAGAGGTGGTCCCGGTGTCCTCATGCCAGTGCCGCGTCTCCTGGATGATGGTGCCGCCGTCGGCGAGGATCTGCGCCTGCCGCTGGATCTCGTAGCGCACCGCACGCTCGACCGACCGCATCGAGTTGACGTTCTTCGTCTCGGTGCGCGTGCCGAGCTTCTCGGCACCGCGAGGGCGCAGCGAGACGTTCGCGTCGCAGCGCAGGTTGCCGCGCTCGAGGCGAGCCTCGGAGATCCCGAGTCCGCGGACGATGTCGCGGATCGCGGCGACGTAGGCCTTGGCGACCTCGGGGGCCCGGTGCTCGGTGCCGAAGATCGTCTTCGTCACGATCTCGACGAGCGGGACGCCGGCGCGGTTGTAGTCGACGAGCGAATACTCCGCCCCCTGGATGCGACCGGTCGAGCCGCCCATGTGCGTGAGCTTGCCGGCGTCCTCCTCCATGTGCGCGCGCTCGATGGGGATCGTCACCATCGTGCCGTCCTCGAGCTCCACCTCGACCGAGCCCTCGAAGGCGATCGGCTCGTCGTACTGGGAGATCTGATAGTTCTTGCCGAGGTCAGGGTAGAAATAGTTCTTCCGGGCGAACCGGCTGGACTCGGCGATCGAGCAGCCGAGCGCGAGGCCGAGGCTGATCGACGAGCGGATGGCCGTCTCGTTGACGACCGGCAGCGCGCCGGGCAGGCCCAGGTCCACCGGCGCGATCAGGGTGTTCGGCTCCGCCGCGTGGTACGCCTCGTTCGCAGGGTTGGGCGCGTCGGAGAACATCTTCGTGTTCGTGTTGAGCTCGACGTGCACCTCGAATCCGAGGACCGGCTCGAACAGCTCGAGCGCCTTGTCGAAGTCCATGAGCTTGGCGGCGGCCATCAGCGCGCGCCTCCTTCCAGCTGGGGGGCACGGGACAGCAGCGGCGCGCCCCAGGAGTCCACGAGCAGCGTCTCGAGGGCGGCGCCCACCCGGTAGAGGCGGGCGTCCTCTCGCGCCGGCGCGAGGAACTGGATGCCGACGGGCAGCCCGTCGTCATCCGAGAGACCGCTCGGGATCGAGATGCCGGGGACACCGGCGAGGTTCGCCGGGATCGTGGTGATGTCGTTCAGGTACATCTGCAGCGGGTCGTCGATCTTCTCGCCGAGCTTGAAGGCCGTGGTCGGGGCCGACGGCGTGGCGATGACGTCGACATCGGCGAAGGCCGCGGCGAAGTCCTGCTGGATCAGCGTGCGGACCTTCTGCGCGCTGCCGTAGTACGCGTCGTAGTATCCGGCCGACAGCGCGTAGGTGCCGAGGATGATGCGGCGCTTGACCTCATCGCCGAAACCGGCGTCGCGCGTGGCGGACATCACGTCCTCCACCGTCGGGTTGCCCGCCGGGGTGACCCGGAGACCGAAGCGGACCGAGTCGAACTTGGCCAGGTTGCTCGAGGCCTCGGCCGGGAGGATCAGGTAGTAGGCGGCGACGCCGTACTCGAAGTGCGGTGCACCGATCTCGACGATCTCCGCACCCTGCGCCTCCAGCAGGGCCAGGGCGCTGCGGAACGAAGCCGCAACCCCCGGCTGGAAGCCGCTGTCGGGAAGCTCTCGGATGACGCCGACACGGAGGCCCTTGAGGCCGTCCCCGCGCGCACCCTCGCGTGCCGCCGCGGCGAAGGACGGCCACTGCTCGTCGAGCGACGTGGAGTCCTTCGGGTCGTGGCCGCCGATCGCGTCGTGCAGCAGACCGGCATCGAGCACCGTGCGGGTGACCGGGCCGACCTGGTCGAGGCTCGACGCCAGCGCGATCGCGCCGTAGCGGCTGACGCCGCCGTAGGTCGGCTTCACGCCGACCGTACCGGTCACGTGCGCAGGCTGACGGATCGATCCGCCGGTGTCGGAACCGAGGGCGAGCGGGGCCTCGAAGGCGGCGACGGCGGCGGCGGAGCCCCCACCCGAGCCGCCGGGGATCCGGTCGAGGTCCCAGGGGTTGCGGGTCGGGCCGTAGGCGGAGTGCTCCGTCGACGAGCCCATCGCGAACTCGTCCATGTTCGTCTTGCCGAGCGCGATGAGGCCGGCGGCACGGGAGCGGGCCACGACCGTCGCGTCGTAGGGCGAGCGGTACCCCTCGAGGATCCGCGAGCCGCTCGTGGTCGGCTGATCGGTCGTGACGAGCACGTCCTTGATCGCGAGCGGGACACCGGCGATCGGCCCGAGGTCCTCCCCCGCGGCGCGACGGGCGTCGATGTCGGCCGCCGCGTCGAGCGCGTGCTCGTTGACGTGCAGGAACGCATGGACGTCGCCGTCGACCTGTGCGATCCGGTCGAGGTGCGCCTGCGTGGCCTCGACGCTGGAGAGCTCCCGCGCCGCGAGCTTGTCGGCGAGCTCCGCCGCGGTCAGCCGGATGATGTCGCTCACTGCTCTTCTCCCAGGATCGCGGTGACGCGGAACCGGCCGTCGGCCTGGTCCGGGGCGTTCTGCAGCACCTGCTCGTGCGTGAGCGTCTCGCCGACCACGTCGGGACGGAACACGTTGCTCAGCGGGATCGGGTGGCTGGTCGCGGCGACATCAGCGGTCGCGACCTCGGACACCTTGGCGATGTTGTCGACGATGGCGTCGAGCTGGCCCGTGAGCCGCGTCACCTCGTCGTCGTTCAGCTGGATGCGCGCGAGCACGCCGAGATGGCGCACAAGATCAGGGGTGATTTCAGACACGCCCCCAGTCTAGTTGGCGAGCCGCCCGCCGCTCGGCGCGGCGCGGCCCGCCTAAGCTGGGCGCGTGAGCACGTTCCAGCCCCCTCGCCCGTGGATCGCCAGCTACGCCGACGGCGTTCCGGAGGACCTCGCCCCCGTCAGCGGCTCCCTCGTGGACATCGTCGCCGCCTCGGCCCGCGACTACCCCGATGCCCCGGCTCTGCAGTTCTTCGGCAGGGAGACCACCTACGCACAGCTGCAGGGGGCGATCGATCGCGCCGCCGCGGGGCTCCGGGATCTCGGCGTCCGTGCGGGCGATCCCGTCGCCATCGTCCTGCCGAACTGTCCGCAGCACATCATCGCGTTCTACGCCGTGCTGCGTCTCGGTGCGGTCGTGGTCGAGCACAACCCGCTCTACACCCCTCGCGAGCTGCGCAAGCAGTTCGAGGACCACGGCGCCAAGCACGCGATCGTCTGGAACAAGGTCGTCGCGACGGTGCAGGAGTTCCCGAGCGACCTCGCCGTCTCCACACTCATCTCGGTCGACGTTACGCGGGCCATGCCGGCCCTCACCCGCTTCGCCCTCCGGCTGCCGGTCGCGAAGGCGAGGGAGTCGCGGGCCGCACTGACCGAGCGCGTCCGCGGCACCGTCCTCTGGGAGTCGGTACTCGCCGGTGCCCCGATCCCCGCCTCGCATCCGCAGCCGGGCACGGACGACCTGGCGATCATCCAGTACACGTCCGGGACCACCGGCACGCCGAAGGGCGCCGCCCTCACGCACCGCAACCTCCTCGCCAACGCGGCCCAGTCCCAGGCGTGGGTCCCGTCCATCCAGCGCGGCAAGGGCTGCGTCGTGTACGCCGTGTTGCCCATGTTCCACGCCTACGGCCTGACGCTCTGCCTCACCTTCGCCATGTCGATGGGGGCACGTCTGGTGCTGTTCCCGAAGTTCGATCCCGATCTCGTGCTGGACGTGGTCAAGAAGCACCCCGCGACCTTCCTGCCGCTCGTGCCGCCCATCGCCGACCGGCTGCTCGCGGCCGCCAACGCCAAGGGCGTCTCGCTCGAGGGCATCGAGGTCGCGATCTCCGGAGCCATGGCCCTGCCGCACGAGCTCGTCGTCCCGTTCGAGGCCGCCACGCACGGCTACCTTGTCGAGGGCTACGGTCTGAGCGAGTGCTCGCCCGTGCTCATGGCGAACCCGGTGGCCGACAACCGCGTCCCCGGCACGGTGGGGCTCCCGCTCCCCGGGACGGAGTGCCGCGTCGTCGATCCGGAGAACCCCACCGAGGACGTCCCGGCCGGTTCCGCCGGCGAACTCGTCGTGCGCGGCCCCCAGGTCTTCTCCGGGTACTACGGCAAGCCGGAGGAGACCGAGGCCGTGTTCGTCGACGGCTGGTACCGGACCGGCGACATCGTCACGATCGACGACGCCGGATTCGTGCGCATCGTCGACCGCATCAAGGAGCTCATCATCACCGGCGGCTTCAACGTCGCCCCGACCGAGGTGGAGAACGCGCTGCGCCAGCATCCGTCGGTCGCGGACGCCGCGGTCGTCGGACTGCCCAGCGACCACTCGGGCGAGGAGGTCGTCGCGGCAATCGTCGTCGACCCCGGCGCCGATGTCGACGTGGAGGCGATCCGCGAGTACGCCCGCAGCATCCTCACCCCGTACAAGGTGCCGCGCCGCGTCTTCGTCGTCGACGAGCTGCCGAAGTCCCTGATCGGGAAGGTGCTCCGCCGGCAGGTGAAGGAGAAGCTGCTCGCCCTCACGTCGGGGGTCTGAGCCGACCCCACAGGAAGCGGGGGGCCTGGCGCGCTACCCTTGGGAAGTGACCCCTGAAGAAGTGACCCCCGCCGACGCCCCCGACGAGTCCCCTGCCACCCCCGGATTCGAGGACCTCGGCATCACCGGGCCGGTCCTCAAGGCCATCAAGGATCTCGGCTACGAGACCCCCTCGCCCATCCAGGCCGCGACCATCCCGACGCTGCTTGCCGGCCGCGACGTGGTCGGCATGGCGCAGACCGGAACCGGCAAGACCGCCGCCTTCGCCCTGCCCGTGCTGGAGCGGCTCGACATCGCGCAGAAGACGCCGCAGGCCCTCGTCCTCGCCCCGACCCGTGAGCTCGCGCTGCAGGTCTGCGAGGCGTTCGAGTCGTACGCCTCCCGCATGAAGGGCGTGCACGTGCTGCCCGTCTACGGCGGTCAGGGATACGGTGTCCAGCTCTCCGCGCTCCGCCGCGGCGTGCACGTCGTGGTCGGCACCCCCGGCCGCATCATGGACCACCTGGCCAAGGGCACCCTCGACCTCTCGGAGCTGCAGTACCTCGTCCTCGACGAGGCGGACGAGATGCTGAAGATGGGCTTCGCGGAGGACGTCGAGCAGATCCTCGCTCAGACCCCCGAGGAGAAGCAGGTCGCCCTGTTCTCCGCCACGATGCCCGCGCAGATCCGCCGTCTCGCGCAGCAGTACCTCCGCGACCCGGAGGAGATCACGGTCAAGTCCAAGACCGCGACCAACACGAACATCACCCAGCGCTACCTCGTCGTCTCGTATGCGCAGAAGGTGGACGCGCTGACCCGCATCCTCGAGGTGGAGAACTTCGACGGCATGATCGTCTTCGTCCGCACGAAGAACGAGACCGAGACCCTGGCCGAGAAGCTCCGCGCCCGCGGGTACTCCGCCGCCGCGATCAACGGCGACGTGCCGCAGGTGCAGCGCGAGCGCAGCGTGAACCAGCTCAAGGACGGGAAGCTCGACATCCTCGTCGCGACGGACGTCGCCGCCCGCGGACTCGACGTCGAGCGCATCAGTCACGTCGTCAACTTCGACATCCCCACCGACACCGAGTCGTACGTGCACCGCATCGGACGGACCGGGCGGGCCGGGCGGACGGGCGACGCGATCAGCTTCATCACCCCGCGGGAGCGCTACCTGCTCAAGCACATCGAGAAGGCGACGCGGCAGCAGCCCACGCAGATGCAGCTGCCGAGCACCGAGGACGTGAACACGACGAGGCTCGCGCGCTTCGACGACGCCATCACGACTGCACTGTCGGAGACGTCGCGCATCGACGCGTTCCGCGACATCATCGCCCACTACGTGCGGCATCACGACGTGCCGGAGGGCGACGTCGCGGCCGCTCTCGCCGTGGTCGCCCAGGGCTCCACCCCGCTGCTCCTCGACCCCGCAGACGACGCCCTGTCGCAGGCGGTCGCCGCGGACAACCGCCCGCCGCGCGAGCGGCAGACGCGGGAGCCCCGGGAACCCCGGGAGCGTCGCAGCCGCGGCGACTACACCCCGTACCGCATCGAGGTGGGTCGGCGGCACCGCGTCGAGCCGCGGCAGATCGTGGGCGCGCTCGCGAACGAGGGCGGTCTGGGCCGCGACGACTTCGGCGCGATCAACATCCGTCCCGACTTCTCGATCGTCGAGCTCCCGGCGAACCTCGACCCCGCCGTCCTCGACAAGCTGCGCGACACCCGCATCTCGGGACGGCTGATCGAGATCGCCCCTGACCGCGGTCCCGGCGCACGGCGCGGCTCGTCCTCGCGCGACGGCGAGGGCCGCGGCCGGCCGGCCCGCTACGACCGGACCGATCGGCGCGACCGCGACGATCGCCCGGCGCCCCGCGACCGCGACCGCGACCGCGAGGAGAAGCCCTTCCGGAAGCCCCGCCACAAGGCCTGAGCGGACCGACGATGCGCATCGACCGCGCCGGCAGGGAGGATCTCGCCGCGCTCGCCCAGCTCAAGTGGGAGGACGTGCCCGCGGACCTGACGGCCGGTCGATCGCTCGACGCCTTCACCGCCGAGCTGGGCGCCTGGTGGCGGGCCCACGACCGCACCCACGTGGCCTTCGTCGCGCGGGGCGATGACGACGACCACATCGTCGGCGCGGCCTGGGTCGCCCTCGTACCGCGCGTGCCGCGGCCGGGCGCTCCGCACCGCCTCTCCGCGGACATCCAGAGCGTCTTCGTCCTTCCCGGGCATCGGGGACAAGGAGCGGGCCGCGGCCTCGTCGCCGCGGCCTGCGCCCACGCGGTCTCCGTCGGCGCCGAACGGATCACCGTGCACTCGAGCGAGGCGGCCGTCGGGCTCTATCAGGAGCTGGGGTTCGCGGACTCCCCACGGCTGCGGCAGTTCCTCGCTCCCACCACGGCAGCGCCGGAAAGCGCCTGATCCTCAGTCCAGCGCCGCTGGACCCTCGGTGACCAGCACATGGAACTGTGCGGCGTCGAGGATGCGGACGCCGAGCTCCTCCGCCTTCGCGAGCTTGGAGCCCGCTCCCGGCCCCGCGGCCACGAAGTCCGTCTTCTTGGACACACTCGAGGCGGCCTTTCCGCCGGCCTTGATGATCGCCTCCTGCGCCCCCTCGCGGGTGTACCCGTCGAGAGATCCCGTCGCCACCACGGTGAGACCCTCCAGCACTCCCCCGGCCGCGACCGCTGCTCCGGGACCGGGGTGCCCCGGCGTCGCCCACTGCACGCCCGCGTCCGCCCACTGGCGGACGATCTCCTGGTGCCAGTCGACCTCGAACCAGGCGCGCAGGGAGTCGGCGATGATGCCGCCCACGCCCTCGACCGCCGCCAGCTCCTCGCGCGACGCGGCACGGATCGCATCCAGCGACCCGAACCACTGCGCGAGCGCCCGCGCCGCGACCGGTCCGACGTGCCGGATGTTCAGCGCGACGAGGAGCCGCCAGAGGTCTTTGGTCTTCGCCTTCTCCAGCTCCGCCAGCAGTGTCAGCGCCTGGGAAGACGGCTGCGGGCCCTCCAGACCCGACTTCTTCTCGGCCGCGGTCGGGTTGCGTCGGAACGGCGCGCGGGTCTTCACGAGGCCGTCCTCGTCCTCGCGCGGCAGACCCGTCTCCGCATCGCGCACGACGACCTCGATCGGCACGAGCTGCTCCAAGGTCAGGGCGAACAGGCCCGCCTCCGTGACCAGTGGAGGCTCCGCCGGACTCGTGGGTTGGGTCAGGGCCGCCGCCGTCACCTCGCCCAGGGCCTCGACATCGAGGGCTCCCCGCGAGCCGATGTGCTCGACACGTCCGCGCACCTGGGCGGGGCACGACCGGGCGTTCGGGCACCGGAGATCGATGTCCCCTTCCTTCATGGCGCGCAGCGGCGTGCCGCACTCGGGGCAATCGACGGGCATGACGAACTCCCTCTCGGTCCCGTCCCGCTTCTCGACCACCGGGCCGAGCACTTCGGGGATCACGTCGCCAGCCTTGCGCAGCACCACGGTGTCGCCGATGAGAACGCCCTTCGCCTTCACCACGTCCTTGTTGTGGAGCGTGGCCTGACGGACCACGGATCCGGCGACGTGAGCCGGCGCCATCACCGCGAAGGGCGTCGCGCGACCGGTGCGACCGACGGAGACGACGATGTCGAGCAGCTTCGTCTGCACCTCCTCCGGCGGGTACTTGTAGGCGATCGCCCACCGGGGCGCCCGGCTCGTCGCTCCCAGCTCGTCATGCAGGTCGAGCTCGTCGACCTTGACCACGATGCCGTCGAGCTCGTGCTCGATGTCGTGCCGGTGCTCGCCGTAGTACTCGACGAAGGCGACCACGTCGTCGATGCTGCGGCACACCTTCGTGTGCGGACTCGTCGGCAGCCCCCAGGCGGCCAGCAGCTCGTAGACCTGGCTCTGGGCCGCGACCGGCGGGTTCGTCCAGGCACCGATGCCGTGCACGTACAGCGCGAGCGACTCGATGCGCAGCAGCCCCGCTTCCAGCTCCAGGCCGTCCTTCTTGTCGATCTGCTGACGCAGGCCGCCGCTGGCCGCGTTGCGGGGATTCGCGAAGGCCGGGAAGCGCCGTGCCGCCGCGGTGCGCGCCTTCTCCTCGTCGAACGGCTTCTTCGCGCCTCCCCTGGCCTCCCAGCGCGCAAGGGCGTCCGCGTACGCCCGATCTCGGAACACCGCCTGCGCCGCGTTCAGCCGCTCGAACGCGGCGACGGGGATGAAGACCTCTCCGCGCACCTCGACGATCGGCGGGTGCCCCTCCCCGGCGAGCCGTTCCGGGATCTCCGGGAGGCGGAGCGCATTCTCGGTGACGATCTCGCCGACACGCCCGTCGCCACGGGTCGCGGCCGACGTCAGCACGCCGTCCTCGTACCGCAGGTTGATCGCGAGGCCGTCGATCTTGAGCTCGGTCAACCAGTCGACGTCACGCCCGGCGGCGGCGCGCGTCTTCTGCGCCCACTCGCGCAGCTCCTCGATCGAGAAGACGTTGTCGAGGCTGAGCATGCGCTCGGCGTGCTCGATGGTCGCGAGCCCCGTCGCCTCGGCCGCGCCGACCATCTGCGTCGGCGAGTCCTGTCCCTGGAGCTCGGGGTGCAGGCGCTCAAGCTCTTCCAGGCGCCGCATCCAGCCGTCGTACGTGGCATCGTCGACGAGCGACGTGTCGCGCCCGTAATACGCGTCCTTCGCCTCGAGGATGCGGGTCGTCAGCTCCTCCGCCTCGCTGCGGGCGTCTTCCAGTGAGATGTTCTCCGGCACTCCGTCAGTCTAGGAGCGGCGACCGACATCCGCCCGGATCAGACGCCGACGGGTACCGCGGACACGGTGGAATCGATCGTGAACTGCCCGAGAACGCGCGTGCCGATGTAGAGCACGGCGGTCTGCCCGGGGGCGACACCGTCGAGCGGAGAATCGGGAACGACGCGGACGCCCTCCGTCGTCACGGTGGCCGTGGCGGGTACCGGCTCGGCATGCGCGCGGATCTGCACGTCGCACGCGAACACCGACGCGGTCGGCGCAGCGCCGGCCCAGCTGAAACGCTCCCCGGAGATCTCGGCGATCGCCAGGGCCTCCTTCGGGCCGACGACCACCGTGTTCGACACGGGGCGCACCTCGAGCACGAAGCGCGGCTTGCCGTCAGCCGCCGGGACGCCGAGCTTGAGTCCGCGCCGCTGACCGACCGTGAACGCATGAGCGCCCTCGTGCGCGCCGACGACGGCACCGGAGCGGTCGACGATCTCGCCGGTGGCGGTGCCGACCTTCTCGGCCAGCCAGCCCCGGGTGTCCCCATCCGGGATGAAGCAGATGTCGTGGCTGTCCGGCTTCTGCGCGACGCTGAGACCACGCGCCTCGGCCTCCGCCCGCACGAGCGCCTTCGACGGCGTGGTGCCAAGCGGGAAGTAAGTGTGTGCGAGTTGGTCGGCCGTCAGGACGCCGAGCACGTAGGACTGGTCCTTCGCGTTGTCCGATGCCCGGTGCAGTTCGAGACCCTCCGCGCCGTCGACGAGGGTCGCGTAGTGTCCCGTGCACACGGCGTCGAAGCCGAGTTCCAGGGCGCGCTCCAGCAGGGCGGCGAACTTGATCTTCTCGTTGCACCGCATGCACGGGTTCGGCGTCCGACCCGCACGGTACTCGGCGACGAAGTCGTCGATCACGTCGTCGCGGAACCGCTCCGAGAAGTCCCACACATAGAAAGGGATGCCGAGGAGGTCGGCGGCGCGACGCGCGTCGAGGGCGTCCTCGATCGTGCAGCAGCCGCGGCTGCCGGTGCGCAGGGTCCCCCCGGCGCGGGAGAGCGCGAGGTGCACGCCGACCACATCGTGCCCCGCCTCGACGGCCCGGGCGGCCGCGACAGCGGAGTCCACACCACCGCTCATGGCCGCAAGGATTCGCATGGGTCCAGTCTACGAGCGCTCGGCTGCACGGGCCCCGGATGCCCGTGCGTAGGCCTCGCCGATCACCGCCAGCACCGCGTCCACATCGGGATCGGTCGATGTGCGCCCGAGGGAGAAACGCAGCACGCTCCGAGCGTCCGCCTCACTTCGCCCCATCGCCATCACGACGTGCGAGGGCTCGGCGACCCCCGCCTGACACGCGGAGCCCGTGGAGGCCGAGACGCCGGCCATGTCCAGCAGGAACAGCAGGCTCTCCCCCACTGCGCCGGGGAAGAGCAGATGAGCCGTGCCGGGGAGGCGGTGGTCGGGGTCGCCCAGGAGCTCGGCGGCCGGCACCCGCGCACGGATGCCCTCGATCAGGCGGTCGCGCAGCTCGCCCACCCGGACGCTCTCGGCGGCCCGCTCACGCTCGGCGAGTTCGAGCGCTGTCGCCAGCGCCGCCGCTCCCGGCACGTCCTGGGTGCCCGCGCGCAGACCCCGCTGCTGGCCGCCGCCCCTCAGAAGTGGTGTCAGCCGGGCTGACCGCGCCACCACCAGCGCCCCGACTCCGACCGGTGCGCCGACCTTGTGGCCGGCGATGCTGAGCGCCACGAGGCCCACAGCGTCGTCGGCGCGGCCCCGCAAGTCGCGGAACGACAGCGGCAGGTGTCCGAGCGCGGCGACCGCGTCGAGGTGCAGCGGGACTTCGGCATCCGCGGCCGCAGCGGCGAGGGCGGGCGCGTCGTTGATGGTCCCGGTCTCGTTGTTCGCCACGAGCGCCGTCGCGAACGCTGCCCCGGGAAGGGCCGCTGCGAAGCGGCCCTCGTCGATCCGCGCCTGCGGAGACAGCGGAACAGCGCGCACCTCGGCCCCGTCGGGCACCAGGGCTGCGATCGTGTCCATCGTCGCGTGATGCTCGCCGTCCGGCACCACGACGGCCGTCGTCCCCGGACCACGCGAGTGCCATAGTCCCTGGAGGGCGAGGTTGATGGACTCCGTCCCACCGGAGGTGAGCACGACCTCGATCGGGTCGGCCCCGAGGACCGCGGCGATCCGCTCCCGTGACTCCTCCAGCACCCGGCGCGCGTCCTGCCCGGCTCCATGCGTCGATGACGCGTTGCCGATGATGGCCGACGCCTCCAGCCACGCGTCCCTGGCCTCCGGGCGCAGCGGCGTCGTCGCCGCGTGGTCGAGATAGTGCCGCATGCTTCGATTCTCCCCGATCCACGCCCCGGCCGGTCCCTCTGCGGGTGAGACCGGGTGCGTCCTGTCATGAGACTGAAATGCAACACGTTTAGGGTGTATCCATGTCTTCGTCCCCCGACTCCGTCGTGCCCGGTGGGGCGATCCTCGACAACCTCGGCGTCCGGCTGCACGACCGCGTCGGCACGCTGCGGGTCTGGTCGCAGAACGCCTCCGCGGTCGAGCTCGTCGTCTTCGACGCGACGGACCTCGACTGGGTCGTCGACCAGGCGCCGCTCGAACGGCGGCCCGGAGGCGTCTGGGAGGTGACGACGCCGTTGCTGCAGCCCGGAGTCCGCTACGCACTCCGCGTCGAGGGTCCGCACGGCCCCGGCAACACGTTCAACCCGGAGACGCTGCTCCTCGATCCGTACGCGCGGGGCCTCGCCCAGGGACACGGCTACCAGGAATGGCGAGCCGTGGTCATCGAGGACGGCTTCGACTGGGGCGATTCGACCAAGCCGCGCGTCCCGGCGGACCGCACCGTCATCTACGAGGGCCACTTGAAGGGACTGACCAAGCGGCACCCCGACATCCCGCCCGCGCTGCACGGCACCTACGCGGGCCTCGCGCATCCGGCCATGATCGCGTACCTCCGCACGCTGGGGGTGACGTCGGTGGAGCTGCTCCCCGTCCACGCCTTCGTCCCGGAACCGCGGCTGCTGGAGCGAGGGCTGACGAACTACTGGGGCTACAACACGCTCAACTTCTTCACACCGCACGCCGCCTACGCGACGGAGGACGCCCGGAAGCGGGGACCCGAGGCGATCATCGCCGAGTTCAAGGGCATGGTCAGGCTGCTGCACGAGGCCGGGCTCGAGGTGATCCTCGACGTGGTCTACAACCACACGTCGGAAGAAGGTATCGGCGGACCGCGCTCCAGTCTCCGCGGTATCGACAACGCGCGGTACTACCGGCAGGACGACGCGGGCGTCTACATCGACACCACGGGATGCGGCAACACGCTCAACACGGCCACCGACGCGGGCGCACGACTGGTGCTGGACTCGCTCCGGTATTGGGCCGAGGAGATGCAGATCGACGGCTTCCGCTTCGACCTGGCGACGGCGATCGCGCGCGACGGCGCTCACGCCTACACTCCGGATCATCCGCTTCTGCAGGCGATCGCCGCCGACCCCGTCCTCGCGGAGACCAAGCTCATCGCGGAACCCTGGGACGTCGGACTGGGCGGCTGGCAGACGGGCAACTTCCCCGCCGGGTGGCACGAGTGGAACGACCGGTACCGCGACCGGGTGCGCAACTTCTGGCTGAGCGACATCGACTACGCGCGGCGGGCCTCGGCACCGGTGGGGATCGGCGGCTTCGCCACCCGCCTCGCCGGATCGTCGAACACCTTCAGCGAGGAGCGCGGGCCGCTCGCGAGCATCAACTTCGTCACGGCGCACGACGGGTTCACGCTGCACGACCTCGTCTCGTACGACGTCAAGCACAACGAGGCCAACGGCGAGCACAACCGCGACGGCGCCGACCTCAACCGGTCCTTCAACCACGGCGTCGAGGGACCGACCGACGATCCCGCGATCCTCACCGCGCGGCGCAAGGCCATGCGCAACCTGCTCGGCACCCTCCTCCTCTCGGCCGGCATCCCGATGCTCACCGCCGGGGACGAGGTGGGGCGTAGCCAGCGCGGCAACAACAACGCCTACGCGCAGGACTCGCAGCTGTCATGGCTGACCTGGGAGTTCGAGCCCTGGCAGGAAGACCTCCGGGCTCACGTCGCGCGCCTGGTGCGGCTGCGGCAGGAGAACCCCGCACTGCGTCCGAGCCGGTACGCGCGCCTCGGCGAGCACATCCCGAACGCGTCGGTCATGGACTGGTACGACCAGGACGGCGCGACCATGGAGCCGAACCAGTGGACGGATCCCGGCAACCGCACCCTGCAGTACGTCGCCGCGTCCACGCCGGACAAGGAAGCCGCCAACCGCATCCTGCTGATCGTGCACGGGACGGAGGCGCCGATCGATGTCCGGCTGCCGGAGGAGATCGATGACGCCACGCGGTTCGTCTCCCTCTGGTCGAGCGCCGACGAGCGCCCGTCGGAGGCCGAGGAGACGTTCGCGCCTGGCGATGTCCTGCCGATCCCCGGCACCTCGATGCGCCTGTTCCGGGTGGAGTGATAGCACGGTTCGCCGCCGGGGTCGAGCGGTAGGTTCCGACAGGCCCGAGCGGTAGATTCGGCATGTGACTGCACGTGCTGGAACCCGACCCACGGCTCTACGGAGCCCCGTTCAGATCCCGACGCGCGCCGCCGACGCGGATCTCCCCGGAGCTCTGCGGACGACCCGTATCCCCTTGCTCGACGGTACCCCTGCGGTCCCCGGCGGGTTCCCGGCCAAGGCCTTCGCTGGCGAGGTCGTCCCCTTCCGCGTCGTGGCATTCCGGGAAGGGCACGATCTCATCGGCGTGCATGTACGACTGACGTCTCCGACCGGCGAGGAGAGCCTGCACCGGCTGACCGCCCTCGCGGACGGCACCGACCGCTGGGAAGCCGAGATCGCGCTCGACGCGGAGGGCGTCTGGCGGTACCGCTTCGAGGGATTCTCGGACGACTTCGCCACCTGGGCTCATGCCGCGCACCTCAAGATCGCCGCGGGAGTCGATGTCGAGGTGATGGCCGCCCTGGGCGCCGAGCTCCTGCAGCGCGCCGCCGGAGAGAAGGACCGCCCCGCGGCGCAGCGCACGCGGCTGCGCGCCCGTGCCGAGGAGCTCCGGAGAGGTGACGCCGCCACGACCGCTGCTTCGGCCGTCGACCCCGAACTCGCGGCGATCTTCCGCGACCGTCCGGTCACGACCCTGCGCTCCGCCTCCGCGGAGCAGGTCCTCCGCGTCGAGCGCACCCGTGCGGGTGTCGGCTCCTGGTACGAGTTCTTCCCACGCTCCGAGGGTGCCCGTCGCCTCAAGGACGGCACGGTCCGCAGCGGGACGTTCCGCACCGCCGCGAAGCGGCTGCCCGAGGTCGCCCGGATGGGATTCGAGGTGATCTACCTCGTCCCGGTGCACCCCATCGGCACGACCAACCGCAAGGGTCGCAACAACACCCTCGTCGCCGAAGCGGGTGACCCGGGCTCGCCGTACGCGATCGGAGCGGCGGAGGGAGGACACGACGCGATCCATCCCGACCTCGGCACCCCGCAGGACTTCCGCGCATTCGTGCGCGCCGCGCGGAAGGAAGGACTGGAGGTCGCCCTGGACCTCGCCCTGCAGGCCTCCCCCGACCACCCATGGGTACGCGACCACCCGGAATGGTTCACGACCCTGCCGGACGGGAGCATCGCCTACGCGGAGAACCCGCCCAAGAAGTACCAGGACATCTACCCGCTGAACTTCGACAACGATCCGGAAGGCATCGCCGCCGAGATGCTCCGGATCGTCCGGCACTGGGTGGGCGAAGGCGTCCGGATCTTCCGCGTGGACAACCCGCACACCAAGCCGCTGCAGTTCTGGGAGTGGCTGATCGCGACGGTCAACGAGACGGATCCCGACGTCATCTTCCTCGCCGAGGCGTTCACCCGACCCGCCGTGATGCGTGCGTTGGCCGCGGTGGGCTTCCAGCAGAGCTACAGCTATTTCACCTGGCGCAACACCAAGCCCGAGCTGGAGGAGTTCCTCACCTCGATCTCCCACGAGACGGCCGACTACATGCGTCCGAACCTCTTCGTGAACACGCACGACATCCTCACCGAGTACCTCCAGTTCGGTGGTCGCGCGGCGTATCGCATCCGTGCCTGCATCGCCGCGACGGCCGGGCCCGTGTACGGCGTCTACGCCGGTTACGAGCTCATCGAGAACGTGGCCCGTCCGGGTTCCGAGGAGAACATCGACAACGAGAAGTACGAGTACAAGCTCCGGGACTGGGCGGGGGCCGAGGAACGCGGGGAGTCCCTGGCTCCGCTGCTCCGGCGACTGAACGAGATCCGTGCGGCGCATCCGGCGCTGCGGCAGCTCCGCAACCTCGAACTGCACTGGAGCGACGACGACGCCGTCCTCGTGTTCAGCAAACACCTCGACGCTGCCTTCACCGGCACCGGCAGGCCGGACACCCTCATCGTCGTGGCGAACGTCGACCCGCACTCGGTGCGCGAGACCACGGTCCACCTCGACACCACGCGTTGGGGGGTTCCCCTGGGTGAGACCTTCGAGGTGGAGGATCTGCTGACCGGCAGCGTCTGGACCTGGAGCGACCACAACTACGTCCGGCTCGACGCCTTCGCCGAGCCCGTCCACATCCTGAAGGTGAGGGAGCGCGCATGAGCCGCATCGAGGACACCGCCGACGCCGAATGGGAAGCGGTCGCTGCCGGTCAGCATCACGACCCGCACTCCCTGCTCGGTGCACACCCCGCCAAGGACGCCGCCGGCCGTACGGTCACCGCCGTCCGCGCCCGCCGGCCGCTCGCCGAGACCGTCGAGGCCGTCTTCGGAGACGGGAGCAGGCTCACCCTGTCCCACGTCGCGCACGGCGTCTGGGAGGGCACGCACCCCGGACCGCCGCTCCCGTATCGCATCGCGACGCGCTACCGCGGCGAGGAGGAGACCGTCTCCGGTGACCCGTACCGGCATGCACCGACGCTGGGCGACCTCGACCTGCACCTCATCGCCGAGGGTCGGCACGAGCGACTGTGGGAGGCGCTGGGTGCCCATCCCCGCACCCAGGGCGACGAGCAGGGTGTGTCCTTCGCGGTGTGGGCTCCCGATGCGTCGGCCGTCCGGGTCGTGGGCGACCACAACGGTTGGAACGGCGAGAGCCACGCCATGCGCTCGCTCGGGGCCAGCGGCGTCTGGGAGCTCTTCGTCCCTGACCTCCCCGTCGGCACCCGGTACAAGTACCAGATCCGTACGCGGAGCGGCGCCTGGGTCCTCAAAGCGGACCCGATGGCTCTGGCGGCACAGGTGCCCCCGGAGACCGCGTCGGTCGTCACCGCGTCGTCCTACGTCTGGGAGGACGGCGCGTGGATGACCCGGCGTGCCGCGACCCACGCCGTCGCGCAGCCGCTGTCCGTGTACGAGGTGCACGTCGGCTCCTGGCGCGGGGGCCTGGGTTATCGCGAGCTGGCCGATCCGCTGATCGCGCATGTGCAGGAGACCGGGTTCACGCACGTCGAGTTCATGCCGCTCGCCGAGCATCCGTTCGGCGGATCGTGGGGTTACCAGGTCAGCGGCTACTACGCTCCGACGAGCCGGTACGGCTCCCCCGACGACCTGCGGTACCTCATCGACCGCCTGCACCAGGCCGGCATCGGCGTCATCATGGACTGGGTGCCGGGGCACTTCCCCAAGGACGACTTCGCCCTGGCCCGGTTCGACGGTCAGCCCCTCTACGAGCACCCCGACCCTCGGCGCGGCGAGCACCAAGACTGGGGCACGCTCATCTTCGACTACGGCCGACCCGAGGTCCGGGGGTTCCTCGTCGCGAACGCGCTGTACTGGCTCGAGGAGTTCCACGTCGACGGTCTGCGCGTCGACGCCGTGGCTTCGATGCTCTACCTCGACTACTCGCGCCGCGAGGGTGAGTGGGAGCCGAACATCCACGGCGGACGCGAGAACCTCGAGGCGATCCGCTTCCTCCAGGAGGTCAACGCCACGGCCTACCGGCTGCACCCCGGGATCCTCATGATCGCCGAGGAGTCCACGAGCTTCCCCGGCGTCACAGCGCCGACGGATCATGCCGGCCTCGGATTCGGTTTCAAGTGGAACATGGGCTGGATGAACGACTCGCTGCAGTACATCGGCAGAGACCCGATGTACCGGGCGCACCACGAGGGCGAGATGACGTTCTCGTTCGTCTACGCGTTCGGCGAGAACTACGTCCTGCCGATCAGTCACGACGAGGTCGTGCACGGCAAAGGCAGCCTGTTGTCGAAGATGCCGGGCGACCACTGGCACAAGCTCGCGAACGTCCGCGCCTACCTCGCCTACATGTGGGGACATCCGGGCAAGAAGCTGCTGTTCATGGGACAGGAGTTCGGACAGCTCGCGGAGTGGTCCGAAGGGCGTGAACTGGACTGGTGGCTCCGCGACCAGCCCTCCCACGCCCAGCTGCAAGACTTCGTCGCCGCGATGAACGCGGTGTACCGGTCGCAGGCTCCGCTCTGGGAGCGTGACAACGACGGCTCCGGATTCACGCGACTCGGCGCACCGAGCTGGGACCCGTCCGTGATCGCCTTCGAACGGCGGGACGCGCACGGCGGCCGTCTCGTCGTCGTCAGCAACTTCGCCGGAGTGGAGCGCACCGGGTACCGTCTCGGGCTCCCGCGCGAAGGCGTGTGGCAGGAGATCCTGAACTCGGATGCTGACGCCTACGGTGGGCGGGGCTCGGGCAATCTCGGAATGGTGATCGCCGAGTCGGCGGACGCCGGCGCCCCCACCGCCTCGATCACGCTGCCCGCGCTGTCGACGCTGTGGCTCCGTCATCAGCCGGAGCCACACGTCCCCACCGTGAACAACGGCTGACGGACGGCCGACGACGACCGATCTGCGCGGAGCAACGAGCTCCGCGCAGATCGATCAGAACAGCAGCGAGGAGAGTCGGTTGCGAGCCGCGATCACGCGCGGGTCGCTGGCGCCGATGAGGCCGAACAACTCGACGAGGCGCTCGCGGACGGGTGTCCGCTGGTCGGACGGCAGCTGCGCGAACAGGTCGAGGAGCCGGCCGAAGGCGTCGTCGACGTGTCCGCCGGCGAGGTCGAGGTCCGCGACGTCGAACTGGGCCTGCACGTCCAGCGGAGCCGCTGCGGCCGCGGCTCGGGCCGTCTGCAGGTCGAGTCCCTGCACACGGTCCAGCAGTCGGACCTGGCCCAGGCCGGCGATGGCGTCCTCGTCACGCGGGTTCTCCGCGAGCGCCTTCTCATAGGCGGCGATGGCCGCACGGTAGTCGCCCCGCTCGATGGCGGAGAACGCCTCCGCGTGCAGCGGCGGTAGCTCGGGCTCGGCGGGAGGTTCAGCCTCCCCTGCCTCGGAGTCGCCGACCGGGAGCGATCCCGAGACGCCGTTCTGCGCGGCCACCTGCAGCAGCTGCGCGAAGACCTCACGCACCTGCTGCTCAGGAACGGCGCCCGTGAACATCGGCACCGGCTGGCCTGCGATGAGGGCGACGACCATCGGGATCGACTGCGCACGGAAGCTCTGCGCGAGCTGCGGATTCGCATCGACGTCGACCTTGGCCAGGAGCACCCGGCCGCCGAGCTCCCTGGTCACCTTTTCGATGATCGGGCTCAGCTGCTTGCACGGCCCGCACCACTCGGCCCAGAGGTCGACGACCACGGGGACGGTGCGGGACAGCTCGAGCACCTGGCCGAAGTTCTCATCTGTCGCATCCACGACGACATCGGCCACCGGGGAGTTCGAGGGGGCAGCCGCACCGCTCGCGGGCGCGGACGGACGGTTGCGCAGACTGGACAGATCGACGGCGCCTCGCAGGGCCGCGGGAGACATCTCACTCACTTGATCACCTTCACGGAGACGAGATCCTGACGCGAGGCCAGGAGGCGGATCGGTTCGCTCGAGCCCTGAGACGGCACGGCGAAGAACAACTGGAACTCGTATGTCGTCTCGGCGCCCTTCGCAGACTCCTTCGCCCCGGTGAGCGCCTTCGCCTCCTCGTTGTCACCGAAACGGATGACGACGTCGGAGGACGTGGGGGTGATCGTCTCGACATCGAGAACGGAGACCGCGACGATGGCGCCGCTGTCCAGCGTCGTCATCGAGACCGGATCCGCCGTCGTCGGCTTCATGTCGAACGCCGCCTTGGACGTCTTCGCGGCGCCGGCGTCAGCCAGCCCCTGCACCAGGTTCTGCCTGCTGTCCCTGATCGACGTGGCGAGGTTGAGCGCCAAGTCGTCGAACTGCCCGTACGAGGCACTCTTCTCGCCCTTGTCGACGACATCGGCGAACGCCGCCGCGACCTCGTTCGGCGGCACGGACAGGAAGGCCGAGTCTGCCGGGACCAGCGAGGTCCCCAGCCAGCTTGCGGCCACCTCGGGGAACACCGCATCCGCCGACATCTCCGCCATGTTGGTCACCTTGTAGTTGGACCAGGGGTCGGCCTGCGTCATGGTGAGCACCACCGGCGGCACTGTGTCGTCACCGGTGCTCTTCGAGAGCATGAGGACCGTGCGCGGCCAGCGATCCGTCGCCTCCGGGAGCACCACCTCGACGTCGTCCGTGGGGATCGCAGCGGGCGCGGCCCGATCCGGGAGCTTCGCCCGCAGGGCGTAGTCAGTGGTCCTCGTCGTCAGCGGAGCGCCGTCGAGACGGGTCGCCGCGAGGTCGAGGTCTTTCGCCTCATCGGCCTGCACCAGAGTTTCGGAGACCTCCCGGAGGATCCGCTCGGCCTGCGTCTCGGTGACCGCCGGCGGCTTCTGGTTCTCGGGGGCGATCACGGTCGGCGTCGGAGACGGCGATGCGGAGGCGTCCCCGAACTCCGGCCAGGAGTCGGCCGTGCAGCCTGAGGCCAGCAGAGCGGTCAAACCGATCGCGGGGAGGGCGAGCAGGCGCCGACGACGCCTCGGGCGCTCGGCTCGCATCGTACTCTTCCCATCCTGCTCCTTCTCGTCGACGATCTCCGTGTCGTCCACGTCGTCCTTCCCCGCCGGTGTCGGCGACTGCGCCCCGTCCGCGGCCTCCAGGGCATCCCGCTCGGATGGCGGAAGGGCCGCCACGTCGATCGGCTGGGTCGAGGGAAGCGGCCCGGGACCCTTCCGGCGCGGGCCCCGACCACGGCGCTGGTGGCGGATCGCGAGCACGTAGAGGACCAGCCCCACGAGGAGCACCAGGCCGCCGGCCGCCATGAGCGGTCCTGCCAGAGGCGTCCGCGTGTCCAGCGGCCAGGAGACGACGATGTCGTCCGGCGCGTCCTTGGTGCCGTCGTATGCGATCAGCACGCTGGTCCCTTCCGGGAGCTGCATCTTGTCGGTGGAGAGGAAGTTCTCATCGGTGAACGAGTCGAGCCACAGATCAGAGCCGGCGGGGTTGCGACCCGCGGGTGCATCGGCGTCGGCTTCCGGCGACGGTGTCTCCGTGGCCTCGGGCGCCGGCGTCTCGGTCGACCCCTCGTCGTCCGCGGCGGCGACGTGGTCGACGACGAGTTCGTCGTCGTCCCCGACGGTCACGTGGTTGTACTCCGAGTCGGAGAGCCAGGCCTCCATGTCGGCCGTGCGCCCGTAGCTGGTGAAGATCTCGCCCTCGCCGCGGATGAGCAGCTTCTGCGCGCCCGCGTTGATCCGCAGGACGTCGCCGTCCAGGAGCACGAAGGGCGCGGGCTCCTCGATGTCGACGCGGGCTTCCTCAGACGACGGGCCGACGAAGATGGTGCGTTGGGCGATCCCCGCACCGATCAGCACGGCAGCCAGCACGAAGGCCACCACGGCCCATACGAAACGCACGAATAGTCTCCTCACGCATCGCGGCTTCCCGCCCGCGACGCCACACTCGACATTTCAGACT
Organism: Microbacterium sp. GbtcB4; assembly: GCF_019091465.1. Taxonomy (NCBI): domain Bacteria; kingdom Bacillati; phylum Actinomycetota; class Actinomycetes; order Micrococcales; family Microbacteriaceae; genus Microbacterium; species Microbacterium sp. GbtcB4. The sequence continues at coordinate 25,660 of NZ_JAGXJJ010000011.1, forward strand.
AGCGAACCCACCTGTGTGTTGACCACGAGGGCCCTCCCTCCTCCGTCGCGCGGCACGTCGGCGGCGCGTCGAGCCGCGGCATGGGTAGCCTTGCTGCAGCCGTACCGAGGAGTCCGCATGAAGATCCACAACCCGTTCCGCACCGCCCTCGTGGCGACACTGGGCGTGGGCCTCGGGATCGTCCTGATCAGCAGCGTGCAGACGCTGTCGACCGTGCTGCTGTACATCGGGACCGCGCTCTTCCTCAGCCTCGGACTCGATCCCCTGGTCACGTTCCTCGAGCGTCGACGCCTGCCCCGGTGGCTCGCGGTCCTCGTGACGATCGTCGCCGTGCTGGCCGTCTTCGTCGGGATCATCCTCATCGTGCTGCCGGTGCTGGTCGACCAGATCTCGCAGCTCATCGCCCAGATCACGGCGATCGTGCAACGCGGAACCGCGATCGAGGACCTGCGGAGTTGGATCCAGGAGACGTTCCCCAACCTCCTCGTCGACGACGTCTTCGCGTACGTGGAGGACTGGCTGACCACCAATCTCGCGGAGATCGGCGGGTCGATCGGTCAGGGCGTGCTGATCGCCAGCGGCGCCGTGCTCAGCGGTGTGTTCGGCGCGTTCATCGTCCTCATCCTGACCATCTATCTCACGGCCTCGACGCCCTCGCTCAAGCGCGCGGTGTACCAGCTCGTCCCGGCGTCCAAGCGGGATCGCTTCATCGATCTATCGGAGCAGATCACCGACTCGGTCGGCTACTACGTCATGGGCCAGGTCAGCCAGGGCGTGATCAACGGCGCTCTCAGCGCGATCTACCTCACGATCATCGACGCGCCGTTCCCCGCCGTTCTCGCGGTCGTCGCCTTCTTCTTCTCGCTCATCCCGCTGGTGGGCACCCTGACCGGCTCGACAATCATCGTCCTCGTCTGCCTCATCCCTGGCCTCGGCTCCCCCGGCACGGCTCTCGCGGCGGCGATCTACTACCTGATCTACATGCAGATCGAGGCGTACGTGATCTCGCCGCGCATCATGAGCCGCGCGGTCTCCGTGCCCGGCGCCGTCGTCGTGGTGGCCGCCCTCGCCGGAGGCAGCCTGCTGGGCCTGCTCGGGGCGCTCATCGCGATCCCGGTGGCCGCCAGCATCCTGATCCTCTACCGCCAGGTGCTCATCCCGCGTATGAACGAACGATGACCAGGGTCGCCCGCGGCGTCAGTCCTCGGTCGACCAGTGGGTCGGCAGCGGCAGAGCCGACGGATTGACCGCGGCGACGATCTCTGTGAGCACCCGGCGCGTCTGGGTCTCCCCCACCCACAGGTGCTTGCCTCCTTCGACCGCGATCAGCTGCGCCTGGGGGATCGTCGCGAAGCGCTCCCGCGCTTCCGCCGGGCGCAGGTAGTCGTCGAACTCGGGCACGAGGATGACCACGCGGTGGCCGGTCTTCCCCCAGGCGGCGACCTCCTCCGCCGTAGCGCGATGCAACGGCGGCGAGAGGAGGATGATGCCCTCGATGTCGTGGTCGGCACCGTACTTGAGGGCGAGTTCCGTCCCGAACGACCACCCGACGAGCCACGGGCGCGGCAGCGCGCGGTCACGGACGAAGTCCATGGCGGCTGCGACATCGAACTGCTCCGCAGCGCCGCCGTCGAACGTTCCCTCGCTGGTGCCGCGCGGCGATGTGGTGCCACGCGTGTTGAACCGCAGCACCGCGAGATCGGCCAGGGCGGGCAGCCGCGCGGACGCCTTCCGGATGATGTGCGAGTCCATGAAGCCGCCGGCGGTCGGCAGCGGGTGCAGCGTGACCAGGGTCGCGGCCGGCGCGTCGGCCTCCGGCATCGCGAGCTCGCCGACGAGCGTCAGGCCGTCCGCGGTGTGCAGCTCGATGTCCTCACGACGCGCCGGAAGCTCCAGCGGTCCCCGGATCTCGATGGTCATGCGATCCTCCAACAGTGGTTGTGCCAGTGTCTGCGGTCGGCGAGAGCCGCGGCGTCGCCGAGAACACCGTCCGCGCGCCAGGCGACGAGGTGGGCGGTACCGGGCTCGACGGACCGTCCGCAACCCGGGCAGACGTACGCCTTCTGCGCCTGGAGTGCGGAGACGGGCTGCACCGTCCACTCCACGCCTCGGCGGACCTCGGTGCGCTTCCAGCCGGCGAGGAGACGCTCGAAGGAGTCATCGCCCTCAGGGCGCGCGGAAGGACGTCGGCGTGAGCGGGGCATGGTGCCGGCTCACCACCAGTGGTTGGTGACCCAGAAGTTGTACGCGCCTGCCCAGCTGCCGTAGCGACCGGTGGCGTATCCGGTGGCCCAACGGAGGTTGTCCACCGGGTTGTAGCCGTTGCCCGGCACCTTGCTGCAGGGCAGCGCCTGGACGAGGCCACAGGCGCCGGAGGACGAGTTGGTCGCGTTGGGGTTCCAACCGCTCTCCCGCGAGACGATGTAGTCGACGTACTGCCAGTCGCTCTGCGCGATCCCGGCGGCTGCCATCCACTCCGCGGGAGCGCCGCCGCCGCTGTACGGCGGGAGCCCACCGCCGCCGGAGGATCCGCCCTCCGACTCGTCGGACGACGAGGACGTGGTCGCCGGGGCCGGCTTCGGCTTGGGCTTCGGCTTGGGCTTGACGTAGATGTCGAACGACCCGCGCTCGACGGGGGTGATCGCCGCTCCTTCCACCGTGACGGTGAGGTTCTGCGTGTCCGCCAGTGCTACCGCATACACGGAGTCCGGTGCGTCCGTGGCCATGGGCTGCGCCAGGGCGACACCGGTGGGCGCGACCATCGCGGCGGCGAATCCGACGACCGCGAGAGAGCTGAAGACCCCGACGACACCGCGGCGGCGAGACCAGCGGCGGGTGCCGCGGGTGGCCGACGCGGCCGTCGCTGCGGGTACCAGCAGGGCGTCGTTTCGATCGGGCATCATGTCGTTTCGGGAGTTCACGATGGAGGACAGTTTACGCATACCTGCCTGAAGAGGCCATCAGACGTGCTCAGCGGACCGCCAGGATCACGTCGATGGTGGCGTCCAGGAGCGCGTCGACCTGCTCTTCGCGGTAGCCGCCGCGCTGCATGCGGAACGCCGCGGACCGCAGCTGCTCGGCCGACAGCGCGTCGCCGTCCCGCAGGTAGCGGACGATGCGGGAGGTGACGTGATCGACCTCGTCGACGCGGTAGCCGAAGGTGAGGAATCCGGTGCGGGCGAACCGGTGCCGACGCGGACGCGCCAGGTGGTCCAGGATCACCTGCGCGTCGGCCCTCGCCTGCTCCACCCATGCGCCCGCTCCGAGGGAGCGCACGGCGCGCTCCCGCTCGCGCGCGGCGAAGGCATCCTCGACGCGTCCGAGGGCCGCGTCGACGTCCGCCACCACGTAGCCCTCCTTGACGAGCGGGAAGGAGACGGTGCGCACGTCCTCGGCCGTGAGGTCGTCCGCACCGCTCTCGAATGTCTGTCGCGCCGACGCGAGGAACCCGTCCACCGCGGCGCGGTGGTACCCCTTCGTGCGTCCGGTCGTGAGTGCGAACGCCGGCTTGGCCGTGCTCTGCACGGTGCCCTCGCGGCGGTCGTCGTCCATCACAGCACCACTGTCGTTCATCACAGCACCAACCAGGGAGAGAGGAGGAAGTACAGGCAGAGGGCGGGGATCGTCGACGGCAGGATGCTGTCCAGCCGGTCGAGGAGTCCTCCGTGCCCTGGAAGCCACGAGCTCATGTCCTTGATCCCGAGGTCGCGCTTCAACATCGACTCGCCGAGGTCCCCGAGCGTCGCGGACAGCAGGATCGCGGCGCCGAAGATCACGCCACCCCACCAGGGCAGATCGAGCAGGAAGATCGCGAGGAGCACGCCCGCCACGAGCGACGCGACCACGGCGCCGCCGAAGCCCTCCCAGGTCTTCTTGGGACTGATCCGCGGTGCCATCGGGTGCCGCCCGAAGGCGAGTCCAGCCGCATACGCACCGGTGTCCGCGGCGACCGCGATCGCGATGAAGCTGAGCACCCACCACTGCCCGCCCTCCTGCTCGAGCAGGATGAGGGCCACGCCGGCGAGGAACGGCACGTACACCTGCACGAAACCGCCGATCACGGCGTCGGTGAGCACATCTCCGTATGTGCGGCCGTCCTTCGCCACCATCTGAGCGAGCAGGCGCCAGACGATGACGAAGGCCACGGAGACGAACAGCATGACCCAGCTCAGCCACGGCTCGGCGAAGTACGCGGACAGGACAAGGAACGTCGCGGCGATCAGCTGCGGGACGACGTCGACACGACGGCCGGCCGCGCGCAGGGCGCGGGAGAGCTCGTACACGCCGAGGAGGGCCGCAGCCAACGCGAACGGCACGAACAGCGCCTTGATGAACAGCAGCGAACCGAGCAGTGCCGCGCCGAATGCGAGTCCGATGAGGATCGCGAGGATCAGATCGCGACCGGTGCGCTGCTTGATGCGCTCGTTCGCCTGGTCGAGCTGATCGCGCGCATGGGAGACATGCGTGCCGAACTCGTCGCGCGCCTGACGCCACTGCTCGCGGATCGCGTTGTGGTCGGCGGTGTCGAGGCGGTCGGCGGTGACAGGAGCCGCCCCCGGCGGCGCCGGGAGCGGTGGCCGGGGTGGCACCCGATCCGCGTCGAACGCCGGGAAGGCGGCGTCGCCGAGCGGCACGCCGCCGTCAGGACCGGCCTCCGGCCGCTCCTCCCGGCGCGTCACCGGAGTGCCCTCCTCAGCGCCGCGCGATTCATCGGACATACGAGCTACACCTCGAGGAGTTCGGCCTCTTTGCGCTTGAGCGCGTCGTCGATGAGATCGACGTGCTGACGGGTCAGCGCGTCCAGCTCCTTCTCGCCGCGGGCGATCTCGTCCTCACCGAGCTCGCTCTTCAGGCCGTCCAGCTCGTCCTTCGCCTTCCGGCGGATGCCGCGGACGTGGACCTTGGCGTCCTCGGCCTTGGACTTCACGAGCTTCACGTACTCCTTGCGCCGCTCGGCGGTGAGCTCGGGCATCGTGACCCGCACGAGGTTGCCGTCGTTCGTGGGGTTCGCCCCGAGGTTCGGCATGTCGCGGATGGCCTGCTCGATCGCCTTGAGCGCGGACTTGTCGTACGGCGTGATGATGAGCGTGCGTGCTTCCTGGTTCGCGAGCGAGGCGAGCTGCGCGAGCGGGGTCGGCGTGCCGTAGTAGTCGACCAGCACCTTCTGGAAGAGCTGCGGGTTCGCACGACCGGTGCGCACCGTGGAGAAGTCCTCCTTGGCAGCCTCGACGGCCCGGGACATGCGGGTGGTGGTTTCAGCGAGGACGTCCGCGATCACGGTGGCTCCTATCGTCGGGGTGTTCTGGAAATTCTATCGGGAGCGGGCTCCCGTCCCGTGCAGGCGCTCAGGCGGTGACGAGCGTGCCGATGGGCTCGCCCAGGAGCGCGCGGGTGACGTTGCCCGCCGGCTCCATGCCGAAGACGCGCATGTCCATGTTGTTGTCCATGCACAGGCTGAACGCCGTCGAGTCGACGACCTTGAGGCCCTGCTGCAGAGCATCGCGATAGGTCACGCGATCGATGCGCTCCGCGTCGGCGTGCTTGTTCGGGTCGGCGGTGTAGATCGCGTCGACGCCGTTCTTGGCCACGAGGACCTCCTGCGCGCCGATCTCCAGTGCGCGCTGCGCGGCGACCGTGTCGGTGGAGAAGTACGGCAGGCCCGCGCCGGCGCCGAAGATGACGACGCGGCCCTTCTCCATGTGCCGCTCCGCCCGACGCGGGATGTAGGGCTCGGCGACCTGGGTCATCGAGATCGCGGACTGCACACGCGTCGCGGCACCCGCCTGCTCGAGGAAGTCCTGCAGAGCCAGGGCGTTCATCACGGTGCCGAGCATGCCCATGTAGTCGGCGCGCCCGCGATCCATACCTCGCTGGCTGAGCTCGGCCCCACGGAAGAAGTTGCCTCCGCCGACGACGACCGCCACTTCGACCCGGTCGACCGCGGCGGCGATCTCCCGCGCCATCTGGCTGACCACGTCGGGGTTGACGCCGAGCTGCCCGGCGCCGAACGCCTCTCCGGAGAGCTTGAGGAGGACGCGACGGCGTCCGGTGCGTTCAGTCATAGGGGGGTGTCCTCTCGTCCCGATTCAAGATAGTGCCTGGTGGGCATGAAGAAGGGGTTCGGATCGAGCGATCCGAACCCCTTCGACAGTGCTACGCGCCGACCTTGAAGCGCGCGAAGTCCGTCACGGTGATACCGGCGTCCTTCGCCACCTGGGCGACAGAGAGCTTGTTGTCCTTGGCGTAGTCCTGCTCCAGCAGGGCGACCTGCTTGATGAACGCGGAGACGCGGCCTTCGACGATCTTGGGCAGAGCGGCCTCGGGCTTGCCCTCGTTGCGGGAGATCTCGGTGACGATCTCGCGCTCCTTCTCGACCGCATCCGCCGGCACGTCCTCGCGGGACAGGTACGACGGGTTCGCGAACGAGATGTGCTGGGCGATGCTGCGCGCGGTCTCGGCGTCGTCACCCGTGTAGGCGACGACGACACCGATCTGCGGCGGCAGGTCCTTGCTCGTGCGGTGGAGGTAGACCTCGACGCTGTCACCGGAGACGGTGCGCACGCGACGGAGCTCGACCTTCTCACCGATGATGGCGGCCTCTTCCGAGATGAGCTGCTCGACGGTCTTGTCGCCCGCCGGAGCGGCGAGGGCGGCCTCGACCGAGTCGGCCTTCACGGCGGCGACGGCGTCGGCGACCTTGTCGGCCAGCGCGATGAAGCGCTCGTTCTTCGCGACGAAGTCGGTCTCGCAGGCGAGCTCGACGAGCGTCACGGCGCCGTCCTGCTCACGAGCGACGACGAGGCCCTCGCTGGTCGAACGGTCGGCGCGCTTGGCGTTGCCCTTCGCACCCTTCAGACGCAGGATCTCGGTGGCCTTCTCGACGTCGCCGTCAGCCTCCTCGAGCGCCTTCTTGGTGTCGACCATTCCCGTGCCGAGCTGCTCACGCAGCGCCTTGAGGTCGGCGATGGTGAAGTTGGCCATGTGTGGTGGCTCCTTGCTTCGTTGTGTGGGTGTACGAGGGATTACTTGGCGTCTGCGGCCTCGGCGGCGGCGACCTCGGCGGTCTCCTCACCGGAAGCGGCGGCGATCGCCTCGTCGTGCGCCTGGGCACCGGCCTCGTCGGCGGCGGTGGCGTCAGCGGCCGGGGTCTCGACGACAGCGGCCTCGTCGTCCGCGGTCACGACCTCGGCGGCGTCAGCGGACTCCTGCACGGGAGCCTCGAGAAGCTCCTTCTCCCACTCGGCCAGCGGCTCCGCGTCGCCCGACTCCGGGTTGTGCTTCTGCTGCAGGCCCTCGGCGGCGGCGTCGGCGATGATGCGCGTCAGCAGCGACACCGAACGGATGGCGTCGTCGTTGCCGGGGATCGGGTACTGGAAGTCGTCCGGGTCGGCGTTGGTGTCGAGGATGCCGATCACCGGGATGCCCAGCTTCTTGGCCTCGTCGATGGCGAGGTGCTCACGCTTGGCGTCGACGACCCAGAGGGCGGACGGCGTCTTGGTGAGGTTGCGGATACCACCGAGCGACTTGTGGAGCTTGTCCAGCTCGCGCTTCTTGAGCAGCAGCTCCTTCTTCGTGAAGCCGGAAGCGGAGGGGTTCTCGTAGTCGAGCTCCTCGAGCTCCTTCATGCGGGCGAGACGCTTCGCGATGGTGGAGAAGTTGGTGAGGAGGCCGCCGAGCCAACGCTGGTTCACGTAGGGCTGGCCGACACGCGTGGCCTGCTCCGCGAGGATCTCCTGCGCCTGCTTCTTGGTGCCGACGAAGAGGATCGTGCCGCCGTGCGCCACGGTCTCCTTGACGAAGTCGTAGGCCTTGTCGATGTAGCCGAGCGACTGCTGGAGGTCGATGATGTGGATGCCGCTGCGCTCCGTGAGGATGAAGCGCTTCACCTTCGGGTTCCACCGACGGGTCTGGTGTCCGAAGTGCACGCCGCTGTCGAGCAGCTGGCGGATGGTGACCACAGCCATGGTCGTCTCCTGATTCTGGCGCGGGGCGCCGTTGAGGTTGTCATGCCGACCGGACGGTCGGACATCCTGGTGCCCGGCTCACCCCCACCCGTTCGGAAACGGGACCTGCGGGAGTGGATGCCACGACAGAGTCGCTCTGGGCACGCGTAGTCACCCCGAGATCGAGGTGCTCGTCCAGCATACAGGATCATGCGGCGCCAGCTCGTCCTCCACAGCGGCGCGATGCTCGGCCTTCTCCCCTGCCGCCGGCCCCGGCGGAGAGCGGCCGCTCCGCCGGCCCGCACCGGTCACGCACACTCGCGTGATGACTCCTCCGTCCCCTCCTCGCCCTCGCTCTCGCCCGCACCCCTCTCTCCTCCGGGTGCTGATCGCCACAGTCCTCGCCGCTGTCGCACTCCTGTGTGGCGGTGCTCCGTTCCCGTCTCCGCCCGCCGCCCGAGCGGCGCCGGCGGCACACGGCCTCGCGCCCGTGCCCGACGAGTTCGTCTCCGACACCCCCTGGCAGTGGCCCGTCGACGGGACGCGCCGCGTGAGCGTCGCCTACCGCGCGCCAGCGCACGCCTACGGCCCCGGACACCGCGGCGTGGACGTCGCTGCGGCTGCGGGCGGCACCGTCGTCGCCCCGGCGGAGGGGATCGTCGCGTTCCAGGGCGTCGTCGTCGATCGTCCGCTGCTCACGATCCGACACGCGGATGGCCTCGTGAGCACGTTCGAGCCCGTGGAGTCGCCCCTGCGCGCGGGAGACCCGGTCCGCCGAGGCCAGGACATCGGCCGTGTCGCCACGGGTGGTCACACTCCACCCGACTCACTGCACGTCGGCGTGCGACGCGACGGCGAGTACATCAACCCGATGCTCCTGTTCGGCGGCCTCCTGCGGGCGCGGCTCCTGCCCTGCTGCGACGGATGATCCGAGGGGCGGGCTCCGCGCTCAGGCCCGCGGGTGCGCGAGGCGATACGTCGCCGTCAGCCGCTCCGCCGACACGTGCGTGTAGATCTGCGTGGTCCCCAGGCTTGCGTGCCCGAGGATCTCCTGCACGGCACGGAGATCCGCACCACCGTCCAGCAGATGGGTCGCCGCCGTGTGACGGAGGGCGTGCGGCCCGACGGTCTCCGCGCCGACGACGGGTGCGAGCGCACGGGCGACGACCTCGTAGACCGTCCGCGGACCGACGCGCCCACCGCGACTGCCGAGGAAGACGGCGGGCGAGGCGGCCCCGGCCCGTGCGAGGAGAGCTGGTCGAGCGCGACGCAGGTAGGCGGTGAGCGCACCCCGCGCCGGAGCGCCGAACGGGACGACGCGCTCTTTGTCGCCCTTGCCCCGCACGCGGGCCGTCCCCCGATCGAGATCCAGGTCGTCGATGTCGAGGCCGCAGAGTTCGGAGACGCGGACCGCCGCACCGTAGAGGAATTCCAGCACCGCTTGGTCGCGGAGGGCCGCGGGATCGCCCGAGGCCGCCGCCTGCCGATGTCGCTCCAACAGCTCCGACATCGCGTCCTTCGATGCCACCGTCGGCAGCGTCTTCGCGCGCTTCGGTGCCACGAGCCGCAGGCTGGGGTCGACAGGGACGAGGTCCTGCTCGCGCGCCCACCCGAAGAACGCTCGCGCCGTGGCCGCGCGTCGGGCCAGCGTCGCACGGGCGTCACCCCGCTGAGTCGCCTGCCACAGCCATTCGCGCAGCATCTCCAGGTCGATACGGCTCACCGGGCCACCCCCCACGCTCGTCCCGAGGTCCCGCAGATCGGAACGGTACGCCTTCACGGTCGCCGGAGAGAGCCGACGCACCTTTTCGAGGTGGTCGGCGAACGCCTCGACAGCGACCGCGAAGTCCATATCCCCAGCCTGCCGCTCCCCCGCCTTCAGAGCGACGCGCCCCGCCGGGACCCTGCCTACGATGTGCGTGCCGCGCCCACGCCACGCCAGCCGTCGCCGTCGCGTCGCGCGAGCCCGTCGAGATCGAGCAGGCCGAGCACGGCGCGGGTCCGGTCGACGGTGAGATCGGCGCGCTGGGCGAGCTCCGCCTCCGTGCGAGCGGCTCGCGTGCTGAGCGCACGGAGGAGCACGACCCGCGCGTCGTCCGTCGCATCGAGTCCTCGTTGCGACCGCGCGCCGGCCGGGAGCAGCTCGGCCACCTCCGCCGCGGAGGTGACGCACACCGCGTCGTACTCGCGCAGCAGCCGGTGACAGCCGGCCGACGAGGCGGACGTCACGGGACCGGGCACCGCGCCGAGCGGCCTTCCGAGCGTTGCCGCATGCCCCGCCGTGTTGAGGGAGCCGCTGCGCCAGCCCGCCTCCACGACCACGGTGGCCTGCCCCAGCGCCGCGATCAGCCGGTTGCGCGCGAGGAAGCGCCACCGCGTCGGGGCCGTCCCGCACGGCACCTCGCTGACGACGGCTCCGTCGACCGCGATGCGGGACAGAAGGTTCCGGTGACCGGCGGGGTACGGGCGGTCGACGCCCCCCGGCGAGGACCGCGATCGTCCCCCCGCCGACGGTCAATGCGGCGCGGTGCGCTGCGCCGTCGATGCCGTACGCACCGCCGGACACGACCGCCGTCTCCCCGACAGCCAGGTCTCCGGCGATGTCGGCGGCGACACGCTCCCCGTAGGCGGTGGCCGCCCTGGCTCCCACGATCGCAACGCGCACCGCGCTCGACAGGAGGTCGCTGCGCCCGCGCACCCACAGCACCATCGGCGCCTCCGCATCGAGATCATCGACGGACAGCGGCCAGTCGGGGTCTCCGGGGAGCAGCAGCTTCGCACCTGCCTTCCGTGCGCCACGGATGGCGCCGATCACCGCCGCCGGATCGGCGCGCTGCCGCCACCGGGCGCGCGCATCGTCGAGGGCCCGTCGTGCCCCCACGGCTCGGACCACCGGCCACGGCCGTCCCGCCCCGTCCAACGCGAAGCGCAGCCCGTCGGCCGGCCCGAACTCGCGCACGAGGGTCGCGGCGACGGCGTCCCCGGGGTCGGCGATGACGGACCAGGCGACCCGCGCCAGCGCCTCCGTCACCTCGTCTGTTCCGCGCACGCCCCGCGCCGCGTCGAGAGCGTCCTGTTGAGAGAGGAGTCCGTCGATCATCGTGCCACCCCCGTCCGCAGGAGCAGCGCCCGCCCGACCTCGTCCGTGCCGGGACGGTCGCGTCCGGCCAGATCGGCCATGGTCCACGCCACCCGGAGGACGCGGTCGTAACCGCGGAGCGTCAACGCCCCGCGTTCCAAGGCGCGATCGAGCCCCGCCCGCACGTCCGACGGGAGACGGTAGCCGCCATGCCGGAGCACAGTGCCGGGGATCTCCGCATTCCGACGCCACGGTGTGCCGCGCCAGCGCCGCTCGGCTCGTGCGCGGGCCGCGCCGACGCGATCCCGGGCCTCGGCGGTCGTCGCTCCGGAGCGCTCCCCCGCGATCGAACGGGAGGCTGCGACGCGCGTGACCGGCAGATCGATGTCGAGACGATCGCGCAACGGCCCGGAGAGCCGCGTGGCATAGCGTCGCAGCGCCTGAGGCGGGCAGATGCAGTCGCCATCACGGACGCCGCGGTTGCCGCAGGGACACGGATTCATCGCCAAGAGCAGCTGGAACCGCGCCGGGAATCGCACCACGAAGCCCGAGCGATGCACATCGACGAATCCCGTCTCGAGCGGCTGACGGAGCGCGTCCAGGGCCACCCGCGGGAACTCCGCTGCCTCGTCCAGGAAGAGGACGCCCCGATGCGCCCGGGCGACCGCGCCGGGGCGCGCCGTCCGCGAACCGCCTCCCACCATCGCCGCCACCGAGGCGCTGTGGTGCGGGGTCACGAGCGGAGGCTGGTGGTCGAGACCGGTCACGGCCTCGCCGCAGAGCGAGCGGACCGAAGCCACCTCGATCGCCTCCTGCTCGGTCAGCGGCGGCATGATGCCCGGCAGGCGCCCCGCGAGCATGGTCTTCCCTGCTCCCGGCGGACCGCTCAGGAGCATGTTGTGGCCGCCGGCGGCCGCGACGATGAGCGCCTCGACGGCTTCCTCCTGCCCGAGGACGTCGCTCAGGTCGCGCTCGTCCGCCTTCTCCTCCGGCGGCTGCGGCCCCGGAACCGGCTCGACATCGGGCACCTCGACGTCCGCGCCGTGCCAGGCGGCGACCTCCGCGAGTGAGGCGGCGGCCCGCACCTCCACGCCCGCGACGAGAACCGCCTCGGCCGCATTGCCGTGCGGCACGATCACGCGGTCGAAGCCGGCACGAGCGGCGGCGAAGACGGCCGGCAGCACACCCGACACGGGACGCAGCCTCCCGTCCAGCCCGAGTTCCCCCAGGTGCACGGTCTGCCGGACAGCGCGACGGGCGATCACGTCGCCCGCGGCGAGGCAGGCCACCGCGATCGCCAGGTCGAAGGCAGCCCCGTGCTTCGGCAGACTCGCGGGAGAGAGGTTGACGGTCAGCCGTCGCCGCGGCAACGGGAGGCCGGAGTTCCCGCAGGCGTTGTGCACGCGCTGCACGGCCTCGCCCAGGGACTTGTCCGGGAGGCCGATGATGCGGAACTCCGGCGTCTGCGCCGAGAGGTCGGCCTCGACCTCGACGACATGCCCCTCGGCCCCGGTGAGCGCCACGGACCAGGTTCGCGCCGTGCTCATGCGATGTCCTCGAGGTGCTCGATCGAGGCCGTCGCCACGGACGCGCCGATGATGCCGACCGCTTCCACCCGGAGGGCCCGTCCGCGCGCCAGCTCGGGGTGTGCCGCACGCCAGGCGTAGGCGAGACGCCACAGCCGGCGCCGCTTGCGGTCATCGATCGCATCGAACGGGTGCCCGAACGCCGCTGACCGCCGTGTCTTGACCTCGACCACCGCGACATGGGGGCCGATGATCGCGACGATGTCCAGCTCCCCCTGGGGACACCGCCAGTTGCGGTCGACGATCCGATACCCGCGCTTCGTCAGATAGTCCGCTGCCTGCTGCTCCCCGGCTCGCCCGAGGTCGTCTTTCGCTGCCATCCCGACAGAATGGACGTCAGCACCCCGTCACCGCCGTGGTCCCGCGCGAACAGTCCAGAGGCTGTGGAAACGACGAAGAATGTCACCGCTGTGCAGAAACGGCGCGCCGCGTCACTCTCCGTCGAGGGAGAGCTCCTGCGGCAGTTCGAACTCGCGGCGCTGGAGCTCCTCGACGTTCACGTCCTTGAACGTGAGCACCCGGACGGCCTTCACGAAGCGGTCAGCCCGGTAGATGTCCCACACCCACACGTCGCTCATGGAGATCTCGAAGTAGAAGTCGTGCTCGGTGTCCCGCCGCACGACGTTGACCTCGTTGGCCAGGTAGAAGCGACGCTCGGTCTCCACGACGTACTGGAACTGAGAGACGACGTCGCGGTACTCGCGGAACAGCGCGAGCTCGAGCTCGCGGTCGTAGTCGTCGAAGGCTTCCTCATCCATGATGAGTCCATCCTATGGTCGTCCGGCGCCGGTCGCGGCATCCCGGGCGCGGCCGCTCAGAACAGCGTCGGCGCGTCGGCGATCGCCCACGAGGACCGGTGGAACGGGGAGAGCCCGAACGAGCGGATGGCCTCCCGGTGCTCCGGGCTCGCGTACCCCTTGTTGCGATCCCACTGGTAGTCGCGGTGACCCTCGTGCAGCTCCGCCATGTGACCGTCTCTCGCGACCTTCGCGATCACCGACGCCGCGGACACCGAGGCGCAGTCGCGATCCGCCTTGATGACGGGCCGCACCCGCAGGGGCACGGGATGCACTCGCGAGACGTAGTCGTGATTGCCGTCGAGCAGGACCAGGGCGTTCTCCACCGTCGCGCCCTGTGCGACCACCGCCTCCACGGCCCGCGAGGCGGCGAGGCCCAGGGCCCGCATGATCCCGACCTCGTCGACCTCCGCCGCGGTCGCCCAGCCGACGGCGGAGGCCTGCACCCAGGCGGCGGCGCGGGTGGCCACGTCCGGGCGCCGGCGCTCGGGCACCAGCTTCGAGTCGCGCAGGCCCTCCGGAACCCGACGGCGGGCGCCTTTGGCGTCCATCACGGCTGCTCCGACGGCCACAGGTCCCGCCAATGCGCCGCGACCGACCTCATCGAGGGCGATGATGAGGTCGCACTCCCCCAGGAGCTTCCGCTCCAGGGTCAGTCGAGGCGTGATGACGGTCATTCGGGATCCGGGACCCCGTTGAAGATCTCGTGATGGCCGTCGATCGGTCCGAATCGGTCGAGCGGCCACGTCGTCAGGAACGCCTTGCCCACGATGTTCGAGACGGGGACGAATCCGCCGCTGGGCAGCTCCTGGTGTGCGCGGGCGTCGCGGGAGCGGTCGCGGTTGTCGCCGAGGAGCCACACGGAGTCTTCCGGCACGACGACGTCGAACGGCTCGTTGGAAGCCGCGGTGTCCCCTTCGGGAAGGTTCAGGTAGCTCAGCTCATCGATCGGGGCCCCATTGATGGTGATCTGCCCCAACGCGTTGCAGCACACCACGTGATCGCCTTCGACCCCGATCACCCGCTTGACGAGATGGTCCTGCGTGTCGGTGGCCGAGATGCCCACGAAAGTCAGCACCCAGTCGACGGCCTTGACCAGCGGCGGCTGTGCCGGGGTCTGCGGCATCGGGTCGAGCCAGCCCCCCGGGTCCTTGAAGACGACGATGTCGCCGCGCTCATAGCCGGTCCAGCGCGGCGTCAGCTCGTCGACGAGGATGCGGTCGTCGATCAGCAGCGTCCGCTCCATGGAGGCCGACGGGATGTAGAACGAGCGCACGACGAACGTCTTGATGACGAAGGACACCAGCGCGGCGATGACGACGATGACCAGCACGTCGCGGAGGAAGACCAGGAACCCGCGCCGCCGTCGTGTCGGGCGTGCGGACGGAGAGTCAGTCATCTGGTTCCTTCTCGAAGAGTGCACCGTGAGCGCACGGCAGTAACAAGGTTCGCACACCGGGGACAGAACGAAAGCACCCCGGGACATCGTGTCCCGGGGTGCTGTGAAGAAGCTTCGCGTCAGTTGTTGACGCGCTTCTCCTTGATCTTCGCCTTCTTGCCGCGAAGCTCGCGCAGGTAGTAGAGCTTGGCGCGACGCACGTCACCGCGGGTGACGACCTCGATGTGGTCGATCACCGGGGAGTGCACGGGGAAGGTACGCTCGACACCCACCTGGAAGCTGATCTTCCGGACGGTGAAGGTCTCGCGGACGCTGTCACCCTGGCGGCCGATGACGACGCCCTGGAAGACCTGGATACGGGAGCGGTTGCCCTCGGTGATGTTGACGTGCACCTTGACGGTGTCACCGGGGAAGAACTCGGGGATGTCGGAACGGAGCGAAGCCGCGTCGACGGCGTCGAGGATCTGCATGATCGTCTCTCTCTGCACTCGCCTCAGGTCGGATGCACGGATTAGGAAGGAACAAGAATGGGAGTGTGCCGAACGGCGCTGACGCGTCCGCGGGCTCCCCTGGGGCAGAGCCGGTCACGGCACAAACAACCATTCTGCCACGGATGACAGGCCCGACCAAAACGACAGGTCAGAGCCGGTCGTCGGTCTCCCGCACCACGATCACCTCGTGCACACTCGTCTGCGGGCTCTCGGTGCGCGGCGGCGTCATCGTCGACCAGGAGATGGTTTCGCGGATTCGCGTCCCGCTCCCCCGCGCCTCGTTCCAGAGCTGCCACAGCTGCAGCCACACCAGGGCGATGCCCACGACGATTGCGGCCGCGAGGAGCCAGCCGAAGGCCCCCTCGATGAAGAAGCCGACTGCGATCGTGAGCGCGTGCCAGAGACCGAACCCGGCGACGTCCCACCACGAGACGGCGCGCTCGGCGCGGACCGACGGGCGGGAGCGCGTCAGCAGCGTGAGCAGGAGCTGTCCCACGAAGACCGAGGGCATCGCGATGAGCAGCACCCAGAGGATCGACCAGCCGCCCTGGAAGACGGCCCAGCCGATGAGAAGCCACAGCGGCAGGAGGAACGCCGACGGCAGCAGCCAGCGGAAGAAGGCCTGTCGGATCCACATGCTCCGATGCTACGGCGACCGCGCCGGCGCGTCACGGGTGTTCGCTGAGAGCGGCAGGCGCCGGGCACCTGTGCGATCAGGGAGAATGGAGACGACGAGAGGACACTGATGATCGAACTGCGCACCCCTGCCGAGATCGATGAGATGCGCGCGGCAGGCCGGTTCGTCGCCGAGACCCTGGCGACCCTGCGCGACGAGACGAAGGTCGGCACCAACCTCCTGGCGATCGATCGCCGGGCCCATGACATGATCCGCAAGGCCGGCGCCGAGTCCTGCTACATCGACTACCACCCCTCCTTCGGGGCCAGCCCCTTCGGCAAGGTCATCTGCACCTCGGTGAACGACGCCGTGCTGCACGGCCTCCCGCACGACTACGCGCTCCGGGACGGAGACCTCGTCACCCTGGACTTCGCCGTCTCGGTCGACGGCTGGGTCGCCGACTCCGCGGTCTCCTTCGTCGTGGGTACACCGCGGGACGAGGACCTCCGTCTCATCGACACCACGGAGCGCGCGCTGGCCGCCGCGATCGAGACCTCGGTGGTCGGCAAGCGCATCGGCGACATCTCCGCCGCGATCGCCGACATCGCGCACGGCGAGGGCTACTCCATCAACACCGACTTCGGCGGTCACGGCGTGGGCCGCACGATGCACGGCGACCCTCATGTGGCGAACGACGGCCGCGCAGGACGCGGCTTCCCGCTCCGTGCCGGCCTCGTGCTCGCGCTGGAGCCCTGGTTCCTCGCGACGACGGACGAGCTGATCACCGACCCCGACGGGTGGACGCTGCGCAGCGCGGACGGCTCCCGCGGCGCGCACTCCGAGCACACCATCGCCATCACCGAGGACGGTCCGATCATCCTGACGGATCGCTCGTTCCTCGGCGTCGACTGACTCCGGCCGCGGGGTCGGCGCGCTCCCAGGGCGCGACCGGCCCGGGAACGACGACGAACAGCTGGTGCGCCCTCGGGAGCTCCACAGCCCCGTGTCGGGTGAGCACCTCCGGACTGCGCTCGGCGAGCTTCGCCCGCAGATGCTCCCACTCCCGCGCGAGCTGACCCGTGGTGACCGGGATCGGCGGTATCGCCGACTCAATCCGCCGGATCCGCGTGCGGTCGAAACGATAGCCGCGTGCGTCCGCCTCGTCGGCGACACCTGCCAGGTACGCGCCCACCGCGGCCACCGGATCGGCCACCGCCCGGAAGCGCTCGAGCTGCGGATGCCGCTGATACCCCTTCGTGGCGTCGGCGAGCACCGCCTGGGCGAGGAGCGTCTCCCGCCAGCAGGCGACGAGCCCCTGACGGTCGAGGTACTCGGGGTGCAGCGACCAGATCCTCATGCGCGGCGGTAACGGAACACGTCGGTGAGGTGCGGCAGCTCGAACTCCGCCTTCCCCCGCGTCTCGTCCGCACCGTCCAGCACTGCCTCCAGGGCCGCCACCATCGCCGCGCGCTCCGCATCGTCCGCCACGAGGAAGCTGCTCACCGTGCCCCACCGTCGGAGGTAGTCCTCGCGGGTGATCCGCTCCGTCCAGCGCACCTCCTCGTGGACCTCCAGGACGAAGCCGGGGAGATCCGCGGCCGACGCGGAGGTGTCGTCGTCCGCGCCGACCGCGGGATGCGCCACCCGGTGGCACGCGAGGTCCCAGGGACAGGCGGGGTCGGCACGATTCCACAGCAGCCCGAGCGTGCCGTGAGGCACGAGCGCGCGAGCGATCTCGGCCGCCGCCGCGTCCCGATCGAACCAGTGGAACGCCTGCGCGACGCTGACGGCATCGATGGAGCCGTCCGGCACGGGGATGCTCTCCGCGGTCCCCGGCCGCGCGTCGACCGTCGGCAGCGTCCGCGCGAGCACGGCGAGCATCGGCGCAGACGGCTCGACCGCGATCACCCGCCTCGCCCGCGCGACGAGCAGCCCCGTGAACTTCCCGGTGCCGGCGCCGAGATCGAGCGCCGAGGCGACCCGGTCCGGAACGACGATGTCGGCCGCACGCTCCGGGAACCCCGGCCGGTAGCGGTCGTACTCCTCGCCGATGCTCTCGAACGATCGCGCGCGTGTCACATCCACCATGTATCGACGCTAACAGCACTCGTCGCGGCGGATGGTCGCGGCCCGGTCAGCCGTCGGTCGGTGCGTCCGGGAGCAGGTCAGGGCGCCGCAGGCGGGTGCGGACGAGCTGCTGCTCGCGACGCCATGCCGCGATCGCACCGTGGTTGCCGCTGAGAAGCACATCGGGGACCGCGCGCTCCCGCCACACCGACGGCTTGGTGTACGACGGGTACTCGAGGAGGCCGTCCTCGTGCGACTCCTCGACCAGGCTCTCCGGATTGCCGACGACGCCCGGGATCAGGCGGCCGATGGCCTCGATCATCGCCATCGTCGCCACCTCGCCGCCGTTGAGGACGTAGTCGCCGAGGCTCAGCAACCGCACCTCGCCCCGCTCGGCGGCGTACTCGAAGACGCGCTCGTCGATGCCCTCGTAGCGCCCACAGCCGAACACGAGGTGGTCGCGCCCCGCGAGTTCCCGCGCGGTCGCCTGGGTGAAGACCTCCCCCGCCGGCGACGGGAAGATGATGGTCGGCGCCGGGGCGGCGTCCGCCGTGAGTTCATCGAGAGCGAGGCCCCACGGCTCCGGCTTCATGACCATGCCGGCTCCCCCGCCGTAGGGGGTGTCGTCGACGGTGCGATGGCGGTCGTGCGTCCAGTCGCGGAGATCGTGCACCTGGAGGTCGAGCCGACCCGAGCCGCGCGCCTTGCCGAGCAGGGAGAGCGTCAGTCCGTCGAAGTACGAGGGGAAGATGGAGACGACGTCGATGCGCACGGGGGAACCGTATCAGCGGTCACTCGGCGGTGTCGGAGGGAGCGGTCTCGTCCTCCGACTCGGGAAGCTCCTCGAAGAGCCCGGCCGGCGGGGTGACGATGATGCGGCCGGCGGTGACCTCGACGGCGGGGACGATGGCCTCGACGAACGGGACCATCACCTCGTCCGTGCTGCCGGTCGCCGTGGGCTTGACGATCAGGAGGTCCTGCGCGGGCAGGTGCTCGACCCGGACCACGCGGCCGATGACCACCTCGTCGCGGACGACGTCCAGACCGACGAGCTGGTGGTCGAACCAGGCGTTGTCCTCGGTCTCGTCCTCGTCCTGGTCCATCCAGAGGATGGCGCGGACGAGGCTCTCGGCGGCGTTCCGGTCGTCCACGTCCTCGAAGAAGACGACGGGGTTCCCGTTCATCACGCGGTACTCGCGGACGACGATCTCCTTGCCGTGCCACGGAGATGCCTCGGGCACCTGCAACGTGAACGCGGCCCCGGGGACGAAGCGCCGCTCCGGGTTGTCGGTGTAGAGCTCGAGCTTCAGGGCGCCCTTGAGCCCGTGGGCCTTGACCAGGCGCCCGACGCGCAGCTGGTTACGGCCCTGGGTGCGGTCCTGCGACACCACGTCAGTCGTCCGCGACGTCGACGCGGACGCGGCGCCCGTCGGCGAGGGCGCTCACGAGAGTGCGCAGGGCCTTGGCCGTGCGGCCGCCGCGCCCGATCACGCGTCCACGGTCATCGGGGTGCACACGCACCTCGAGCAGGTCGCCGCGAGGCGACGAGGATTCGTGGATGCGCACATCTTCGGGGTGATCGACGATCCCCTTGACGATGTGTTCGAGTGCGGCGGCGAGCACGATGGATTACTCGGCGTCGGCGGCGGGAGCCTCAGCGGCCTCCGCGTCGGCGTCAGCGGCGGGGGCCTCCGCAGCGGGGGCCTCCTCCTTCTTCTCCGCCTTGGGCTTGATGACCGACTTCTTCGAGGCGTCGGCCTCGAACGCGGCCTTCTCGCCGGCGACCTTGAGGGTGGACTTCGCGTCCTTGTCGCCCTTGAAGGTGCCCCAGTCGCCGGTGATCTTGAGGATGGCGGTGACCTGCTCGGTCGGCTGCGCGCCGACGGAGAGCCAGTACTGCGCACGCTCGGAGTCGACCTCGATGAACGAGGGCTCCTCGGTGGGGTGGTACTTGCCGATCTCCTCGATCACACGACCGTCGCGCTTGGTGCGCGAGTCGGCGACGACGATGCGGTAGTACGGCGCGCGGATCTTGCCCATGCGCTTGAGACGAATCTTGACAGCCACGATTCTCCTGAATGGTGTGGAAGGAAACGAACCGGTCGCCTGGAGCGTGGGGTGCACACCCGGCGGAAGCTCAAATGAGGAGGACGAGCGCTGGATAGAGGGTCGAGCACGTCGTCCGACCCTCTATTCTGCCAGATGCGTGCGCCGCGTGCGAAACCCGGCGACACGGCGTTGCGGAGCAGGCCCGGCCCCGTGTCAGACTGTCCCCGTGCAGCTCGACTTCGCCGCTTCGGCCCGCTCCACCGTCGGTCTCGAGTGGGAGATCATGCTCGCCGATCCAGAGACCGGTGATCTCGTCGGTCGCGCGCCGGAGCTCCTCGCCGCGCTGGAGGCGGAGAGCGAAGACGAACGCCACACCGTCACCGGCGAGCTCCTCACCAACACCATCGAGGTGACCAGCGGGATCGGCGACTCCGTGGCCCACGCCGTCGACGACATCGCGAACGCGATCGCGGCGGTGCGGTCGGCCACCGACCCGGCAGGGATCGAGCTGCTCTCCGCCGGAAGCCACCCGTTCGCCCAGTGGTACGACCAGTCGGTGACCGACAAGACCCGCTACCACAGCCTGATCGAGCGCACCCAGTGGTGGGGGCGCAACATGATGATCTGGGGCATCCACGTGCACGTGGGCGTCGACGAGCAGCGCAAGGTCTTCCCCATCATCAACGCGCTGTCGGCCTATCTCCCCCACCTGCAGGCGCTGTCGGCGTCCAGCCCGTTCTGGGCCGGGGAACGCACGGGGTACGCCTCCAATCGCGCTCTCGTCTTCCAGCAGCTGCCCACGGCGGGTCTGCCCTGGCCGCTGCGCGACTGGTCGGAGTTCGAGCGCTACCTGGACGACATGGTCCGCACCGGAGTCATGGCCGACGCCACGGAGGTGCGGTGGGATATCCGTCCCGCTCCGCGCTGGGGCACGATCGAGGTCCGGGCGTGCGACGGCCTGTCCACGCTCTCCGAGATGGCCGCCGTGGCCGCGCTCGTGCAGGTCCTCGTCGAGCACTTCTCCCGGCTCCTGGACGAAGGGGCCGCCCTGCCCGACCTCCCCGCGTGGTTCCACCGCGAGAACAAGTGGCGCGCGGCCCGATACGGCCTGGACGCCCGGGTCATCGTCGACACGATCGGCACGCAGCGGCCCGTGCGCGAGCACCTGACCGAGAAGATCGAGGAACTGACCCCGGTCGCCGTCGAGCTCGGGTGCGTGCGCGAGTTCGGCAGCATCGCGACGATCCTCGACGGCGGCGCGAGCTACGCCCGTCAGCTCGCGGTGGCGGACGCCACGGACGGCGACCTCCGGGCCGTGGTCCAGCATCTGATCCGCGAGTTCCGGACCGGACCGCAGTCCTCGATCGAAGGCGAGTGACGCGAACGCCGCTCAGTCCTCGACGAGCCGGCGCGCGAGCCCCTCGTCCAGGACCACGTCGGTGATGAGCTCCGCGGCGATAGCCGCGCGCAGGCTCGCGAGCTTGGGCACGCCGGAGACGACGCACACTCGTCGTGGCACGCGGCGCAGCCGGTCGAGTCCCGGGCCGGTCGCCCGCGCATTGAGACGGATGTCGCGCCAGGAGCCGTCGGCGCGGAAGAAGACCGTCGCCACGTCGCCGATCGCGTGGTCCTCCCGCAGACTGCGGTAGTCCTCCCGACCGAGGTAGCCGCCGACGTAGACCCGGCTGGGCACCTCCGCCGCCGGGGAGCCGAGACTGAACACGGCGATGTCCATCTTCGCCTGCAGGTCGAGGACACGCCGGGTGCTGCGCTCGCGCCACATCGCCTCGCGGGTGGCGGGGTCGTCGAAGAACGCGGGGACCGGGAACTGCTGTACCTGCGCCCCGAAGGCGCTGCCGAAGCGCTGCAGGATGTCACTGGAGTACTCCACACCGCTGGTCTGGGTGTTCCCGGCGCCGTTGAGCTGCACGAATGTCGTGTTGTGCGTCTCCTTCTGGGTGAGACCGCGGCTGACCGCACTGATCGTCGACCCCCATGCGACGCCGACGATCATGTTCGAGTCCACGAACTGGGACAGCAGCCGCCCGGCGGTCAGCGCCACCCGCTCCAGGCGCTCGACCTCGCTGACGATCTCGGCCATCGGAACCACGTGCGCGACGACGCGATGGCGATCCCTGATGCGCTGCTCGAGCATCCCGAGGCGTTCCAGAGGCGAGTTGATCCGGATGTCGACGAGGCCGCTCTCGCGCGCGAAGCTGAGCAGCCGTGACACGGACGATCGCGATGTTCCGAGCTCCTGCGCGATGACCTCCATGGTCTTGTCCTGCATGTAGTAGAGCTGGGCAGCCTTGAGCGCGGCGATCAGCTTCCCGTCGCGCGAAGGCGCTCCGGATTCCGCCATGATGACCTCCTCTCCCTCGATCCTTGCACATATGTGCAGCCAGCTTGCGCGCGGCGTCACAGAGGTCGATGCTGGTGGCAAGCAAGGAAGAGAGGGTCGACGATGATCGATTCCACCCACACGTCCCCGGAGCGGGACGCGGTCCGCGCGCTCCGTGAATCCGGGCGCACCAGTGTCCTCGTGATCGGCGGCGGCATCAACGGCATCTCGACGTTCCGCGATCTGGCGCTGCAGGGCGTCGACGTCGTCCTCGTCGAGCGCGGCGACTTCGCCTCCGGTGCCTCCGCGGCGTCGAGCCACATGATCCACGGCGGCATCCGCTACCTGGAGAACGGCGAGTTCCGTCTCGTCCGGGAGTCGGTGGAGGAGCGCAACGGTCTGCTCAAGATCGCTCCGCACTACGTCAAGCCGCTGCAGACCACGATCCCGATCTACTCGACGTTCTCGGGCATCCTCTCCGCTCCCCTCCGCTTCCTCACGCACAAGAGCGGGAAGCCGAAGGAGCGCGGCGCCTTCCTCATCAAGGTCGGTCTCACCATCTACGACACGTTCTCGCGCGACGGTGGCACCGTGCCCCGGCACCGCTTCCTCGGCCGCAAGAAGTCGCTGGCCGAGCTGCCGTCGATGGACCCGAAGATCAAGTACACCGCGACGTACTACGACGCGTCGATGCACGACCCCGAGCGCCTCGCGCTCGACGTGCTGCAGGACGGCCGCGCGAGCCACCCCGGCGCCGTGGCGCTGAACTACGTCGAGGCGATCGGCCGCGACGGCGAGCAGATCACCCTCCGCGACCGGGAGAGCGGCACCGAGTTCACCGTGACCGCGGACGTCGTCGTGAACGCCTCCGGCCCGTGGACCGACCTCACGAACGACGCCCTCGGCGCCGACACCCACTTCATGGGCGGCACCAAGGGCTCGCACATCGTGCTCGACCACCCCGAGCTGCTGGAGGCCACGCGGGGACGCGAGATCTTCTTCGAGCACTCCGACGGTCGCATCGTGCTGATCTACCCGCTCAAGGGGCGCGTCCTCGTGGGCACGACGGACATCGACGCCGACCCGCGCGAGGTGCCGGTGTGCACGGAGGAGGAGATCGACTACTTCTTCGACCTCATCCACCACGTGTTCCCGTCGATCTCGGTGACCCGCGAGCAGATCGTCTACAACTTCTCCGGCATCCGTCCGCTCCCCCGGCACGAGGACACCGCTCCCGGCTTCGTCTCGCGCGACTACCGCGTCGAGGTCGACCGCCAGGGCGCTGTTCCGCTGGTGAGCCTCGTGGGCGGGAAGTGGACCACGTTCCGCGCTCTGGGCGAATCGCTCTCCGACACCGTCCTCGGACTCCTCGGGCGCACGCGCACCGTCTCCACGGCAGGCCGCGCGATCGGCGGCGGCCGCGAGTTCCCGCGTACCGAGAAGGCCAAGCGGATCTGGATCCAGGAGAACCTCGCCGGCGCCGGCACCCGGGCCGACCAGCTCCTCGCGCGCTACGGCACCCGGGCGGCGGCCGTGTGGGCGTACGTCGAGCAGGGGGACGACGTGCCCCTCGCCGGCGGCGACCTGTCGACCCGCGAGCTGGAGTGGATGGTGAACGAGGAGATGGTCACCCGTCTCGAGGACGTCATCCTCCGCCGCACGAGCATCGCCTTCACGGGCGGCGCCCGAGCGGAGGTGCTCGACGAGATCGCCGACGCCCTGGCTCCGCTCCTCGGCTGGGACCGCGAGCGTCACGACGCCGAGGTGGAGCAGACGCGCGTGCTGCTCAACGAGCGACACGGACTCCACATCCCGTCCCGCGCCCGCGGCTGACGGGGCCCGACCACCGCGCCCTCCTCGCGGTGCTACCCCATAAGGGGTCGGGGCAGAGGGGCCCCGACCCGCAAGAAAGGTCAACGAAGACATGACTGACGTCAATCTCGGTCTCTACTTCCTCTCCGAGCTCGTCGGCACCGCGATGCTGGTCCTGCTCGGCTGCGGTGTGGTCGCGAACGTCGCCCTGGCGAAGAACAAGGGCTTCGGCGGCGGCTTCCTGATGGTCAACTGGGGATGGGGTCTCGCGGTGTTCGCGGGCGTGCTCGTCTCGGCGTACTCCGGTGCCATCCTGAACCCGGCCGTCGGTATCGGCCTCTGGGTGCAGCACCTGCTGGACCCCGCCAAGGGCATCGACTTCACGATGTTCCTCACCGCGACCGCCGCGGAGCTCCTCGGCGCGATCATCGGCGCCATCGTCGTCTGGCTCGCCTACAAGCAGCACTTCGACCAGGAGCCGGAGGCCGCCAACAAGCTCGGCGTCTTCTCCACCGGCCCCGCCATCCGCTCGTACGGCTGGAACCTCGTCACCGAGATCATCGGCACGTTCGTCCTCGTCTTCGTCATCTTCGCGTTCGCGGACTACGGCGACATCGAGGTCGGCACGCCCGGTGGCCTCGGCCCGCTCACCGCCCTTCCGGTGGCCCTCCTGGTGGTCGCGATCGGTGCATCGCTCGGTGGCCCCACCGGCTACGCGATCAACCCGGCTCGTGACCTCGGTCCCCGCATCGCCCACGCGATCCTCCCGATCCAGGGCAAGGGTGCCAGCGACTGGTCCTACTCGTGGGTGCCCGTCGTCGGTCCGCTCATCGGCGGTGTCATCGCCGCCCTCGCCGCCCCCGGCCTGCTCAGCCTCGCCGGCTGATCCCCCTCAACCGCTCGGGAATTCAAAGGAGAACACATGGCTGACTACATCATCGCGATCGACCAGGGCACCACGTCGAGCCGCGCGATCATCTTCGACAAGAAGGGCAGCATCGTCGCCACCGGTCAGAAGGAGCACGAGCAGATCCTTCCCAAGGCCGGCTGGGTCGAGCACGACGCCGCCGAGATCTGGCGCAATGTCCAGGAGGTGATCGGTCTGGCCCTCGGTCGCGCCGATCTCACCCGCCACGACATCGCCGCCGTGGGCATCACGAACCAGCGCGAGACCGCCGTCGTGTGGGACAAGACCACGGGCAAGCCGGTCTACAACGCCATCGTCTGGCAGGACACCCGTACGCAGGAGATCGTCAACCGCCTCGCGGGCGACGAGGGCGTCGACCGGTTCAAGTCGATCGTCGGCCTCCCGCTGGCGACCTACTTCTCCGGCACCAAGATCACCTGGATCCTGGAGAACGTCGAAGGTGCCCGCGAGAAGGCCGAGGCCGGAGATCTGCTCTTCGGCACGACCGACACCTGGGTCCTGTGGAACCTGACCGGCGGCATCGACGGCGGCGTGCACGCGACCGACGTGACGAACGCCTCGCGCACGATGTTCATGGACCTCGAGACGCTGGAGTGGCGCGACGACATCCTCGAGGCGTTCGGCGTGCCGCGCTCGATGATGCCGGAGATCCGCTCCTCCTCCGAGGTCTACGGTGCCGCCGAGAGCTCGTCGCTGCTGCGCGAGACGCCGATCGCCGGCATCCTCGGCGACCAGCAGGCGGCGACGTTCGGGCAGGCCGCGTTCCAGAAGGGCGAGAGCAAGAACACCTACGGCACGGGCTGCTTCCTCATCTTCAACACGGGCGAGGAGATCGTCCGCTCGAAGAACGGTCTGCTCACCACCGTCGGCTACAAGCTCGGCGACCAGCCCACGCACTATGCGCTGGAGGGGTCGATCGCGGTGACCGGCTCGCTCATCCAGTGGCTGCGCGACCAGCTCGGCATCATCTCCTCCGCCCCCGAGGTCGAGGAGCTGGCGGAGAAGGTCGAGGACAACGGCGGCGTGTACATCGTCCCCGCGTTCTCGGGTCTGTTCGCCCCGTACTGGCGTCCGGACGCCCGTGGCGCGATCGTCGGCCTCACCCGCTACGCGAACAAGAACCACATCGCGCGCGCCGCCCTGGAGGCCGTGGCCTTCCAGACCCGCGACGTGCTCGACGCGGTCAACGCGGACGCCGGAGTGGACCTCAGCGAGCTCAAGGTCGACGGCGGCATGGTCGCCAACGACGCGCTCATGCAGTTCCAGGCCGACATCCTCGGCGTCCCGGTCGTGCGTCCGGTCGTGGCGGAGACCACCGCGCTCGGTGCGGCCTACGCCGCGGGCCTCGCGGTCGGCTTCTGGAGCGGCCTCGACGACCTGTCCGCGAACTGGCAGGAGGACCGCCGCTGGGAGCCCTCGCTCGACGAGGCCGAGCGCGACCGCCAGCTGCGCCTGTGGCGCAAGGCCGTCACGAAGTCGATGGACTGGGTCGACGACGACGTGCGCTGATCACCACACGACGAGGCGGGTCCGGGTTCTTCCCGGGCCCGCTTCGTCGTCTCCGGCTCACCCTCCGCCCGGGCTGCGGGAACAGGGTCTCAGGAGGCTGCCGCGACGATGTCGAGGAACGCGCGGGCGGCGCTGCGCGGTGCCGCGGCGTCCCAGGCCACGTGTTCGACACGGACCGGGCCGTCCTGGACCGCCACCGTGTCGACGATGTCCTGACACCCCCGCACCACGCCGGGCGCGAGCAGCGTGACGGCGAGGCCCGCAGCGACCAGGCCGATCAGGCTCGCGGCCGTGTCGGATTCGAAGGCCACGTCCCGCCCGACCCCCGCGGCCAGGAACGCCGCGTCGCTCTGCGCCCGTCCCGAGGTTCCGGCCGGGAAGTCGGCGAAAGCGGAGTCCGCGAGGTCACTCAGCCGCACCCGCCGCCTCGCAGCGAGGACATGCCCGCGAGGCAGCACCGCTACCAGCGGCTCGTGGGACAGGGGTCGGGACGCCACACCCTGGGGCTCCACACCCTCCCGAAGCCCGAGGAACGCGACATCGATGTCGCCTTGGCGGATCGCGGTCATGAGGCCGTCGCTGTTCCCCTCGCGAAGCTCCACGCG
Organism: Microbacterium sp. GbtcB4; assembly: GCF_019091465.1. NCBI lineage: Bacteria > Bacillati > Actinomycetota > Actinomycetes > Micrococcales > Microbacteriaceae > Microbacterium > Microbacterium sp. GbtcB4. Next base: position 52,882 of record NZ_JAGXJJ010000011.1, read on the forward strand.
GGCGGCTGGGTGCGCGCTGCGATAGGCCACGAGGAGGGCGGGGACATCGACAGCGGTCACCGTGGGGATGATCCCGAGCCGGAGCGTTCCGACGACTTCGCCGGCGGCGGCCGCGGCATCCTCCCGCGCCTGATCCGCGGCGCGCACGGCGAACCGCGCGGACCGGAGGAACGCCTCACCGGACTCGGTCGCGCGGACGCTACGACTGGTGCGCGCGAACAGCCGTACGCCCAACTCGCGTTCGAGAGCGGCGACCTGATGGCTGAGCGCCGACTGCGTGACGTGACAGCGCTCCGCCGCGCGAGTGAACGAACCGGTGTCCGCCACGGCGACGACATATCGCAGCTGCTGGAGTTCCATAAATCCATGATCGCTCGTCATGAATAGCGTGACAACAATGCGTTGGACTCATCTGCATGCGGCGCGCAGGCTGGGAGCATGAACCGCCTGATCCTCACCCTCGTCACGGCCCTCGCGCCCGCGGCATGGGGAACGACCTACCTGGTGACGACGGAGCTGCTCCCCGCCGGGCATCCGCTCCTCGCCGGCCTCCTCCGCGCGCTGCCTGCGGGTCTCCTCGCGGTGCTGCTGGCCCGGCGCCTGCCGCACGGGACCTGGTGGGGCAAGGTCCTCGTCCTCGGCGCCCTCAACATCGGCGCGTTCTTCCCGCTGCTGTTCCTCGCGGCCGAACGCCTCCCCGGTGGGGTCGCCGCCGCCGTCGCCGGAGCGCAGCCGCTCATCGTCCTGGGACTCGGAGCGCTCGTGCTCGGGGAACGTGTCCGACCGGTATCCGCGGCCGCCGCCGTCGCCGGAGCGGCGGGGGTCGCCCTCGTCGTCCTCGGCCCTGCCGCCGCGCTGGACCTCTGGGGCCTCGTCGCGGCTCTCGGCGGGGTGACCGCGACCGGCCTCGGGATGATCCTCACCAAGCGCTGGGGACGCCCCTCCGGCGTCGGCCCCGTGGCGTACGCAGGCTGGCAGCTCAGTGCGGGCGGACTGCTGCTCCTCCCCCTCACCTTCGCGGTCGAGGGCCCGCCTCCTGCCCTCGACGCGGGGGCGCTCCTCGGCTATCTCTGGCTCGCGACGGCGGGAGGGATCATCGCCTACACGCTGTGGTTCCGAGGGATCCAGCGCCTGCCCGTGATCGTGCCCGGCCTGCTCGCACTACTCTCACCGATCGTCGCGACGCTGCTCGGCGTGCTCGTGGTCGGCGAGAGCTTCACGGTGGTCCAGGTGGCGGGCATCGTGATCACGCTCGCCGCCCTCGTCGGCGGGCAGTTCGCGGCGCGGCCGCGAGGCACGCCCGCGGCCACGGTCGGTCCTTCGTCCGCGCCGGTCGCCGTGCGCTGAGTTCCGGCCGCTCAGCTCTTGCCGAACAGCTTCTGGATCTCGGCGAGGTCGGCCTCCGAGGGGGCCGCGCCTCCCCCGCCGAGGCCGAAGCCGGAGCCGGTCGGTGCCGTCGAGGCCGCGAGGCCGGCGTTCTCCGCCGCGCGCTTCGCGGGGTTGCCGGAGCGGGAGCGGTTGCCGCCGCCGCCCTTGCCCTTCTTGCCGCGCTTCGACGAGGCGCCGGGCTTGCCCATGCCGGGGACCGGCCCCATGCCGGGGGTGTTTGGCGTGCCACCGCGAGCGACGGTCTTCATCATCTTCGCGGCCTGCTCGAAGCGCTGCACGAGCTGATTGACGTCGGTGACGGTCATGCCGGAGCCGCGCGCGATGCGCAGACGACGGGAACCATTGAGGATCTTGGGGTTGCGACGCTCGACCGGCGTCATGGAACGGATGATGGCCTCCGTGCGGTCGATCTCGCGCTCGTCGAAGTCCTCGAGCTGCTGCTTCATCTGACCCATGCCCGGGAGCATCCCGAGCATCTTCTTCATCGAGCCCATCTTCTTCATCTGCTGAAGCTGCTCGAGGAAGTCCTCGAGGGTGAAGGCCTCGTTCGCGAGCTTCTCGGCGACCTTGCGCGCTTCATCCTCGTCGAAGGCCTGCTGCGCCTGCTCGATGAGGGTGAGGATGTCACCGAGGTCGAGGATGCGGCTGGCCATGCGATCGGGGTGGAACGGCTCGAGGTCCTCCAGCCGCTCGCCCGTGGAGGCGAAGATGATCGGACGACCGGTGACCGAGGCGACCGACAGCGCCGCTCCGCCGCGCGCGTCACCGTCGAGCTTGGAGAGCACGACGCCGGTGAAGTCGACGCCCTCCTGGAACGCCTTGGCCGTGTTGACGGCGTCCTGACCGATCATCGCGTCGATGACGAAGAGCACCTCGTCCGGGTTGACCGCCTTGCGGATGTCGGCGGCCTGCTTCATGAGCTCGGCGTCGACGCCGAGGCGGCCGGCGGTGTCGATGATGACCATGTCGTGCTGCTGACGGCGGGCGTGCTCGACACCGTCGCGCGACACCTTGACGGGATCGCCGACGCCGTTGCCCGGCTCGGGCGCGTACACGGTGGCGCCGGCCTGCTCGGCGACCACCTGGAGCTGGTTCACCGCGTTCGGGCGCTGGAGGTCGGCGGCGACGAGCAGAGGCGTGTGCCCCTCGCTCTCGAGCTGCTTGGCGAGCTTGCCGGCGAACGTCGTCTTACCCGAACCCTGGAGGCCCGCGAGCATGATCACGGTCGGGGCGGTCTTGGCGAACTGCAGGCGCCGCTGCTCCCCGCCGAGGATCTGCACGAGCTCCTCGTTGACGATCTGCACCACCTGCTGCGCGGGGTTCAGCGCCTTGTTGACCTCGTCGCCGAGAGCGCGCTCGCGCACCTTGGCGGTGAAGTCCTTGACGACCGCGAGCGCGACGTCAGCGTCGAGCAGAGCACGACGGATCTCGCGCACCGTGCCGTCGACGTCGGCGGCGGTGAGCTTTCCCTTCGTGCGCAGGTTGCGGAAGGTGTCGGTGAGCCGATCGGAGAGCGTGCCAAAGGTAGCCATGGTGCCTACGATTCTACGCGAGTGGAGCCCCCACGCTCAGCGCGGCACGGAGCAGAGTCGCCGAAGCCCCGCTGTGTCGTCGAGACCCCGCCCCGCATGCGTGAGCACGCCGGGGCCTCGGCGCGGAACCGGGGGCTCGCGAGGCCGCGTCACTCCCCCCAGGGCAGATCGTGCACGCGGGCGAGCGCCTCGCGGAGCACGGACTCCGGTGTGCCGCGGCCTGCCCCCTCCTCGGCCCAGACGCGCAGGGCGGACAGGACGGCGGCCGCCTGCGCCGCGCCCAGCACGTCCGCACGCATCACATCGATACCCGCCGCGCACGCCGCACGGGAGACCGCGGCGGCGAGGCGGGCCAGACGGACACCCGTCTCCCGCACCAGCTCCACCTCGAGCGCCATGGCCTCCGCATTCCGCAGCGCCAACGCCAACGGATCCGGGGCGAAATCGTCCACGATCCCCTGCAGGATCCCGCGCACCCGCTCCCCCGTGGCGTTGCGGCCGAGGTCGTCCAGAGCGCCGACTGCGACGCCGATGCGCTCGTCGATCCCGGACCACAGCACGTCGCTCTTGGACGTGAAGTAGTTGAAGAAGCTGGAACGGCTGACGCCCGCCCGCTGCGTGATGTCGGCGATGGAGGTGGCCTCGTACCCGCGCTCCAGGAAGAGCTCGCAGGCGGCCTCGGCGAGGGTCTCGCGCGAGGAGGCCTTCGGGCGGCCGGCGCGACCAGTCCGGTTCATGACTTCACGGTACCGCGCGCCGCGTCGCACCCCGGACGAGGATGTATTGTTGGACGCAATCCATGTATTAGAGGGAAGCGACGACGCATGCTCGACATCCTCACCCCCGGCTTCATGCCGACCCCTGTCCCCTATCCCGAGGGCTGGGCCCTGCAGCGCCGTGTGCACGCGGACGTCGTGTCCGGTACCCGCCCTGACACGCTCATCCTGCTCGAGCACGCGGCCGTCTATACCGCGGGCAAGCGCACGGAGGACCATGAGCGCCCCCAGGACGGGACCCCGGTGATCGACGTCGACCGCGGCGGGAAGATCACCTGGCACGGACCGGGGCAGCTCGTCGGCTATCCGATCTTCCGCCTGCCGGAGCCGATGGACGTGGTCGCACACGTCCGGCGACTGGAGCGGATCCTCATCGAGGTGCTGCGTCCGTTCGGAGTCGACGGGCACCAGGTCGAGGGACGCAGCGGTGTGTGGGTGCGCCGACCGCTCTCGGAGGACAAGGTGGCCGCGATCGGCGTGCGCGTGCAGCAGGGCGTGACCATGCACGGCTTCGCCATCAACTGCGACAACAGCCTCGCCCCCTTCCGCGACATCATCCCCTGCGGCATCACCGACGCCGGTGTGACGACGGTGAGCGAGGTGTCCGGACGCGTGGCCGGTCCGCTCGACCTCGTCGACGCCGTGCAGGACGCCTTCCGCACCGCCCACGCACCCGACCTGACAGGAGTCCCGGCATGACCGCCGCACCCGAGGGGCGCAAGCTCCTCCGCCTCGAGATCCGCAACGCGGAGACCCCGATCGAGCGCAAGCCCGAGTGGATCAAGACCAAGGCCAAGATAGGGCCGGAGTACTCGGCGCTGCACTCGCTCGTGAAGAGCGAGGACCTGCACACGGTATGTCAGGAGGCCGGCTGCCCGAACATCTTCGAGTGCTGGGAGGACCGCGAGGCGACCTTCCTCATCGGAGGCTCGCAGTGCACGCGCCGCTGCGACTTCTGCCAGATCGACACCGGCAAGCCCGCCGACTACGACACCGACGAGCCGCGACGCGTCGCCGAGAGCGTGCAGCGGATGAACCTCCGCTACGCGACCGTGACGAGCGTGGCCCGCGACGACCTGCCCGACACGGGGGCCTGGCTCAACGCCGAGACGGTGCGCAAGATCCACGAGCTCAACCCGAACACCGGGGTGGAGCTGCTGGCCAACGAGCACAACGCCGACCCGGCCTTCCTCGGTCAGATCTTCGATGCCCGCCCCGAGGTGTTCGCGCACAACGTGGAGACCGTGCCCCGCATCTTCAAGCGCATCCGCCCGGCTTTCCGCTACGAGCGGTCGCTGAACGTGCTCACGCAGGCCCGCGACGCCGGACTCATCACGAAGTCGAATCTCATCCTCGGCATGGGCGAGGAGCCGGAGGAGGTCGTCCAGGCGCTGCAGGACCTCCACGACGCCGGCTGTGACATCATCACCATCACCCAGTACCTCCGTCCGACCCCGCGTCACCTCCCGGTGTCGCGGTGGGTGAAGCCGGCCGAGTTCGTCGAGTTCAAGGAGGAGGCGGAGCGGATCGGCTTCCTCGGGGTGCTCGCCGGTCCGCTGGTGCGCTCCTCGTACCGTGCCGGGCGGCTCTGGGCGCAGTCGATGACCTCGAAGGGGCGGGAGGTCCCCGCGCACCTCGCGCACATTGCGGAGAGCGCCGACCTCGGCTTCGCGCAGGCGGTCTGACGAGCGGCGGTCAGTCGGCGCTCATGACCGACTGCACGCTGCCGTCGGATCCGAGGTTCACGAGCAGCACGTCGTCCGTGGCGCTGTCATCGAGCGCGTACTCCAGCACGGCGAACGGCTCGGAGCCGCCGTGCTCGTCCGCGAGGATCGTCATGCTCATCAGGCGCAGCGATCGGATGATGTCCACGGCCGCGTCTCCGGACACGTCGATGAGGACGTCGGGGAGGTCGTCGCCGAACACCTCCTGCTGCTGCAGGATGTACTCGGTGACCTCGCTCGTGCGGTCGTCCACCTCGGCGAGCATCCCGCGCCGTGCGGTCGCGTCCACGTTCTCCAGGCCGGCGATGAGCCCGGCGGCGATGTCGAGGGCATCGGCGGAGACGTCGTCCTGGTCCGGGGCCGTCAGGTCCACCGTGACGCTCTGGTCACCGAGCTCGACCGTCTCCGACCAGAAGATCGAGCCGTCGGGGCCCGACGACAGCAGTCCGAAGTAGTCGTGTTCGATCGCCATAACGCTATGAAACCAGCCTGGTGCTCGGGGCGGAAGCCCTGTGTCAGCCGACCAGCGCCTGCACGAAGACGTGCGGCGTGAAACCGGTCAGATCGTCGATGCCCTCGCCCTGCCCGAGGAGCTTCACCGGGATGCCCGTCCGCTCCTGAACGGCGAGCACGAAACCGCCCTTGGCCGAGCCGTCGAGCTTGGTGAGCACCAGTCCCGTGACCCCGGCGTGCTGCAGGAAGGTCTCCGCCTGCATGACGCCGTTCTGCCCCGTCGTCGCATCGAGGACGAGGAGCACCTCGCTGATGGGAGCCTGCTTCTCCACGACACGGCGGATCTTGCCCAGTTCGTCCATGAGGCCGCCCTTGGTGTGCAGGCGTCCCGCCGTGTCGATGATCGCGATCTCCATACCCTCGCGCTTCGCGTACTCGACCGTCTGGAAGGCGACGGAAGCCGGGTCCTGGCCTTCCTGCTGCGGGCGGACGATCGCCGCTCCCCCGCGCTGGGCCCAGGTGGCGAGCTGGTCCACAGCCGCGGCACGGAAGGTGTCCGCGGCGCCGACGACCACGCTCCGCTGGTAACCGCGGAGGAACTTCGTGAACTTCCCGATCGTGGTCGTCTTGCCCACGCCGTTCACCCCGACGACGAGGACCACGGCCGGGCGCTCGGTGAGCTTGAGCGTGGTGTCGAACTTCGCGAAGTGCTCCTCCAGAGTCTCCCGCAGCATGCGCTGGAGGTCCTTGGGGTCTGTGGTGCGGTACTTCGCGACCTTGTCGCGCAGCTCTTCGACGATGCGCTCGCTGATGTCAGGGCCGAAGTCCGCCGTGATCAGCGCCGTCTCCAGGTCTTCCCACGTCGTCTCGTCGATGGTGGGCTTCACGAACATGCCGCGCAGCGCGCGACCGAGAGACCAGGACTTCTCTGCCATGCGTCCAGCCTACGGGTAGCATCCAGGGATGCACCGCGCGCCGCTCCCGCACCGGGTGTTCCTCCATGGCGCCGGGAGGCGCGGTACGGCCGCGTGGCCCTCGCAGGATCCGGAGTCGGGGACCTTCCTCAGCTTCCCGCCGGAGTCGTCCGTCGAAGCGCAGGCGGGCGCTCTCGTCGAGGGAGAACGTGACCGGTCGCCGCTCCTGTTCGCCCACTCCATCGGCGCTGTGACCGCCGTCCGCGCCGTCGCCGACGGTCTGCGGGTGTGCGGCATCGTCCTCGTCGAGCCCGCCCTGTACGACATCGCTCGCGGTGACGCGCCGATCGAGCGGCATATCGCCGTGGTCACGGAGGCGCGATCACGCGCGGCCGAGGACGACCTCTACGGCTTCTGGTCGATCCTGCGCCCGCTCATGTTCGGCGGCCCGCTGGACCGCGAGTCCTGGCCGGACGAACGCGCGGTCGCGGAGCACTGGGCGGCCGCGAATCTCCCCTGGGGACACGGGATCCGGGAGCGTTCTCTCGCCGCCGTGCCGACCTTCGTCGTCACCGGCGGCTGGAACGAGGAGTACGAGCTCATCGCCCGACGGCTCGTCGATGTCGGGGCCGACCACATCGTCCTCTCCGGTTTCGCTCACCGCCCCCAGGATCACCCCGAGTTCCCCGCCGCCGTCACCGGATTCGAACAGTCCCTCACGGTGTGACCCGCCGCGGTCCGTCCGAGCACAGCTTCGGAGACCGCGGGCGACACGCCGGATCGGACCGTCGACACGCCAGGTGGGGGTCACGATCTCCGCAGCTGTGCCCGGGGCGAGTCAGACCGCGGCGGCGGCGCGGTCGCCGACGCGCTGGCCGACCACCGCGGAGACGCCGTCCTGGCGCATCGACACGCCGTAGAGCGCGTCGGCGATCTCCATCGTCCGCTTCTGGTGCGTGATGACGAGGAGCTGGGAGCTCTCGCGCAGCTGCTCGAAGACCGTGAGCAGCCGGCCGAGGTTCGCGTCGTCGAGCGCGGCCTCGACCTCGTCGAGGATGTAGAACGGGCTGGGACGCGCCTTGAAGATCGCCACCAGGAGCGCCACCGCGGCCAGAGACCGCTCACCACCGGACAACAGCGACAACCGCTCGATCTTCTTCCCGACGGGACGGACCGAGACCTCGATCCCCGTCGCCAGCATGTTCTCCGGATCGGTCAGCGAGATGCTGCCCGTGCCTCCGGGGAACAGCAGCGGGAAGACCTGGCCGAACGCCTCCTTGGTGTCCTCGAATGCGCTGGCGAAGATCGTCTGCATGCGCTCGTCGAGGTCGGCGATGATCGTCAGGAGATCCTGCCGGGTCTGCGTCAGGTCCGCGAGCTGGGTGGTGAGGAACGCGTGGCGCTGCTCGAGGGCGGCGAACTCCTCCAGCGCGAGCGGGTTGACCCGCCCGAGCTGGGCGAGTTTCCGCTCCGCGTCCGCCAGGCGCCGCTGCTGGATGCGCCGGTCGAACGGGATCGCGGTGTCGTCGAGCAGTTCGCCGTCGGCCGGCTCCGTCCCGGGATCCCGCGGCACGAGCTGATCAGGACCGTACTCGGCGACGAGCACGTCCTCGTCCAGCGAGAGTTCCGAGGACACGCGCTCCAACAGGCTGTTCAGGTGGAGCTTCTTCTCGTGGATCTGCAACTCCAGGCCGTGCACGCTCTCCGTGAGCCCGGCCAGCCGTTCCCGCAGGGACGACTCCTGGGCGCGCAGGGCGACGAGTTCCTCGTTCTGCGCCGACCGAGCTGCTTCCGCCTCCGCCAGGGCGACGCGGGCCTCGGTGACCGAGCGGTCGAGGGAGTCGAGGATGCGCGGCAGCTCGTCCACGACCCCGGACGCCGCCTCGCGCTGCGCCCGGCGGATGACGGCGCGCCGGGCGGCCTCCGCCGCGGCGTCCCGCTCCTGCTCGCGCTGGCGCTCCAACGCGGTCACCCGGGACTGCGCGGCACGGACCCGCTCGCGCAGGGTCTCGACCTCCAGGCGGGCGCGGACCTCGCCCTCGCGGGCCCGCTCCAGGGCCTCCAACAGGCCGTCCCGCGCAGACGCGTCGAGCACCGGACGCGGCGCCGCGACGGCGGCATCGAGCTCCGCCTTCGCGGCCTCCGCCTTCGCCTCCGCGTCCGCCACGGCGGCCTGCGCCTGAGCGAGCCCGGTCTCGAGACGATCGCATTCGGCGACAGCGGCCTCATGGCGCACGGTCACCTTGTTGACCTGCTCCGCGTGCGTCGCGAGGGCGGCGTCGTGCTCACGGAGGGCGCGCAGCGCGTCCTTCGCCTGACGCCGTGTCTCCTCCACCGCCTCGTCGGCGTCGATGCGGGCCTCCCGCAGGGAGTCGACGACGATCTGGATCTCGGTCAGCCGCTCGGTCGCGGCATCGCGCTCCGCCGCGAGTTCGAGGCGGGAGCGCTCCCCTCCGGATCCGGTCCGCAGCGTCTGGGCGGTGATGACGTCGCCCCCGGTCGTCACGATCGTGGTCGCGGTGTCACCTGCCGCGTCCAGAGCGCGCCGCGCCGCCCGTGCCGCATCGAGGTCGTCGGCGATGAGCACATGCGCCAGGATCCCGCGAACGCCGTCCGGCGCGGTCACCGTCTCGGTCGCGGCGATCACGCCGTCGACGGCGGGGTGCGGCGCCCGCTCTCTCGGGGCCTCGGCGACCACGAAGTCGACCACCCCGCGGCGGCGCTCCGCGGCCTCCGCCGCCAGGATGAACGCGTCGTCCGCGGAACCGACCAGCACACCCTCGGCCAGGGGACCGAGCACGGCAGCGATCGCGGCTTCGTACCCCGCCCGGACCTGCACGGCATCGCCGACGAGACCGCGGATTCCGGGGCCGCCCTCCGCGACGATCTCGGCGGCACCTCCCGACAGCGACAGCGCACTGCTCAACGCAGCGGCCTTCGCCGTGAGGGCATCGACCTCGCGCTCCGCGGCGTGCAGGCGCTCGCGGAGGCTCTCCCGCTCCGCCTCCGCCGCCGTCGCCGCACGCTGGGCGCTCTCGTAGGCGGCGGCATACTCGACGGCCGTGCCCTCGGGAGCTTCCGCATCGTCGATCGCCTCCAGGGCCTCTTCGGCCTCGCGTCGTCGGGCGTGCGCGGCCTCGAGCGCGTTCTCCTGGCGCAGCACCGCGCCGCGGACGGCGGCCAGAGCGGACGCGGCCGCATCGGCGTTCCCGCGGAGCGAGGAGAGCCGCATGTCGTATTCGGAGACGAGCGCGCTCTGCTCCGCGATGTCGACATCGAGCGTGTCGAGCTCGGCACGGGCATTCACGACCTCGCGGCTGGCGGCGGCCGCAGCGTCCTGAGCGTCGCCGAGGCCGGAGGAGATCGTCTCGATGTCCTCCTTCGCCTCGTCGATGGTCGCCTGCGTGACGGTCACCGCGGTCACGGCCGCGTCGTCCTCCTCGGACCCGAGGAGCGCGAGGCGCTGGTTGGCGAGGGTGTAGAGCCCGCGCATCCGCTCCTGCACCTGTTCGAGTCCGAACGCGACGCTGCGTGCCTCGTCGACCGCGATCGAGTTCTGGTTCTTCTCCAGCCGAGCGATCCCGGCGCGCACGGTCTCGGCCTGGTCGGACAGCACGAGACGCTCGGTGTGCCGCTCCTGCTCGGTCCGGGTGTGGTCCGCGAGGGCTGTGCGCAGCGCCACGACGTCGTCGGCGAACAGGCGTGCCTTGGCATCGCGCACGACAGCGGCGATGGTCTGCGCCTCACGCGCGATCTCGGCCTGGCGCCCGAGGGGCTTGAGCTGTCGGCGGATCTCCCCGGCGAGGTCGCTCAGACGCGTGAGGTTGGCCTCCATCGCGTCGAGCTTGCGCAGCGTCTTCTCTTTGCGACGACGGTGCTTGAGGATGCCGGCCGCCTCCTCGATGAAGCCGCGGCGATCCTCCGGCGAGGCCTGGAGCACGGTGTCGAGCCGCCCCTGACCCACGATGACGTGCATCTCCCGGCCGAGGCCCGAGTCGCTGAGCAGCTCCTGCACATCGAGCAGCCGGCAGCTCTCGCCGTTGATGGCGTACTCGCTGGAGCCGTTGCGGAAGAGCGTGCGGCTGATGGTGACCTCGGCGTATTCGATCGGCAGCGCGCCGTCGGCATTGTCGATCGTGAGCTGCACCTCAGCGCGCCCGAGGGGACCACGGGTCGAGGTGCCGGCGAAGATGACGTCTTCCATCTTCCCGCCGCGGAGCGTCTTCGCCCCCTGCTCCCCCATCACCCACGCGAGGGCGTCGACGACATTGGACTTGCCGGAGCCGTTCGGTCCGACGATGCACGTGACGCCGGGCTCGAACACGAAGGTCGTGGGCTGCGCGAACGACTTGAACCCCTTGAGCGTCAGGCTCTTCAGGTGCATGGGGCGACCGCTCGTCCGGGGAGATTCACGCCGCTACGCTACCGGAATCCCGCGGAACGGCCGGTATCCCGCGCGGTCGTCGCGGACCACGCCTCCACCGCGACACGCCGGTGCTACCACGAAATGCTTGACGATCTCCTGAGAGTTTCGCTACGGTGGCCTCCGGATCGCCACACGAAAGGAGGTTACCGATGATGATCACTCAGCACACCGCAGAGGTCTTTGGCCTCGCCGCGCCCGCGCACTCCGCGCCGCGCCTCGCGGCATCGGTGACCGCCGGCGTCCGTCACGGCTCGCTCGGCTAGAACCGCAGCCTGGGAACGCAGGCCCCCTCCGGGTCTTCTCCCGCCTGTTCTGTCGCGTCCCACCCTCTGATCCCCCGGATCATGGATCCCCGCCGCTTCCGGCCTCCGCATTCCGCGGCTCCGCAGGCGCTGCTCTCGTCCGCACCCGCCGCGGCCGACGACTCGGTCCTGACGTGGTGCTTCCGCACCCCATCCATCCCTTTCGAAGGAACCATCGTGAACATCACGCTGTCACACAGCACCACCCATCCGCCCGATACCGAGGACCGCGAGGTCCTCCAGATCCCCCGCGACGACGAGCTGCGTCAGCTCGGCATCGCGGACCGCCTCTCGCTCCGGATCGGCCTCTGGCTGTTCCAGCGGGCGCAGCGGCCCCGACGTCCACGCCGGTCGTGGACCGTCGATCCCGGAGACCTGTTCCTCGTCGGAGAACAGCGTCACCGTTCGGCCGCGGAAACGCACGCCCTCCTCATGCACGACATGCAGCGCGGAATGCGCTGATCGGGCGATGACGACCGCATCGACACCGACCCGGCGTCCGTCCGTTCACCTGCGGACGGACGCCGGGACACCCGGCACCTCCTCCTCCCTCCGACACGAAGGACCAGACATGACGACCGCCGCACTGACGATCACGCCGCTGATCGTCCCGGCCACCCTCGACGATGCGAACGCCGCGGACTTCCGCGCGTACGGCGCTCTGAACCGACAGATCTGCGACGAGCAGGTCGGTCTCCCCGACCTCGCCCCGGACGCCGCGCAGATGCTGCCCAACTGGCAGGACGACTCCGATTCGCTGGACCTCGGATTCGTCGCCCGGGACGGGGACGACATCATCGGCATGGTGACGGTGTCCTTCCCGCAGGAGGAGGACGCGCGCGCCGCCGAGGTCGACCTCCTCGTTCCGGCCGCCCACGCCGGGCGTGGCGTCGAGGACGCGCTGCTCGACCGCGCCGAGGCCGAGGCCAGGGAGCGCGGTCGGAGCGTCCTCCAGATCTGGACCCTGCACCGGCCGAAGGAGTCCGACCGCATGCTTCAGCCCCGCACGGGATGGGGACGGATCCCGGCGACACCGCTGAGCGACGTCGTCGAGGCGCACGGCTTCACCCTGGAGCAGGTCGAGCGCAACAGCGAACTCGACCTGCGCGCCGATCCGGAGCCCCTGCACCGGGCGTTGGACGCGGCACTCGCGGTCGCTGGGCCGGACTACCGCGTGCTCGAGTGGGAGCTGCCCACCCCGCCGGAGCTCCGCGACGGGTACGCCGCTGTGCTCGCCCGCCTGTCGACCGATGCACCGAGTGGCGATATGGACTTCGTCGCCGAGGTGTACGACGCGGAGCGGGTGATCCGCCGGGATGCGCGTCTCACCGGCGCCGGGCAGACCGTCTCCGTCGTGGCGGTGGAGCATGTCCCCTCCGGCACGCTCGTCGCGTACAACGAGCTGCTGATCGGCGCGGAGAAGACCGGGACCACCCACCAATTCGGGACCCTGGTCGCGAAGGACCACCGCGGTCACCGCCTCGGCACCATCGTGAAGTGCGCCAACCTCCTGCGCTGGCGGGAGCTCGTTCCGGGGTCGACCGTGGTTTCCACCTTCAATGCGGAGGAGAACCGGCCGATGCTCGACATCAACGAGGCGATCGGCTTCGTGCCCGTGTCGTACGCAGGGGCCTGGCAGAAGAAGATCTGAAGACGAGCGGTGGCCGTCATCCTCCCGGATGACGGCCACCGCTCAGCTTCATCCGCCGGGCCGACGACACCGGCACGGCCCCGCGGCGAGGCTGGGAACATGAACACTCCCGTGATCGAAGCCCACGCCCTCGTCAAGACCTACGGCGTCACCCACGCCCTCGCCGGTGTCGACCTCGCGGTGCACCGTGGCGAGTCCGTCGCCATCATGGGCGCGTCGGGCTCGGGGAAGACGACGCTCCTGCATGTGCTGGCGGGAATCACCGCACCGGACAGCGGCCGCGTGGTCTTCCAGCCCTCGACGGGCACGGTCATAGACGTGACCGCGCTGGGTGAGGCGGCGCGCTCCCGGCTGCGTCGCGAGCGCTTCGGGTTCGTCTTCCAGCAGGGACTGCTGATCCCCGAGCTGACCGCGGTGGAGAACGTCGCGCTCGCCTCCATGATCAACGGCGTCGCAAAGAAGGACGCGCTCCCCCACGCGGCGTCGTGGCTCGCGGCACTGGGCCTCGGCGGCATGGAGGAACGGCGCATCGGCGAGCTCTCCGGAGGACAGGCGCAGCGCGTGGCCATCGCGCGCGCCCAGGCGACGGGTGCGGACCTCGTCTTCGCGGACGAGCCGACCGGCGCTCTGGATTCGCACACCTCCGCCGAGGTCATGGACGCGCTCCTGTGGTCCACGACCGGGCAGGGGCGCACCCTCATCGTCGTCACGCACGACGCCGACGTCGCGGCGCGCTGCACGCGCACCGTCGCCGTCCGCGACGGCCGTATCCTCGGCTCGGCGGTGAACGCGTGAACCTCTCCGTTCTCGGCCTGCTCCTGCGTCCCGCTCCCGGACAGCGCAGCGTCCTCGCGCTCCCGATCGTCGCCTTCGCGGTGGTCACGACCCTCGTCCTCACCGTCGTCGGCGGGGCCCAGGCCTTCTGGACCTGGACCGACGACGAGGCTGTCCTCTACCAGGGCCTCGCCGCCATCGCTCTCGTCCTGCTTGTCGTGCCGCTGACCTCGCTCGGCGGCGCTGCCGCCCGGCTCTCGGCACGGCGCCGCGACGAGCGCCTCTCGACTCTTCGTCTGCTCGGCGTGACGCCCGGCGGGGTGACGACGGCAACCGTCGTCGAATCCGTCCTCGTCGCTGCGGCCGGAGCCGTCATCGGCATCGGCGGTCACCTGGCCCTGAGCCCGCTGATCGGTCTCATCCCGTTCCGGGGAGAACCGCTCGGCCTCTCGGCAGTCGTACTCCCCCCGGTGATGATCGCCGCCGTCGTGGCCGGCGTGCTCGTGCTCGCCGCCGGAAGCGCCGTCGTGGGGCTGCGTCGTGTCGTGATCTCGCCGCTCGGCGTCCGCACGCGCACGGCGCCGACGAACGTGCACTGGATCCGCGCCGTCATCGCGGTCACGGGGATCGCCATCGCGTTCGCGCTCATCAAGGTGTTCCCGATGATCGGCGGGGTCGTGGCGACGATCGCGGTACTCGCTGCGATGTTCGCCCTCGCGCTGAGCGTTCTCAATCTGCTCGGCCCGTGGGTGCTGAAGGTCTCGGCGGGGCGCCAGCTCCGGCGGGCGGAGCGTCCCGAGCGGCTGCTCGCCGCACGACTCGTGCTGGATTCCCCGAAGGCGGCCTGGCGTCAGGTCGGCGGCATCGCGATGGCGAGCTTCATGGCCGTCTTCGCGGGCACCGGCGTCGCGCTCCTCGACACGATCGGGGCGAGCGACGATCCGTCCAGCATCGCGCTCGCGGAGGACATCCGGACCGGCCTCATCATCACCCTCATCGGGTCGTTCCTCATGGTGGCTGCCTCCGTCGGCGTGAATCAGGCCTCGGACGTGCTCGACAAGAGCGACCTGCACGAGAGCCTGCATCACCTGGGCATGCCCGTCGAGACCGTGGACCGCGCGCGTCGCCGCGCGATCATGTCGCCACTGCTGGTCACGGCGGTGGGATCCGCGCTGTGCGCTGCCGTGCTCGTGTTCCCGCTGGTGGGCATCGCGCTGATCGTCGCGCCCCTCTCGCTGATGACGATCGCGACCGTCGTCGCCGTCGGCATCGGAGTCGTCTGGGCGAGCACCTGGGCCACCCGCCCGCTGCTGGATCGTGCTTTCGCCCCGGCGTGAGACGGTGGCAGGCCGGGTGCGTCAGGCCCGCGACGCGCGCCCGGTCACGGTCAGCGCCTCCGCTGGCAGCGCGGGCAGAAGTGTGAGGAGCGGTTCATGAACGCGGCACGGGTGATCGGGGTGCCGCAGCGCGGACAGGGCTTCCCGCCACGACCGTAGGCGTTCAGGGAGTGGGCGAAGTAACCGGCCTGCCCGTTGACGTTGACGTACTGGGCGTCGAAGCTCGTGCCGCCCTCGGCGAGAGCCTTCTGCAGGACCGACCGCACCTCGGCGAGGAGGCGGTTCACGGCCCGGGTCGGCAGAGCATCGGCCGCTGTCTCCGGATGGATGCGGGCCGCCCACAGCGACTCGTCGGCGTAGATGTTGCCGATCCCGCTCACGACACCCTGGTCCAGCAGCACCCGCTTGATCGCGCTGTGCCGCCGGGCGAGAGCGGCCCGGAAGACCCGGTCGTCGAAGAACGGGTCGAGCGGGTCGCGTGCGATGTGCGCGACCTGTGTCGGGATGCGGGAGGGGCCGTCGGCGATGAGAGCGTCGACGGCGAGGGAGCCGAACGTCCGCTGATCCGCGAACACGATCGCGAGCTCGCCATGTCGGGGATGCTCGATCCCGAGGCGGACACGCTCGTGGCGCTCGGTCGGCGCGTCCGGCGCGCGGAGCAGCATCTGGCCGCTCATGCCCAGATGCGCGATCAGAGCGGAGCCGCCATCGTCCACGGGGAGCCAGAGGAACTTGCCGCGCCGCGCGGCCGCGGTGAAGCGGCGACCCTCCAAACGCTGGACGAAGTCCGCGGCTCCGGCGGTGTGCCGGGTGAGCGCGCGTTCGTCGAAGACGCTGACGCCCGTGATGACCGCGTCCACGGCAGCCGGTGCGAGGCCGGAGCGGACGACCTCGACCTCGGGGAGCTCAGGCACGCTCGCTGAGCGTGCGCCAGGCGCTGAGGGCCGCGGCCATCTCCGCCGTCTTCTTGCTGCTGCCGGCGCCCGTCATCCGCACGTCGCCGACGGCGACGGTCGCCGTGAAGCGCCGGTCGTGGTCGGGACCGCTGGCCTCGACCGAGTACTGCGGAGGCGTGGCTCCGAGACGGGCCGCGAGCTCCTGCAGGCTCGTCTTCGGGTCCATCGCCGCGCCGTACCGCTCGGGGTCGGCGAGTAGCGGCTCGGTCAGACGCAGGACGAGCGCCGTGGCAGCCTCGGGCCCGGCGGACAGGTAGGTGGCGCCGATGACGGCCTCCATGGTGTCCGCGAGGATCGAGTCCTTGTCTCGACCACCGGTCTGCTCCTCACCGCGTCCGAGCAGCAGGTGGCTGCCGAGATCGATGCCGCGAGCGACCTCCGCCAGCGCCACCGTCGACACGACGCTCGCCCGACGCTTCGCCAGCTCCCCCTCGTCGAGCTCGGGGTGCCGCGTGAACAGCATGACGGTCACGGCCTGACCCAGCACCGAGTCGCCGAGGAATTCGAGACGCTCGTTATGCGGGATGCCGCCGTGCTCGTACGCATACGAGCGGTGGGTGAGGGCCAACTCCAGAAGCTCCGCGTCGATATCGACGCGGAGCTTATCTGGGAGAGGCCTCGTCCCCCCGGGGACCTCCGTCACGGTTCGCGACTCAGACGTCGGCGACCTTGCGGCCCTTGTACTCGAGGAAGAGTTCGGTGCCCTGCGAGTCGGTGACGACCTTCGCCTGGTGCGGACGGCTGTAGACGACCTTGCCGTTCTCGATGGTCTTGACGAGCGCGGGGGCCTCGGCCTTCCACTGCGCGCGGCGCGAGCGGGTGTTCGAACGGGAGACCTTGCGCTTCGGGGGGTTACCAGCCATGACTAGCTCTCTTCTTTCTCGGCGGCACCGCGTTCTGCCGTGCCGTCCTGGTCTGTGATCTGCTGGAGCGCGCTCCACCGAGGATCGATGGGAGCGGCCTGCTCCGTTCCGGTGCTCTCGGTCAGCCTCTCGCCTGTGACCGGGTCGAGCCCGAGGCAATCCGGCTGACACACCGGCTGAAAAGGAAGGGCCAAAACGGCCGCATCCCTGACGAGAGTTTCAAGATCCACGTGGTCGTCTTGAACCTCGAAGTCAGTTTCTTCCTCACCAGGATACGCGAAAAGCTCCTGGAACTCGACTTCGACGGGCCGAGCGATGTCGGTGAGGCATCGACCGCACACGCCGACGTACTCGCCCTCCGCCTCTCCGGTGACGAGGATGCCCTCGTGGACGGACTCCAGCCGCACGTCGAGATCGAGTTCCGAGCCTGCCTCGAAGGAGACGATGCCCTCCCCCCACTGCTCCGTCAGGGGCACCGAGAAGGAGTGCTCACGCATCTCCCCCGGGCGCCGGACGATGTCACGGACGGGGAGGACGAAAGGGCTGTTGAGTCGGGAACGCACCCCGCCATGCTACCCGGGTCACCGGAGAGGAGGGCCGGGAGACCGCCGGGAACGGGAGAGTGATCGCCGATCAGATCCCGCGCGCGCCGGTGTCGAGGAAGGAGGCCACGGCCGGCGGGACGAACGGCGAGACATCGCCTCCGAGACCGGCGACCTGGCGCACCAGCGAGCTGGAGACCATCGCGTGCGCGGGGTCGGGCAACAGGAAGACGGTCTCGATGTCGGCCAGATGACGGTTGACGATCGCCATCGGCGATTCGTATGCCACGTCGACCTGCGAGCGGATGCCCTTCACGAGGACGCCGGCGTTCACGTCGCGCGCATAGTCGACGAGGAGTCCCATGCTCCAGGAGCCGATGACGATGTTGCCGGACATGCCGTCCTCGGCGATCGAACGTTCCAGGAGGGCGAGCCGCTGCGCGATCGGCAGCATCGCCTCCTTGCCCGGGTTGTGCACCACGAGCACATGCAGCTCGTCGTAGAGGGCGGCCGCGCGCCGGATCACGTCGAGGTGACCCAGGGTCGGCGGATCGAAGGAACCCGGGACGACGGCGATCCGGCTGCTCATGGAATCCAGCCTAGGGCACCCGGAACGGCGATCAGTTCTTCGCCAGCGCCGCGCGATCCTCGTCGGTGACGCGCCGTCCGATGGCCTCCCGGAGCCCGGGGTGCGCCGTCAGCTCGGGGTCGGCGGCGAGGATGTCCTCCGCGAGCTCGCGCGCCCGGGTGATGAGAGCGGCATCCTTGACGACGCGCAGCAGCTTGAGGGACGACCGCACCCCGGCCTGTGCCGCGCCGAGCACGTCGCCCTCGCCGCGCAGTTCGAGGTCGACCTCAGCCAGCGCGAACCCGTCGAGGGTGGCGGCGACCGCGTCGACGCGTTCGCGAGCCACCGATCCGGCCTCGGCCTCGGTGACGAGCAGGCACAGCCCCGGGACGCCGCCTCGCCCCACCCGACCGCGGAGCTGGTGCAGCTGGGAGACGCCGAAGCGGTCGGCGTCCAGCACGATCATCGTCGAGGCGTTGGGGACGTCCACGCCCACCTCGATCACGGTCGTCGCGAGGAGGAGGTCGATCTCCCCGCGGGCGAAGGCCTGCATGACGGCGTCCTTCTCCTCCGAGGGCATCTTCCCGTGGAGCACCGCCCGTCGCAGACCGCCGAGGGTCGGATGCGTGGCCAGCGCCTCGTCGAGCTGCACGACACCCCACCGAGGGCCTTTGCCGCCCTCGGGGGCGAGCAGCGCCTGCTCCCCCGCCTCGGCCGTCTTCGCCGCGGTGTCGATGGCCGCGCAGACGGCGAACACCTGCCGGCCCTGCGCGATCTCCTCCGCCGCCCGTTCCCACACCCGGTTGAACCAGCCCGGGTGCTCGGCCAACGGCGCGACGTACGACTCGATGCCGGCACGACCGGCGGGCATCGTGCGGATGACCGAGGTGTCGAGGTCGCCGAAGACCGTCATCGCGACCGTCCGCGGGATCGGGGTCGCGGTGAGGACGAGCGCGTGCGGGCTGGATCCCTTCGCCCGCAGCGCCTCCCGCTGCTCGACCCCGAAACGGTGCTGCTCGTCGACCACGACCAGACCGAGATCGGCGAACGTGGTCTTCTCTCCGAGGAGCGCGTGGGTGCCGACCACGATCAGCGCCTGGCCGGAGGCGACGCGCAGCGCGGCCTTGCGGCGATCGGCCGCCGGCATCTGCCCGGTGAGCAGCGTCGGCATCAGCAGCGGGGCGAGCTGCGGGCCGAGCATCTTCGTGATCGAACGCAGATGCTGCGCCGCGAGGACTTCCGTCGGGGCGATCAGGGCCGCCTGTCCGCCGCTCTCGGCGACCTGCAGCATCGCCCGCAGCGCGACCAGCGTCTTTCCCGAACCGACCTCGCCCTGCACGAGCCGGTTCATCGGCCAGGAGCCGACGAGGTCGTCTGCGATCTGAGCGCCGACCGTCTCCTGATCCGGCGTGAGCGTGTAGGGCAGAGCGGCATCGAAGCGCTCCAGCAGCCCGCCGGGTGCCGCCGGCCGCGAGGTGGCGGCCAGGGCGCGAACCGCGTCGCGCTGCTGGAGCAGGGCCGTCTGGAGCGTGAGCGCCTCGTGCATGCGCAGCGTGCGGACGGCGGGATCGATGTCGTTGCGGGAGCGCGGGCGGTGGATCGCCTCCAGGGCCTCCCGCGCCGTCAGCAGCTCTTCGCGGGTGCGGATCTCCGGGGTCAGCGGGTCGGGGACCGACGAGAGGTCGTCGAGGATGCGCCCGACGAGGCGGGCGATCTGCCACGTCTGGATCGCGGAGGTGGCCGGATAGATCGGGATCGGGACCGCCGCCCTCGCATCCGCCCGCCGGCGCGCCGCGTCCTCGTCGTCGAACAGCTCGTATTCCGGGTGGGCGAACTGGGTCATCCCGTTGAACTCGCCCACCTTCCCGGAGAAGACCCCGCGGCGCCCGACAGCCAGATCCTTGGAGCGCCACTCCGCCGCGCCGACGTTCTTCGCGAAGAAGGTCAGCGACATGCGACCGACGCCGTCGCCGATGACGACGTCGACCATGGCTCCCGGTCGATTGCGCATCCGACGGAAGCTCGACGAGAGGACCTCGGCGACGATCGTGACGGTCTCCCCGATCGGGAGGTCGCGGATGGGAGTGAGCTCCCCCGGGTCGGCGTACCGACGCGGGTAGTGCGCGAGCAGGTCGCCGACGGTCTTCATGCCGAAGGCGCGGTCGAGCGTCTTGGCCGACGCCGCACCGAGGGCCTCCTCGAGCGAGGATTCGAGCGTGAGCGACATGCTCCG
>NZ_JAGXJJ010000110.1:0-275 GCF_019091465.1 Microbacterium sp. GbtcB4
CTGATCACATTAGGTTGTGATCCATAATCATCTGGTGTGATTGCTTATACACATTCTAGATATGTATATATATTTGCATGCGATGTAGATATATATTAAATATATATATGTGTGACATGTCATATTAGGAGACCAAATTTTAGAAACATCTCCCTCGATAATATTAAGTCAGAAAATGTGAGGCAATTAGATTGACCCACATGGCCTTTTATCGTTATAGATAGGGACCGATTCTTAGTATAGGTTGAGTTGGTTGAGTCCCTCGAGGCTCACCT
>NZ_JAGXJJ010000111.1:0-274 GCF_019091465.1 Microbacterium sp. GbtcB4
GCCCTGCCGGCTCCGGCACCACGGCCCCCGTGCCTTCGCCCGCGGAGGTATTCGCGGCCGGGAAGGCGCTCGGCATGGGCACGGTGATCGATCCCTACACCGGGCCGGCGCGCTGGGAACGCATCGATCAGATCGTCGAGTCGGCCCGGCTGCTCAACGAGGCGGCGGAGATCGGCGCCGAGGCCGGCGTCCGGGGCGGCTACCACAACCACGCGCATGAGCTGGAGGCGGTGTTCGACGGGGTGACCGGGCTGGAGGGCCTCGCGGAGCACCT
>NZ_JAGXJJ010000112.1:0-274 GCF_019091465.1 Microbacterium sp. GbtcB4
AGAGGGATCGACTACATCGACAGACAGATGCGCGGCGCGGGTCAGAGCCGATGAGCGACACGACGCCGGCCGAGGCTCTGGACGCTCTGCGTGAGCGAGGCTGGACCCTCGGTGTGGCGGAGTCGCACACCGGCGGTGCGGTGTGCGCGGCGCTCGTCGCGGTTCCCGGCGCCTCCGCGGTGCTCCTCGGCGGCGACGTCGCCTACGCCACGCCCGTCAAGCACACGCTGCTCGGCGGCGGCACCGACCTCGTGGAGCGATACGGGGCGGTGCA
>NZ_JAGXJJ010000113.1:0-274 GCF_019091465.1 Microbacterium sp. GbtcB4
CCCCTGTGCAGGAACCGTCCTCGCCGGCCGGCCCACCCCCCTGCGGTCGGGCCACCCCCCTGCGCGCGTGCGGAGGGGGGCGGGGCGCCCGCAGGGGGGGGGGGGGGGGGGGGGGGGGGGGGGGGGCGGCGGGGAGGGGGGGGGGGGGGGGGAGAGGGGGGGGGGGGGGGGGGGGGGGGGGGGGGGGGGGGGGGGGGGGGGGGCGGGCGCTCCCGCCACCCCGCGGGGCCTGTGGCGCGAGTGCGCGGGGTCCGGGGGGGGGGGGGCCGCGCGG
>NZ_JAGXJJ010000114.1:0-274 GCF_019091465.1 Microbacterium sp. GbtcB4
TTACGAAGAAGAAATTCATGATTGAGATTCCCTTTTTGATATCGCAGGACTCGTTTTACTATAAATCAATGTATAGTATAGGGCTGATACATAAATTATGATAATTTGTTAACTACAAATAAAATGTTTGGATGTGTAAGAGATAAGTACTGTAAGGAGCTAAGTACTTGTCGATACTATGTGAGATCCATAGTAAAGTTATCATTATATAATTTGAGTGATTTAGTAGTGGAGAGTTGAGTGACGACTTCTTTGGCATTCTATATGTTCGTCT
>NZ_JAGXJJ010000115.1:0-274 GCF_019091465.1 Microbacterium sp. GbtcB4
ACATATATATATATATATATATAAAGTGATAAATATTAAAATATAATAAGTAAAAATACTATGTGTCAAGTCACATGTGTCATCATGTATGTGATTGGTTTGTAGGGCATATATGATTAACAGTTCTATCAATATATATTTTTTTGATATCTTCCAAAAGATGTATTGGACTAATAATGAATAATATTATCCTAATGTTCTCATTCTTGATGATTTCACTTAAAGATTGCCTCATTGGCACTATTAACCTCCATGTGATATTTGAATTGGGCTT
>NZ_JAGXJJ010000116.1:0-274 GCF_019091465.1 Microbacterium sp. GbtcB4
TATTAGCGCTTGAAAATATAAAATTTAGCACGACGATCACGTAGGTTAAGATTGCTTATTTACATCCGAGTGAGTAGGATTCGAGTCACAAAAATAGTTCCTTTCGAAATCTCACATATATAAATCAAAGCGTCTGTACTATATCCAATCTCTCTAACACATAACAATCTAAATATTTAGATATTGTTTTCGAATCCGAGTCGAATTTTTTTAAGAAACATCAAATTTTAATTTGAGCGAGTCGAGAAGACTATGTTTCCTAAAATGATCGACG
>NZ_JAGXJJ010000117.1:0-274 GCF_019091465.1 Microbacterium sp. GbtcB4
GCCGCCGGTGACCCTGGCGCGGCCGGCGCAAGCGCGTCCCCATGCGCCTGCACCGACGCGCTACGCCATGCATGCGATGGCATGACCGGTCGCGGTGCGGCCCCGGCCATGATGGTGCGCTAAGCCGCGTCCAGCGCGGCGCCGCAATCCTTGCAGAAGTGGGCGCGCGGATCGTGTCCATGGCTGGCGCACACCGGGCAATCGCGCGGCGCGCCGCGCGGCGCATGGCGCGACAGCTTTTGCGAAGTCATCTCTGCCGTCACGATCCCCGTCG
>NZ_JAGXJJ010000118.1:0-274 GCF_019091465.1 Microbacterium sp. GbtcB4
CCTGGTATTATTTACTGCCGGCCGTTTTGTGGGCACCGCTATTATGAGAACGGTAGCGCCCAATAAGCTGCTGGCTGCTTATGCGCTCATAAACCTGGTGTTGTGTATGGTGGTAATGGCCGGTAAAGGCGCCATTTCCGTATATGCGCTGATGGCCGTTTTCTTTTTCATGTCTATTATGTTCCCAACCATATTTGCATTAGGCGTAAAAGATCTGGGCGTGCACACCAAAAAGGGCGGCGCATTCATTATCATGTCTATTGTGGGTGGTGCT
>NZ_JAGXJJ010000119.1:0-274 GCF_019091465.1 Microbacterium sp. GbtcB4
CTTAATAAGGTTGCCCATTTCCAGCAGCAGCTCATCTATCCGCACTTCGTAAAAGGAAAAACGTTGTTCATTCAGCTCCGATTGTGCCATCTGTAACAGGCCATTGGTAAGGTCGGAGAGGTTTTCCGCATCCTCCAGCACAGAGGTGAGCACACTGGCATAATCTTCCTTATTCCTTTCTTTAGACAAGGTTACCTGCAGCTGGCTGATAATAGAGGCCAGCGGCGTACGCAGCTCGTGGGAAGCATTGCTTACAAAGCTCTTTTGCAGGTCA
>NZ_JAGXJJ010000012.1:0-69196 GCF_019091465.1 Microbacterium sp. GbtcB4
GTGGATGCTCCTATTGCTGTCAAGCGGCCAGTGGCGGGCTGATCTGCTCCAGGATGGCGGTCGCTCGGGCCTCGAGTTCAGGGTCGGCGCGAGTGCCGATCTCGAGTCGTCGGAGCCGCTGGTAGGGGACGCCGAGAGTGGCGGCGAGAACGCTGATCGGGATGCCTTTCGCTTGTCGGCGTGCTCGGAGTTCGCGCCCGACGGGATTGTCGGTGGCGGGATTGAGCAGAGCGGCATAGATCTCGTTCGCGACGTGTCGTTTGAGGCAGCGCATGATGTCACGGTCGGTGAGTTGCTCCGAACGACGCCTCTCGAAGTAGGCCATCGTCCGAGGCTCGCGATGCCGCATGCGCAACAGCACAATCCGGTGCAGCGCGGCGTTCGCGTGCCGGTTCCCGCCGCGAGAGAGTCGATGCCGTGTGCGTTGTCCGGAGGAGGCGGGGATCGGGGCGACACCGGCGAGAGTGGCGAAGCTGGCGCGGGTTCCGAGCCGCTCGGGGTTGTCGCCTGCGGCGACCAGGAGCGTCGCTGCGGTGACAGGACCGACTCCGCTCAGGGACAGCAGCGTGGGGTTGACCTGCCGGACGAGCATCTCCAACTGTTGTTCTATCAGGTCGATCTCGGCTTGCATCGTGAGGTGTCGGACCGCGAACCGTCGCAGTGTCTGCCGGGCGACGACCGCGGGATCGGGGGACGTGATTGTTCCGGGCCGAGTCTTGGCGAGCGTGTTCACCAGACGCTGCCCGCTGAGAGCGCGGAACGCCTGTCGCACGAGCTCGGGTGCGGTGATCAGCAGCGCGTGGATCTGGTTCATCACTTGCGCTCTGGCCTTGGCCGCCGAGCGCCGCTCTGCGAGGAGGATCCGCATCGACTCGACCGCGCCATCACCAGACTTTGGGATCGCGGTGTCCGTTCCTGCGAGGACAGCGACCGCTGCCTGGTGGGCGTCGAGGGGGTCGGACTTGCCGCGACGACGGCGGGCTTGCCGGTCCTGTCGCGCGACTTCGATGACGGTCAGCCCCGCCGTGGTCAGCGCGCGTGCGAGGCCAGCCCCGTACGACCCCGTTCCCTCCACCCCGATACGGACGACATCACCGTGCGCGTGGAGGAACGCGACGATCTGCGCGTAACCGCGACCGTCGGCACGGAACTCTCGGTCCGCGACAGGTCGGCCCACGAGATCGAGGATCGCGACGTGATGCGTGTTCTTGTGCGTGTCGACCCCGGCGACCAACTCGGAGCCTGGTGGCAACGGGTTGGTCAGCGGCGGGTCGAGTGTCATGCTCGTCATTGACGGGATTCCCTTCCAATGGTGATGAACGTCACCGCGGGTCGGGTGAGTGCAGACAGCACAAAGGTGAGACGACTTTCCGGTCAGGCTCCTATCAAGTCATGTGCCCGCCCGGCCCGCAGCGACCCCGGCGTCGACGGACAGATCCACAAAAAGACAGCCGCGAACGGCGTCCGTGTAATTTCGGGTCACGCCGGCGCCGGAGCCGAATCCATCATCTCTGTGTCAATTCCCCGCTGGCCCGTCGTCGTCGTTGACGTAGAGGGGGTCATCGTGGGAGACCCAATTGTTCCGCCAAGAAGCAAGAAAGTGATCCCACGATGACCCACAACCAGTCTGCCTTGTCGACCCTGATCGGTGAAGTTCTCGCCGATCCTGACCTGGCCCACTCGGACGTGTTCCGGCGGATGCTGCAGGCCGGGCTGCAGGACCTGATCGAGGCGGAAGCGACCGTGAAGATCGGCGCCGGCCGTTACGAGCGCGCTACCGAACGCACCACGCGTCGTAACGGCACCCGACCGAAGACCCTCGCGACCCCGGCCGGGGAGGTGGATCTTCAGATCCCGAAGTTGCGGGAGGGGTCGTTCTTCCCGTCGCTGTTGCACCCGCGCCGCCGGGTCGACAAGGCGCTCTACGCGGTGATCTGCCAGGCCTGGATCGACGGGGTGTCCACTCGCAAGGTCGACCAGCTGGTGCGGGCGCTCGGCAACGACACCGGCATCTCCCGCTCCACGGTCTCGAGGATCTGCGCCGAGATCGACGAGGCGGTGCACGAGTTCCTGCATCGTCGGATTGATCACACCTGGTTCCCGTACCTGTTCCTGGACGCCACTTACCTCGACGTCCGGGTCCGCGGCCGGGTGATCTCCCAAGCCCTCGTCGTCGCGACCGGGGTCAGCGGTGACGGGCGCCGGGAGATCCTCGGGATGGCGCTGGGCGACGCGGAGACCACCGACTTCTGGACCGAGTTCCTCCGGACCCTGCGCGACCGCGGCCTGAAGGTCGCGACCGACGCCGACCCACTCGGGGTGACGCTGGTCACTTCCGACGCGCACGCCGGCATCAAAGCCGCAGTGAAGGCGATCCTGCCCGGCGCGGGATGGCAAAGATGCAGAGTGCACTTCGCGCGGAACATCACCCAGAAGCTGGGATCAGCCCGCTCCAAGCCGGTCAACGCGCTGATCTCCACGATCTTCGCGCAAACCACCCCCGAGGCCGTGATCGGCCAATACCACCAGGTCACCGACAGCCTCCGAGGCTCATTCCCCGAGATCACCGCCATGCTCGAGACTGCCGAACCCGACCTGACCGGATTCGCCACGCTGCCCCGCGAACACTGGCAGAAGGTCTGGTCCAACAACCCGATCGAGCGGTTGAACCGAGAGATCAAACGCCGTGCCGACGTAGTCCAGATCTTCCCCGACCGCGACTCCGTCACCCGCCTCATCGGCGCCGTCCTACAGGAACAACACGAGGAATGGCAATACGGCGAACGCCGCTACTTCTCCGACATCTCCATGCGCAAACTCGTCCACATCCTCCACGACCACGCCGAGCCCGCCCGCCCCGAGCTGTTCCTCACCGCCTGACCATCACCCCCACCAAGGAGCAATCGGATTTGACACCACGAAACGGGACTTGACCCGCGAGGGCGAGCCTTTACGCCCGATCGACAGGAAGGTGTGCGGGAGTCGGACAGCGATAGCAGTGTTCCAGCGTGAATAGCGACCCGACCGCGATCAGCTGGCGGCCGTCCGTAACGCCTCGCGTGAGGATGCCGGTGCGACAAGTCGACAATCCGCTCGTCCTGCTCGATCCGGGCCAGTAGCAACTCCACCAGCGTCGACGTTCCGGTCATGGCGACCTCCTCGAGAGAGACCTGCCGGGATCGCGCACCCCCAGACTTCGGCGTCGGAGTCGGAGGCCTGCTGCATGATGGGCATCGCCAACGATCCGTCCCGCACATAGGGGAGCCCCTCGCACCACAACCCACTATCTGGCGACACGCCGCTCGACCAAGCGGCACATGTACCCGGCAAACAATGCAGTTCTTATGCTAGCCTTGTCGGCGGAGGTGACTGATGGCGGATGCGGCGATCTCGATGATCACCCTGCTGCGTGAGGCGAAGGGCTGGAACCAGACCGAGCTGGCGCGAGAGGCGGGGGTCTCGCAGGCTGTCATCTCCCGCCTGGAGACCGGGGCGCTGGAGCTCACCCCGGATCGCCGGGACGCGCTCGTGAAGGCGCTGGACTGCCCGCCGGAGATCCTCGAGGAGCAGCCCACCGTCCCGGGCCTAGCGATCAGCTGCCTGCACCACCGCCGCCGGGCGAGCACGATGACGGTTCGCACGATGCGACGCATCGAAGCGCTCACGCACCTGACCAGGCTCACGATGGAGGGCCTGCTCACCGGGATCGCGCCGCAGCCGCAACGCACCCTGGTCCGTGACCCGATCGACCTGGACGGCGATCCCCGCGAGGTCGCTCGCCGGCTCCGGGAACGCTGGGACCTCGGCGACGGGCCGATCCGCAACCTCGTCGGCATCGTCGAGTCCGCCGGCATCATCGTGATCGAACGCCCCCTCTCGACCCCCGGGCAGGACGCCGTCTCCACCTGGCCCGGCGACCAGTCCCGGTTCCCGATGATGCTGGTAACCAAGGGCCTCGCCCCCGACCGGCTCCGGTTCACGGTCGCGCACGAGCTCGGGCACCTGCTGATGCACGACATCCCCGGCCCTGAGCAGGAGGACCAGGCCAACAAGTTCGCCGGCGAGCTGCTCGCGCCCGCCGACAGCATCCGCCCCGACCTGGCAGGGCTGCGCACCGGAGAGTTCCGGCGGCTGCTGACCCTGAAGGAGAAGTGGGGCATGTCGATCGGCGCGCTGATCCGCCGCGCCTACGACCTGGAGATCATCACCGACCGGCAATACCGCGAGTTCAACATGCGCCTCGGCCAGATGGGCTGGCGCAACAGCGAACCCGGCGACGTCGCCGTCGAGACCCCGTCCACCCTCACCCAGATCATCAACGCCCACAAGAACATCCGCCACCAGAGCGTCGCCGATATCGCACGGCTGGCGGGCATGACCGAAGACGGCTTCCGCCGTCACTACCTCGGGGAGAACCCGCAACCCGAGAACCTCGTTCCGATCACGTTGGGAGCCGCAACATGACCGACCTCGCCCCGCCCTCCGGTCACCATCCCGCCCCGGTTCCCGCCGGGACGGGCATCGACAGCGCCATCCTCATCCACGCACCGCAGTCCAAGGTCGACCGCATCGCCGCGTTCAGCCGCAACGCGGGCATCACCGCCCTCTACACCGTCGCCGGCGGCAACAAGACCGCCGCCGCCGACAAGCTGCTCACCACCCACCGCTCCATCGCCGGCCCCGAATCGCGCATCCTGTTCGACGCGAACCGCTACTCCGGCAAGAACCGCGCCACCGGCGACGCACCGCTCAGCCTCGAATGGGTCACCTGGCAACTCGACCACGGCGCGCCGGTCGCGCTCACCGACACCGGCTACATCAGCCTCGAGAACATCGCCCAGGTCGACCTCGCGCTCGGCCGCGGCGCAGACATCGCGAGCCAGGCTTCCGGGACTGTGATGACGATGCTGCCCATCGAGTCCCTCATCCTGAAGAACTCCGCCGACCAGCTGCGCACCGCGATCGACCGCGCCGGCGTCCCCGTCGCCCTCGCCCTGGGCCACAGCACCGACCCGTTCGGCGCCGTCGACACCGTCCGCGGCCTGCTGCACGTGCTCGGCTCACAGGTGTGCATCGCGCTGCTGCGCACCGACCTCTCCGCCGTCGCCGCGGTCGCCGCCGGCGCCCGGTTCGGCGCGGTCGGCACCAGCAGCACCCTCCGCCACATCTGGCCCTCCAAGGGCGGCGGCCGCAGCCCCGGCACCTCCGTGCTGGTCCCGCGGCTGATGTCCTACCACCTGCTCGAGCGGCTCCCGCTGGTCGCCGCGCAGGTCCCCGCCGACTACTTCTGGTGCGACTGCAACATCTGCGAAGGCGGCGCGGTCTTCGACCACGTCACCGAGCACACCGCACCCGAACACAGCATCGGCTCGATCGCCACGTTCGCGGCGAACCTGCTCTCCGGAACCCGCGAGGAGAACCTCAAGTCGTTCCGCGAGAAGGCGATGAACGCCCAGACCCTGCACTCCGAGCTCCAGGTCGAGATGGAAGACGTCCGCTGGGCGCCTGCCCGCTCACTCGACTCCTGGGTGAAGGCCCTCGACGGCCGGTAACGCGCACGGCAGCGCATCCGACCGGATCGCCCACTCGAACAACCGCTCCTCATACACCCGACGCCACAACGGGCTCAACGCCGAGCCCGCCCGCACGCCGGCATCGCCGCCCACATGCACCTCGACGCTCGACTCGTCACACACCACCAGCGCCGTCCCCTGCGCGTCGAACTCCTCCGCGACCAGCGGCGACCGGCGCGGGAACACGGGAAACATCCCGATCGTCCTCGCCAGTGACCGCAGCGGCCGCAACGCCCGCCTCGTCGGCGTCGGCGCGCCCACCCCGACCATCGCCGCGACCCGCAGCACCGTCGGGCACCCCGCATCCAGCAGGTCACGCACGGCATCCGTCGACACCGCCGGGCCATCCATCCGGGTCAGCCGCAACGACAGCGCGCGCCGGTCCCAGACGACCACCGGATACACGTTCGCGTCCAGGAACGTCGTCAACGGCAACACCGCCGCGCCCGGCAGCAGCGTCGTAGTCGCGTGAGCGGCCGCGGCATCCCGCAGCCCGGGCTCACCCCACGCGCGATCGGCAGCAGTCCGACGAGGGGTCTGCAGCACGATCGAGATGCTCATGCTGCCCCCTCCAGCTCAAATTGCAGACGAGACCCGGCTAGGACCTCCACAACGGCGTCAGCCCGCGGCCGAGCATAGATCGCACCGCCCACACCAACCCCGAGAGTCTGCATCACCCACGGCGGAGTCACAAGCTGGCCCACCTTCGACACCATCTGAGCACCCTCCTCACCCTCCTCCGCGCGACGCACACACACCACCCCCTCGGCCACCTCGAACCGCACCCGACCCGGCACCTCGATCCCCGCCGACACCAGCACGCGCCGCGGGATAGACAACTGCCGACGCGCCCCGATCATCCGCGGCCCATGCACCAACAACCCACTCATGCCTTAACTTTAAGATGACTTTCGATCGACGTCCACCGGCCCCGCCGATTCGGTGGCACGCTGAGACGATGAGCAGCCCCAGCCAGCCGCCATCCAACGCCGACAGCGTCGCTGGCTTCGACCGCACCATCCCGCTCGCTGTCGAGGCCCTCGAGCACCGGGCGCGTGACGTCGAGAGCATTGCTGGCGCCGGCGACGAGGCTGCGGTAGTCAAGGCATACGCGGCCGCTCGGTTCTTCATCGTCCAGATCGACGTCGACATGCGCGTGCTGCTGCGCGCCATGGCCGCAGACCCCGCTGCGCGGGTCACGACCGAGAAGCTCCTCGCCCTCGTCCTGCGCGAGAGCATCGAAGGCGTCTACAGGGTCCTGGGAGACCTGCAACGCACTGCACGCACGCAGACCGGTCGGTTCGCTGACTTCATCGACATCGAGGGGCTCACCGCGGGGCAGAACACCTACAAGGCAAGCGTCCGGGACATAGCCGATGACCGCTCCTTCAAAGAGACGCTCGTGAAGATCCGCAACGAGGTCGCCGCACACATGTTCAGCGACGACGTCGGCATCGAATCAGGGGCCGCCTGGGTCGTCTCTCGCTCCGTCATGCCCAAGACCGACGACGCCATGTTTGAGAGCCTGATCTTCAGCCGCTCGATCCAAGTCCTCCACGCGCTCCACACCCTCGATGAGGCACTCGCTAATATCCGCCGGATGTGATCGAAGCGGTCGCAAGTCAGCTGGGGGAGCTCCAACGCGCCAGACTCGATGCGCGCCTGCCACGTATCGAGGACGAACTCCGCGATTGTCACGGTTGCGTTCAGAGCGAGACGGGCATGGCGAGCAAGCGCTGCGCTGCGAGACGATTGCCCATGTCCGATTCCGAGCTCGTTGCGCAGCTCGGCAAGTGAGCTCACAGTCGTCACGAGCGTTCGGAGGATCTGCTGAGAGGTCTGGCTGGCGCGAGCCGACTCGGGGACGGCTTCCGCATTCAGAGCTAGCAGCTCGGCGACCTTGCGATACAGGCGCGGCACGTCGTCGTTGCCGCCGTAACTCACGCCACTGCGGTCCAGGATGATCTTGAACAGGCTCTCGAGCAGGTTCTTGCACGAGGAGATCGCCGCCGCCGGGTCAGCCACCAGCCCGGCCCGGATCCGAGTGAGATGCTCCTGAAGCACCGCAGGATCCGTGAGCGGCCGCTCGCTCAGACGCAACTCGGGCGCTGAGCCGTGAAACGCGTCGAGTCGCCGCCAGCCATAGACAGCGTGCCCGCTAATCCAATCGGAGGCATACAGTTCATACCCGTCGCGGGCCAGCGCCTCGTTGAAGCCCTTGAGGAGCGCCGCGACCTCCGATTCGTCGGAACGAACGAGGGGATGCAAGATCTCGGCGAGGAACGCGAGAACTACATCGTCATCACCATGCGCGAGGTTGAACCGACTGTCCGAGAAGACCCAGTCGTCGTCCCAGTCGTAGTTGTTCACGCGGTGCTGCCAGATGTCTCCATGCGCATCGCGATACCGCGTATCCGCGCTCGGCAAGCTGCTCAGATCGTAGAGGCGCCCAAGGAAGTCCGGCTCCTGGAGACGGCCCGACCAACCCAACCCTGACAGCGCGATCGAATCGAACAGCTTTCGACGCGTGATGGCAGAGATGCGATTGCGAGATGCCGGCATGCCACCGATGCTATGCACTCCGCAAGCCCGGCCTCGAGACGGTCGGGCCGCGCCCTCAAGCTCACTGCGATTGAGCACTGCACCAGACGACCAGGCCCGAACTTCATGGCAAGTTCAATGTCCCATTGGGCGGCCATGGCACTTGCTCGGAGCGGTGCCGTGCCGCTCTAAGCGTCGTCGATACCCATCGCGCGTCGGGTGGCGGCGTCCAGATCTGCCTGCTCCTGTGGCATCTTCTGGAGCATGGCCTCTACCGTCCGCTGGGAGTAGCCCTGAGCGTCTACGGATTCGCCGTCCTTCGTGAATATGAATCGCTTGCCATCGTGACGACGAACGAACGCCGTAATCACCTTCGCCAGACCGTGCAGGCCGCCGGCGCTGCCGGCAGCTATGCCGAGCACCTTGACTACTTCGATCCAATCAGTCGGATCATAGGAATGCTCCATGGCTGTGTCGTGGTCGATACCGTGCTCGTCGAGAAGCTTCAGGATCTCGTCGCTGTGCTCCGACGGGAAACGCAGCTGCAGGCTGTCGTCGCCGAGATGTCCTAGCGTGACCAGTATGGGTACGACTTCCTTGTCAGTGCTCATGGAGCAAGTGTTCCAGACCGTGAACGCTGTTCGAGCGGTGGTCTCAGTCGCGCACGAACGCTCCGCCCAGGGGCACCGACGAATTAGGGGGAACGATGGCGATCAAGAAGCGCTCGGATACGCAGTTGCGCGCTGAAACTCCGGAGAAGCTGTTCCCGCTACTGCGGAAGACAGGGGAAAACTCAGACACGCTATGGCCGCAGCAGGTCGATCTGCTGCGCGAGTATGCCGAGAAGCGCGTGGGTGCCCGGGATCTTGCGATCGAACTGCCGACTGGTACGGGGAAGACGTTGACCGGCCTTCTTATCGCGGACTGGCGGCGCCGCGAGGGTAAGGGGCGCGCCATCTTCGTCTGCCCAACCAAGCAGCTCGTGCGTCAAGTCGTAGCGGCAGCGGAGAAGGAAGGTATCGACGTCGTCGATCTCTCGGGGTCTTGGAAGCAGTGGGATCCGTCGGCTCAAAGCAAGTACGAGCGTGCGAAGGCTACGGCCGTGGTCCCCTACAGCTCGATCTTCAACACGTCTCCGAAGCTGATTGAGGCAGACATCATCGTGTTCGACGACGCGCACGCGGGCGAGCAGTACGTGTCAAAGGCGTACACCGTCGAAATACCACGCCACCTCTACGGGTCGATTTGGAGCGAGGCGCTGGAAGCGGTCGCACCGATGCTCCCCCAGGAGCGGTATCAGCAGCTCATCGGGAACACCCCCGGCGCAGGAACCCGTGAACTTGTTGACGGTCTCGTCCTCGCCCAACGCGACGACGCACTGCCGGGACTTGCACGTGCTCTCGGCGCCTTCGCGCGCGTTGACCGCTCCGATCGGTTCGCAGCAGCACAGAAATTCGCCTTCGACGCAATAGGAGGCCACCTCGCTGCCTGCACGCTCTACGTCTCCTGGTCGAAGATCGAAGCACGACCCGTCACCCCGCCAACATTCGAGAACTCGCTGTTCGCCTCGGCAACGCAACGGGTCTACCTCTCGGCGACGCTCGGAACCTCTGGCGAGTTGGAGCGCGCCTTCGGAAGGCCATCCGTCGCACGCTTGCACCGCCCCGAGGGAGCACCAACCCCCACCTCCGGACGTCGCTTCCTCGTATTCCCGCACTTGGTTCCTAATGCGGATCCAGACAAGCTCACCAAAGAACTCATCAAGTCGGTCGGGAAGTCCATCGTCATCACCCCGAGCGAGAAGGAGGCGGAGAACGCCAGCACAACGATCGTGCCCAAGAACTGGACTGTGTTCCGAAAAAGCGACGTCGAGGATTCGCTCGACGACTTTGCCGCGTCGACCAAGTCGGTCGCTTTGCTCGCCAACCGCTACGACGGCATCGATCTCCCCGGCAAGGCCTGCCGATCAGTAACGATGGCTGGATATCCCGGCGTCACCAACCTCCAGGAGCGGTTCTACGCTTCCCGTGCGCGCGCGGCCGCCGTCTCAGCCGAACGGGTACGGAGCCGCGTGGTTCAGGGCATCGGACGGTGCACCCGCGGCCCAAGGGACTGGGCACTCGTCATCGTCGCCGATAAAGAGACCACCACCTACCTTTCCCGCGAAGAAATGCGCGCAACACTGTCGCCTGACTTGCAGTCCGAAATCGAGTTCGGTCTGGACCAGTCCGATACGTCGCTCGACGACGTTCGAGAGAACGTCGCGATGTTCCTCGAGCAGGGCAAGCAGTGGCGAAGTGACCCAGAGGAAGAGCTCGCGCGAATCAGGGCTGCTGCCGTGCAGCATGAGCCCGCGGAGGCACCCGGACTCGCGGAGGCGGCGAAGCACGAGGTTGAAGCGATGGAGAGAATGTGGAACGCGGATTGGAAGGCGGCCAGCGAAAAGCTGCACCTCGCGGCGACCGCGTTGACCTCGTATCCAGCGGTGCGGGGCTACCAAGCCACGCTGCTGTTCCGAGCCGCGGTCACCATCGATAAGGCCGCCCGCGATGCAAACGACGAAGAATTGGCCGTCAGGGCGGACGCGCTTGCCGCGCAGGCGGTCGATGCCGCCAAGCCCGCTACGTGGATGGCAGCGTTCCTTCCGTTCCAAGGCCGGCAAGCTCTCGCCCCGAGCGCACAGCTTCTGAGTGCAGCATCACGGCTCAGCACCTATATAGACGGGGTGGGAAGTCCCGCGAAGCTCAAGACCGCGTTCGAGAACATGCTCGATGGCCTCTCGCAGATCGACCACAAGGCCTACGAACCCGCGCTCACACAGCTCGGGCTGTTCCTAGGGGCGCACGCGTTCAAGCCGAAGGGGAACTCGCGGACCGATTCTGCTTGGTGC
The DNA here is from genome assembly GCF_019091465.1 of Microbacterium sp. GbtcB4. Lineage (NCBI taxonomy): Bacteria > Bacillati > Actinomycetota > Actinomycetes > Micrococcales > Microbacteriaceae > Microbacterium > Microbacterium sp. GbtcB4. The sequence goes on from NZ_JAGXJJ010000012.1 coordinate 11,005, forward strand.
TGGGACGAGACACAGTGGATCAGCGTCGAGGCGAAGAGCGAACACAAGATCGACGGCGTTATTGGTGTGACCGACACCCTGCAGGTGAACGGGCACCTCGCACTTGTGGCGGAAGACAGAGCGGTCGCGGTCCCCGAGATTAGCGCAGCGGTTATGGTCACCCCGCGCACGCTCGTCCATAAGGACGCGATCGCAGTTGCCGGCGGAGACAGCTACCGCGTGACACCCGACGACATCCGCGCACTCGCGACAGATACCGAGCGGCTCTGGGAAGGTCTGCAGCTACTGCGGAACATCAAAGTGGCGAGCGAACGTACCGATGGAGTTGTGAAGTTGCTCGATCAGCACCGGTTACGGCCGGAAGACGTTCTCGACAGGCTTACTGTCACACGTATCGGGGAGGTCTGACGGCAGCCATCCAGCCCGACACCCGCCGCGTCCTCATCGTGACCGAAGCACTCCACGACCCAGCTCCCACCGATGTTGACACGCTACGAAACGACCCCGCAAGAGCGCTCAAGCAGCACTGGCAGCCCGCCACCGGTTGCATCTCACAGGTGAGTGTCGACATACCGCCCGAGGATGTAGAAGTTCGACCAAGCTGAGTCGCCCGGGGCGCCGCTCTCAGTCACGCTGACGACATCGATTCCCTCGCGGTTTAGGGCGTGTTGATCAAGTCATCTGCCCTTGTCTCGGTGAGCCTTGAACGGTGATGCGACACGAGATCTCTGACGAGGCGTGGGCCGTGATGGAGCCGTTGATGCCGACGGTTACGGGCCGGTCGAGGCCGTGGACGAATCATCGGCTCGCTGTCGAGGGAATGGCGTGGAAGTACCGCACCGGCGCTCCCTGGCGGGACGTGCCGGAGCAGTATGGGAAGTGGAACTCCATTTACAAGCGGTTCAGCCGATGGGCCGCGGACGGCACCTGGGAGAAGCTGCTCGCGGAGGTCCAGAGGCAGGCAGATGCCGCCGGGAAGATTGACTGGGTGGTCTCGATCGACTCCACGATCGCGCGTGTGCATCAGCACGGCGCGCCCCTGAAGCGGGCCACAGGGGGCTCGACCGAATGACAGGAATCCGTGGGTCGAGCCGCCGGATCACGGGATCGGACGCTCTCGCGGCGGACTGACAACCAAGCTGCACATGGTCTGCGATGGCCGTGGCCGGCCGTTGGGCATGCTGATCACCGGCGGCAACGTCAACGACACCACGATGATGCCCGGGGTCCTCGAAGCCATTCGCGTGCCCCGCGCCGGTAAGGGTAGGCCCCGAACCCGCCCGGACCGGGTACTTGCCGACAAGGGCTACCCTTCGAAGGCGAACCGCGCCTGGCTTCGCAGCCGCGGGATCGCTGCGACCATCCCGGAGCGTGACGACCAGATCGCGCACCGCCGGAAGCGGCCGGGTCGGCCGATCGACTTCGGCGACCAGCAGCAAGCTCGCTACAAGGGGCGCAACGTGGTTGAGCGGTGCTTCAACCGGCTCAAGCAGTGGCGCGGGATCGCGATGCGCTCTGACAAACTCGCCCGCAACTACCGCGCCGCGATCTGTCTCGCCGGAACTTTAATCTGGGTCAAGACCGGCGCGCGCTGAGCGGACTTGGGTGAGCCGCTTACACCTTCGTGGAGCGGGCGTGAAGTTGAGCGACGAACTCCTCGGCGGCGGCGAGTTGGATTCTGAGACGGTCGCGCCGCTCGAGCGCCTCCTGCCGGACACTCTCAAACCGAGCATCAAGTTCCGGATCGCGCGGGTTGGCGTTGACCAGATTGATGAGGTCGAGCAGCTCACGCATCTGGTCGAGGCTGTAGCCGAGGGGTTTCATCCGGCGGATCAGCATCACCCGTGCCTCGTCGTCGGCGGTGTAGAGGCGGAACCCGCCATCGGTGCGTCCGGACGGAGTGACGAGACCGATCTCGTCGTAATGGCGGAGGGTGCGCAGTGACAGACCAGTGCGCTCGGCCAGTTCACCGATGTGCATCGCCGCGTCAGTCATGATCCCCGATTTCCTTCAACCCTCACGTTACGTTAGAGTCTCGTTGTTCGCTCGCACCCTGTCGTGCAGCATCCATCCTCTCCCGAATCTCTGAGACTTCCCGGCGCAACGGAGCGCCTTCCTGCGGGCTTACATCCCCGCCGACCACGAAGGAGCACCGTGACCGCCGTCGTGCCCACGCAAGATCCCGCCGCCCGCTACCGGATCGAACCGACCGTTCTGCAAGCGCTGCGCAGCCCCCGCATTCTCACCCGCGAAGTCCTCGCCGGACTGGTCGTCGCGATCGCGCTGATCCCCGAAGCGATCGCGTTCTCGATCATCGCCGGGGTCGACCCCCGGGTGGGGCTGTTCTCGTCGTTCGTGATGGCGGTCGCCATCGCATTCCTCGGCGGCCGGCCCGCGATGATCACCGCCGCAACCGGCGCCATCGCGCTGGTCATCGCCCCTGTTGCCCGCGAGTACGGGATGGACTACTTCATCGCCACCGTGATCCTCGGTGGGCTCATCCAGATCGTGCTGGCACTTCTCGGGGTGGCGAAGCTAATGCGGTTCATACCCCGCAGCGTCATGGTCGGGTTCGTCAACGCCCTCGCCATCCTCATCTTCATCTCGCAGATCCCGCAGCTGCTCGGGGTGCCCTGGATGGTCTACCCGCTCGTGGTCGCGGGCCTGCTCATCATGTATCTGATGCCGCTGCTGACCCGTGTCGTCCCGGCACCGCTGGTCGCGATCGTTCTGCTCACTGCCGCCGCTGTCGTGTTCGGTATCAGCGTCCCCACCGTCGGCGATCAGGGCCAACTCCCGCAGAGCCTGCCCGAACTGTTCATCCCGAACGTTCCGCTCACCCTGGACACCCTCGGCATCATCTTCCCGTTCGCCGCCGCGATGGCCATCGTCGGGCTCCTCGAATCCCTCATGACCGCGAAACTGGTCGATGACATCACCGACACCCACTCCCGAAAGACCCGCGAAGCGTGGGCTCAGGGGGCGGCGAACATCCTCTCCGGCGCGTTCGGTGGCATGGGCGGCTGCGCGATGATCGGGCAGACGATGATCAACGTGAAGGCATCCGGAGCCCGCACCCGCATCTCCACCTTCCTCGCCGGCGTGTTCCTCCTCGTCTTGGTGCTTGTGCTCGGCGACATCGTCGCCGTCATCCCCATGGCCGCCCTCGTCGCCGTGATGATCGTCGTCTCCGTCGCCACGTTCGACTGGCACAGCATCCGCCCCACCACCCTCAAGCGCATGCCGCTCAGCGAAACCCTCGTCATGGTCGTCACCGTCGGCATCACCGTGTGGACCCACAACCTCGCCATCGGCGTCGGCGTCGGCGTCATCGCCGCGATGGTCCTCTTCGCCCGCCGCGTCGCGCACTTCACCACCGTCACCCGCGAGATCACCGACCAAGACGGCCAGCCCACCGCCCGTTACACCGTCGACGGAGAACTGTTCTTCGCCTCCAGCAACGACCTCACCACGCAGTTCGAATACACCCACGACCCCGACCGCGTTGTCGTCGACCTGACCCGCTCCCACGTCTGGGACGCATCCACCGTCGCCGCGCTCGACGCCATCCACACCAAATACGAACACCTCGGCAAGACCGTCACCTTCACCGGCATGAACGACGCCACCGCCCGATTCCACGGCCGCCTCACTGGCGGACTCGGCAACGCGCACTAACTGGACTCCAGCGACCCCGGCACTAAATCAACACGCCCTAGGGAGTTCACGGCGGATTGAGGATCGTGTGCGTCGGTAACGGCTGGATGCCCGCTGAACCGCCAGCTTCCGGCATCCTTCATTGAGTGCCTGTCGAACCGGCCGTACACCAGCACGTTCCGGACCGCCTCGCTCAACTGCTCCTTCTCGAGGGCTTCGTGCTCGCCATCTATGTATGCGATCGAGTCCGCATCGTGTCGTGAAGGCTCGCGCTCGTCGGGGAGCCAAGTGTCGGTGATCGCAAACGCAATCCCAGGACCAACAGCCAGCTGAATCGAGATCTCATCCCGATCATCGCGGTAGCCCGAGACTGGCCAGACTGCAGAGCGCCCCGCGGCCATGAAGTCGTGCGCTGCTGTCTGAAAGGTCGAGGCCAACTGATCAGAGATGGCTATAACGATCGAGCCGTAGTGCAGGTGCTTCATGTGTGCACCATATCGGCGCACGGCGACCCGCTTGGCTCGTGGGTCGGCTCGGTAGCCTGGCTCAACAAGCAAGTGCAACCAGAATCGAGCTTCATCTTGATGAGCGACGAACTCATTCGAATCGCGCTGACCTGGCCAGTGAGCACAATCGACGGAGAGCCTTCACTGACAAGCGGCATGCTCGTCGTGCTCCGAGAACCCGGAGGCGACTTCCTCCTGAGCGTCAGTGCTGGGGATGAGAACTTTCCAGACTGCGATGAGATCCAGTTCCCGTTGTCCGCAGAACATGCGCGGCTCGTCCAACGAGCTCTCGCCGGGGAACAACTAGGCGACATCGAGGACTGACTCTGTCAGTCGTAGCTCTTGTTGCTACAGCGAGTGCCGTCGGCGTTGAAATTCTCTCTCGCAGCGGTGATGACGCGGAACCCTGGACACGTCTCGAGTTAACGGCCAGCCCTGACGCGGCATCGGTCTACCCGTCGTACCGTTCCTGCACGGTTCTCACGATTGCGCGTCGAAGCCTTGCTGAATCCGGCTACACCGCAAGTGAGAACTGATGAATAGTGCTCCCTGCAAGAAGGTACTTGCACCAGACCCGGCGAGATCACGCTGAGGCGATTGGTGAAGGAGGCCTTGCGGATGCGCCCGGACCGGCTCGTGGTGGGGGAGGTGCGCGATGCGGAGGCCCTCGACCTCGTGCTCGCGCTGAACACGGGCGTACCCGGGGCCTGCACGGTGCACGCCAACTCCGCCGCGGAGGCGCTCGACAAGCTGTGCCTGCTGCCCCTGCTCGCCGGCCGGAACATCGACCGCGACTTCGTCGCTCCGGCGCTCGCGTCGTCCGTCGATCTCGTCGTGCACTGCGCGCGCGATGCGGCCGGGCGTCGATACGTCGAGGAGATCGTCGCCTTGACGGGTGAGGTGATGCAGGGGCGGGTGCTCAGCACGCCGGTCTTCGGAGCCGCACGCCCCCGCGGCCGCGCGGCCTCGGCCGGGACGGGGGTTGTCGCATGACGATCCTCCTCGGCGCGACGCTCGCGGCCGGCGTGCTCCTGATCCTGGCACCGTGGCTGTGGCCGGCCGGGGAGCGCTCCGCGACTGCTCCGCATCGCGGTCGTCTGGCTCGTCTCGCGGGCGAGGCGGGGTTCCCGGCGGTGCAGACCCGCTCTCTCGTGATCGGCATCGCCGGTGCCGCGCTCGGCGCCGCCTCCCTCGCCTGGCTCGTCACGGGAAGCGCCGCGCTCGCGATTCTCGCCGGGCTGGCCGGGGGCGCGGCGCCGATCGCCTACCTGCGTGGCCGACGTCTGCGGCTGCGGCGTCTGCGGCGCCAGCTCTGGCCCGACGTCTGCGACCTGCTGATCGCCGCGATCCGCGTCGGCCTGTCGCTTCCCGATGCGGTGGCCACTCTCGCGGAATCGGCTCCACCGCCGCTCCGGCCCGCGTTCGAGGTGTTCGCCCGAGACCTGCGGAGCAGCGGACGGTTCGACTCCAGTCTGGACCGGCTGAAGGCCGTCCTCGCCGATCCACTCGGCGACCGGATCATCGAGACCCTGCGGATGGCGCGGCAGGTCGGTGGCACCGAGCTCATCGGCGTGCTGCGGGCGCTCTCCTCGTCCGTGCGTGCAGACGCGGCGCTGCGTGGCGAGGTCGAGGCGCGGCAGTCGTGGATCCGCGGAGCGGCCGTCCTCGGAGCCGTGGCGCCGTGGGTGATCCTCACCCTCCTGATCCTGCGCCCGGAGGGGGCCAAGGCCTATGGCACGCCGGAAGGGATCGTCGTGATCGTCGTGGGCGCGGTCGTGTCCGTCGTCGCATTCCGCCTCATGATCCGGATCGGTCGGCTGCCCGAGCCGCGTCGGTGGTTCGGGTGAGCGGGCTCTCCGCGCTCGCCGTGGCCGTGCTGCTCGGCGGTGGATTCGCCGGGGGTGTCCTCGCGCTTCTGGCGGGCCTCCCGCGGTGGCGGGCGGCGACGCTCGCGTCGCGGATCGCGCCGTACGTGCGGGACGTCGTGGACGACGAGGTGTTGCCGCGCGACGCCTTCCCCCGGCCCGGCACCCTGCCTGCCGGAGGGTTCCGCCTCGGTGCGCGCGGTGCGAAAGCGCTCGACCGTCTGCTCGGCGGGACGGAAGCTCTCCGACGGCGGCTCGCTCAGGCGGGGTCGGCATTCGATCCCGTCGCCTTCCGCGGTCGTCAGCTCGCGGTGATCGTAGGCGGAATCGCTGCCGGAGCGCTCGCCGTCATCGTTCTCGTCGTGATCGGTCGGTGGTCGCTTCCGGTCGGGTCGATCCCGCTCCTCGCGGGAGCGGCGGCCGGTGTGGGGTACGACATGCGGCTGTCGGCGCGGGTGCGTGCGCGGAAGGTGCGTCTGACCGAGGAGCTGCCGACGACGCTGGAGTTCCTGGCGCTCTGTCTCTCGGCGGGCGAGGGGTTCCTCGATGCCGTGAAGCGCGTGGCCGGTGTGGGGTCAGGGGAGCTCACGGTCGAGCTGCGCCGCGCGGTACTGGAGGTCGGGACGGGGTCGCCGCTGGCGGACGCACTGACGGCGATGGCAGCGCGGCTGGAGCTGCCGGGGCTCACGCGGGCCGTGGATCAGATCGTCGCCGCGCTCGAACATGGAGCGCCGCTCGCCGCCGTCCTGCGCGCGCAGGCCGACGACACGCGGGAGGAGGCCAAGCGCACGCTCATCGAGCAGGCCGGACGGAAGGAGATCTTCATGCTCCTGCCGCTGGTGTTCCTCATCCTGCCGCTGTCCGTCGTGTTCGCGATCTACCCTGGTCTGTTCATCCTGCGCCTCGGCATCGGGTGAGTGGTCGGCCGAGGGCGTCCCGGGGGCTTACCTTTTGACTATGGGAAGTCTTGAGTACAACAGCTCTCGTCCACCGATCGACGTCGAGGACACCCTGCTGGCGCATCTGAAGATCGTGATCTCCACCAAGCTCCGTCGCCAGGAGAGCTTCATGATGACGTGGCCCTCGGGGAAGAAGAGCCCGGGCCGGCTCTCGGCGTGGATGCACCCGGCCATCCCGCTGGTCCTCGAGTTCGATGCCGAGCCGACGCCGGCGATCGACCCGGCTCGGGTCAGCCACATGATGGAGCGGCTGAACGCCCGAGGTGAGCTCGTCATCGACGAGTTCACCTCCTGACGCTGCGGCGGCTTACCGCGGCGCTCAGACGTCCCAGTCCGGCAGCCCCCCGAGGTCTGCAGCAAGGCTCCCGTCGTTCGACGCCTTGACCTGGAAGAGGAACACCCGCGACGTCGGGTGGACGAGGACGCTCGCGAGGCCGTCCGACGTGGCGAACGAGACGAATGTGGGCTCGGCGCGCGCGGCGGCTTCGATCCGCTCCCGGAGGGCGACGACATCCGTGCCGCGAGGCAGGGGATAGGTGAGCCCGTCGATCTCGACCCGCGCCCGCATCTCATCGTCAGGTCCGGGGCGCATGCGTGACAGGCTATCCCTCGTCGTGGTGTCCGGACCCGGGGTTGTGCGATTCGCGCGACGGGGGTACAGAACCCCGCCGCTTCGCTCTCCGGGCACCGATGACGATGACGATGACGGAGACGAGGATCACCACGCCGACGACGATCGCGATCAGCACCGGAATCGACGGCAGCAGAGGGTTGGGTTCCATGAGGCAGGAGCCTATTGCGCCCGGGTCGGCTCTGGGGAGACCCGCGGACCTCCTTGACGGTGCTCCCGCGCGGAACGTCGCCAGCACACGAACGCGACGGCGGCCGCCGCCAGCATGGTGAAGGCGGCGGGAAGCCCACCCTCGGTCCCGAAATCGCCACCGGTGAGCAACGGTGCCGAGGAATCGGAAGGGGCGAGGAACAGGAGCGACGTGGAGTGCGGGTCCAACCCGCTCACCGGGATGCCGTAGACGTTGCCCATGCCGAAGTTCCAGCCGGCATGAATACCGCAGATGAGCCACAGCGACCGCTGCCAGAGTGTGACGAAGGTGGCGAAGATCGCGTACAGGAAGATGGTGGCGAAGGCCACCGGGTGGCCGCCGACGCCATGCACCACCGTGAACAGCAGCGAGGGGACGAGGACTGCGAGCCACGTCGGGAATCGCTGCCCCACGCTCTGGAGGAGGAACCCTCGTGTCACGACTTCCTCGTTGCCGCCCTGGACGATCACGGTGACGGCGAGAGCCAGGATCAGAGGTAGGGCGGGAAACCCGGAGGTGCCGCCCGCGGGGCCGGCGACCGCCTCGTACTGGCCCGTCAGCAGAAGGAACAGTATGGGTACGGAGATCAAGACGAGCCCGACGACGACGCCGAGCAGGAGAGCGAGCACGCCGCGCCCGGGTTGCCGGAAGCCGAGAGTGCGCACGTGTCGCCGCTCATAGAGGCCGACCCAGGCGAAGACGAGGCCGATGACGACGAGGTTGGCGAACGCCTCCTGGAACTGCGACGAGACGGAGCCCGCAGGAACGGGGGCCGCGATCGTGAGAGCCGCGAGCAGGCCGATCTGGACGATCCAGAGCGCGAGGAAGAGGATGATCGCCAGCCACCAGCTCGTGACTCTGGCACCTGACCTCGCGTCCGCGATGAAGGGGGACTCGTGAAGGGAGGCTCGTGCGGGGGAACTCGTGGAGGTCATGGGGTCCTGTCACGTCGCAAGGGGGCTTAATTCGTCGAACGTAGCAACGGTGTCGACGCGGCGTCCATCGTTCTCACCCGGATGAACCGTCGGGAGGATCCGGCGATGCCCGGAACACCGAGCTCCTGTGGATAACGTCCGCGCCGTGGCAGGTCTCCCATGCACACTGGCGGCATGATCTCTCGTGCGCGCTCGATGCTCTGTGCCTTCTACGACGACGAACGGGGAGACGTGCCCGGTTGGGTGCTCGTCACCCTGATGACCGCGGCGCTCGTCGTACTCATCTGGGCGGTCGCCGCGCCCGCACTCACCTCCCTGTTCGAGCAGGCCATTCAGCGGGTCTCGGGGCTCTGACATGCGCGCGCCTGCGGGGGTGACCGACGACCGCGGATCGAACCCGGTGGAGTTCGTGCTCGTCGGCACCCTGCTCACCGCACTCACCCTCGCGGTGCTGCAGTTCGCGTTCGCGATCTACGTGCGCAACGTCGTCCACGACGCCGCTGTGGAGGGGGCGTACTACGCGGCTCTCGCCGACACGACGTCCGCGGAGGGGGAAGAGCGGGCGCGTGAGGTCATCCGTCGGGCGGTCGGCCCCTCCTATGCAGACGACATCACGGTGGCCTCAGCATGGCGGGAGGGACAGGAGACCGTCGAGGTCCGGATCCGGACGACGCTCCCGGTGTTCGGCCTGGTCGGCGTCCCTGCGGCCTTGCAGGTGGAGGCCCATGCACCGGCGGAGTCATTCGATGCGCGATGACGCGGGGTCGAGCTCGCTGGAGTTCATCGCTGTCGGCGTGATCATGCTCGTGCCGCTGCTGTACCTCGTGATCGCCGTGGGCTCGGTGCAGGAGCAGACGCTGGGCGTCGAGGCCGCGGCGCGGCAGGCCGCACGTGCCGTCGCCTCGGCACCCGACATCGCGGCGGCGGCCGACCGAGGGGAGGAGGTGCTGGACGGGGTCGTCGCGGAGTACGGCATCGATCCCGGTGCGGTCGACGTCGCGGTGTCGTGCCGCCCCCGGGCATCGGCCTGTCCGGCGGCGGGAGCGACGGTGGTCGTCACGGTCTCGACGCGGGTGCCGCTGCCGCTCGTGCCGGGCGTGCTCGGACTCGACCAGGCGACGTCCGTCCCCGTGGAGGCCGTGTCGGTGCAGAAGGTGTCGCGGCGATGGGGCGCGGGATGAGGGGACGCGTGCGGGCCATGAAGCAGCACGGAGAGGACGACGACGAGGGGAGCGTGCTGCTGCTCGTGCTCGGCTCCCTCCTCCTCGCGCTCGCGGTGCTGTTCGTGTGCATCTGCGCCACCGACCTCTACATCTCCCAGAAGCGGCTGGACGGGCTTGCGGATGCGGCGGCGCTCGCCGGAGCGGACGGCTTCACGCTGCAGGTGGAGGGGGAGGTGCCGCGCGCGACGCTCACCGACGCGGGGGTGGCCGAGCAGGCGGTGCCGCTCGTCCTCGGAGCGGGGTTCGAGGCGACCGTCGTCGACGCGGGCACCCCGGACGGCGTGAGCGCGCGCGTCACCGTTGCAGCGACCTGGCACCCGCCGCTGCTTTCGCCGTTCGTGCCGGACGGGGTGCCGCTGCAGGCGACGGCCACGAGCCGGACGGCGCTGCGCTGAGCGACCGGGCGCTCAGTCGTCATCCGGGTCCGGCGTGGGCGGGGGCGTCCGGGGGACGAACCGCGGGATCCAGCGCAGGAACCCCGCGGCGCCGACGAGTCCGATCAGGCCCATGGCTCCCGCCGCGAACGACAGGGACGCGACCGCGGTGATGCCCGAGACGAGGAGCGGAGCGACCGCGCCGCCGGCATCGGTCAGCGTGCGCCACGACCCGAGGAACGCGGCGGGGTCGTGCTTCGGGGCGACGTCCGCGCCGAGAGTGAGGAGGATGCCGCTCGACAGGCCGTTGCCGACGCCGAGGACCGCGGCGAACATGCCGAACCAGAGCACCGCGGAGTCGAGGTCGTGCGTGACCGACAGGGCGAGGAACCCGGCGCCCATCAGCACCATCGCGGGCATCGCCGCCCAGAGCCGGCCGAAGCGGTCCATCACCTGACCGCTGGCGTAGAAGAGGGCGAAGTCGATGGCGCCGGAGACCCCGACGGCGAGAGCGATGGTCGACGCGTCGAGGCCCAGGGAGAGCCCCCACAGCGGCAGGACGACCTGCCGTGCCGACCGCACCGCGGACAGCGAGGCCGCAGCGAGTCCGAGCCGACCGAGCACTCCGCGCTGCCGCCACATGGTCTGGAAGATCCCGGCCCGCTCGACGGTGGGGATCGACCCGGTCACGGCCTCTCCGCTGTCCTCCGCGAACCGGATCGTCGTCCGCAGCGGGGCGACCGTCTTCTCCGGATCCGGTCCGAAGAGCACGAGCACGACCATGACCACGAGGCAGGCGAGGAAGAACCAGACCGCCGCGGCCTCGGTGCCGAAGAGCTGCAGGAGACCCGCGGAGACGAACGGGCCGATGAAGATGCCCAGACGGAAGCTGCCGCCGAGCAGGGAGAGCGAGCGGGCGCGGAACGCCAGCGGCACCCGCGTGGTCATGAACGCGTGCCGGGCGAGCCCGAACGCCGCGGCGCACAGGCCCAGGAGGAACACGGACGCCGCGAGGACCCCGAGTGACGGCGCGAACACCATGCCGACGGCGGCGAGGATCGCGATGACGCCCGCGATCACCATCGTGAAGCGCTCGCCGATGCGGCCCACGGCCCAGCCGGCCGGGAGGTTGCCGCACAGCTGGCCGACCACGAGCGCCGAGGCGACCAGGGCCGCGAAGGCGACGTCGGCGCCCATGGACGCGGCGATGACCGGGATGAGCGGGATGACCGCGCCCTCGCCGAGGGAGAAGAGGACGGTCGGCAGGTACACCATCGGCCCGAACTGTCGGAGGACCGTGGATGCGCTGCTCACGTCCTTCACGCTACTCCGGTCGGCGCACGGCCCTGGACATGCCCGTCCCCGCGCGCGCGGGCGGCACGTTAGGCTGAGGTGTCATGCTCGAACTAGATCTCTCCGCCGAAATCCAGGCGCTCAGGCACACCTTCGGCGACATCAGCGAGGTCGTCGATGTCAACCGTCTCCGCGAGGACATCGCGCGTCTCAGCGAGGAGGCCGGCGCGCCCGACCTCTGGGACGACACCGAGAACGCCCAGAAGGTCACCAGTGCCCTGAGCCACCGCCAGTCGGAGCTCGCCCGCATCACCGGCATCGCCCAGCGCCTCGACGACCTCGAGGTCCTCGTCGACCTCGCGAACGAGATGGGAGACGAGGAGTCGGCGATCGAGGCGCGCAAGGAGCTGCAGACGCTCACCGACCTCATCAACCAGCTCGAGGTGCAGACGCTGCTCGATGGCGAGTACGACGAGCGCAGCGCCATCGTCACCATCCGCTCCGGCGCCGGCGGCGACGACGCCACCGACTTCGCCGAGATGCTCATGCGCATGTACCTGCGCTGGGCGGAGCGTCACAAGTACCCCGTGAAGGTCATGGACACCTCATACGCGGAGGGCGCGGGCATCAAGTCGGCGACCTTCGAGATCGACGCGCCCTACGCCTTCGGCACGATCTCCGTCGAGGCCGGCACGCACCGCCTCGCCCGCATCAGCCCGTTCGGCTCCGCGGACAAGCGCCAGACGTCGTTCGCCGCCGTCGAGGTCATCCCGCTCATGGAGGAGGCGACCGAGGTCGACATCCCCGAGAGCGACATCCGGGTCGACGTGTTCCGCTCCTCCGGCCCCGGTGGGCAGTCCGTCAACACGACCGACTCCGCCGTGCGCATCACGCACCTCCCGACCGGCATCGTCGTGTCGATGCAGAACGAGAAGTCGCAGATCCAGAACCGCGCTGCGGCCATGCGGGTGCTGCAGAACCGCCTCCTCCTGCTGCAGAAGGAGCAGGAGGCCGCCAAGAAGAAGGAACTCGCCGGCAACATCACCGCGAGCTGGGGCGATCAGATGCGCTCCTACTTCCTCTACGGTCAGCAGCTCGTGAAAGACCTCCGTACGGGCCAGGAGTCCGGCAACCCCGCCGCCGTGTTCGACGGCGATCTCGACGACTTCATCTCGGCGGGCATCCGCTGGCGCAAGCGCAAAGACGAGGACTGACCCCTACGACGAAGGCCCCGGGATCTCCCGGGGCCTTCGTCGTGCGGTGCGGACGGGTCAGCGAGCCGACGGCTCGACGGTCACGCGCGCGACCTCCTGCAGCATCTCGTCCGTGATGACGATCACGTAGGACGAGCTCTCGGCCACGTCGAACGAGACCGTGCCCTCCGCCGTGGAACCGGCGTCCTGCTCGCTGGACTCCAGCGTCGCCTCGCCGAAGATGTCGTAGTCACCCTCGGTGCCGTCTGCGGTCTCGACGGAGAAGTAGAGCGGGTTGACGTAGGTCGTCCCGTCGAGCGTCTCCCAGGCGACGTCGATCAACAGATATCCGCCGTTCGCGGGCTCGAAGTCCGTGCCGTTGGTCGGGCCGAACGTGGCGGAACGGATGGTGACCTCGGCCGTGCCCTCGAGCTGCGGCACGGTGACCGGCTCTCCCAGCGTGCCCTCGGCGACCTCACCCGTACCCGCGTCGCCGGTGTCGTCGGTCTCCGGCGCCGGGCTCTGAGTCGTGCCCTCGTCGTAGTCGGGAAGCGTGACCGGACGCACGGTGTTCGCGACGGCCAGCACGAAGAAGATGCTCACGACTATCGCGACGATACCGCCGAGCACCGACACCCCGAGCCCGGTGATCCCCGGCCACTTGGTGCCCTTCAGGAACAGGGAGATGAGCGAGACGATGAATCCGGCCGCCAGGAGGAACCAGGCGAACGGCAGCGTCACGGGGATGAACGCGAGGAGGAGGCCCAGCGCGGCGAGCCCGAGGCCGACGAGTCCGAGCACCGAGACCTTCTTCGGCGCCGCGGGAGCCGGCGCCTGACCGGGGTACGTCCCCTGACCGGGGTACGTCCCCTGACCGGGGTACGCGCCCTGACCGGGGTACGCGCCCGGGCCGGGATACGCGCTCTGACCACCCGGCGCCTGGCCCGGGTATCCGGCCGCGCCCTGCGCCCCCGGGTACGCGCCCGGTGTCGGGTATCCGCCCTGGCCCTGGTATGCGTTCTGTTCGGGAGTGGCCGGCGGGACGATCGGCGCCGCACCGGGGAGGTCATGCGCGCCGCTGGTCGGTGCGGTCCAGTCCTGTGCCGGCTCTGGCGCGACGATGAACTCGGTCGCGGGCTCGTCCGGAGCGATCTCGCGCTCAGCGGCGACGGGCTCGGGAGCGACGGTCTCCGCCGTCGCCGTCGGCTCCTGTCCCAGCGGAGTCCCGTCGTCGGTCGCCGCGGGGGTGCTCTCCGCGCCCCCGTCGTCGGTCGCCGTCGCGGTGGTGTCGTCGGTCGTCGCTGTCGTCTCCGGCGCGAAGTGCTCCGTCCACTGCTGGCCGTCCCACCAGCGCAGGCGCCCGGAACCGTCGTCGTACCAGCCGGCAGGTGTCGTCATGGGGGTCCCCTCCGTGTGTGCGCTCGCGCGCGGTGGACGCGAATCGACACTCCATGTATAGCAGCGGGCGACGACCTCGGTGGGCCTGCGAGCACAGCCGAGAAGCGGAGCGGCGTCCTGCGCGGCGGGGTGTCGTGCCGGGGCCGGGCCCGTGGCGCGCTTAGGCTCGAATCGCCATGATTCGGTTCGAGAACGTCACGAAACGCTACCGCGGGACGTCGAAGCCCGCCCTGTCCGGTGTCGACTTCGAGGTGCAGCGCGGGGAGTTCGTCTTCCTGGTCGGTGCCTCCGGCTCCGGCAAATCCTCCTGTCTGCGCCTCATCCTGCGCGAGGATGTGCCCACGACCGGTCGCGTCGCCGTCCTCGGCCGCGATCTGCGGGCTCTGGCGAACCGGAAGGTGCCGTACTTCCGCCGCCACATCGGCTCGGTGTTCCAGGACTTCCGGCTGCTGCCGTCCAAGACGGTCTACCAGAACGTCGCCTTCACCCTGCAGGTCACCGGATCGTCCCGCGGCTTCATCCAGCAGGCCGTTCCCGAGGCGCTCGCGCTCGTCGGGCTCGACGGCAAGGAGAAACGCATGCCGCACGAGCTCTCCGGCGGGGAGCAGCAGCGCGTCGCGATCGCCAGGGCGCTCGTCAACCGTCCGCAGGTGCTGCTCGCCGACGAGCCCACCGGAAACCTCGACCCCGCGACCTCCGTCGACATCATGCAGCTGCTCGCCCGGATCAACGCGGGCGGCACGACGGTGCTCATGGCCACGCACGAGGCCGGCTTCGTCGACCAGATGCGCCGCCGCGTGATCGAGCTCCGCGACGGCGAGATGGTCCGTGACGAGGTGCACGGCGGATACGGCGACACCTCGAACATCCCGCGTCTGGTGCCGGAGGAGGTCCGCGGTGCCGCGGCCGCCGCCGCTCTCACCGCCGTCCAGGAGGTGCAGCGCCAGACCGCCGACCTCTCCGTGGTCCGTGCCGCACTCGCCGAGGAGCTGGACGCCCAGCGCCGGGCCGCGGCCGCGTCTCCCGCGGTCACCAAGCCCGCCGCCGACCCGGCCCCGCAGGTGGTCGAGCCGCCGGAGCCGGCACGGGAGCCGGGCGTGGTCGAACCGCCGGATGTCGTGCCGCCGCAGCCCGCCGCCGAGCGCCCCGCGCCCGCGGGTCCGCGCACGCACCCGATCGTGATCCCGGAGGTGGACGTCGCCGAGCTCGGCGTCGCGGACCGCCTCGGGCTGTCCGACCAGGACGATGAGGAAGTGGGCCCGACCTCATGAGAATCGGCCTGATCCTGACCGAGGCCCTCGTCGGCCTGCGGCGCAACATCTCGATGGTGATCTCCGTCGTGCTCGTCACCTTCGTGTCGCTGACGTT
Source organism: Microbacterium sp. GbtcB4 (assembly GCF_019091465.1). Taxonomy (NCBI): domain Bacteria; kingdom Bacillati; phylum Actinomycetota; class Actinomycetes; order Micrococcales; family Microbacteriaceae; genus Microbacterium; species Microbacterium sp. GbtcB4. The sequence goes on from NZ_JAGXJJ010000012.1 coordinate 26,597, forward strand.
CGTCGGCGCGGCGATCCTCATGCAGTCGCAGATCGGCGTGATGCGCGGCTACTGGGCCGAGCGCGCCCAGGTGGCGGTCTACATGTGCTCCGCGGTGTCGGAGTCGGACACCTGCGTGGACGGCGCGGCGAGCGAGGAGCAGGTCGCCGCCGTGCGCGCCCAGCTCGAGGGCGACGCGCTGTCGCCGCTCATCAGCTCCATGACCTTCGACACGAAGGAGGAGACGTACGCCAAGCTCGTCGAGCAGGTGGGGGAGGAGCAGGCCAGCGTGCTCTCGCCCGACCAGGCGTTCGAGGTCTTCTTCGTCACGATGAAGGATCCGGGCCAGTCGCAGGTGCTCGCCGAGGCGTTCAGCGGGCAGGCCGGAGTGGAACAGGTGCAGGACCAGCTCCAATACCTCGAACCGCTCTTCTCCGCGCTCACGGTGGCGACGTACATCGCCGTCGGCATCGCGGTCCTCATGCTCATCGCCGCCACGCTGCTGATCGCCACGACCATCCGCCTGTCCGCCTATGCGCGGCGCAAGGAGATCGGCATCATGCGCCTCGTCGGCGCCTCGAACCGCTTCATCCAGACGCCGTTCGTCCTGGAGGGCGTGTTCGCCGCGCTCCTGGGCTCGGCCCTCGCGAGCGCGGCGGTCGTCGCAGGCATGCACTTCGGTGTGAACGGCTACCTGCGCGGGCGCGTACCGTTCATCACGACGTGGGTGACCATGCAGGACGCGATCCTCGTGGTCCCGGTCCTCGTCGGGATCGGTGTCGTGCTCGCGGCGCTGTCGGCCGGCTTCGCGATCCGACGGTGGTTGCGCACCTGATACCCTGAAAGGCTGCTCGGCCGATCCGCTGCCGAGCCGTCCACGGCACTACAGCACAGGAGATCATCATGCCCAGGGAACGCGGGGAGAAGGTCATCGCGACCAATCGTCGCGCGCGTCACGACTACAACATCGAGAAGTCGTACGAGGCGGGCATGGTGCTCACGGGCACTGAGGTGAAGTCGCTCCGTCAGGGACGCGCGAACCTCAGCGACGGGTACGCGTTCGTGAAGGGCAACGAGGTCTTCCTCGACGCCGTGCACATCCCGGAGTACTCGCAGGGGCACTGGACGAACCACTCGGCCAAGCGCATCCGCAAGCTCCTCCTGCACCGGGAGGAGATCGCGAAGCTCGCCCACGCCGTCTCCGCAGGCGGATACACGCTGATCCCGCTCAAGCTGTACTTCTCGGACGGCCGCGCCAAGGTCGAGATCGCCCTCGCGAAGGGCAAGCGCGAGTACGACAAGCGCCAGACCCTCCGCGAACGCCAGGACACCCGCGAGGCCGAGCGCGCGATGCGGCTGCGCAACCGGGTGGGGGAGTAGCCCGCCGAGGTCAGAGGCTCGGCGTGAAGCCGAACACCCGGCCGAGGAACGCGAGCTCGCGTTCCAGCGCGTCGACGATCGTCTCCGCACTGCGGAATCCATGCCCCTCGCCCGGGTACAGCACGTACTCGTGGTCGATGCCGTTCGCCGCCAGGGCGTCGCGGATGGCCTCGGACTGGGACGGCGGCACGACGCGGTCCTCCCCGCCCTGCAGCAGCAGCACCGGCACGTCGATGCGGTCGGCGTGCGTCAGCGGTGAGCGCTCGATGTACACGTGCTCGGCAGCGGGGAGCGGACCGACGAGGCCGTCGAGGTACGACGCCTCGAAGTCATGGGTCTCGGCGGCGAGCATCCGCAGATCCGCGACGCCGTAGCGGCTGATGCCGGCGGCGAACGTCCCGCCGCGCACGAGCGCCGAGAGCACCGTCCAGCCGCCGGCCGAGCCGCCCCGGATGGCGATGCGCGCGGGGTCGGCGAGCCCGGAGTCGGCGAGCCCGCGGGCGGCCGCGATCACCTCGTCCACGTCGACGACGCCCCACTGCCCCTGCAGGCGGTCGCGGTACGCCCGGCCGTAACCGGTGGACCCGCCGTAGTTCACGTCGAGCACCCCGATTCCCCGGCTCGTGAAGAACGCGACCGAGGCGGAGGCCGCTCCCGTGACGTGGGCGGTCGGCCCGCCGTGCACGAGCACGATGTAGGGCGGGAGCTCGCCGTCGGCGCCGCGGGGCTCTCCGGGCGCGGCGGGCGGATAGGCGAAAGCGTGCACGGGGCCGTGCGCACCTTCCACGACGAGCTGCTGGGCCGCCGGCATCCACTCCTCATCGACCGGAGCGCCGCCGGTGACGGTCTCGACGGCCCCGCTGTCCACGTCGACGCACCAGATGCCGGAGGTCACGCGCGAGCCGTCGCCGCTGAGCAGGACGCGCGAGCCCGAGACGTCATCCACACTGAGATGCCCGTCGCCCGGGACCGTGATCGCGCGCGTCTCGCCGTCCGGGGACACGAGCTGCACCTCGTCGCGGCCGTCGGTGCGCACGGCCACGACGCGGCCGTCCGCCAGCGGCTGGAACCAGCGGTTGCCGAGCACCCACAGGCCGTAGCCGGTGTCCGCGTCGGACGAGGTCAGCGGGTGGGAGGCGCCGGGCTGCAGGCCGTCGAGCGCGAGATGCTGGAGCTGCCAGCGTCCCGAGGCGTCATCGGCGAACACGAGGGCGTCGTCGCCGGTCCATTCCGGCTGCAGGGCGGCGGAGGTGGGGACCCGGGTGATCGTCCCGCCGGCCGCCGATCCGATCGCGAGCGTGGCGCTCTCCCAGGGCATGCTGTCCGCCTGCCACTCGACCCAGGCGACGCGGCTGCCGTCGGGCGAGAGCGCGGGGTGGGCGAAGAAGCCGGGACCCTCGACGACCACCCGGATCGCGGAGGCGTCCTCGGCGGCTGAGCCGTCCACGGGGATCTCCACGATCGCGCGGCGGTGCGGGTCGGTCGAGAGGTCTTCCCTGACCGCCAACAGCCGGCCGCTCTGCACGCGCAGTCCGCCGTACGAAGGGCCGGCGGCGGTGAGGGGACTCGGCTCGGCATCTCGATCCATCCGGTGCACGCGCTGGTCGGCGCCGGAGACGAAGTACAGGGTGTCGCCATCGACGGTCCAGGCGCCGCCCCCGTACTCGTGCACGCGGGAGCGGGCGTTCCAGGGGGCCGGGAGGATCTCCGTGCCCGTCGAGCTGCGTATCGTCACCCTTCCGCCTTCCGCGGGCACGGACTCGGCCCACCACACCTCGTCGCCGACGAAGCGGGCCCCGTCGATGCGCGGCGCCGCTCCTGCGACGGCTGCGGCGGTGAAGGGGGAGGACCAGGAACCGAACGGTGAGGACATGCCTCGAGCCTATGGGCGGTGACACACGACGTCACACTCGTGCGGCGGGCCGAGGGCGTGTTCTAGGTTTCTGGAAACGCCCGGTCCATCCCGGGCGTGGAGCGACAGCCGAGCCCGGCACCCGCCCGCGAACGACGTGCTCTTCGTCGTGCGCGGACCCCGGCCCCTGTCCCCTGGAGAGAAGATGTCTTCCACGTTCGACACCGCTCGCGCCTCCCGCGTGCCGTTCTCGTTCGAGCTCTACCCGCCGCGCTCGGAGTCGAGCCAGGAGGCCCTGCACGAGACGGTCCGTCGCCTCGCCGCGGCCGGCCCGGAGTTCCTGTCGGTGACCTACGGCGCCGGCGGCTCGACCGGTGGCCGCTCGCTCGATGTGCTGCGCTTCATCCGCGAGCACACCGACGTCGAACCCCTCGCTCATCTCACGTGCGTCGGCAACACCTACGCCGGAGCCACCGCGCTCATCCGGGAGTTCCTCGACGCCGGGATCCTCCGCTTCCTCGCCCTGCGCGGAGATCCGCCCGCGGGACAGAGCGAGCCCTTCCTGGGCGACCTGGAGAGCGCCGCCCAGCTCGTGCAGCTCATCGATCGCGTCCAGGCCGAACGCGCGCCGTATCAGGAGTCTCCGGTCCCCGGTCTCCCCGGAGCCGCGCTCGTGGCCCCCCGGCAGAAGGTCGACATCGCGGTCGCCGCCTTCCCGAAGGGGCACCCCCGGGCCACGCACCGCACGCAGGATGTCGAGGCGCTGCTCGCCAAGCAGGCCGCGGGCGCGACCTTCGCCATCACGCAGCTCTTCTTCCACCCCGATGACTACCTCGCCTTCGTGGAGCGCGCCCGCGCCGGAGGCGTCACCATCCCGATCCTCCCCGGCATCATGCCGATCACGTCGCCGACCCGGCTGGCCCGGGTGCTGGAGCTGACCGGGGAGGACCTGCCCAGCGAGCTCTCGATCGCCCTCGATGTCGAGCCGACCGCCGAAGGGCGCCGGGAGATCGGGATCTCCTGGGCCGCGCGCCTCGCCGCCGACGTCGTCGCGGGCGGGGCCCCCGGCGTGCATCTGTACGCGTTCAACCAGCACGAGACCGTCCTGACCGTCCTCGCCGAAGCCGGCATCGTCCCGGCGCTCCGGCATTAGTCCCCGCCGAAAGGAAACACCATGACCGCATTCCCCGAGGGCACCATCCTCGGCTACCCCCGCATCGGCCGTCGCCGCGAGCTCAAGAAGGCCGTCGAGGCGTTCTGGGCCGGGCGCATCGACGAGCAGGAGCTGGAGCGGACGGCCGCGGAGTTGCGCGCGACGACCCGCGAGCGCCTGGCGGGGCTCGGCCTCGGCCGCGCGGACTCGTCCATCCCCGAGTCCTTCTCCTTCTACGACCAGGTCCTCGACGCCGCCGTCACGGTCGGCGCGATCCCCGCCCGCTTCGACGATCTCCGCGAGGCCGACGGGTCGATCGGCCTCTCCGCCCTGTTCACCGTCGCCCGCGGTGAGGGCGAGCGGGCGCCGCTGGAGATGACGAAGTGGTTCGACTCGAACTACCACTACCTCGTTCCGGAGATCGGTCCGGAGACGGTGTTCTCCCTCGCCAGCGACCGCCTGGTGCGCGAGGTCGCCGAGGCGGTCGCCGCCGGCTTCGTCACCCGACCCGTGGTCGTCGGGCCGGTCACGCTGCTGGCGCTCGCGAAGGCGTCGGACGACGCACCGGAGGGCTTCGAGCCGCTCTCGCGGCTGGATGACGTCCTGCCGGTCTATGTCGACCTGCTCGCCCGTCTGCGCGCCGCGGGCGCCGAGTGGGTGCAGCTCGACGAGCCCGCCCTCGTGAGCGAGTCCCTGCCGGCCACCACCGCGCAGCTCGCCTCCGCCGCGGAGCGCGCGCTCGCGGTGCTCGGGAACGCCGAAGAGCGTCCCTCGATCCTCGTCGCGCCCCCGTACGCGAGCCTCGGCGCGACGTTCGCGACCGTGGCCGCCGCCCCCGTCGAGGCCATCGCCGTGGATCTCGTGCGCGGCACCGTGCCCGACGCGGTGCCGGGCCTCGAGGGCAAGACCCTCGTCGGCGGCGTGATCGACGGTCACAACATCTGGCGTGGCGACCTCTCCGCAGCGTTCGACTCTCTGGAGGCGCTCCGCGCGCTCGGGGTCCCGGTGTCGGCCTCGACTTCGACCTCGCTGCTGCACGTGCCGCACGACGTGGAGGACGAGACGGCGCTGGACGCGCGCCTGGTGTCCTGGCTCGCCTTCGCGGATCAGAAGGTGCAGCAGGTCGTGACCCTCGCCCGCGGCCTGTCCGAAGGGCGCACGGCGATCGCGGCCAAGCTGGACGCGGCGACCGCTGCGCTGCAGGACCGCCTGACCGCTCCCGGTGTGCGCGACGGTGCGGTGCGTTCTCGCGCGCTGAGCGACGCCGACTTCGCCCGGGCCCCGTACCAGGAGCGGGAGGAGGCGCAGAACGCCCTCGGCCTGCCGGCGCTGCCCCTGACGACGATCGGCTCCTTCCCGCAGACCGGCGACATCCGCCGCGCCCGCGCGCAGTTCCTCCGCGGCGAGATCCCCGAGGACGACTACGAGGAGTTCCTGCGCCGTGAGGTCGCCGCGGTCGTCTCCCTGCAGGAGGACCTCGGTCTCGACGTCCTCGTGCACGGCGAGCCGGAGCGCAACGACATGGTGCAGTACTTCGCGGAGAACCTCGACGGCTTCGCGGTCACGCAGCACGGCTGGGTGCAGTCGTACGGTTCGCGAGCGACGCGCCCGTCGATCCTCTGGGGAGACGTCTCGCGTCCCGCGCCCATCACGGTCGGCTGGTCGGCGTACGCCCAGTCGCTCACGGCGAAGCACATGAAGGGGATGCTCACGGGCCCCGTCACGATCCTCGCGTGGTCCTTCGTCCGCGACGACCAGCCGCTGGGGGAGACGGCGAACCAGGTGGCGCTGGCGCTGCGCGATGAGATCGCCGATCTGGAGGCCGCGGGCATCCAGGTGATCCAGGTCGACGAGCCGGCGCTCCGGGAGCTGCTCCCGTTGAAGCAGGCCGACCAGCCGGCGTACCTCGACTGGTCTGTCGCCTCGTTCCGTCTGGCCACGGGTGGGGCTGCGGCGGCGACCCAGGTGCACACCCACCTCTGTTACTCGGAGTTCGGCGTGGTGATCGACGCGATCCGTGCGCTCGACGCGGACGTCACGTCCATCGAGGCGGCCCGGAGCCGCATGGAGGTCGTCGCGGACATCGCCGAGGTGGGCTTCGACCACGGCATCGGCCCCGGCGTGTACGACATCCACTCGCCGCGCGTGCCCACCGTGGAGGAGGTCGAGTCCCTGCTGCGGCGTGCGGTGGAGGAGATCCCCCTCCGTCAGCTCTGGGTGAACCCGGACTGCGGTCTGAAGACCCGCGGCTACGCCGAGACCACGGCGTCGCTGCGGAACATCGTCGAGGCCACGCGGCGCGTGCGCGAAGACGTGGTGGTCACCGCCTGACGCGGTCGTCCCCGGACACACGAAGGCCCTCCCGGTGCGACCGGGAGGGCCTTCGTTCTCGTCTCACCGACGATGCGGTGCCTCAGACGGCGCGCATGACCGCGACGACCTTGCCGAGCACGACCGCCTCGTCGCCCAGGATCGGCTCGAACGCGGAGTTGCGGGGCAGCAGCCACGTGTGGCCGTCGCGACGCCGGAGCACCTTGACGGTCGCCTCGCCGTCGAGCATCGCGGCCACGATCTCGCCGTTCTCCGCCGTGTTCTGCGAGCGCACGACGACCCAGTCGCCGTCGCAGATGGCGGCGTCGATCATCGACTCCCCGGACACCTTGAGCATGAAGAGGTCGCCCTTGCCGACGAGCTGCCGGGGGAGCGGGAAGATCTCCTCGACCTGCTGGTCCGCCGTGATCGGCACGCCCGCGGCGATCCGCCCGACCAGCGGCACGAGTGCAGCATCGCCGACAGGAGTCACCACGTCCGCCGGGTTCTCCGCGCCGGTACCGGGGAGGTCGATGAGGACCTCCATCGCGCGAGTCTTGCCCGGGTCGCGCCGCAGGTAACCGCTGAGCTCGAGCTGGCCGAGCTGGTGGGTGACGCTGGACAGCGACTTGAGCCCGACGGCGTCGCCGATCTCACGCATGCTCGGCGGATAGCCGTTCTGTGCGATCGAGGCCTGGATGACCTCGAGGATCGCCATCTGCTTCGGGCTGAGGTTCTTGCGACGACGGGTGCGCGGCGCCTCGGACTCGAGGGCTGAGGTGTCGCTCATGGTGCTCCTTCACTGCGTGATCCGACGTGCCGCTTCGAATGTCGGTGGCCCGTGGTGGGGTGTCCTTATCGAAACCGTATCCGAGAAACGCGCCGATCTGGAAGATCTGTTCGAGCGTGTCGGGCGATTCGCGGGGCATGGTTTCGAAGACAGCTTGACAGATGTTCGAACTCGAAGATATCTTCGGAACGTAGCTTCGCATCCACGGCTCCCGGCCGAGGCGCGGATGCGAAAGCTACGCCAACCTCCCCGGGCTCCGGCGCCGGGACAGTTAGGAGCAGACATGAGCAGCATGAGCCTCAGCACCGCGACCGCCCTTCCGGCATCGGCCCGTCCGGCCACCCGGCTGCGGATCACGGCCCGCGGCCGCCGCACCCTGCTCGCGCTCGCCTCCGTCCCGCTCGCTGCGGGTATCGCCTTCGCCGCCATCGGTGGGGGCAGCGCGATCGCCTCCGGCGTAGACGCACCGGCCGTCTCCGTCGAGACCGTCACGGTCATGCCCGGTGACACGCTCTGGTCGATCGCGAGCAGCATCGCTCCCGCCGCCGACCCGCGGGATGTCATCGGCGAGATCAGCCGGATGAACCTCCTGCGCGGCGGTGAGCTCCAGGTCGGCCAGGAGCTCGCGCTCCCGGCACGGTACACCGACTGACGCGGAGTCCGAGGTCCTGCCTCCGGTCCCTGACGATCCGATCGTCACGATGACCTCGGCCATCCGTGCTCCTCTTAAGATGGGAAGGGTGACCTTCTCCCTCAACGATCTCCCGCTCCGCGACGATCTGCGCGGACTCACCCCGTACGGCGCACCTCAGGCCCCGCTGCCGGTCGCCCTCAACGTCAACGAGAACACGCATCCTGTTCCCGACGAGGTCGCCAGCGACATCCTCGACGACATCGCGGTGGCGATCCGAGACGTGAACCGGTACCCGGACCGTGAGTTCACCACATTGCGCGAGGCGTTCGCCGACTATCTGGGGCACGGCCTCACGTCGGAGCAGATCTGGGCGGGCAACGGATCCAACGAGGTGCTGCAGCACATCTTCCAGGCCTTCGGCGGTCCGGGGCGCACGGCCTTCGGCTTCGGCCCCACGTACTCGATGTACCCGCTCATCGCGAAGGGGACCGGTGCGTCCTGGATCGCCGGCACCCGTCAGCCCGACTACACGGTCACCCCGGAGGAGGCGGCGGAGCAGGTGCGCGCGGCCGACCCCGACATCGTGATCCTCTGCTCGCCGAACAACCCGACCGGCACCCCACTGGGGCTCGACGTGGTGGAGGCCGTCTACGAGGCGGCCCGCGGCGTCGTGATCGTCGACGAGGCTTACCAGGAGTTCGCGCCACGGGATGCGGCGTCGGCCCTCACCCTCCTGGAAGGACGGCCGCGGCTCGCCGTCTCCCGCACCATGAGCAAGGCCTTTGCCTTCGCCGGTGCCCGCGTCGGCTTCCTCGCGGCCGATCCGGCGTTCATCGACGCGCTCCGGCTCGTGCGACTGCCGTACCACCTGAGCGCTCTGACGCAGGCCGCCGCGGTCGCCGCCCTCCGCAACGCCGACGTCATGCTCGGCATGGTGCAGGAGATCGTGGAGCAGCGTGACCGCATCACGGCGACGCTCGAGGCCCTCGGATACACCCCGCACCTCTCGTGGTCCAACTTCGTGCTGTTCGGCGGCGTCGCGGATCCGCGGGCGACGTGGCAGCAGCTGTACGACCGCGGGGTGCTCGTCCGCGACGTCGGCATCCCCGGCCACCTGCGCGTCAGCGCCGGCACCGAGGCGGAGACGACGGCGTTCCTGGACGCCCTGGCCTCGATAGGATCGGCATCATGACCATCCCCGCGCCCACCGCACGCACCGCGAGCCGCGTGCGCAGCACGTCGGAGTCCACCGTCGAGGTCGAGCTGAACCTCGACGGCACCGGTGCGAGCCGCATCGACACCTCGGTGCCGTTCTTCGACCACATGCTCACGGCGTTCGCCAAGCACTCGCTGACGGATCTCACCGTGCGGGCCTCCGGGGACACCCACATCGACGCCCACCACACCGTGGAGGACGTCTCGATCGTGCTCGGCCAGGCGATCCTGGCAGCCCTCGGAGACAAGTCCGGCATCTCCCGGTACGGCGACGCCCTCGTCCCGCTGGACGAGGCCCTGGCGCAGGCCGTCGTCGACATCTCCGGTCGCCCCTACCTCGTGCACGAGGGGGAGCCGGCCGGCTTCGAGCACCACCTGATCGGCGGGCACTTCACGGGATCACTCGTGCGGCACGTCTTCGAGGCCATCACCTTCAACGCCGCGCTGACCGTGCACGTCCGGGTGCTGGGCGGGCGCGACCCGCACCACATCGCCGAGGCCGAGTTCAAGGCATTCGCGCGGGCGTTCCGTCAGGCGAAGGCGCTGGATCCCCTCGTCGACGGCATCCCATCCACCAAGGGAGCCTTGTGAGCGCCGCGCCCCGGGTCGCCGTCTTCGACTACGAGTCCGGCAACGTCCACTCCGCGGTCAAGGCCCTCGTCGCCGCGGGAGCCGACGCCGTCCTCACGCGCGACCGCGCCGAGGCGCTCGAGGCGGACGGGTTCGTCGTGCCCGGTGTCGGGGCCTTCCAGGCGGTGCGGGACGCTCTGCACGCCCACGGCGGCGACGAGATCATCGGCCGTCGTCTCGCGGGCGGCCGACCGGTCCTCGGCATCTGCGTCGGCATGCAGGTGCTCTTTGAGCACGGCGTCGAGCGGGGGCACGACACCGCGGGCCTCGGCGAGTGGCCGGGCGCCGTGACGGAACTCAACGCGCCCGTGCTGCCGCACATGGGCTGGAACACCGTCGAGCCGGGGAAGGACACCGTCCTGTTTCGCGGGATCGAGCAGGAGCGCTTCTACTTCGTGCACTCCTATGCGGCGCAGTCCTGGGAGCTCGACGTGATCCCGCCGTTCCCGCAGCCCGTGCTGACCTGGGCGGAGTACGGCGGCCCCTTCCTCGCGGCCGTCGAGAACGGCCCGCTCTCGGCGACGCAGTTCCACCCGGAGAAGTCCGGGGACGCCGGCATCCGGCTGCTCCGGAACTGGGTGCAGAGCCTCTGACCCCGAGCCGCGTTGGCGCCCGGCGTCACGCGGTTTGTCCCGCGCCCCGCGGCGGACTACCCTCGTCTCTCGTGCCCGCTCGGGCCGCAGACCCACCCGAACCAAGGACCCCATGAACGACTTCGCGCAGTCCCCCTCGCTCACGCTCCTTCCCGCGGTCGACGTCGCCGGCGGCAAGGCGGTCCGTCTCACCCAGGGGGAGGCCGGGACCGAGACGAGCTACGGCGACCCGCTCGACGCGGCAGGGGAGTGGGTCTCGCAGGGAGCCTCCTGGATCCACCTCGTCGATCTGGACGCGGCGTTCGGTCGCGGGAGCAACGCGCCGATCCTGCGCAAGGTCATCAAGCAGTTCAAGAACGTCAATGTCGAGCTCTCCGGCGGCATCCGGGACGACGCGAGCCTGGAAGCCGCGCTGGAGAGCGGTGCCGCGCGCATCAACCTCGGCACCGCCGCGCTGGAGAACCCGGAGTGGGCGGCCGACGTGATCAGCCGGTTCGGGGAGGCGATCGCCGTCGGCCTCGACGTCCGTGGCACGACGCTCGCCGCGCGGGGCTGGACGAAGGAGGGCGGCGACCTCTGGGAGGTGCTCGAGCGCCTCGAGGACGCCGGCTGCAGCCGCTACGTCGTCACCGACGTGACCAAGGACGGCACGCTGCGCGGTCCGAACCTGGAGCTCCTGCGCGAGGTGACCTCGCGCACGCCGAAGCCGGTCGTCGCGTCCGGCGGCATCTCGAACCTCGACGACATCGCCGCGCTGCGCGACCTCGTGCCCCTGGGCGTCGAGGGGGCCATCGTCGGCAAGGCTCTGTACGCGGGCGCCTTCACGCTCGCGGAGGCCCTGGATGTCGCCGGAGACTGACCCCCACGCCTGCGGCCCCGAGTCGCACAACCGGGCCGATTCCGCCGGCGTCCCCTGGGAGGGCCGCAGCTTCGAGTCGAACCCGCATGCGGCGGACGACGGCTCGGCGGACCCGGCTCTCCTCGCGGCGCTGCACCGCTTCCGTGCGGGCGAGGGGAGCCAGGCCGAGGTCGTCGACGCGTTCCGCTCCGCCCGGGTCCTCGTGCCCCTGATCGCGGAGAAGGGCGAGGAGGGGGTGGCGCCCAGCGGTCTCGCGGTGGACAAGACGCAGGAGCTCTCGATCGTCACCGTGGCCGCCCCGGACGGGCGCCGCGTCCAGCCGGTGTTCTCGTCGGTCGAGACGATGCAGCGCTGGGATCCGTCGGCACGCCCCATCCCGGTCGAGGCCGTCCGCGCGGCCCTGGCCGCGTCGTCGGAGGACACCGATCTCATCGTGCTGGACCCCACGTCCGACACCGAGTTCGTGATCCGCCGCCCCGCCGTCTGGGCCGTGGCGCAGGGACACGCGTGGGAGCCGAGCTTCCTCTCTCCCGAGGTCGTCACCGCCCTTCGGGAGAGCATCGCCCACGAGCTCGCCGTGATCGACGTCGCGGTCGCGCCGGGAGACCCGGACGCCCGGCTCCGCGGACCCGAGCTCATCGTCGTGCTGGAGCTCGTCGACGGCTTGGAGCGCGAGGTCCTGGATGCCGTGCTCGGACGACTCGCTCAGCGCTGGGCCGCGGACGACCGCATCGCCGTCCTCGCTGACTCGCTGACGGTCAAGCTCCGCCGCAGCATCTGAGGCGGAGCTTCGGCCGGATCAGGTGACGGGACCGGTCCACTTCTCGCCCGGGCCCTTGCCGATCGGATCGGGGATGGTCGAGGCCTCGCGGAAGGCGAGCTGCAGCGACCGGAGGCCGTCGCGCAGCGAGCGGGCGTGCATGTCGCTGATCTCCGGGGCGCCGGCGGTGATGAGCCCTGCCAGGGCGTTGATGAGCTTCCGTGCCTCATCGAGGTCGAGCTGGGCCGCGGCTTCGGGGTCGTCCGCCAGGCCGAGCTTCACGGCCGCGGCGCTCATGAGGTGCACGGCGGCGGTCGTGATCACCTCGACGGCGGGGACGTCGGCGATGTCACGGACGGCCGAGGAGGCTGCCTCCTCCTGCCGAGCCCATCGCTCCTCGCGCTCGCGGGCCGCCTCGTCCGATGCCTGGTTCGTCACTTCGCCTTGCTTTCTGTTAGACTTTGGCGGGCTCCGGAGCGTCATGCTCCGGAACGAAAGAGGATTCACTTCCCACCCGCGCTTGCCGTTCCAGGCTACCGGGTCTTGCGCTCCGCCGGCTCCGCTCGTCACGAGAGGGCCGGTAGACAGGGTGCGAAGCCGGTATCTGAACGCCGGCGGGTGGGGGACGACTCCGATTTCGCCCGGGATGCAGACCGCATCACGGTGGCCGAATCACATCGTCTAAGGAGCTCCGCATCAGCGATCCCCGTACCAATGAGCGCATCCGCGTCCCCGAGGTCCGCCTCGTCGGCCCCGCGGGTGAGCAGATCGGCGTTGTCCGCATCGAGGCAGCGCTGCGTCTCGCCCAGGAAGCCGATCTCGACCTCGTCGAGGTCGCCCCGAACTCGAAGCCGCCCGTCGTCAAGATCATGGACTACGGCAAGTTCAAGTACGAGGCCGCGCAGAAGGAAAAGGAAGCGCGTCGCAACCAGGCGAACACGATCCTCAAGGAAGTCCGCTTCCGTCTGAAGATCGAGGCGCACGACTACACGACGAAGCTCAAGCGCGCCGAGGGCTTCCTCAAGGCCGGCGACAAGGTCAAGGCCATGATCCTCTTCCGCGGTCGAGAGCAGTCTCGCCCGGAGCAGGGTGTCCGTCTGCTGCGCAAGTTCGCCGAGGACGTCGCCGAGTTCGGCACGGTCGAGTCCAACCCGACCATCGACGGCCGCAACATGGTGATGGTCGTCGCGCCGCACAAGAGCAAGTCCGAGGCGAAGCAGGAGCAGAACGCCGTGCGCGCCGCGAACAAGCAGGCCGCGCGCGAGGCGAAGAACGACGCGGACGCCTCCGCGGACGCCAAGGCGGAGTAGGTCCGCCCCCAGAACTCCCGCACCGCGGGTTGACACCGTCGCCTGAGAAGGCGCCATACGAAGGAAGAGAAGATGCCGAAGCAGAAGACCCACTCGGGTGCTAAGAAGCGCTTCAAGATCACCGGCAGCGGCAAGCTGAAGAAGCAGCAGGCCGGGATGCGCCACAACCTCGAGCACAAGTCGAGCCGTCGCACCCGTCGTCTGAACCAGGACCAGGTGCTCGCGAAGGCGGACTTCAAGGTCGCGAAGAAGCTTCTCGGTCGCTGACGCGCCCGATCGCAGGATAGGAACACAGGAAAATGGCAAGAGTCAAGCGGGCGGTCAACGCCCACAAGAAGCGTCGGGTCATCCTCGAGCGCGCCTCCGGCTACCGCGGTCAGCGTTCGCGCCTCTACCGGAAGGCCAAGGAGCAGGTCATCCACTCCCTGGTCTACTCGTACCGGGACCGTCGCAAGCGCAAGGGCGACTTCCGTCGTCTGTGGATCCAGCGCATCAACGCTGCGGCCCGCCAGAACGGCATGACGTACAACCGCTTCATCCAGGGTCTGGGCCTCGCGGGTGTCACGGTCGACCGTCGCATGCTCGCCGACCTCGCGGTGAACGACGCCGCGACGTTCACGACGCTGGTCGAGACGGCGAAGAAGGCTCTGCCCTCCGACGTCAACGCGCCGAAGTCCGCGGCGTAAGCATCTCGCTTCCGAACGGGCGTCTTCCTCCGGGAAGGCGCCCGTTCCGCGTATCCGGGCGGTGTCGGGCTGACCGTAGACTGAGTTCGTGCTGGAGAACCCCCGTTCCCCCCGAGTCCGTGCCGTCGCCAAGCTGACCAAGCGCAGCGCCCGCACCGAGACCGGTCTTTTCCTGCTGGAAGGTCCGCAGTCCGTCCGCGAGGCCCTGACGTACCGCCCCGAAGCGATCGTCGAGCTCTTCGCGACCCCGCACGGCTGGGAGAAGCACGCGGACATCCGCGCCGCCGCCGCGGAGGCGGACGTCGACGTCGAGTACGTGAGCGAGGACGTCCTCCACGCGATGGCCGACACGGTGACCCCGCAGGGGCTCGTCGCGGTCGTCCGTCAGACGCCGACCTCGGTGCGGGACATCTTCGATGCGGCACCGCGTCTCGTCGCGATCTGCGAGGAGGTGCGCGACCCTGGCAACCTCGGCACCATCATCCGGGCCGCCGACGCCGCCGGCGCCGATGCCGTCGTGCTCACCGGTCGCACGGTCGATCCGTACAACCCCAAGGTGGTGCGGGCGACGACCGGCTCGCTCTTCCACCTTCCGGTCTCGGTGGGCGGTGAGCTCGACGAGGTCGTCGGACGAGCACACGATGCGGGCCTGCAGATCCTCGCGGCGGACGTGAAGGGGGACGACCTCCTCGCGGCACGCGCCGACGGCGTGCTGGGCGAGCCGACCGCCTGGCTGTTCGGCAACGAGGCGCGCGGGCTCGAGGATGAGGCGCTGACGCAGGCCGACCGTGTCCTCCGGTTGCCGATCTTCGGGCGCGCCGAATCGCTCAACCTGGCCACCGCGGCGAGTGTCTGCCTGTATGAGAGCGCGTTCGCCCAACGCGCGGCCTCCACCGGCTGACCCGGCGAAGAACGGGACGCGGGATGCGGATACTGATCGTCGAGGACGACGAGCGGGTGGCGGGGGCCTTGCAGGCCTTCCTCGCGCGCTCGGGCTATGCCACCGTGCATGCGGCCGACGGGGCCGCGGCGCTGGACCACCTCGATGCCGACACCGAGGTGGTGCTGCTCGACCTCGGGCTGCCGGATGTCGACGGCATCGACCTCTGCCGCCGCATCCGCGGGCGCTCCGACGTGCCGATCGTCATCGTCACCGCGCGTAACCAGGTCGCCGAGCGCATCAAGGGACTGCGCGCCGGTGCCGACGACTTCGTGGTGAAGCCCTACGACGTGCACGAGCTCCTGGCGCGGATCGAGGCGGTCACCCGGCGATCGCGGCCGCTGCGGACGGAGCCGGACACCCGCGTGCTGCTGCAAGGCGGCGCGGTGCAGATCGACCTCGTCGCGCGGGAAGTGCAGGTCGGCGGGGTGCCGCTGGCGCTCACTCCCAAGGAGTTCGACATCGTGGGCGTGCTCGCGCGGTATCCGGGTGTCGCGGTGCCGAAGGAGCGCCTCATCCGCGAGGTCTGGAACACCGATTGGCGTGGCTTCGGCCACTCCCTCGAGGTGCACGTGGCCGCCATCCGGAAGAAGAGCGGCGATCGCGCGTTCATCGAGACCGTGCGCGGCGTCGGCTACCGGCTCGCGGGGTCCTGACGCGTGCGCCGCCGCCTGACCGTCGTCTTCCTCGTGCCGTTGATCATCGTGCTCGTCGCACTCGGCGGCGTGACCGGGTGGAGCGCGGCACGCAGCGTCCAGCAGTCGTTCTATGCCGAGCAGCTCGGCGACCTCGGGTACTTCGCGACGAGCGCCCGACAGGCGCTGCGCTCCGGGAGTCCGGCGGTGATGGACGCCGAGGTCCGTCGCTTCCAGGAGGTCTACGGAATCGAGGTGACCGTGTTCGATCTCACCGGCAGCCCCTGGGCGGCCGGTGACCACGGAGACGCGGTGCTGTCGGAGGAGGATGCGCAGCGGGTGCGGCTGGCGCTCTCCGGTCGCCGCGCCGAGCAACCGACGTCCTCCCCGTGGGTCGTGTCCGATGCGGCGCTGGTGGAACCCGTGTTCGACGACGGCGATGTGATCGGTGCGGTGCTCGTCAGGGGCGGCACGGACACCCCGCAGACCGTCATCCTGCGGCAGACGCTCGTGCTCGCACTCATCGTCGTGCTGCTCAGCGCGCTCGGCATCCTCTTGGTCGCGGGGCTCGCGCGCTGGGTGCTCTCGCCGGTGCGCCGTCTCGACGAGGCGATGGCGGCGATCGAGCGGGGGGAGATGGACGCCCGGGTGGCCGAAGGCACCGGCCCGCCCGAGCTGCGGCGCATGACGCGGGTGTTCAACGGCATGGCCGATGAGATCGAGCGCGTCATGACGAGACAGCAGGAGTTCGCGCTGAACGCCTCGCACGAGCTGCGGAATCCGCTCAACGCGCTGTTGCTGCGCGTCGAGCACCTCGCGACGGGGCTGGGACGCGAGTGGGACCACGACGTGGAGGAGACCAGGGAAGAGGGCCGGCGGATGACCCGCATCCTGGAGACCCTCCTCGGACTCGCCCGCGGCGGTCGCACCGACTCCACGATGTCGGCGGTCGATCTCGCCGCCGTCGCCGGGCGCCGGGTCGAGGCCTGGCAGGAGGTGGCGGCGCAGCGGGCCATCGTGCTGCGCCGGACGGGGGAGTCGTCGGTCATGACGATCACCGACCGCACCATCGTGGAGAGCGCGCTCGACGCCGCGATCGACAACGCGGTGAAGTACTCGCCGGAGGGCTCGTCCATCGAGGTCGGTGCGCAGCGCGCGGGCGACGAATGCCAGCTCACCGTGCGCGACCACGGTCCCGGGCTGTCACCGGAGGATGCGTCGTCGGCGGCAGACCGCTTCTGGCGGAGCGCGGACAGCGGCGAGATGCCGGGAACCGGTCTGGGGCTGGCGATCGCGACCGACCTCCTGGCGACGGTCGGGGGCGAGCTGCGGGTGCGCGGCGCCGACGGCGGCGGGCTCCTCGTAGCCCTCGTCCTCCCCGCGGAGGCGGCAGCGTGAGCGGGCGAGGGCGGCGTGTCGTCGCCGGGATGCTCGCGCTCGTGGCGGCGGTCGCGTTGAGCGCGTGCAGTCCGCGTTCCGAGGACTGGACGCAGACCGTCGCCGTGCTCGCCGCGGGCAGCCCCACCGGTGTGTATCACGACTACGGCAGCCACCTCGCGACAGAGCTGTCGCATGAGCTCGACGTCGACCTCACGGCGGAGGTGACGGCCGGATCGGTGGACAACCTGTTGCGCGTGAGCGCGGGGGAGGCCCTCCTCGGCTTCGCGCAGGGCGATGCGGCCGCCGATGCCGTGGCGGGGACGGGCGCCTTCGCCGAGCCGCTGGATGTGCAGGCGGTCGCCCGCCTCTACGACGAGTACCTGCAGATCGTCGTGCGGGACGACTCGGCCGTCGAAGACCTCGCGGACCTCGCCGGACGGACGATCTCCCTCGGCGCGGAGAACTCGGGCGTGAACGTGATCGCCACGCGCGTGCTCCACGCGGCCGGCGTCGCGGCCGAGGCGGTCGACGACCCGCAGCTCGACCTCGGCGGGTCGATCGCCGCGATGGAGCGGGGCGAGATCGACGGCTTCTTCTGGGTGGGCGGGCTGCCGACACCTGGCATCGCGGACCTCGCGGAGACCATCGACGTGCGCCTGCTCCCGGTCGAGCAGGACTGGGTGAACGCGGTCAACGAGCGGTACTCCCACGCGTATCGGCCCGCCGACGTGCCTGCAGGCACCTACGGCCTCGATGCCTCGGTGACGACGTTGGCGGTGCCGAACTACCTCGTCACCGCCGGCAGCACCCCGCCCGGCGTGGTGCACGATCTCGTCGCGGGCCTGTTCGCGGCGCGTACCTCGCTCGCGGCCGACGTACCGGCGGCGGCGCTGCTGGACCGCCGGTCGGCGATCTTCACCGGGCCGGTGCCCCTGCACCCCGGCGCGGAGCAGTACTACCGCGATCTGCGCCGGTGACCGGCGCCCCCTCAAGAAATCCTCAAGATCCCTGACAGCCGTGCGCGGGCTCTGCCAGGGTGAGGTCGATCGCACACGATCGGACACCTGCTGCCTGCTGTCGCTGGGAGCGTGGCAGCAGGGCGATCCCGCGGCCCGAGGGGGCGGGCCGTGGGGTGCCCCTGCGAGGATGCATTGGCGCCGCGATCAGGTGATTACGAACGTGTAAACCTCACCGTGGTGCCTGGAACCGCGCGCATCGCGTGGCTAGTTTGGAGAAATGATGACCTCTGAAACCCCGCTCGTCGTCGTCGAGAACGTCCAGAAGCACTACGGCGAGTTCCAGGCGCTCAGCGACATCGACCTCACCGTCAACGCGGGGGAGGTCGTCGTCGTGATCGGCCCCTCCGGCTCGGGCAAGTCGACGCTCTGCCGCACGATCAACCGCCTGGAGACCATCACCAGCGGCTCGATCCGCATCGACGGCAAGGAGCTGCCCGCGGAAGGCAAGGCTCTCGCGCACCTGCGGGCCGACGTCGGCATGGTCTTCCAGTCCTTCAACCTCTTCGCGCACCTCACGATCCTCGAGAACGTGACGCTCGGCCCGATCAAGGTCCGCGGACTCAAGAAGTCCGACGCCGAGGCGGAGGCGATGATGCTCCTCAAGCGCGTCGGCGTCGCCCAGCAGGCGAACAAGCTCCCCGCGCAGCTCTCCGGCGGCCAGCAGCAGCGCGTCGCGATCGCGCGGGCCCTGGCCATGCAGCCGAAGGTCATGCTCTTCGACGAGCCGACCAGCGCGCTCGACCCCGAGATGATCAACGAGGTCCTCGACGTCATGGTCGAGCTCGCCCAGGAGGGCATGACGATGATCGTCGTCACCCACGAGATGGGCTTCGCCCGCAAGGCGGCCGACCGGGTCGTCTTCATGGCGGACGGCCGGATCGTCGAGGAGGCCACGCCCGAGGAGTTCTTCACGAACCCGAAGAGCGACCGCGCCAAGGACTTCCTCTCGAAGCTCCTCACGCACTGACTTCCCCAGACCCCGCACCCACAGCACAGCACATGAAGGAGACGCACATGCGACGTACACGGACACTGGCCGGATTCGGGATCGCCACGGTGGCGCTGCTCGCGCTCACGGCCTGCAACAGCGGCACGCCCTCGAACCCCGGAGGCGGGGGTGACGGCGATGCGGGTGAAGACAGCACCTGGTTCGAGGTCGCCTCGGACGTGCAGCTCGAGGGCAGCCCGACGTTCGACGCCATCGAGGAGCGCGGCAAGGTCGTCGTCGGTGTCAAGGAGGACCAGCCCGGCCTCGGCTACCTCGACGTGACCACGAACGAGCGCACCGGCTTCGACGTCGACATCGCGCGCTGGATCGCGGCGTCCCTCGGCTATGACGAGGACAAGATCGAGTTCAAGCCGATCGCCTCCGCGAACCGCGAGCAGGCGATCGTGAACGGCGACATCGACTACTACGTCGGCACCTATTCGATCAACGACAAGCGCAAGGAGCAGATCGACTTCGCCGGGCCGTACTTCATCACGGGTCAGGGCCTCCTCGTCGCCGCCGACGCGGAGGACGCGGATGCGCTCGAGGACTTCAACGGCAAGACCGTCTGCTCGGCGACCGGCTCCACCCCGATCCAGAACATCAAGGCGAACTTCCCCGACATCAAGACGCAGGAATACGACCTGTACTCTGCGTGCGTGCAGGACCTGATCGACGGCAAGGTCGACGCCGTCACCACTGACCAGGCCATCCTGATCGGCTATGCGGCGCAGTACCCGGACGACGTGAAGGTCACCGGCGGTCTCTTCACGGAGGAGCGCTACGGAGTCGGGCTGGCCAAGGGCGATGACGTCTTCCGCGCGCACATCAACGAGCTCTTCACCGACGGTGGCGACATCTGGCAGGCGATCTTCGACAAGAACCTCGGCTCCAGCGGCATCGAGGTCGAGCAGCCCGAGGTCGACGCGTACTGATCCTATGGGGCGGCCCTCCTCCAAGGGCCGCCCCACAGCTTGAACCGAGAAGGGGAGGGTGGCGTGGACGTCATCTTCGGGAACCTCGACCTGTGGGGCGAGGCGATCAGCAACACGCTGCTCGTCTTCTTCGCGGGCGGCATCATCGCCCTGGTCCTGGGAATCATCGTCGGCGCGATGCGCGTCTCGCCCGTGCCGATCGCGCGCGGCGTCGGCACGGTGTACGTCAACATCGTGCGCAACACGCCACTGACACTGGTCTTCTTCTTCTTCGTGTTCGGGTATCCCCAGCTCGGTCTGCCCGAGCTGTCGAACACCGTGCTGGGCATCCTCGCGATCGGCATCTACACGGCCACGTATGTCGCCGAGGTCCTGCGCGCGGGCATCAACACCGTCCCCGTCGGGCAAGCTGAAGCTGCGCGGGCCATCGGTCTCCCGTTCGGACAGGTCATGACGCTCGTCATCCTGCCGCAGGCCTTCCGCTCGGTCGTCCCGCCAATGATGAGCGTCTTCATCGCCTTGCTGAAGAACACCACGGTGGCCGCCGGCTTCTCGATCGCGGAGCTCGCGGCCCTGCGCTCGACGGTCAACGACTCGGCCGATCGCCCGGGCAACCCGATGGAGGTCCTGCTCTGGGTCGCGGTGGTCTTCGTCGCCCTTGTCATGCTGATGAGCTGGGGTCAGCGGTATCTCGAGAACCGATGGAGGATCGCCCGATGAGCTCCGTACTGTACGACGTCCCGGGCCCCCGCGCCATCGCGCGCAACCGGATCATCGCTGTCGTGACCATCCTCGTGGTGCTGGCAGCCTTCGGCTTCGTGATCTATCGAATGATCGAAACGGGGCAGTTCTCCCCGCAGAAGTGGTACGTCTTCACCTTCACCAACGTCTGGGCAGGCATCGCCCGTGCCCTCGTGAACACCTTGGCGGCCTTCGCGCTGGCCGCGGTCCTCAGCCTCATCCTCGGCTTCGTCCTCGCGATCGGGCGGTTGTCTGACCACGCGTGGGTCCGCGTCCCCGTCACGATCGTCACGGAGCTGTTCCGCGCCGTGCCGGTCCTCGTTTTCATGATGCTGCTCTACTACGGGCTCCCCGTGGTGGGCGTGAAGATGGACCCATACTGGGCGGTCGTCCTCGCCCTCATGGCGTACAACGGCTCCGTGCTCGCCGAGGTGCTCCGTGCCGGAGTGGAGTCGCTGCCGCGCGGGCAGAAGGAAGCGGGCTACGCGATCGGACTGCGCAAGAGCGGCGTGATGCGCCTCATCCTGCTACCGCAGGCCATTCGCGCGATGCTCCCTGTGATCGTCGCCCAGCTCGTGGTCACGATGAAGGACACCGCCCTCGGCTTCATCATCACGTACCCCGAGTTGCTCTACTTCGCGAAGCAGCTGACCTCACAGCAGGGGCGCCCGATCCTGCAGTCCGCCTTCGTCATCGGCGGCATCTACATCATCATGTGCCTCATCTTGTCCGGCATCGCACGTTGGGTGGAGGTGCGCACGCGCCGCTCGGCGAAGGTTCTCGCTGGCGGCACCGTCGATCCTGAGCTCGATCCGCGACTTCACGAGGGCGGTACCGACACGCAGCTGCTCACGCTCCAGAAGGGTGACAGCCGGTCGCGACGCTCCAAGCGCGAGTGAGTACCGGCGCGGGACGCCCGTCCCGCGCCGGTAGACTCGACTCCCGTGTCAGAGTCTCCGGAAATCACCCCCGAAGCGGTCGAAGCCGCTGTCGCCGACGCCCTCGCGGCGATCGATGCGGCCGCCGACACCGCCGCGCTGAAAGCCGCCCGTGCGGCGCACGTCGCGGAGGGATCGCCGCTCGCGGTCCTGAACGCCTCGATGCGTCAGGTCGCCCCCGAGAACAAGGCCGCTTTCGGCAAGCTCGTCGGTCAGGGCCGCGGTCGAGTGAACCAGGCGCTCGCGGCGAAGGAGGCCGAGCTGGCCGCCGCCGAGGTCGCCGCGCGCCTCGAGGCCGAGCGCGTCGACATCACCGCCGTCCCGTCGCGGACGCGTGTGGGCGCCCGCCACCCGCTGGCCCTCCTGCAGGACCACGTCGAGGACATCTTCGTCGGCATGGGGTGGGAGATCGCGGAGGGGCCGGAGCTCGAGCACGAGTGGTTCAACTTCGACGCCCTGAACTTCGACGTCGATCACCCCGCCCGTCAGGAGCAGGACACCTTCTACGTCGACCCGACCTCGCGCCACCTCGTCATGCGCACGCACACGAGCCCGGTGCAGGTGCGGTCGATGCTGAACCGCGAGGTCCCCATCTACGTGCTGTGCCCGGGCCGCGTGTACCGCACCGACGAGTTCGACGCGACGCACCTCCCGGTCTTCACACAGTTCGAGGGCCTGGTCCTCGACAAGGGCATCACGATGGCGCACCTCAAGGGCACGCTCGACCACTTCGCGAAGCAGCTCTTCGGCCCGGAGGCCAAGACGCGCTTCCGCACGAACTACTTCCCCTTCACCGAGCCCTCCGCCGAGCTCGACCTGTGGCACCCGACCTTCAAGGGCGGCGCGCGCTGGATCGAGTGGGGCGGCTGCGGCATGGTCAACCCGAACGTGCTGCGCGCGGCCGGGATCGACCCGGAGGTGTACAGCGGCTTCGCGTTCGGCATGGGCATCGAGCGGGGCCTGATGTTCCGCAGCGATGTGCAGGACATGCGCGACATGGCCGAGGGCGATGTCCGCTTCAGCGAGCAGTACGGGATGGTGGTGTGATGCGCGTCCCGCTTTCGTGGCTGCGTGAGTACGTCGATCTGGCAGCGGATGCCACGCCCGAGGACGTCCTCGCGGCGCTGGTGACCGTCGGCTTCGAAGAAGAGGACGTGCACCGCTTCGACATCACGGGTCCCGTGGTGGTCGGCGAGGTCGTCTCGCTCGAGCCGGAACCCCAGTCCAACGGCAAGACCATCAACTGGTGCCAGGTCGACGTCGGTCCCGAGCACGGCGGCGTCCGTGGGATCGTCTGCGGCGCGCACAACTTCGGCGTCGGAGACAAGGTCGTCGTGACCCTGCCCGGCGCCGTCCTTCCCGGGCCGTTCCCCATCGCCGCCCGCAAGACCTACGGTCACGTGTCGGACGGCATGATCGCCTCCGCGCGCGAGCTGGGTCTCGGCGACGAGCACAACGGCATCGTCGTGCTGAGCGACCTCGGCATCGATGCGCCGGTGGGCACCGACGCGATCGCGCTCCTCGGCCTCGACGACGTCGCGGTGGAGATCAACGTCACACCGGACCGCGGCTACGCGTTCTCGGTGCGCGGCGTCGCCCGTGAGTACTCCCACGCTACGGGGGCGGCCTTCCGCGACCCCGCCGAGCGCGACTTCGCCGAGCTGCAGCCCGGTTCCGGACACACGGCCGTGGTGGACGATCAGGCGCCGGTGCGCGGCAAGGTCGGCGCGAGCGAGTTCGTCACCCGGGTCGTGCGCGACGTCGATCCGTCGCGGCCCACCCCGCCGTGGATGATCGCGCGCCTGAGCCTCGCCGGCATGCGGTCGCTGGGTGTGCTCATCGACATCACGAACTACGTCATGCTCGAGCTCGGCCAGCCGCTGCACGGCTACGACCTCGACAAGCTCACGGGCGGCATCACCGTCCGGCGCGCGACGCCGGGGGAGAAGATGACGACGCTCGACGGCGTGGAGCGGAAGCTGCACGTCGAAGACCTCCTCATCACCGACGACTCCGGTCCGATCGGCCTCGCCGGTGTCATGGGCGGCGGCACCACCGAGATGAGCGACACCACGCGGAACGTGCTCATCGAGGCGGCGACCTTCGACGCGACGACCATCGCCCGCACGGCCCGCCGTCACAAGCTCCCGAGCGAGGCGTCCAAGCGCTTCGAGCGCGGCGTCGACCCGCTGATCCCCTTCGTCGCAGCGCGACGCGCGGCCGACCTCATGGTCGAGCTCGCCGGTGGCACGCTCACGGAGGAGGGTGGCGCGCTCTTCGCCGAGGTCTTCGTCGCCGAGATCG
This sequence comes from Microbacterium sp. GbtcB4, assembly GCF_019091465.1. Taxonomy (NCBI): domain Bacteria; kingdom Bacillati; phylum Actinomycetota; class Actinomycetes; order Micrococcales; family Microbacteriaceae; genus Microbacterium; species Microbacterium sp. GbtcB4. Next base: position 50,628 of record NZ_JAGXJJ010000012.1, read on the forward strand.
AGCTCCCGCGCGGTTTCGTGCAGGGACTGATCGGCGTCGACTACACCGACGACGAGATCACCGGGGCGCTCACGACGATCGGGGCGGAGGTCAGCCCTTCGACAGGCTCAGGGACCCAGGCGGACGGCGAAGGGACCCAGGGTGACTCCGGGTGGACGGTCATCCCGCCGACCTGGCGCCCCGACCTCACCGACAAGTGGACGCTCGCCGAGGAGGTCGCCCGCATCCACGGGCTCGACCGCATCCCCGCGGTGCTGCCGACGCCGCCGTCCGGTCGCGGCCTCACGGCCCACCAGCAGGGGCGTCGCCGCGTGGTGAACGCTCTCGCCGCCGCAGGATTCGTCGAGACCCCGGCGTTCCCGTTCACGACCGAGGCGCAGAACGATCTGCACGGCTCCGCGTCCGGTGAGCACCTGCCCGGCATCCGCCTCGCGAACCCGCTCGACGGGCAGGTGCCCTTCCTGCGGCGCTCGCTCATCCCTGGTCTGCTGCAGACCGCGCACCGCAACATCTCGCGCGGGCTCACCGATCTGGCGCTGTTCGAGACGGGCGCCGTGTTCGTCCCTGAGCCCGGCGTGCAGTACGGCACCGCCGAGGTCCCGCCGCTGGGTGTCCGGCCGTCTGATGAGGTGCTCGCCGCGCTCGACGCCTCCATCCCCCCGCAGGAGCGCCACGTCGCGGTGCTGCTGACCGGCAACGTGTCGCCGCGTCAGCCGGGGCGTGCGGCCGAGGCCGCCGGACTCGTCGAGGCGCTCGACGCGGTCCGCGTGATCGGGGCCGCCGCGGGCATCGAGATCGACGTCGTGCAGACGCAGCGCGCCGCGCTCCACCCCGGACGCACCGGTGCGCTGGTCGCCGGCGGCGAGGAGATCGGCTACGTCGGCGAGCTGCATCCCGCCGTCGCCGAGGAGGCCGACCTGCCGGGTCGCGCCACCGTGCTGGAGCTGGACCTCGACCGGCTGCTCACGCTCGCCGGAGGACGCATCGTGGCGGCATCGCTCTCCACGTTCCCGGCCGCGACGCAGGACGTCTCGCTCACGCTCCCGGCCGAGGTGCCGGCAGGCGAGGTCCGCGCTGCTCTCGCCGAGGGCGCGGGTGCCCTGCTGGAGTCCGTCCGGCTGGTGGACGACTACCGCGGCGAGGGTGTGCCCGAGGGATCGAAGTCGCTGACGTTCGCGCTGCGCTTCCGCGCCGACGACCGCACGCTCACGGCCGCGGAGGCCTCCGAGGCGAAGATGGCGGGCGTCGCCGTCGCCGCGGACCGCTTCGGCGCCGCCCTCCGCGACTGATCGCGATGCCGCGCGGCTTCCTCGGGAGGTCGCGCGGCATCAGGCGTTCGCGCGGCATCAGGCGACAGCAGTGCCGGTGACCTGTACTCGCGTGATGGCCTGGGTTCGCGTGGTCGGCTGCGCGCGTGAGGGCCTGTGATCGCGTGAGGGCCTGTCCTGCTCCGCTCTGAGCGGAGGCCCTTCCCCCGAGTCGTCGATCCTGATGACATGGGCACATGACGGATGTGCTGATCCTCGGGGGAACCGGATGGCTGTCGGGGCGCATCGCCGCGCACGCGTTGGGAGCGGGAGCGTCCGTGACCTGCCTCGCCCGCGGCGGACGCCCGGCGCCGCCGGGAGCGACCCTCGTGCTGGCGGACCGGGATGAGGAGGCCGCCTACGATGTCGTCTCGCGCACCGATTGGGATCACGTCGTCGACGTCTCCTCCCGCGCCGCTCATGTCTCCGGGGCGGTCCGTGCGCTCGGCGACCGTGCCGCCCGGTGGACGTACGTCTCGTCGATGTCGGTGTACCGCGACGACGAGACCGTCGGGACGGACGAGTCGGCACCGCGGCACCCGGCGGCACAGGCCGGTGAGGACGACGACTACGCACGGCAGAAGGTCGCGGCGGAGGATGCCGTGCAGGCGAGCCTCGGCGACCGCGCGCTCCTCGTCCGTCCCGGCCTCATCGTCGGCGCCGGCGACCCCAGCGATCGCTTCGGCTACTGGGCGGCGGCGTTCCTCCGGGCGCTGGACGAGCCGGTGCTGCTCCCGCCCCTCGACGGGCGCACGGCGCAGGTCATCGACGTCGAGGATGTCGCCGCCTTCGTCGTGTCCGCCGCCGTCACCGGTACCGTGAACGCGATCGGCGACGTGCGCGAGCTGGACGACGTGCTGCGGACCGTGCGCGCGGCCACCGGACACACCGGGCCGCTCGTCGTCGGCACGGAGGAGCGTCTCGTCGCGGAGGGTGTCGCGTACTGGGCGGGGCCGCGCTCGCTGCCGCTGTGGCTGCCACCCGAGATGAGCGGATTCATGACCCGCTCGAACGCGCGGTATCGCCGCAGCGGAGGCACCCTCCGCCCCCTCGACGAGACGGCGGAAAGCGTCGTGGCGGACGAGCGCGATCGGGGAGTGGACAGGGAGCGCCGCGCCGGACTCACGCGGACGGAGGAGCGGGCGCTGCTCGACGCCTTCGCTCGCTAGACTGCGAGGCAGTGACACGGGGTGCCGCATCCGCGGCTGAGATCACACCCGTCGAACCTGATCTAGTTCGTACTAGCGAAGGGATGTCGCAATGAGCGATCCTGTGCGTCCGCAATCCGTCCTCGACCTCGCCGCCACGGCGGGAAGGCTGCGGGAGGAGGTCCGGGCTGCGCCGCCGTTGACGCACTGCGTCACGAACGCCGTCGTGACGGGCTTCACCGCCAACGTGCTGCTGGCGCTCGGGGCGGCGCCGGCCATGGTCGACATCGTCGGCGAGGCCGAGCCGTTCGCCGCTGCCGCCTCGGGGCTCCTCGTCAATCTCGGGACGCCGACCCCGGAGCAGCGGGAGGCGAGCAGGGAGGCCGTGGCCGGAGCGCGCGCCGCCGGCACGCCGTGGGTGCTCGATCCCGTCGCGATCGGCACCCTCCCGGTGCGGACGGCGCTGGCCCACGAGCTGGTCGCGCTGCGCCCGACCGCCATCCGCGGCAACGCGTCGGAGATCCTCGCGCTGGCCGGACACAGCAGCGGAGGCCGCGGTGTCGACGCGACGGACGGGACCGAGGCGGCGGCCGCGGCGGCGCGGGAGCTCGCCGTCCGGCACGGTTCCGTGGTCGCCGTCTCCGGCCCGGTCGATCTCCTCACCGACGGGGAGCGCGTGATCCGCATCGCGAATGGGCACGAGCTGCTCACGCGGGTGACCGGCGGCGGCTGCGCGTTGGGCGCGGTGATGGCGGCCTTCCTCGGGGCGGCCCGCGGCACCGGGACCGACGCGCTGACGGCGGTGGCCGCGGCGACCCTCGTCTACACGGTCGCGGCCGAGCAGGCGGCGGAGACCTCCCGCGGACCGGGCAGCTTCGCCGTCGGACTGCTCGACGCCCTGTCCGCCGTGACCCCGGCGGATCTCCAGGCCCGCGCCCGCGTCGAGGAGGAGGCCCGATGACCGTCGACCTGTCCCTCTACCTCGTCACCGATCGGTCGCTGTGCGGTGCTCGTGGGGTGGTCGAGACCGTCCGCGAGGCCGTGGCGGGTGGGGTCCGCATCGTGCAGCTCCGCGACAAGGAGGCGACGGACGAGGAGACGGTCGACCAGCTCCTCGCCCTGTCCGTGGCCATCGACGGTCGCGCGCTGCTCGTCGTGAACGATCGCCTCGACGCCGCCGTCGAGGCCCGTCGCCGCGGTGCCAGGGTGGACGGGGTGCACCTCGGCCAGGCGGATGCCTCGGTGCTCCGCGCGCGCGAACTTCTCGGCCCGGAGGCGCTGATCGGGCTCACGGCGAACACCGCTGCCCATCTCGATGCCGTGAACGCGCTTCCGCCGGGGACGGTCGACTACCTCGGCGTCGGCGTGATCCGGCCCACGCGCACGAAGCCCGACCATCCGGACCCGCTCGGCATCGACGGCTTCGCCGCGTTCGCCGCGCGCAGTGCGCTGCCGTGCGTCGCCATCGGCGGGGTGGACCTCGACGACACGGCGGCGCTGCGCGCGGCCGGTGCGGCCGGGATCGCGGTGGTCTCGGCGCTGTGCGCGGCAGAGGATCCCCGGGCCGCCGCCGCGGCCTTCCGTCGGCGGTGGCTCGGGCGGGCGGTGCCGCACGTGCTCAGCATCGCCGGCAGCGATCCGTCCGGCGGCGCGGGCATCCAGGCCGACCTCAAGGCGATCGCCGCGCACGGGGGCTACGGCATGGCCGCCCTCACGGCCCTGACCGCCCAGAACACGCAGGGCGTCCGCGCCGTGCACGTTCCGCCCGCGGACTTCCTGCGGGCGCAGCTCGACGCCGTCGGCGACGACATCCGCATCGACGCCGTGAAGATCGGCATGCTCGCGGACGTCGAGGTGATCCGGACGGTCGCCGCGTGGCTCCGGGCGACGCAGCCCCCGATCGTCGTGCTCGACCCGGTCATGATCGCCACCTCGGGGGACCGGCTGCTCCAGCCCGACGCGGAGCGGGAGCTCCGGGATCTGCTGTCCCTGGCGACCGTGGTCACCCCGAACCTCGCGGAGCTGGCGGTGCTCGTCGGTCGCGAGGTGGCGGACTGGGCGGACGCGCTCGCCGCGGCGCGAGAGCTGTCGGCCGATACGGGGACCGCGGTGCTGGTGAAGGGCGGGCATCTGCCCGGGGACGAGGCGCCGGACGCCCTGATCGACACGGCAGCCGGTACGCACGCGGAGTTCCCCGGGCCGCGCATCCGGACGGAGAACACCCACGGCACCGGCTGCTCGCTGTCCGCGGCTCTGGCCACACGACTGGCGAGGGGCGACGATCCGGCGACGGCGGTCCGCGCCGCGCGCGCCTGGTTGCGGGAGTCCCTCCGCGCGGCGGACGACCTGGACGTCGGGCGAGGACACGGCCCGATCCATCATCTGGCGGGACTCTGGGCCCGCGGCGGGGCCGAGACCCGGCCGACACCGGAGGAGGTCGCCGCGGCCTGGTGGGATGAGACCGCCGCGATCCGCCGCGACATCGACGCGCTGCCCTTCGTGCGCGCGCTCGCCGAGGGGACTCTCGACCGCGACGCCTTCGTCTTCTACCTCGCGCAGGATGCCCTCTACCTCCGCGAGTACGCGCGGGTGCTCGCGGAGGCGTCGCGTCTCGCTCCGACCCCCGACGAGCAGGCGTTCTGGGCGGAGGCCGCGCACGGCGCGATCCGCGGCGAGCTGGAGCTGCACGCGGCATGGCTGACCCCGGAGACCGGGGTGAGCGCCGCGACCTTCGCCACCGAACCCGCCCCGGCCACGGTCGCCTACCTCGACCACCTGCGCGCCGTCGCCTTCGGCGGGGACTACGCCACGGTGATCGCGGCCGTGCTGCCGTGCTTCTGGCTCTACACCGACCTGGGCGAGCGGCTCCATGCCGGAGCGTTCGGCGCGGCGCCCCGTGACCCCCGGCATCCCTACGCATCGTGGCTGGCGACCTATGCGGATCCGGCTTTCGCGGCGGCCACCCGGCAGGCCGTCGCGCATGTCGCCGCCGCGGCTGCGAGGGCCGACGACACCGGCCGGGAGCGGATGCGGCGCGCTTTCCTCACGTCGAGCGCGCACGAACGCGCCTTCTTCGCCGCGCCGTCTGCTCCCGCCGTCGTGTGACGCCCCGGATTTGCGGTGCCGAACGCGCCCGCGCTATCGTCGCCGCATGCCTTCGGTCGCCACCGCTCCTTCGACGCTCGTCCCGAGCGTCATCGCCGTGCGCCGACGTCGCGGCCGCCGATTCTAGGCGACCCCGCCCTTCTGCCTGCGTCCGCGCGGCGGTCGAGTGCCGGTGTCGCCGCCTCCGGCCCCGCCCCCGGTCCCGAGATCGTCGAGGACCCGACCGTTAAGGTAGAAGCATGACGTATTCCGTCGCCGTCTCCGGCGCCTCCGGCTACGCAGGCGGCGAGATCCTGCGCCTCCTGGCCGCTCACCCCGACGTCGAGATCCGCACCGTCACGGCGCACTCGAACGCCGGACAGCCTCTCGTCGCCCATCAGCCGCACCTCCGCTCGCTCGCCCACCTCACGCTGCAGGACACCACGCCGGAAGTCCTCGCCGGACACGACATCGTGTTCCTGGCCCTTCCGCACGGCCAGTCCGGGCAGTACACGGACGCCCTCGGCGACACCCCGCTGGTGATCGACGCGGGAGCCGACCACCGGCTCACGTCGTCCGCGGAGTGGGACGCGTTCTACGGCGGGGCGTTCCACGAGCCGTGGACCTACGGCGTGCCCGAGCTCCTCGTCGGAGCGGGCAAGCAACGGGAGGTGCTCCGCAGCGCGACCCGGGTCGCCGCGCCCGGGTGCAACGCCTCCACGGTGAGCCTGAGCCTCGCACCCGGTGTCGCGGCCGGCGTGATCGACCCGGGCGACATCGTCTCCGTCCTGGCCGTCGGCCCGTCCGGGGCGGGCAAGAGCCTGAAGACGAACCTCCTCGCCAGCGAGATCCTCGGCTCCGCGAACCCCTATGCCGTCGGCGGCACGCACCGCCACATCCCGGAGATCCGACAGGCGCTCGCTGCCGCCCGCCCTTCGACAGGCTCAGGGACCCAGGGAGCAGGGACCCAGGACATCCGGATCTCGTTCACTCCGGTGCTCGTGCCGATGTCGCGCGGCATCCTCGCCACGTCCACGGCGCCGATCGCCGAGGGTGTGAGCGACGCCGAGATCCGTCAGGCGTGGGAGAGCGCCTACGGCGACGAGACCTTCGTCCAGCTGCTGCCGGAGGGAACCTTCCCGCGCACCGCCGACGTGCTCGGCGCGAACACGGCCCTCCTCGGCCTCGCGATCGACCGCGCCGCGAACCGCGTGACCGTGGTCACCGCCGTCGACAACCTCGTCAAGGGCACCGCCGGAGCTGCCGTCCAGTCCATGAACATCGCGCTGGGGCTTCCCGAGACCCGCGCCCTCTCAGTGAACGGAGTCGCCCCGTGAGCGTCACCGCCCCCGCAGGATTCGAGGCGGCCGGGGTCGCCGCCGGACTCAAGTCCACCGGCAAGCCCGATGTCGCCGTCGTGGTCAACCGCGGCCCCCGCAAGGTCGGCGCCGCCGTCTTCACGAGCAACCGCGCCAAGGCCAACCCCATCATCTGGTCGCAGCAGGCCGTCGCGGACCGCGTGGTCGAGGCCGTCGTCCTCAACTCCGGCGGTGCGAACTGCTTCACCGGCAGCTTCGGGTTCCAGACCACGCATCAGACCGCCGAGAAGGCGGCCGAGCTGCTCGGCATCAGTGCGGGTGACGTGCTCGTCTGCTCCACGGGACTCATCGGGACGGGGGATGCGGTCTTCCGCGAGAAGGTCCTCGCGGGCACCGCGCAGGCGATCACCGAGCTGACCGCGGACGGAGGGGAGAGCGCCGCGCACGCCATCATGACCACGGACACCGTCGCGAAGACCGCTGTGGTGACCCGCGACGGCTGGACGATCGGCGGCATGGCGAAGGGCGCGGGCATGCTCGCCCCTGGTCTGGCGACGATGCTCGTGGTGCTCACCACCGACGCCGTGCTCGAACCGCTCCAGGCCGACGAGGCGCTGCGTCGGGCGACGGGACGCACGTTCGACCGCCTCGACTCCGACGGCTGCATGTCGACCAACGACCAGGTGACGCTGCTCGCCAACGGCGCCTCCGAGGTCGTCCCCGACCTCGACGACTTCGCCGAGGCGCTCACCGCGCTCTGCCAGGAGCTCGCGGTCAAGCTGCAGGGCGACGCGGAGGGCGCGAGCCACGACATCACGATCGAGGTGCAGCACGCCGTCTCCGAGCAGGACGCCGTCGAGGTCGGCCGCTCGGTCGCCCGCAACAACCTGTTCAAGGCGGCCATCTTCGGCAACGACCCGAACTGGGGCCGCGTCCTCGCGGCGATCGGCACGACGGCCGCGCAGTTCGACCCCTACGACGTCGACGTGTGGATGAACGGCGTCCGCGTCTGCACCGCCGGCGGGCCGGACCGCCCCCGCGAGGAGGTCGACCTGACCCCGCGGGCCACGCACCTGATGATCGACCTCAAGGTCGGAGAGGCCACCGCCACGGTGCTGACGAACGACCTCACCCACGACTACGTGCACGAGAACAGCGCCTACGCCTCATGACCGACATCCAGGACACCACGCCGGACATCGCGGCGCAGAAGGCGACCACCCTCATCGAGTCGCTGCCGTGGCTGAAGAAGTTCCGCGACCAGATCGTCGTCGTCAAGTACGGCGGGAACGCCATGGTCTCGGACGAGCTGCAGGAGGCCTTCGCCCAGGACATCGCGTACCTCCGGTACGTCGGTGTGCAGCCCGTGGTCGTGCACGGCGGCGGGCCGCAGATCTCCGACATGCTGCAGCGGCTGGAGATCCCCAGCGAGTTCAAGGGCGGGTACCGCGTCACCAACACCGAGGCCATCGGCGTCGTGCGGATGGTCCTCACCGGCCAGGTGAACCCGCAGCTCGTCTCGAAGATCAACTCGCACGGCCCCATCGCCACCGGGCTCAGCGGCGAGGACGCCGGGCTCTTCGGCGGCCGCCGTCGCGGTGTGATGATCGACGGCGAGGAGGTGGACCTCGGCCGCGTGGGCGACGTGGTCCAGGTCGACCCGACGCCGGTGCTCGACCATCTCGCCGCAGGGCGGATCCCGGTCGTGTCAAGCATCGCGCCCGACCTCGACCACCCGGGGCAGTCGCTCAACGTCAACGCGGATGCCGCGGCCGCCGCGCTCGCCGTGGCCCTCGGCGCGCGCAAGCTCGTCATCCTCACCGACGTGCCGGGGCTGTACGCCGACTGGCCCAACCGGGACTCGCTCGTGTCGCACCTGACGTCGGACGCGCTCGTCGAGATACTTCCGCGCCTCGAGTCGGGGATGATCCCGAAGATGCGCGCATGCCTCGATGCGGTCGAGGGCGGCGTCGACGCGGCGGCGATCATCGACGGACGGGTGCCGCACTCGGTGCTCGTCGAACTGTTCACCAGCAAGGGAATCGGGACCGAAGTGGTCCTGGGAGAGAAAGGGGCGACGGCATGACCGTCTGGCAGGACGACGCGGCACGTGATCTCGTGCTCAACGCGGGGGAGCGCCTCGCGCTGCTGACCCGCGGTGAGGGCTCGTACCTGTGGGACGCCGAAGACCGACGCTACCTCGACTTCCTCGCCGGCATCGCGGTGACCTCCCTCGGGCACGCGCACCCGGTGTTCGTCGAGGCGGTGTCCCGGCAGGCCGCCACCCTCGCGCACGTCTCCAACTACTTCGCGACTCCGCCGCAGCTCGCGCTCGCCGCCCGCCTCAAGCGCCTCGCCGGCGCGGGGATCGACGGTCGCGTGTTCTTCTCGAACTCCGGAGCCGAGGCCAACGAGGCCGCGTTCAAGCTCGCCCGTCTGCACGGCGGCGCGGAGCGTCCGCGCATCCTCGCACTGGAGAACGGCTTCCACGGCCGGACGATGGGCTCGCTCGCGCTCACGGCCAAGGAGTCGATGCGCGCGCCGTTCGCTCCGATGCCCGGAGGCGTGGAGCACATCCCGGCCACGATCGAAGCGCTGGAGGCCGCGATGGACGACCGAGTCGCCGCCGTCATCGTGGAGCCGATCCAGGGTGAAGCCGGCGTCGTCGAGCTGCCCGAGGGCTACCTCGCCGCGGCACGCTCGCTGACCCTCGCGCATGGCGCCCTGCTCATCGTCGACGAGATCCAGACGGGCGCGGGCCGGACCGGCGCCTGGTTCGGATTCAGCCACGAGGGCATCACGCCCGACGCCATCACGCTCGCAAAGGGCATCGGCGGCGGATTCCCGATCGGCGCCCTCGTCACCTACGGGCCCGCGAGCGCCCTGTTCACACCCGGTTCGCACGGCTCTACGTTCGGCGGCAACCCGCTCGCGACGGCCGTGGCGGACGCGGTGCTGGCCGAGATCGAGCGCGCCGACCTCGTCGACAACGCCGCGCGCCGTGGCGCCGAGCTGCGGGACATCATCCTCGGCATCGACTCCCCGCTGGTCGGCGGCGTCCGCGGCCGTGGACTCCTCGTGGGCGTCGCGCTCACGCAGCCCGTGGCGGGTGCGGTGGTCGCCGCCGCGCAGGACCGCGGTCTCATCGTCAACGCCGCCAACCCCGAGACCGTGCGCGTCGCGCCGGCTCTCACCATCGGCGACACGGAGCTGGCGGAGTTCCGCGAGCTGTTCGCCGCCGCTCTCTCCGACGTCCACACCTCCGCCACCGGAAAGGTCCCCGCATGACCCGCCACCTGCTGCGCGACGACGATCTGACGCCCGCCGAGCAGGCGGAGATCCTCGATCTCGCGCTCGAGCTCAAGAAGGATCGCTGGGCCGACAAGAGCCTCGCCGGCCCGCAGACCGTCGCCGTGATCTTCGACAAGTCGTCCACCCGGACGCGCGTCTCGTTCGCCGTCGGTATCGCCGACCTCGGCGGCACGCCGCTCATCATCTCCACGGCGAGCAGCCAGCTCGGCGGGAAGGAGACGCCGTCCGACACGGCCCGCGTGCTCGAGCGCCAGGTCGCCGCGATCGTGTGGCGGACCTACGCGCAGTCGGGCCTGGAGGAGATGGCCGCCGGCACCCGGGTCCCCGTGATCAATGCGCTGTCCGACGACTTCCACCCCTGCCAGCTCCTCGCCGACCTGCTGACGATCCGTGAGCACAAGGGCGACCTCAAGGGCCTCACGCTGACGTTCTTCGGCGACGGCCAGAGCAACATGGCGCACTCCTACGCGCTCGCGGGCGTCACGGCCGGCATGCACGTGCGCATCGCCTCGCCGGAGGACTACGCGCCGCGCGCCGACGTGATCGAAGCGGCCGACCGCCGCGCCGGGGAGACCGGCGGATCGATCACGCTCTTCACCGACCCGGTCGAGGCGGCCGCCGGTGCCGACGTCGTCGTCACGGACACCTGGGTGTCGATGGGCAAGGAGGAGGAGAAGCTCGCGCGGATCCGCGACCTCGGCGGCTACAAGGTCACACCGGAGACGATGGAGCTCGCGCACGACGACGCGATCTTCATCCACTGTCTCCCCGCCGACCGCGGCTACGAGGTGGACTCCGCGGTCATCGACGGTCCGCAGAGCGTGGTCTGGGACGAGGCGGAGAACCGCCTGCACGCCCAGAAGGCCTTGCTGGTCTGGCTCCTCGGGAAGAAGGACGCGTGATGGCCGGCTCGCACGAAGGCACCAACGAGGGCGCGCTCTGGGGCGCGCGGTTCGCCACCGGTCCGTCGCCGGAGCTCGTCGAGCTGAGCCGGTCGACACACTTCGACTGGATCCTGGCGCCGTACGACATCGCGGGTTCCCACGCCCATGCCACGGCGCTGGCCGCCGCGGGGTACCTGGAGCCGGATGAGGCCGCCCGGATGCACGAGGGCCTCGACGCCGTCGCGCGCAAGGTCGCCGACGGCTCCCTGCAGCCGCTGCCCACCGACGAGGACGTGCACGGCGCGCTCGAGCAGGCGCTGATCGCCGAGCTGGGTCCGGAGCTGGGCGGACGCCTCCGCGCCGGCCGCAGCCGGAACGACCAGATCGCCACGCTCGTGCGGATGTACCTGATCGACCACGCCCGGGTGGTCGCGCGCGACCTGCTGCGCGTGATCGATGCGCTCGTGGCGCAGGCGGAGGCGCATCCCGACGCGATTCTGCCCGGCCGCACGCACCTGCAGCACGCACAGCCGGTGCTGCTCGCCCATCACCTCCAGGCCCACGCCTGGCCGCTGGTGCGCGAGCTCGAACGCCTCGTCGACTGGCGTCGTCGCGCCGGTGTCTCGCCGTACGGCGGGGGAGCGCTCGCGGGGTCGACCCTGGGCCTGGATCCCGCGGTCGTCGCGACCGAACTGGGTCTCGACCGCCCCGCGGAGAACTCCCTCGACGGCACCGCTGCGCGGGACGTCGTGGCGGAGTTCGCGTTCATCGCGGCGATGACGGGGGTCGACCTCTCCCGCCTGTCCGAGGAGATCATCCTCTGGAACACGCGGGAGTTCGGCTTCGTCACCCTCGACGACGGCTACTCCACGGGATCCAGCATCATGCCGCAGAAGAAGAACCCGGACATCGCCGAGCTCGCGCGCGGCAAGTCCGGGCGTCTCATCGGCAACTTGTCCGGTCTCCTGGCAACGCTCAAGGGCCTGCCCCTCGCGTACAACCGCGATCTGCAGGAGGACAAGGAGCCGGTGTTCGACTCGGTGCAGACGCTCGAGGTCGTGCTGCCGGCGTTCGCCGGGATGATCGCGACGCTGCGTTTCCACACGGAGCGGATGGCCGAGCTCGCTCCCCAGGGGTTCTCCCTGGCGACGGATGTCGCCGAGTGGCTGGTGAAGCGGCGCGTGCCGTTCCGCGATGCCCATGAGATCTCCGGCGCGCTCGTCCGTGCCTGCGAGGAGCAGGGGATCGGGCTGGAGGACGCCTCCGACGAGCTGCTGCTGTCGGTGTCTCCGCACCTCGTCCCCGAGGTCCGGGAGGTGCTCACGATCGAGGGCTCCGTCGCGTCGCGCACGGGCGTCGGCGGCACCGCTCCGGAGCGGGTGGCCGAGCAGCGCGCGGAGCTCGTCGCGCGCGCGCAGGCCGCCGCGCACGCGCTCGGCCTGTAGCCGGTCCGGCGGCGGCCGCGCCTCAGTGCAGGTCGCCGTCGGCGGCGGACCGCTCCCACCGGGTGAACCGGACGGTCAGACCCGACCGGGTCGGGGCGGCGAGGAACGGTCCGGCGGAGACGGCCGCGTCGCCGGCGAAGGGGGCCACCCTCACCAATCGCCACGGTCCGTCGTCCGCGCGGGCGCGAACGATCATCGCGTCCTCCCAACGACTGACCCGGACTGTGATCTCGCTCTCGCGCCAGTCGTCGACGTAGCCGACCGACCAGTCCGACCGCCCGGCGGTCACGACAGCGCCGAGACCGAGGTGGCCGTCCGCGAACTCGACTCCCGCTTTGATCCAGTGCTCGTCGTCAGCACGCACGAAGAGACCCGCTTGATCGAACTGGCCCTCCCAGGGGGCTGTGAAGGCGACCTCGATCGCCTCCCCGACGGCGAGCGGGGCGAGCAGCGCGTGTTCTGAGTCATGGACGAATCCGTAGGCGGTGTGACGCCAGGCGTCGCTGCCCTCGATCGCGGTGGCGTCGAGATGCCCGTCGATCCGGGTCAGCGCGGGGGAGTGCGTCCAGGTGCCATCGCTCCAGTCGATGATGCGTGAATCAGGCATATTTCCCATCTATAGCCCTGTAAGGCATAAACTCTGAATATTCGTGTTACGGTTATGGCATGGTCATCGCCGTGATCGCCGACATCGTGGGTTCCCGAGAACTCGGAGACCGGAGCGCCGCACAGCGCGCGCTGGACGACACCATCGCTCAGGTCGAGCGGGACCGCCCGCTGGCGGTCCAGCCGCTCACGCCCACGGTAGGGGACGAGCAGCAAGGCGTCTACCGTGCACTGCCCGACGCGCTCCTGTCCCTTCTCATGATCCAGCTCCGGCTTCCGGAGGGGCTCGCCTTCCGCTTCGGGATCGGCGTCGGCGAGGTCCGATCCGTCGCCTCGGTGCATCGCGACCTGGCCGACGGCCCCGGCTGGTATGCCGCGCGCGCCGCGATCGAGATCGTGCATGCCCGCGAGCAGCGCGCCGTGCCGAGGACGCGCACCTGGATTGTCGGCGCCCCGGGTCAGGATGAGGTCATGGAGACCGTGATCGCCGCGTCAAATGCCTACGTCCTCGCGCGCGACGAGCTCGTGGGGGCGATGAGCGAGCGCGAGCGTCACCTCACATACGGGCGTATGGTGGGCCGGTCCCAGCAGGAGCTCGCCGCGCAGGAGGGCATCTCGCAGCCCAGCGTGTCCAAGTCGCTGCGGAGCGCGGGAGCCGCCGCTCTCATCGAAGGAGTGGCCGCGCTCCGGGGGGAGTCCGCATGATCCTCGCGGGCTTCGTCCTCCTCGCCGTCGGCGCGACCGACCTCGTCCGGCAGTTCGTGCCGCGACGGTGGGTCGGGTACGTCGTCGCCGCGGCCGTGATCCTCCTCCTCGGCATCGGCGGAGACGCGCTGCTGCCCGCGCTCCTGGGGCTCGGTGCCGGAGCGCTGTGGATCTGGAGCATGCCGGACGCGGGGTCCACGCGCGCCGGGTTCTGGCCCGCGGTCGCGCTGGCCGCGCTCAGCATCGGCGCCGTGGTCTGGGGCGGAGCCCGCGACACCGCGGGCCTCATCGGCGAGATGTGGACTCTCCGCTCACCCTTCGGCGAGGTCCCGTTCGACCTCGTCGTGCTCGCGCTCGGGGCCGGGGCCTTCCTGCTCGAATCCGCCAACCTCGTCGTCCGCGCTGCTCTCGACGGCGAGCACACCTGGCGCCCGGCCGAGGTCTCGGTTCCGGTGCCTCCGTCCGACGCGTCGTCGGCCCCCGTCTCCGCCGCGGCGCACGTCGGCGAGACCCCCGCGGTGTCCGCTGTCATCCCGGCCGATCCCCGCCACGGTTTCAAGGGCGGACGACTCATCGGCCCGCTGGAGCGTGTGCTCGTGATGATCCTCACGCTCGCCGCGGCGTACCCGGTGCTCGCGGCCATGCTCGCCGCCAAGGGCATCGTGCGCTTCCCGGAGATCTCCCGCGACGGGGAGACCGGCGCGCGTGCCGAGTACTTCCTCGTCGGCAGCCTCGTGAGCTGGGTCATCGGCCTCGGCGCCGCGTTCCTCGTCTGGTGGGCGGCGCACAGCTGACACCCCCGCCGGCGACGCAGCGGGACGGTCGCGCGCTGCTAGCCTGGAGCGCGTGTCAACTCCCGCTCTGACGACCGCGCCGCAGGCGATCGACCCCACGTTCGAGAACGTGTGGGACGAGATCGTGTGGCGTGGCCTCGTCCACGTGTCCACCGACCAGGAGGCGCTGCGCGCCCTGCTCGCGGGAGCCCCCGTCACGTATTACTGCGGCTTCGACCCGACGGCGCCCAGCCTGCACCTCGGCCACCTCGTCCAGCTGCTCCTGCTCCGCCGTCTTCAGCTCGCCGGGCACAAGCCGCTCGGCCTCGTCGGCGGCTCCACCGGCCTGATCGGCGACCCGCGACCCACCGCGGAGCGCACGCTCAACACCCGGGAGACGGTGGCGGAATGGGTCGATCGTCTGCGCGGACAGGTCGAGCGATACCTCAGCTTCGAGGGCGACAACGCCGCCCGCATGGTGAACAACCTCGACTGGACCGCACCGCTCTCCGCGATCGACTTCCTCCGCGAGATCGGCAAGCACTACCGCGTCGGCACGATGCTGAAGAAGGACGCGGTGGCTGCGCGCCTGAACTCCGACGCCGGGATCAGCTACACCGAGTTCAGCTACCAGATCCTCCAGGGCCTGGACTTCCTCGAGCTCTACCGCCAGTACGACTGTGTCCTGCAGACGGGTGGGTCCGATCAGTGGGGCAACCTCACCAGCGGCACCGACCTCATCCACCGGGTCGAAGGGGTGTCCGTCCACGCGATCGGCACGCCGCTGATCACCAACAGCGACGGCACGAAGTTCGGCAAGAGCGAGGGCAACGCGATCTGGATCGACGCGGACCTCACGAGCCCCTACGCGTTCTACCAGTTCTGGCTCAGCACGGCCGATGCCGATGTGATCGAACGCCTCAAGGTGTTCACGTTCCTGACCAGGGCCGAGATCGAGGAGTACGCCGAGCTCGTCGCCACGGAGCCGTTCCGCCGCGCCGCCCAGAAGCGCCTCGCGCTCGAGGTCGTCGCGACGGTGCACGGCGTGGAGGCGACGGCGGCCGTGATCGCGGCGTCCGAGGCGCTGTTCGGTCAGGGCGACCTGACCACTCTCGACGCGGCGACCCTGCGCACGGCCTTGGACGAGCTCCCGCACGCGACGGTCGCCGCCGGTACCCCGGTCGTCGACGCGCTCGTCGCGACCGGGCTGGTGTCGAGTCTGTCGGAGGCGCGTCGCGCCATCGCGCAGGGTGGCGTCTCCCTCGACGGCGAGCGGGTGGAGGACGACACCGCGATCGTGCAGGGCACACTTCCCGGCGGCGTCTCGGTGCTCCGTCGCGGGAAGAAGACGCTCGCCGGCGTCTTCCTCGGCTGACCCCGGCCGCGTATGCCGTTCACTCCGAGTCACGCGATCGTCGCGCTGCCGTTCGTGCGCACGCCGCTCGTCCCCGCGGCGATCGCGATCGGGGCGATGACACCCGACATCTCGCTGTTCCTGCGCAACGTCGGCCTCAACTACGGCTTCCTGCACGATCCCGTCAACGTCGTGTGGACGTCGTTGCTCGCGCTGGTGCTGTTCCTGCTGTGGCGAGTCCTGCTGCGCCCGGCGACCCTCGAACTGCTTCCGGGATGGGTGACCGTGCGGTTGCCCGCCGGGTGGGGCGCGAGCGGACTCCGGGCGGCGGTCGAAGCCCTGAGCCGTGACGACCGCTCGCGGTACCGCGCCGCGCGACCGCTGTATCCGTTCCTGCTCGTGGTCTCGGCGATGCTGGGGGTGCTCTCGCACATCCTCTGGGATGCGTTCACGCACGAGTCGCGGTGGGGTGTCGATCTGGTTCCCGCGCTCGCGAACTCCTGGGGTCCGTTCGACGGCTACAAGTGGCTGCAGTACGCCTCGAGCGTCCTCGGTCTGCTCGGTCTCGCGATCTGGGCCGCGCTGTGGCTGCGGCGTGCGACCCCGCGAGCGGATGCGCCGCGGGTACTTCCGCCGTTCGTGCGGATCGCGTGGTGGCTCTCGCTTCCGGTGATCCTCGTGGTCGCGTGGGTCGGTGGACTGCTGGCGTTCGGTCCGCTCTCCGCCGACTTCACCGTGCAGCATCTCGCGTATCGGGTGCTGCCGCCCGCCTGTGCGGTGTGGGGCCTGCTCACCCTGGTCCTCTGCGTGGTCCTCGCCGTGCGACGGCCGCGCCGCACCGTCTGATCCCGCTTCCCGGAGGCCTCCCGCACCAGGGAGTCCCCCTCACCAGCGCGGTGCGTCCGAATCCCAGGCATGCGGGGCGGCGAAGGTCAGCCCAGGGAGCGCCGGTGCCGCCGTCACGACCGGCGTCCCGTCCACGTCGAATCGCGAGAGATGCGCCGAGGCATCGATCTCCGGCGCGCGCACGACGTCGGTCGTGCGCGGCATCCCCAGCAGTTCGGCGGCGACGCGGCGCAGCGAGGTGCGCACGATGCGCGAGCGCCCGTCGCGCGAACGGAGCAGCCGGGTGAGTGCGGCGGCGAGGAGATACCCGGTGCTGTGATCCAGCGCCTGGGCGGGGAGGGCGCCCGGCCGTCCGTCCTCGCCCTCGATCATCGCGATGCCGCTCTCCGCCTGGACGAGGCTGTCGAAACCGGCGCGCTCGGGGTGATCAGTGCCCCAGGCGCTCAGTTGCGCGACGAGGAGACCCGGGTGCTGCTCGACCAGAGCGTCGGGGGAGAGGCCGAGCCGGTCCAGCGAGGCGGGCCGATATCCGAGCACGACCGCATCCGCCGACTGCAGGAGGCCGTGCAGCTCGGAGGATCGGGCGTCGAGACGAGCCGTGCGCTTGCCATGGCCGGTGTCGAGGTGCTGCCACGGGAGCTCGGGGAGGTGCGGTGGGTCGAGACGCAGCACATCGGCGCCGAGGAGAGCGAGCGTCCGTGTGCACACCGGCCCCGCGATCACTCGCGTGAGGTCCAGGACACGGAGGCCGGCGAGGGGCAGGTGCGCCGAGGGGCCGGGGGACGGGCTCCGTCGCTCACTCCGCCGTCCGTCCGCCGCGTCGATGGATGCTACGTCGAGGAGGGGAGTGCTCCGCAGGGCATGATCGACGTCCGGGTCCTCACGGCGCACGGCGACGGCGAGACCACCGGCTTCGGAGATCCGGTCGACGGCCGCGTCGCTCGACAGAGCCGCCACCCTGCGGGCGACCGCCTTCGGACCCGCCGCGTCGGTCAGGCCGAGCGCGCGGCGAAGCGCGCGCGCATGGTGCGGGTAGTTGCCGTGCGTTCGGATCCAGCCGTCTGCGCTCTCCCAGAATCCGGAGAGGGGCGCCCACACCGGCGGCGGAGCACCGTCGACCAGCAGATACCGATCGCTCCGATAGGCGACGGCGACTCGACGGGGATCGATGGCCGCCGGGTCGAGTCCTGCGGCGAGCACGACCGACGCCACGCTGGCGAGAGCGAGCTCCGCGGTCGCGGTGCGGGACGGGAGCGGCACGGCATCCAGGGCGCTGACCGCGGCGAGCAGATGCGCAGGCAGGGAGTCTGCGCCCAGCTCCCGCTGGACACGGCCCAGCAGGTCGGCAGCGTGAGGAGAAGCGTGCGGGGGCATGGGCGCGATGCTACTCCCCACCGATGCGGTCGGAAACGACGGCTGACCCGGGCGAATCCGCTCGAGCAGCAGACGCGACACGCCCGGGGTGGTGCGCCCGATTTGCCAGACCCCCGGAATCCACGTAACTTATTACTTGTTCGCCCCACAGGGAAGCGGAGAAGCCCAGAGCTTCACCCCCCTCAAGCGGAGAACCACTCCCGATCCACTCTCACTTGAGAGATCCGGCGCTTGCGCCTAGGATGGGAGATCCACCCCTTCTGCGGCTGTCACCGGCTGCGCAGCGGATCCAAGATCCGCGCGGCGCGCCGATTTGACAAGCGGGTCGGGATGGCTAAGATAGAGAAGTTGCCCTGCGGGCCTGGTCGTGATGGCTGGGTCGTGGGAGCATCCGATCCTTGAGAACTCAACA
>NZ_JAGXJJ010000120.1:0-274 GCF_019091465.1 Microbacterium sp. GbtcB4
TCTCTCAGCAGCAGAAAGCAGCGATGCAGTGATGAGTAAAGGTCCGGATGATGAAACCCCCTCTGGGCTCGGCGCGGAGGGAAAGCGCGGTCTATTGGACAAGATGCGCCAGGCAAGCGAATCTTCCGGACGCAACCGTGCTGCAGGGCTGAACCGCCAGCCGCAGCCGCCGGCACGCCAGGCGCTGCGCTTCGACGAGCTTGCGGAATACCAGCGCGTCCAGCTACAGCGCATGGCCGGCGAACTGACCGGCGTCGACAATCCCTTCTACCGT
>NZ_JAGXJJ010000121.1:0-273 GCF_019091465.1 Microbacterium sp. GbtcB4
GACAACCTCCAGGCCCACGATGCGACCGATCTGCTGCTGGTGGAACGGGCGCTCGCTCTCGACGTGCCGGGGCCCGAGACGGTCGTGATCGGCGACGAGTACGGCGCGATCACGCTGGCTCTCACGGCGGCTGGGCGGCGCGGGACCCGGGTGCACCAGGACCTCGCGACCGGACGCCGCGCGCTCGCCCGCAACGCCGAGGAGCACGGGATCGGTGGGTTCACCCCGCACGAACTCGACGAGGGCCTGCTCACCGGTGCACAACTGGTGCTG
>NZ_JAGXJJ010000122.1:0-273 GCF_019091465.1 Microbacterium sp. GbtcB4
GAGTTCGTCGCCGAGGGCGGCCGCCCGGAGGACTGGTGGAAGTCCAGGCACGGCGCCTACTCGATCGCGCCCACCGAGAGCGCCCCCATCGTCCGGGACCGCGGCGAGGGCCGCACCCTCGAACTCGTGCGGTGGGACTGGCAGAGTCCCCCCAACCGTCCGCAGCGCGCCCCGCTGATCAACGCCCGGGTGGAGAAGCTCGCCGCCGGGTTCTGGGCGCCGGCGTTCTCCGCCGCGCGGGGCCTCGTCCCGTGGCGCGGGTACTTCGAATGG
>NZ_JAGXJJ010000123.1:0-273 GCF_019091465.1 Microbacterium sp. GbtcB4
AGTGGCCATGCGTCAGGATCTTACTGCGGTGCGGTGACGCGGAACGAATCGAACGACACGCCCAACGGCGCGGACGCGCTGCCGGAGCGGTTGCCGCTCAGACCCACCGCGCCGGCGCCCAGGGGCGCCGCGTCGGTCGTGGTGACCTGCCAGGCTGCCGGCTTCGTGTTGTCCGTCGGCCAGAACTTGGCGGACAGCGTCGCCGACGTCGCCCCGGTCACGGACACCTCGAGGTTGTAGGAGGTGTCCCCCGCCCAGACCAGCCCGGGTACG
>NZ_JAGXJJ010000124.1:0-273 GCF_019091465.1 Microbacterium sp. GbtcB4
GAAATTAAGCCCGGTTTGTGCGGAGATCTCTGCCATCACGGCTTCCAGCGGTTTATTACGGGCCTGAATGCTGACTAATATAGGTATATCCATGCACGCTGCCGGCAACCATGTTAACAACAGGCCGGCAGTCATACTTACCATATAGCAGTATGATCTAAACGTTGTCATGGGATAAAAGCAAATGGTTAATGGAGGGCCTTAGTTCTCCAGTCCTATCGTATCATTGCTGATCGTATAGGAAAGGGACTTGGCCAGGCATATGGTCTCTAC
>NZ_JAGXJJ010000125.1:0-273 GCF_019091465.1 Microbacterium sp. GbtcB4
TACTTTGCAGAAAAAGGACAGGGCGCTACCCTGAACAATAAGCCCATACAGGTATCAGCCAAAACCGATCTGGCCAAAGCCTGCCTGGTAACCGGTTTCCCCTATACCTGGGAAGAAGAGGATAATGATCCCGTAACCGTATTTGGCCGCTTCATTAAACAAGGGCTGCCCTTACGCCGCCTGGGTTCTGCTGCTATAGACCTTTGCTGGGTAGCCGCCGGCCGCTTTGACGGGTTTTATGAGCATAAGCTGAATGCCTGGGACTCCGCTGCC
>NZ_JAGXJJ010000126.1:0-273 GCF_019091465.1 Microbacterium sp. GbtcB4
TTCTTCATCATCTTCTTCTGCATGTGGCTCTCATACATACAGTATGCTGCACCATTTTCCCAGGCCATTGCCATAGGAGTCAGTTATACTCTTTAAGGCAGTCACTACATATTCTGATGGTTTTCAAGATGTCTAACGGGTTTGGAGAGGGTCAATACTATCAGGATCAGTAAAATTGTTCATATTGGGTTAACAGTGCCGTAAACAATCATGCACTTGCAATGGAAAATTCATATGACATGGAAACTCGTGCACTTATCGCTCCTTAATCTT
>NZ_JAGXJJ010000127.1:0-273 GCF_019091465.1 Microbacterium sp. GbtcB4
TCTAGTTGGATTGAGGCTATTTCTACTTTTGATTCTTCTGGTGTCTTGTGAAAGTGAAAAAAAAAAATTTGCCCTAGAGATCCAACTGGTCGAATCCCCATCTTCCCATCTCAGAAATTCTACCTTAATGCATGGGTAGTTTGTGTCATAATCTTGGGGCCCTTTTCTTGTATCTCCAGATCTGTTTAACGTAGAACTTGAGCCCTCATCTTGTCTAAATTTGCTGAAGCTCTCCAGTAGGCTCTTTTTGAAATCATTAAGTGCTTCTTGTAG
>NZ_JAGXJJ010000128.1:0-273 GCF_019091465.1 Microbacterium sp. GbtcB4
CAAGATAGTACTTTTGCTTCTCTTGAGATTGTAAGCTAGCAATTCTTGGTGATATTCAAGATAGCAAGTTCAGCTAGGAAATTTTTTAATATTTTAGAGCATGCCAGTTAGCGATTTTATCTCATCTTTCATTGTCAAAAAGAAGGGAAGACCCTTTACGTCAATTACTAAATCATGACAAAGGTAAATAGCATATATGAAAATTCAAATCATGAATGTCAAAATAATTATTTTATCATGAATATTTCATGATTGCATGCATCATTATCATAC
>NZ_JAGXJJ010000129.1:0-272 GCF_019091465.1 Microbacterium sp. GbtcB4
GGCGCCGTCGGCGGCCACGACGACCTCGTAGCCGTGGGCCGCGAGGGTGTTCCGCAGCGCCCGCACCATCTGGGGGTCGTCGTCGGCGATGAGGAGCTTCACTCCGTGCCCTCCGTGTCGGCGGACCCTGCGGCGAGCGGCAGGGAGATGACCATGGTGAGTCCGCCCCCGGGGGGGTCCTCCGGTGTCAGGCTACCGCCCATGCCCTCGGTGAATCCGCGGGAGAGGGCGGGCCCGAGCCCCAGCCCGGGCGCGGTGGCGGCGTCGCCGAA
>NZ_JAGXJJ010000013.1:0-46038 GCF_019091465.1 Microbacterium sp. GbtcB4
GTTCGCGACCGTCAGCGCGCGATGCCAGAGTCAACGCCGCGCGCCACGCCACCCGATTCTGACCCGCGCACCTAGGGCCGCAGGAGAGACGAAGAGGCTCGGACCGAACCGGTCCGAGCCTCTTCGAGCTGGGGTGAGTAACGGGGCTTGAACCCGCGACCTCCTGGACCACAACCAGGCGCTCTACCAACTGAGCTATACCCACCATGCGCCCGCCGAAACAGGCAACCCCACGAGTCTATTACATGTTCGGGGCGAACTCCGACACCGTGCGCGCGGCGATCTCCTTGGCGTCGTCGCTGGAAGGCCCGGGCTCGTCCACGAAGACGGCCTCCCGGTAGTAGCGGAGTTCGCGGATGGACTCCAGGATGTCGGCCAGCGCTCGGTGGCCGCCGTCCTTGGCCGGAGCCTGGAAGAACACCCGGGGGTACCAGCGACGGGACAGCTCCTTGATGCTGGAGACGTCGACGTTCCGGTAGTGCAGCCACTGGTCGACCTGCGGCATGTACTTCGCGAGGAACATGCGGTCGGTGCCGATCGTGTTGCCGGCGAGAGGCGCGCGGCGCTCGAGCGGGACGAAGCGGCGGATGTAGGCCAGCGTCTGCTCCTCCGCCTCCTGGAGGGTGACTCCGTGCGGGATCTCGTCGATGAGTCCCGAGGTCTCGTGCATGGCGGTGACGAAGTCGTTCATGTGCGCGAGCGCGTCCGCGCTCGGACGGATGACGACCTGGAAGCCGGGGTCGAGCGGACGGAGCTCGAAGTCGGTCACCACCACGGCGATCTCGACGAGTTCGTCGACCGCGAGATCGAGACCCGTCATCTCGCAGTCGATCCAGACGAGGCGGTCGTTCTCCGAAGCAGTCACCATGTCGCCATCCTATCGACGGCCCCGACATCCACCGGGGGAGCGCGGTACGGTAGAGAGGTCCGCCTCCGTAGCTCAGGGGATAGAGCAGGAGCCTTCTAATCTCTTGGTCGCAGGTTCGAATCCTGCCGGGGGCGCAGGGAAATCCGGTCGAGACGACCGCTGTCAGCAGTGCCGCAGCGCGTCGACCGCGTCATCCGCGCGCCAGAACTCGCCGATCAGCCGGAAGCCGCCCGTCGCCAGGTGCAGCCGTTCCGCGCGGTAACGGAGGCCCAGAGGGTCGGCCACCACCCGCAGATGGCCGAGGACGTGGTCGCGGTTGTCCTGGACGCGCCACAGGTGATCGGCGGCACGGACGAGGTGCTCTCGACGGGACGCGAGCGGCGGGGCTGCAAGCGGGACTCCGGGAGCGGGGATCGAAGCGGTGGCGGTGGTCATGGTCTCTCCTTCCATGGTTCGAACGTACGACCGACCACCGACATTCGCGCGTGCTCCGGTATCCGGGGATGACCTGGCTTCTTCTGCACAACGCACCGCCACCCGAACCCGTCCACGGATCACGGGATCGCGTCCCCGCCACCTGCTCGGCGGGGTGCACGCTGGAGCGCATCCGGCCGCCGAGCCGGCAGCGAGAGGACGAACAGATGATCGACACCGTGACCGTCGTCGGGAGAGTCGCGACGGAGCCCACACCCGGGCGGACGAGCGCAGGAGTGCCCGTCACGAACTTCCGGCTCGCGAGCACGCACCGGCGCTTCGACGCTGCGACCGGCTCGTGGATGGACGCAGGGACCAACTGGTTCTCGATCGCGGCCTTCCGTCAGCTCGCCGAACACGCGCGGGCCTCGCTGCGGGTGGGGGACAGCGTCATCGTCTCCGGACGGCTCCGGGTGCGACCGTGGGAGAGCAACGGGAAGCAAGGGACGAGCGTCGACATCGACGCGGACACGATCGGGCACGATCTCCGGTGGGGGACCACGGCATATCGGCCGAGCGCTCGGCCCTCGCCCGCGGAGGCGGGGGAAAGCGGCGATCACACGACGGCGGACGACGAGGCGCGCGACGCGTGGGATCAGCCTGTGGAGACCGAGGCGGCCTAGACTCTGCTCGTGCTCCGATCGGTCCTCCCGTCCCGCGCTGCGGCGCTCGTGCTCGTCGCCGGTGTCTCGGTAGCCGTCCTCGCCGGATGCGCGCCGGAGCCCACGGCGACGCCGACTCCCACGGCGACAGCCACCGCTGATCCGACGCCGTCCGCCGCTCCTGCCCTGGTGCCGGACGGGAGCGCCGAGGACAACCTCCCCGTGTTCACGGCAGTGGCGGAGCAGGTCTGGGGGACGGAGCAACGCGGGGAGGGGCGCGCGTACGTCGACCGGCTCGTCGCGGCGGGATTCGATCGGGAGGCTATGCAGCTCACGCCGGACCAGTCCACCGTCGGGAACCCTGCGGAGAGCATCCAGTTCTCGGTCCGCTGGGGCGAGGAGGAGTGCCTGATCGGACAGGTCGGTCCCTCCACCGGTGCCGTCGTGACCACGGTCATGCCCCAGCTCGCCGGCGGGCGGTGCCTGGTGGGCGCGACGCGGCCGATCGACTGGTGACTCGCGTACACAGATAAGCCCACTCGCGGCCGGTAGGCTGGAGTGTCGATCTTCGACGCCAACAGAAGGAGCGGTTTTCGGTGGCTGAGTACATCTACTCCATGGTTCGTGCCCGCAAGGCGGTGGGTGAGAAGCTCATCCTGGACGACGTCACGATGGCGTTCCTGCCGGGCGCGAAGATCGGCATGGTCGGCCCCAACGGCGCCGGAAAGTCGACGATCCTCAAGATCATGGCCGGGCTCGACACCCCGTCCAACGGTGAGGCCAAGCTCTCGCCGGGGTACTCCGTCGGCATCCTCATGCAGGAGCCGGAGCTCGACGAGTCGAAGACGGTCCTCGAGAACATCCAGGACGGCATCGCCATCAAGGCGAAGGTCGACCGGTTCAACGAGATCTCCGCGCTGATGGCCGACCCGGATGCCGACTTCGACGCGCTCCTCGCGGAGATGGGGACGCTGCAGGAGGAGATCGACGCCGCGGACGGCTGGGACCTCGACTCCCAGCTCGAGCAGGCGATGGACGCCCTCCGCACCCCGCCCGGCGACGCGGCCATCGCTCCGCTCTCCGGTGGCGAGAAGCGCCGTGTGGCGCTGGCCAAGCTGCTGCTGCAGAAGCCCGACCTGCTGCTCCTCGATGAGCCCACCAACCACCTCGACGCGGAGAGCGTGCTCTGGCTCGAGCAGCACCTCCAGTCGTACAAGGGCGCCGTGATCGCCATCACCCACGACCGGTACTTCCTCGACCACGTGGCCGAGTGGATCGCCGAGGTCGACCGCGGACGGCTCATCGGCTACGAGGGCAACTACTCCACGTACCTGGAGAAGAAGGCCGAGCGCCTCGACATCCAGGGCAAGAAGGACGCCAAGCTCGCCAAGCGCCTGAAGGACGAGCTGGACTGGGTCCGCTCCAGCGCGAAGGGGCGCCAGACGAAGTCGAAGGCGCGTCTGGCCCGGTACGAGGAGATGGCGGCCGAGGCGGAGCGCACGAGGAAGCTGGACTTCGAGGAGATCCAGATCCCCGCCGGTCCTCGACTCGGCAACGTGGTCATCGAGGCCAAGAACCTCCAGAAGGGCTTCGACGGCCGCTCGCTCATCGACGGCCTGAGCTTCAGCCTTCCGCCGAACGGCATCGTCGGCGTCATCGGCCCGAACGGCGTCGGAAAGACGACCCTGTTCAAGACCATCGTCGGGCTGGAGCCCCTGGACGGCGGCGATCTGAAGATCGGCGAGACCGTCAAGATCAGCTACGTCGACCAGTCGCGGTCGTCGATCGACCCGAACAAGACCCTGTGGGAGGTCGTCTCCGACGGTCTGGACTTCATCACGGTCGGCAAGACCGAGATCCCGTCCCGGGCCTACGTCTCGAAGTTCGGTTTCAAGGGCCCGGACCAGCAGAAGAAGGCCGGCGTGCTCTCCGGTGGTGAGCGCAACCGTCTGAACCTCGCGCTCACCCTCAAGGAGGGCGGCAACCTGCTCCTCCTCGACGAGCCGACCAACGACCTCGACGTCGAGACGCTGAGCTCCCTGGAGAACGCGCTGCTCGAATTCCCCGGCTGTGCGGTGGTCATCACTCACGACCGGTGGTTCCTGGACCGGATCGCGACGCACATCCTCGCCTACGAGGGCACGGACGAGAAGCCCGACCAGTGGTACTGGTTCGAGGGCAACTTCGAGGCCTACGAGCAGAACAAGATCGAGCGACTCGGCCCGGATGCGGCGAAGCCCCACCGGTCGACGCACCGCAAGCTCACCCGCGACTGAGTCGACTATGAGCACTGACTCGCCGGGTTTCCGCCTGCACATCCCGATCCACCTCCGCTGGGGCGATCTGGATGCGTTCAACCACGTCAACAACACCTCGATGCTCAAGCTGCTCGAGGAGGCGCGCGTCCGCGCGTTCTGGCGGGCGGGACCCGGCGAGGATGCGCCGTCCACCGCCGTCCTCGACTCCGGGATCGAGGAGGGGATCCTGACCCTCATCGCGCGGCAGGAGATCGAGTACCTCGCTCCGGTTCCGTACCAGCGGCGCCCGCTCGAGGTGCAGATGTGGTTCGGGAAGCTCGGCGGGTCCAGCGTCGAGGTCTGCTACGAGGTGCACAACGACCCCGCCGCCGAGCCGCGTGAGCTCTACGCGCGATCCACCGCGATCATCGTGCTCGTCGACGCGGGTACCGGACGGCCGACACGCCTGACGGCGGAGATGCGCGAGGCGTGGGAGCCGTACGTCGGTCCCTCCATCGAGTACGCGCACCGCTGAGCGATGCGTCAGCGATCCTCGGGAACGCGGATCATGATCTCCTGCGCGACACTCGCCACCAGCGTGCCCTCCCGGGTGTAGACGCGCCCCGTCGCGAGTCCGCGACCGCCGCGGGCGTTCGGCGACTCCTGCACATAGAGGAGCCACTCGTCCACGCGCGCCGGGCGATGCCACCACATCGCGTGGTCAAGACTCGCGACCTTCAGGCCGGGAAGTGACCAGGAGACCCCGTGTGCGCGCAGGATCGACTCCTGGATCGTCATGTCGCTGAGGTAGGCCAGCGCGGCCCGATGCAGCCGCTGGTCGTCGGGGAGCGGGGCGCGCAGTCGCATCCACACCGCCTGCCGGGGGACCCGTTCGTCATCGTTCGGCAGGTAGAGGGGGGAGTCGACGTGGCGGATGTCCGCGGCACGCTCGCTCAGCATGCGTCGCGCGCCTCCGGCGAGCCCGGGCACACGGTCCTCATCGGGGGCGAGGTCTTCCGGGACGGGCACACCGGCGGGCATGGGCTCGGCGTGCTCCACCCCGGGATCGGCATCCTGGAACGAGGCGATCATCGAGAAGATCGGCACGCCGTTCTGGTACGCCTGGGTGCGGCGGGTGGAGAACGAACGTCCGTCGTGGATACGGTCGACGGCGATGGTGATCCCTTGGCTCGCATCGCCGGGACGGAGGAAGTAGCCGTGCATCGAGTGGACGGCGCGGTCCTCCGGCAGCGTGCGCTCCGCGGCCACGAGGGTCTGCGCGAGCACCTGTCCGCCGTAGATGCGGCCGCTCGGCATCGGGTGCGACGAGCCGGTGAAGATGTCCTCGGTGGTCCGCGCCTGGGTGGCGTCGAGGTCGAGGACGTCGAGAAGACGCTCCACGGTCTGGATGGCGTGCTCGTCGGCGCTCATGTGTTTCCCTCCGCGGCCCGGGGTCGCCGCTCGTTGGTAGTTTAGAACGCGTGACCCCTCAGCTCCTGCTCGCCGATCCGGACACGGCGAAGGATGTCCTCACGTTCACGGGCCGCGCGGCCCGGGTGTCCGACGAGGGTGTGCGGCTCCAGGCTCATCAGGGCGTGCTGGCCCTCACCACGGCGGTCCTCGCGCCTCAGGGGCTCTTCGATCAGACGCCGACGATCCTTGCCATGCGCATCGTCCGAGCCGACCCGGAGCTCGAGTGCGACCTCGTGATCGACGCCCTGAGGTCGACGGACGACCCGCAGCGCCTCGCCCTGCCGGAGACCGCTCTCTCACCCGCGTGGGCCGGTGTCGCGCCCCCACGACAGGGGTGGGCACTGGAGTCGACCCTTACCGCCTCCGTCATCGCGCAGCGCGCGCAGTGGGGCATCTCCGCGGTCGCGCACGGCGCGGGACCGGGATCCGGCGAAGAGGCGGTGCGCGCGCTCCGCGCGGCGATCTGGGGCGAGCCGGACGACGACCTCGGCGGCCTGCCGCGCGGCGTCGCTTTCGCGGCAGACGCGCTCGGATTCATCTCCGGCGAAGAGGACGTGCCCGTCACGCGTTCCGGTCGTTGGACGCGGCTCGCGTTCCGCCGCGGCCACGTGCTCGCCCGCGGTCCCGTGGCCTCCGGGCTGACCGGCGTGCGAGCCACCGGCACCCGCGCCTGACGCGATCGCGGGACCGGCGGGCAGCTCGGGATCAGCCGACGGCAGCCGCTGCGCGACCCGCCTGACGGCCGGAGAACAGGCACCCGCCGAGGAACGTGCCCTCCAGGGCTCGATAGCCGTGCGCCCCTCCGCCGCCGAAGCCGCTGGCCTCGCCCGCGGCGAAGAGACCCGGAATCGGCGCGCCGCTTCCATCCAGGGCGCGACCGTCCAGATCCGTGTTGATCCCCCCGAGGGACTTCCTGGTGAGCACGTGCAGCTTGACCGCGATCAGCGGCCCGGCGGAGGGGTCCTGGAGCCGATGCGGGGCCGCGGTGCGGATGAGCTTGTCCCCGCGATAGGCCCGCATCGAGCGCAGCATGCCGATCTGCGGGTCCTTGCTGAAGTCGTTGACCATCTCCCGGTCGCGGGCGACCACCTCGCGGCGCACGGCCTCGATGTCCAGGAGTTCGCCCCCGGGGTGGGCCGCCATCTGCTCCAGCAGCGACTCCAGGTCGTTCTCGACGATGAAGTCCTCGCCCTCGTCGAGGAACGACTGCACGGGCCCCGTCGGCCCTTTCGCAAGGCGGGACTTGAGGAGCAGGGCCACGTCCTTGCCGGTGAGATCCGGGTTCTGCTCGCTGCCGGACAGTGCGAACTCCTTCTCCACGATCTGCCGCGAGGTCACGAACCAGGAGTGGTCGTGGCCCGTCCGCCGCAGGTGCTCGAGCGTGCCGAGGGTGTCGAAGCCGGGGAAGAGCGGAACGGGGAGCCGGTGTCCGGTCGCGTCGAGCCACAGCGACGACGGGCCGGGCAGGATGCGGATGCCGTGCTGCGGCCACACCGGGTCCCAGTTCGTGATGCCCTCCACGTAGTGCCACATCCGGTCGCCGTTGATGAGGCGGGCTCCGGCGGCGGCGCTCACGGTCTGCATCGAGCCGTCGACATAGGCAGGCACGCCGGAGAGCATGTGCGCCGGGGGAGTGCCGAGGCGCGAGGGCCAGGCCGCTCGGACGAGGTCATGGTTTCCGCCGATGCCCCCGGAGGCCACGATCGTCGCCGCCGCGTCGATCTCGAACGCGGCGATCACGTCTCGGGATGAGGGGACGCCCCGGGCGGCACCGTCCGACGCCAGCACGCTCCCGCGCGCACCGGTCACGCGTCCGTCGGTGAGCACGAGTTCCTCGACGCGGTGTCGAGCGAGGACGGTGAGCCGTCCCTCGCGCTCTCCCTGCTCGACGGCGGCCGCGAACGGGGCGACGATCCCCGGCCCGGTGCCCCAGGTGATGTGGAAGCGGGGGACGGAGTTCCCCGGACCGAGGGCGCCGTAGCCGCCCCGCTCGGCCCAGCCCACCACCGGGAAGAAGCCGACACCACGGGCGCGGAGCCAGGAGCGCTTCTCGCCGGCCGCGAACTGCAGATAGGCCTCTGCCCAGCGCCGGGGCCACTCGTCCTCGGGGCGGTCGAATCCGGCGGTGCCGAACCAGTCCTGGGTCGCGAGCTCGAGCGAGTCGGTGATGCCGAGGCGGCGCTGTTCCGGAGAGTCCACGAGGAAAAGCCCGCCGAAGGACCACCACGCCTGCCCGCCCAGGTTCGTCCGCGGCTCCTGATCGACGATGACGACGCGACGTCCGGCCTCGAGGGCTTCCGCGGCGGCCACGAGACCTGCCAACCCCCAACCGATCACCAGGACGTCTGCGGTCGGGGGTGTGGTCGTCATGGGGTCTCCGTTGAATCCTGACGGGTGCGGGTCTCCAGGGTCGTGCGCCCCTGGGGAGCCGTGCCGATGCCGGACGGCTCGAATGTGTTCACCATGGCATAGGCGGCGCGCTCCAGGTAGTCCCAGAGAGTGGTTTCGTGCAACGGGGACAACTGCGCCTCGTCCAGAGCCGTGCGCATATGACGAAGCCAACGATCGCGGGCGTCGGGGTCGACGCGGAAGGGCATGTGACGCATCCGCAGGCGGGGGTGCCCACGGGTCTCGCCGTAGGTGCTCGGGCCGCCCCAGTACTGTTCGAGGAACAGCAGCAGCCGCTCCTCGGCCGGACCGAGGTCCTCCTCCGGGTACATCGGCTTGAGCACCGGGTCGAGGGCGACCTCGCGATAGAAGACCGAGACGATCTTCGCGAACGTCTCGCGCCCGCCGACCTCGTCGTAGAACGTCACTTGTCTGCACTCCCGTCGCCGCCGGTGTTCTTCTTGCGCCGCCAGATGCCGCGATCCGGGATCACGGGCACCCCGGTGACGGCGTTGGGGCGCGTCTTCGGCGGGTTGGCGCCCCGCACGCGGCGCGCACCCTCCAATCCGGTGGGCACGACGTCCGCGAGACGCGGCACGTCGATCTCCTTCTCCAGCAGAGCGGCTCGGAGCCGGCGTCGGAGCTCCTGCGCCACGTCGTCTCGCGCGTTCGCTCTGGTCTTGATGACGGCGCGCACCACGAGGGCGTCGCCGTCCACCGACTCCAGGCCCCACAGCTCCGGCTTCTCCACGATGCGGGTGCGCCACTTCGGGTCCTTCGCCAGGCCCTGCGCCGTCTCCAGCAGGATGTGCTCGACCTGTTCGAGGTCGGAATCGGGTGCCACACCGATATCGACGATCGCGCGCGCCCAGCCCTGCGACATGTTCCCGATCCGGGTGACCTCTCCGTTGCGCACGTACCAGAGGGTCCCGTTCACGTCCCGCACCTGGGTCACGCGCACGCTGACGTACTCGACGACGCCGCTCGCCAGCCCGAGGTCGACGACGTCGCCGATGCCGATCTGGTCTTCGGCGACGAGGAAGATACCGTTCAGCACGTCTTTGACGATGTTCTGGGCGCCGAAACCGAGACCGGCACCGACCGCCGCCGTGAGAAGGGTGAGCGAGCCGAGGAGAGCATTGTCGATCGCGTTGACGATGAGGATGATCGCGATGATCACGAGCATCACGTTGACGATGTTCTGCAGGATGGTGCCGAGCGTGCGCGTGCGCTGGACCAGTCGCATGTCGGCCAGCGGGGAGCGTTCGAGTGCCTGGGTGTCGTCGACGGCGGCCTTGTTCTTGGCGGTGTCGACGATGCGGTGCACGACCCGCCTGATCACCCGGCGCAGCACGAGCGCGATGAGGACGCAGGCGCCGATGATCAGGGCGATCTGCAGGAGCTTGCCGCCGACCTTGGTCAGCAGCGCGAGCATGTCCACCACCCACGCGGGGAGTTCGGCGGGCGTCGGCGTGGGGGTCGTCTCAGCGGAGATCAGCATCGTGTCGATGGTACCGAGAGGGCCTCTGCGCCGGCTGGAAGAGCGACGGCAGAGGCCCGTGTCGGTGTCGGTGGTGGAGGGTCAGTCCTCGGCGTCGCGGGACTGCGCGGCGAGGGCACGCTCCACGTCCGCAAGGTTCTCCAGCACGAGCCGGCGCAGGGCGGGCGGCGCGTCCTGGTGCGCGGAGAGCCAGCCTCGCGTCGCATCGCGCAGCGCGACGTCGGCGAGAGCGGTGGGGAAGAGCCCGACGACCAGGTACTGCGCGATCTGGTAGGTCCGCGACTCCCACACCGGCAGGAGCATGTCGAAGTACTGCGGCACGAAGGCGCCCAGCACTTCCACACCCGCCGGGTGGACGAAGCCGAGGGCTGCCGAGCGGACGATCGTGTTCGGGGCGTCGTCGCGTGCGATCAGCGCGTCCCAGGCCTCCTGCTTCGCGGCGGCATCCGGAAGCGCGGCGCGCGCCTGCGCGGCGAACTCCGCACCCTTGGCGGTGTTGTCGGCGGCGAGCGCGGCGTCGATGGCCCCGGCGTCGGTCGCGCCGATGGTCGCGAGGCCGACGAGGAGCTGCCAGCTCAGGTCGGCGTCGACATCGAGTCCGGGGAGCGTCTCCTCACCCGAGCGCAGACGCCCGACGATGCCGGCGTGCTCCGGCGTCACCAGGTTGTTCGCGAAGGCGGTGACGAACTGGAGCTGGCTGTCGCTGCCGGCCTCCGCCGACTCGGCGAGCGCCCAGAGACCGTCGGCCACCTTCAGCCGTGCGGCTTCGCGCTCCGCCGGGGCGACGTAGAGCGTCGCGGCCGTCCGGAGCTGCGCGAGGGTGGTGCGGACCGTGGTGGACTCGGTCTCCCGGCCGATGTTGCCGAGAACGAGGTCGATGTAGTCGGACGCCGCCGTCTCCGCGTCGCGGGTCTGGTCCCAGGCGGCGCCCCAGACGAGCGAGCGGGCGAGGGGGTCGTGGATGTCGGCGAGGTGGGCGATCGCGGTCGCGAGCGACTTCTCGTCGAGACGGATCTTCGCGTACGCGAGGTCGTCGTCGTTGAGGAGGATGAGGTCGGGACGGTCGAGGCCCTGGAGCTCGGGGACCTCGGTGCGGTCGCCGTCCACGTCGACCTCGATGTGATGGGTGCGCGTGAGCGCGCCGTCCTGCAGCGAGTAGAAGCCGATGCCGAGACGGTGCGGACGGATGGTCGGGTAGTCGGCCGGAGCCGTCTGGGTGATGGCGAAGCGCGAGATCTTGCCGTTGTCGTCTTCGGCTACGACGGGCTCGAGGGTGTTGACCCCGGCCGTCTCCAGCCACTTCTTCGACCACGTACCGAGATCGCGGCCGCTCGTGGCCTCCAGCTCCGTCAGGAGGTCGCTGAGCTCGGTGTTGCCCCAGGAGTGCTTCTGGAAGTACTGCGAGACACCGGCGAAGAACGCCTCGATGCCGACCCACGCGGCGAGCTGCTTGAGGACCGAGCCGCCCTTGGCGTAGGTGATGCCGTCGAAGTTGACCTGCACGTCCTCGAGGTCGTTGATCTCGGCGACGATCGGGTGCGTGGAGGGGAGCTGGTCCTGGCGGTAGGCCCAGGTCTTCTCCATCGCGTTGAAGGTCGTCCAGGCCTCGGTCCACTCGGTCGCCTCGGCCGTCGCGATGGTGGACGCCCACTCGGCGAACGACTCGTTGAGCCAGAGGTCGTTCCACCACTTCATGGTGACGAGGTCGCCGAACCACATGTGGGCGAGCTCGTGGAGGATCGTCACGACGCGACGCTCCTTGACGGCGTCGGTGACCTTGCTGCGGAAGACGTACGTCTCGGTGAACGTCACCGCTCCCGCGTTCTCCATCGCGCCGGCGTTGAACTCGGGGACGAAGAGCTGGTCGTACTTGGCGAACGGGTACGGCACGCCGAACTTGGACTCGAAGTAGGCGAAGCCCTCACGGGTCTTGTCGAAGATGTAGTCGGCGTCCAGGTGCTGCCAGAGGCTCTTGCGTCCGTAGACCCCGAGCGGGATCACCCGTCCCGAGGCGCTGGTGAGCTCGGAGAAGGTCGCCTCGTACGGTCCGGCGACGAGAGCCGTGATGTAGGAGGAGATCCGGGGCGTGGGCTCGAAGCCCCAGGTGGCCGAGACGCCGTCGTCGTGGACGATGGGCTCGGGGGTGGGGGAGTTGGAGACGACCTTCCACTCCGCGGGGGCGGTCACCGTGAACTGGAAGGTGGCCTTGAGGTCGGGCTGCTCGAAGACGGCGAACACGCGACGGGAGTCGGGCACCTCGAACTGCGAGTAGAGGTACACCTCGCCGTCCACCGGGTCGACGAAGCGGTGCAGGCCCTCGCCGGTGTTGGTGTAGAGGCAGTCGGCGTCGACGACGAGGACGTTCTCCTCCTGCAGACCGGCGAGCGCGATCCGGGAGTCGGCGAAGACCTCGCGCGGGTCGAGCTGCTCTCCGTTGAGCGAGATCTCGCGCACGTCGCGGGCGATGAGGTCGATGAAGGTGAAGCTGTCGGGGGACGCGGAGAAGCGCACGACGCTCCGGGAGCCGAAGACCTCGGCGCCCTTGGTCAGATCGAGGGCGACCTCATAGGAGTGCGTGTCGACGACGTCGCGGCGCTCCTGCGCTTCGATTCGGGTGAGGTTCTCTCCAGGCAAAGCTGTACTCCCAGGGGTGAGGGGATGTAACCGGGGGTCGGCGCAGTTGGCGCCGACGGCAACCATGACAGCCTACGCCAGAGCGACGCGCGCGCCGTCGATCCTCACGAACCGAGGATAGTCACGGTCGTGCGGACGCTCGTCGTCCGCGGAGGTGGGAAGATGGAGGGGTGACCGCGATCGAGCCGAATGTCGTTCCCTTTGCCTCGCCCGCCGCTGCCGGCGGCGACCCCTATGTGACCACGCCCGTCGCCTACGACGCCATCCTCTTGGCGAGCTTCGGCGGCCCGGAGGGCCAGGAGGACGTGATCCCCTTCCTCCGGAACGTGACGCGCGGTCGGGGCATCCCGGATGAGCGCCTGGAGGAGGTCGCGCACCACTACCGTCACTTCGGCGGCGTGAGCCCGATCAACGGCCAGAACCGCGTGCTCAAGGAGGCGCTGGAGAAGGCGCTCGTGGCCCGGGGGATCGATCTCCCGGTGTACTGGGGCAACCGCAACTGGGGTCCGTACCTCGAGGACGTGCTGCCCGAGGCGTCCGCCAACGGCCACACCACCCTCCTCGCCTTCGCCACGAGCGCGTACAGCTCGTTCTCCAGCTGCCGCCAGTACCGCGAGGACTTCGCCCGCGTGCTGACCGACACCGGCCTCGGCGAGACGGTCACCATCGACAAGATCCGCCCCTTCTACGACCACCCCGGCTTCGTCGAGGCCTTCGAGGCGGGCGTGCGGGAGTCGGTGCAGACCTACCTCGACCAGGGCTTCGCGCCGACCGAGATCCAGGTCCTCTTCTCCACGCACAGCATCCCGACCGCCGACGCCGAGCGCTCCGGCGCCCGCGACATCGACTGGGGCGAGGGCGGGGCCTATGCCGCGCAGCACCTCGCCGTGTCGGAGTGGACGATGGAGCAGGTGTGGGCCGCCATCCCGGGAGCCGCCGACGTGCCCTGGGAGCTCGTCTACCAGTCCCGTTCGGGCCCCGCGTCGCAGCCCTGGCTGGAGCCCGACGTCTGCGACGTGATCGCGGAGCTTCCGGCGCGCGGTCGCAAGGCGGTCATCGTGGTCCCCGTCGGCTTCATGAGCGACCACATGGAGGTCCTCTGGGATCTCGACACCGAGGCCGCCGAGGCCGCGGAGGAGGCGGGCCTCGCCTTCGTCCGCACGCCGACGCCCGGTGTCCGCGAGGCTTTCGTGGAGGGCATCGTCGACCTCATCGAGGAGCGCCTGCAGGGGCGCCCGAACGCGGAGCGTCCGCACGTCACCGATCTGCCCGGCGCCTTCGACGTCTGCCGTCCCGGGTGCTGCGAGAACGTGCGCGCGGGGTTCAAGCCCGCGGCGGCCGGCATCGCCCCCTGAGTCGCGGACGGAGCGGATCCTAGGATGGAGAACATGCGCATCCACATCGCCACCGATCACGCCGGACTCGAGTTCTCGACGCGGCTGCAGGAGCATCTCCGCGCCGCAGGGCACGAGGTGATCGACCACGGTCCGGTGGAGTACGACGCGCTCGACGACTACCCGGCCTTCTGCATCCGGGCGGCGCAGGCCGTCGTCGTCGATCAGGCGACCGGGGTGCCGGCGCTCGGTGTCGTCTTCGGCGGCTCGGGCAACGGCGAGCAGATCGCCGCGAACAAGGTCGCCGGGGTCCGCGCAGCGCTCGTCTGGAACCTCTCCACGGCCGAACTCGCGCGGGAGCACAATGACGCGAACGTCATCTCCATCGGAGCTCGTCAGCACACCTACGACGAGGTCACGGCGTTCATCGACCGGTTCATCGCCACGCCGTTCTCCGGCGACGAGCGGCACGTCCGGCGCATCGGACAGATCGCCGACTTCGAGCGCGACGGCTCGCTCCTCCCGGACCCCCGAGCCTGACATGCCCGAGGGACATTCCGTCCACCGCATCGCGCGGCAGTTCGATCGCAACTTCGTCGGCAAGACGATGAGCGCCTCCAGCCCGCAGGGACGCTTCGCCGAGGGCGCCGCGGTGCTCGACGGACGTCAGGCCGTGAGCGTGCAGGCCGTGGGCAAGCAGATGTTCCTCGAAGCGGAGGATGACCTCTGGCTGCGCGTGCACCTCGGTCTCTACGGTGCCTGGGACTTCGCGGGGGAGATCCTCGTCGACCCCACCATCGCGTCGGCCAACGGCCGGATGGGCCAGACCAATCAGCGCGGCACCACTCTCGACGAGACGATCCTCGACGACGCGGGGGAGAACTCGCTCGCCTCGATCGGGGCACCGCGGCGCGCCAGGGTCCACGTGCGGATGTCCGAGCAGACCAAGGGGCTGACCGACGAGATCGACGAATGGCCGCCCCCTGTGGTGGGTCAGGTGCGCCTGCGACTGATGACCGACATCACGGTGGCCGACCTGCGCGGTCCCACGGCGTGCGTGTTGCAGACCCCCGAGGAGATGCTGGCGACAGTCGCCAAGCTCGGTCCCGATCCGCTCGTCGGCGATCCGGCGGAGAACGAGGAGCGGTTCGTCCGCGCCGTGCGGAAGAAGCCGACCCCGATCGCCCTGCTGCTGATGGACCAGGCGGTCGTCAGCGGCATCGGCAACGTGTACCGCGCCGAGATGCTCTACCGGCAGAGGCTGAATCCGCATACGCCCGGCCGCGACGTCCCGGAGGATGTCGTCAGGGCGCTCTGGCATGACTGGGTGCGGCTGCTGGCCATCGGCGTGGAGACCGGCCAGATGATGACCATGGACGGGCTGTCTCCCGAGCAGTACCGCGCCGCGATGGCGAGCCGCGACGACCGCCACTGGGTCTACCACCGGGCGGGCCTGCCGTGCCGGGTGTGCGGGACCGAGATCGCGCTGGAGGAGATCGGCGCCCGCAAGCTGTACTGGTGCCCGCGCTGTCAGGCCTGAGGGCGGGATCTTCGGGGCTCCCGCCGCTCTAGGCTGGGATCCATGCGACAGAATCCGAGCTTCACGCTCGCCGATGTGGCCGAGATCCGCCGCCTCATCGATGCCAACCCGTGGGCGACGGTGGTGAGTGCGCCTGAGGACGGTCTGGTCGCCTCGCACTATGCCGTCCTCCTCGACGACGACCGCGATGATCTGACGGTCGTGGGGCACGTGGGCCGCCCGGACGACGCCATCCACGGCCTGGGGGAGCGGGAGATCCTGCTCGCCTTCCAAGGGCCGCATGGGTACGTCTCTCCGGGCTGGTACGGCGACGTCCCCGCGGTGCCGACCTGGAACTACACCGCGGTGCACCTGTCGGGCGTTCCCGAAATCCTCAGCACCGCGGAGAACCTCCGTGTGCTCGATGCCCTGGTCGCGCGGTTCGAGTCGCGCCTGCCCGACCCGCGCCTGATGTGGGAGCGTCCGAACGACGCGGCCTTCATCGAGAGACTCGAATCCGGAACGGTCGGCTTCCGTCTCACCCCGACGAAGGTCGTCGCCAAGCGGAAGCTGAGCCAGAACAAGCCCGCGGAGACCATCGAGGCGGTGATCGCGGCGCTGCATGCCGAAGGGCCGTACGCGAACGCCGCCCTCGCCGCGGAGATGCGTCGTGCGCAGGACGCGCGGACGGGTGGCGGGGCGTGAGCGCCCTCGGCGTCGAGGTCGGTACGGTTCGTGCCGTCCGCCCCGTGGGTCCGGGGCGGGAGTTCCTGCTGGACGATGAGCCGGTCGACCTCCACCTCGCCGACGGACGCATCGTCGACATCGCGCCGACCGGGGCCCTGCCGGCGCGCGGCGAGGTCATCGAGGCCGACGGTACCTGGGCGGTGCCCGGGCTCTGGGACAACCATGTGCACACCGTGCAGTGGGCTCTCGCGGCGGAGCGCGTCCCTCTGGGGGAAGCGGACTCAGCCGCCGGGGCCGCGAGGTTGATGCGCGATGCGCCCGTGCTGCCGGACGGCCGACGGATCGGCACGGGGTTCCGGGACGCGCTGTGGCCGGATCGCCCATCCGTGGCCGCGCTCGATGCCGAGACCGGCGTCGTGCCCACCTACCTGATCAATGCGGACGTGCACAGCGTCTGGCTGAACTCGGCGGCCCTGGCGCGCGAGGGCTTCCGCGCGGACGACGGTCTGCTCCGCGAGGAGGACGCGTTCGAGATCTCCCGCCGGCTCAATGCCGTCGACCCTGCCCACAGCGATGAGGCGGTCATCCGTGCGGGGGCGGCGGCCGCGGCACGGGGTGTGACCGGTCTGGTCGACTTCGACATGGCGTGGAACGCCGATGCCTGGCCGCGACGGATCCTCGGGGGCTTCGCCGCGCACCGTGTCGAGTTCGCGTTCTACCCGGCGGATCTCGATCGGGCCATCACCACGGGCCTCCGCACGGGGGAGCGCCTTGCGGTGTCGGATCCGACCGGGCTGGTCGGATCCCTCGTGCGGGTCGGGTCGTTGAAGGTCATCAGCGACGGCTCGCTCGGCACCCGTACCGCGGCGTGCTCACACTCCTACCCCGGCGACCCCGCGAACTACGGGGTGCTGACGGTGCCTCCGGAGGAGCTCACGGCGCTGCTGACCACTGCGGCGGGAGCGGGGATCGAGGCCGCCGTGCACGCGATCGGCGATCGCGCTGTGACGGCGGCCCTCGACGCCTTCGGCGCTTCCGGTGCCACAGGGTCGATGGAACATGCACAACTGGTGCGGCACGCCGACCTCACCCGATTCGCCCGGCTCGGGGTGCGCGCGAGCGTCCAACCCCAGCATGCGGTGGACGACCGCGACCTGGTCGAGCACCACTGGGCGGAGCAGACCGCGATCGGCTACCCGCTCGCCTCGCTGCTGTCGGCGGGTGCGGAGGTGCGCTTCGGCTCCGATGCGCCGGTCGCGCCGCTCGACCCCTGGCACGCGATCTCCGCGGCGGTGTGGCGGACCGACGACGATCGGGCCGCCTGGCATCCGGAGGAGCGGGTGACGCTGGATCAGGCCCTCGAAGCGAGTGTCCGCACGTCGCTCCGCCCCGGTCAGGGCGCAGACATCGTGATCCTCGGAAGTGATCCTCGCACTGCGGACGCGGCGGGGCTCCGGACGATGCCCGTCACCACGACGCTGCTCGGCGGTCGCCTCACGCACGTCGCCTGAGGCGGCGCGCACACGACGAAGGGCGGCCCCGGATCGGAGCCGCCCTTCGTCGTGTGCGTGGTGTCAGGCCGCGATGTGCGACACGAGGAACCAGCGGTCCTTCTCCAGCCCGCGCTGGATCTCGATCGCCACGTCCTGGCTCGTGAGGTCGACCTCGTCCAGGCCCTCGACGGCTGCCTTGACGTCGACGAGGATCGCGTCGATGTCGGCGATCACGGCTCGGATCAGTTCGTCCGACTGTGCGAAGCCGGCGGGAACGCCGGTGGCGCCTGCCTTCTCGGCGACGGCGTTCACGCGCGCGTCGATCGGCAGGCCCAGAGCGACGATGCGCTCGGCGGCGGTGTCGGCGAAGTCACCCGCGTGGGCGACGATCGTGTCGAGCAGCTCGTGCACGCCGACGAAGTTGGCGCCGCGGACGTGCCAGTGCGCCTGCTTGCCGTTGACGGTCAGCGCCTGGAGGCCGAGGACGACGGGGGAGAGGAACTGCGCCGCACCGGCGGCCACAGTCGGGTCGATGGCGGTGGTGGAAACGGTCTGGGCCTTGCTCATCTTCTTGCTCCTCCGAATGAAGTTCTCTGTCTGACGAGTACAACGTTACTCAGGCTCAGGCATTCCGCAAGGAAGCTGAGGCTCCACTCACTTCCGCGTGATTCCGGGGGAGTGAGGGTAGTCTCGCCTCATGAGCATCGCTGCCGGAGCCTCCGTCCTCGCCCTCCCGGATCGCACCCCCGAGCTCGACGACACCGCCTTCGTCGCGGACGGCGCCCGCATCGTCGGCGCGGTGTCCCTCGGAGCCGGCGCCAGCGTCTGGTACAACGCGGTGCTTCGCGGTGACTCCTCGCCGATCGTCATCGGCGCTGGCAGCAACGTTCAGGACAACGTGTCGGTCCACGTCGACGCCGGGCATCCCGTCCTCGTCGGGTCACGGGTGTCGATCGGGCACAACGCTGTCGTGCACGGCTGCACGATCGGTGACGGCTCTCTCATCGGGATGGGGGCCGTCGTCCTCAGCGGCGCCGTGATCGGAGAGGGCTGCCTGATCGCCGGCGGTGCCGTCGTGCTGGGTGGGACCGAGGTGCCGCCGGGGTCCCTGGTGGCAGGCGTGCCGGCGAAGGTGCGCAGATCGCTCTCGGACGACGAACGCGCCTCGCTGCTGGCGAATGCCGCGATCTACCTGGAGCATGCGGCCACGCATGCGCAGGCGAGCGAGGCGTGAGACCTCGCCCCGCTAGGCTGGGGCGGTACGGGGCGGTGGCCAAGCTGGTTAAGGCAGTGGGCTCATAACCCAACGATCGTCGGTTCAAGTCCGACCCGCCCTACCGCTCAAACCTCTCGATCAGCGTAATTCCGCGGATCTAGGAGGCGAAACACATGCTCATTCCCACGATCCACGTCGCCGCGATCCGCCTCATCGTCATGTCGGCGGTTCCCGAAAGCACCCGCGGTCGCGCCCTGGCAGCGATGGGCAGCGTCACCCAGACCGCCGGTGTCGCCGGCACGGCCCTCGCCGCGCCCCTCGTCGTCGCCGTCGGACCTGCCGGCGCCCTGGCCGTCGCCGGAATCGGCACGCTCCTGGCCGCGGTGCTGACCCTGCTCATGTACAGCACCCGCCAGGCACAGGGGAATCATCGACGTGTCGATGTGCGTCGCCGGTGAAGGAGCAGGACCAGGCCGAGGGCGACCGTGGCAGCTCCGAGGGCGACGATGATGGCGAGGAACCCACGGTCGACCCCGGTGCGGGCGAGATCCTCTGCCCCGGGACCGCCGGAGGGGCTGATCGACGGGGTGGGGGACGGCGCGGGATCAGCCGTGTACCGGTTGTCGATCGTCACCACCGTGTCGACCCCTGGGCGGACAGGGAATGGGGCGTCGAAAGGCTCGAGCGCGACGGGGGCGCCCCCGTCGATGGTGATCGAGGCGGTGGTGGCGACGGTCGTATCGGGTGCGGCGCCGGTCTCGGTTTCGATGACCCTGCACTCGTGGGCTTCCAACACGGTCGCGCTTCCCGCATCCGCGGTTTCGGCTCCGACGGGGAGAGCGAAGGAGTAGGACGTGTCGGGGGTGCATTGCACCTCCAATCTCGCGTCTCCGGCACGCAACGCGACGTCGTCGCTGCCGTTCTTCACAACCAAGAGGTGCCCCGCGGGTTGGAACTTGTTGGTGAAGTCGCAGATCGCATCCGGGTTCTCCGGAGTCAGGATGACGTCGACGCTGGCACTCTCCGTGTCCACGGTGGCCGCATTCGCGCCGCAGTCGACGGAGGCGAGACTCCAGGATCCTCTGGCGCTCGGCGCAGGGAGGAGCTCGACGATGCCGTAATGCGCCGAGGGCTCGACGGTCAACGCGTCAGCGGCCGGACCCTCCCACTCCGCTTCCACGAACTCACCGACCGTCGTCGTCGTGGCCACCGCCTGGTAGGCAGCCGACGTTCCGGGGGTGATCCGTGCGCCCTCCCTCGGCGTGACCACGAACCCTGCGCTGCCCGCCACGGGGGTGGTCGCCTTACGGATCGTGATCGACCCGCCCGGGGTGTACCGGTTGGTGACGACACAGTCGAAGGTCTCGCCTTCGCCGATCTCGATGGTCCCCGTCCGCTGCTGCCCGTCGGCGGTGAGGGGAACCTCCGTACCGTTGCACTGCGCGCCCTGCGCTTCCCACGACCCTGCTCCGGTCGGCGCGGGGAGCGTCTCCGTGACGGTGTATGTGCCGGGCGTCGAACCGAGCGATTCGGCAACGAGAGCCTGGTCGCCGTCACCGGCGGTGGTGACGGTCGTCTGTCGGTCGGCTCCTGGGGCGGGAACGTCGATCGCGAACGGGAAGGTGCCCCCGGCGCCCACGGTGAGCTTGGACAGGGTTCCCGGACCGGTGCGGACCCGCTCGTTCGTGAATGTGCACGTGACCGTGTCGCCGGCGAGAAGGCGGATCTGCGCGGTCATCTCCGTGATCGTCACCGGTGTCCCTCCGGCGCTGGAGCACACGGGAGGGCCCGTAGGCTGCCATCCATCCGTGGGCGCCTCGGTGACTTCCCATGCCGGTTCGCCCGTTCCGACCGCGCCCCGGATGAACGTCTGCGACGCGGGTGAGGAGGCGGACGGGGAAAGGGTGAAGTCGTTGACGCCGTCTCGGTTCGTGTCCGCATACGACAGGTTGCCGTCGAACCGGAACGTGCCCTGCCCGAGCGAGCTGGGAGCGAGTTGCTTCCGGACGACGATCGTCCCGGACTCCGGTGGGGGAGAGACCGCGTAGTAGAAGCAGAAGACGTGGGTCTGGTTCTTCGGGAAGGACAGGAACTCGACGTTGTCTCCGTTGACGGCGTCCTGTGCACACCGCAGCGCCGCATATCCGTGCGTTTCCTGTCGACCGTTCAGAGGCTCCGAGGGCGTGCCGCCCTGTACCCAAAGCGTCTGCCCGGATCGAACGATCTGCGCCTGTGTGGAGTCGAGCTCGACGGTCACGGCCCCCTCGATGATGCGCCCGGTGTCCGCTCCCTGCGCGTCGAGTTCCGGCACGCTCGGTTTCGTGACGATAGTGGAGGCGAACGGTTGCGTCACCGTCGAGAGGTTCAGAGTCGCAGCGGACTTCCCCTGGTGGGAGCGGCCCATGGTGAGACGCCAGTCCGTCAGGGGGGAACAGTTCGGGGATCCTGCCTCCTCATCGGCGACCGTGATGATGCCGTTCGCCGGGTAGGTCGTGTCCGCGCCGAGATCACGCAGCGACTCCATGAGGTTGTTCCGGGCCTTGTTCGCCATGACGTCGGTGTACTGATCGCAGACCCGGGCGACGTATGTGACGAGCAGCGGGAGGTCCTTCGCCGGTGGCAGCACGACGGCGGTCGCGCCGATCGGGGCGAGGAGTGTGCCTGTCGCGAGAACCAGGCCGAGACCTGCGGCGAGGAGTCGTTCGCGCGCGTCGAACCCCATGGTGTTTCCCCCTTACGTCGCTCACCACCCGGCGGGCAGGTGAAACTCGCATGAGCGTAGACCGTGGGTGGACTCAGCGACGATGCTCCCGGTCGTGGTATTCCAGCCTTCCGGGA
Source organism: Microbacterium sp. GbtcB4 (assembly GCF_019091465.1). Classification (NCBI taxonomy): domain Bacteria; kingdom Bacillati; phylum Actinomycetota; class Actinomycetes; order Micrococcales; family Microbacteriaceae; genus Microbacterium; species Microbacterium sp. GbtcB4. Next base: position 21,265 of record NZ_JAGXJJ010000013.1, read on the forward strand.
TTGAGGGGCAGGTGCGACCAGCCGCCGCGTGATGCGCGCCCTGCCGTAATCGTCGCCACATTCTCCCGTCTCTCCTCTGGAGGTCTCGACACCCGTCAGCCTCCGGATCGGAGCAGGAGCCATGTCGACCACGAGTGTGCCGAACGCGGAGACGCGACGTCGGATCGAGGACGGGGGGCAGCTCGCGTTGCGTCTCGCGATCGCGGCGAGTTTCGCCCTCGCGGTCGCCGATCGCTTCGGGGTCCTCGGTGGCCCGGGGGAAGACGGCGTGTCGTGGGGATCGTGGACGATTTTCCGTGCGTACACGGCCCAGCTCGTCCCTGTCCCCGTCGACCTGGTGGTGGACACGGCGGCCGTGCTGGCGACGGCTCTGGAGACCGTCCTCGCTCTGCTGCTGGCAGTCGGGCTGTGGACCCGGCTCGCGGCGGGAGTCGCCGCGCTACTCACGGTGACGTTCGGCGTGACGATGCTCGTCTTCCTCGGGCCGCTTGCGCCGTTCCGATACCCGGTCTTCGTCTTCACGGCCGCCGCGATCCTGCTCGCGGGGCTGAAGCGCTACCGGTGGAGCATCGATGCGCTGCGAAAGGAGGTGCCGGGAGCGGGGAGAGACAACGATGCCCCCGGCACCAGGTAGACGGCGAATGCCTCTACAGACGGACGGACGCGTCGGAAGGGGAAGCGATCCGTCACAGGAGAGATGACGAGGTGACCGTTTCATGACGCCGTTTTCCGCAGGATCACGGCATATTGCACGTGCCGCGAGAAACCCGTGCGGCCGAACCGCGTAACAGAACGCGCCGTTCTGCATCCCTTCCTGGGGACATCACTCGCGCGGAAGAAGCCATCCGCGCGAGTTCATCGATCATCTGGGGAGTCGAAAGTGCCAGTCATTCAGCATGGAATCAGATCGGGCGCGCGGGGAACGCGCCTGACGACGTTCGTGGGTGGTCTGCTCGCGATCTGTCTGGCGGCCCTGGCGGCCGTCATCGCGACGCCGGCTACGGCCCGCGCTGCGGAGGTCGCGGGGATCACCTCGCTGACCATCACCGAACCCACCGACCAGATCAAGGTCTGGGACCGGATCGCGTTCGAAGCGACCTGGGCAGTGCCGGACACGGCGACGGCGGGGGACACGTTCCGCCTCGCCTTTCCGACGAGCCCGAGCCTGACCGGGGTGCGCGATTCCTTCGCCCTGACGGCGCCGGACGGCCAGACCGTCGGAAACTGCGAGGTGTCGACCGGTGAGCTCGTGTGCACGCTCACGGACTACGTGGACAGCCACACCGACGTCAGCGGCACCCTTCACTTCCGTGCCAGGGCAGACGAGGAGACCGCGCTGACCGAGATCCCGTTCACGACGGGCGGCGGAACCGTCGTCCCGGTCGACGTTCCCGGCGGGATCGGGCCGGTCCCGGAGTTCCCGGCGCCGACGACCCCGACCAAGTGGGGCGACGTGACGCTCGACGGTCGGAACATCGCCTGGGGTGTGAACATCCCTTCCTCCGCGCTGGCCGGGGAGACTCCGACGCTCACCGACACGTTCACGGCCGGCCTCGTGCTCGATCCCGCGTCCGTCACCGTGGCGTACGTGCTCGCGAAGGACTGGGCAGGAGGCAAGTACACCGTGTCCACGGCGCTGCAGTCGGGCAGCGATTTCACCGTCACCGAGGTCAGCTCCGAGTCGTTCACGGTGACCGTGAACGCGCCGATCATCGCCGACGCGATCTACGTGCTCCGCTACAGGACGGCACTGCCCACTGACGTCCGTCCCGGTGATGCGTTCCACAACACCGTGACCGGCTCCCGCTGGGTCACCGAGAGCACACCGGTCATCTACTCCCAGGGCGGGGGAGATGGCGAAGGGGTGCTCCCGGTCGGCGGGTTCACCGTGACCAAGGAGGTCAGTGGTTCCGGCGCGGCTCTGGTGCCCGACGACCGCGAGTTCCGGGTGGCCTACTCGTATCAGCGCGCAGGACAGACGGTGGAGGGCGAGCTCGCCTTGCGGTCCGGGCAGACCGATGGCCTGGACGATCTGCCGGCGGGAACGGTCGTCACCCTGTCGGAGATCACGCCCGCGGACGTCGACGGCATGACCTGGCAGGCGCCGGTCTTCTCCGGCGCCGATGTGGCGATCATCGATGGCGGCGCTACCGTCACCATCGCACGGGGCACGACGGTCGCGGTGACGCTCACCAACCCGACGACGGTCACGCCGCCGCCGGTCGGGGGCTTCACGGTGACCAAGAGGGTCACGGGTGCCGGAGCCTCGCTCGTTCCCGAACACCAGACCTTCACCGTGGAGTACTCGTACGAGCTCGCGGGGCAGCGCGTCGCCGGTGAACTCGCGATCCGTGCCGGCGAGAGCGAGGGGCTCGCGGATCTGCCGGTGGGTACGGTTGTCACGCTTCACGAGAAGGCGCCGAACGCCGTGGAGGGCGTCACGTGGAAGAGCCCGCGCTTCACCGGCGCAGGAGTCGACGTCGGCGACGGCGGCGCGACGCTCACGATCTCCGAAGACGCGACGGTCGGGGTGGTCCTTACCAATGGAACCGCCGTCACTCCTCCGCCCCCTCCGGGTGGTGAGCTCGCCCTGACCGGATCCGAGGGGCCCGCCGGCCCGCTCGCCCTGGGAGCGCTGCTGCTGCTTGCGGGACTGACAGCGCTCGGCGTCCGCCATCGGATGGCGGGTTCGCGCACCGGTGACTGAGGACTAGGAGAGGCCAGGCAGATCGATCACGCGACGACTTCTTCGTCGTCGCGTGATCGATCGTGCCGTTCGGCGTCTAGTGGTCGTCGAGGACTCTCCCTCGACGACCACGCCGACGCCGCAGCGCGTCGGAGAAAGGCATCTCTCATGAACAAGACGCTCATTGCCCGTGCCTCTGCCGCCCTCGGCGTCGCAGCCGCTCTTTCGCTCGGTGGAGCGGCGCTCGCTCCCGCCGCTCACGCGGAGGCGACACCTGCGGACCCGGCCGCCTCGAAGCCGCTGAGCACGGGCGTGCTCGCGCAGCGCGTCGGATCCGCCTGTCTCTTCTTCCAGTACACCTTCAACATGAGTCCGACCGACCCCCAGGTGGGGGACACCGTGACGTACACCATGCAGTTCCTCAACAACGGCGAGGTGGACTCCACGAAGAGCGCGCTCACGTTCCGCCTGGACGGCCTCCTCGACGACTCGACCTGGGCGGCGTCGACGCTGGAAGCGACCTTCGGCCGCCCTTCCGCGGCGGAGAACACAGTCGCGTGGGACGGGCCGCTCGACGCCGGAGACGATGTCGTGCTGCGCTTCACCGGCGTGTGGACGGGCGCCGGCGATGGGCTCGCGTTCCCGCGCGTCGAGTCCTACGGCTACGCGAGGTGAAGCGGGTCGGAGTCCTGTTTTCCACGGTATCCGCGGCGACGTGGTGCGCCCGTCGTCGAGAGGCTGAACGGACACCGACCGAAAGGCAGCCATGCAGCTCTCCACGGACTCCGAAGTCATCGTCCGCGCCACCGCCGGCGTCGTCGCCGACCACGCCGACGAGATCACCACCCTGTTCTACCGGCGGATGTTCGAGGCGCATCCTGAGCTGTTGAACGTCTTCAACCGCGCGCATCAGGTCCAGGGCGATCAACCCAAGGCGCTGGCGGCGTCCGTCGTGGCGTTCGCCGTGCACCTCATCGATCCCGACGCGCCGGACTTCTCCCCGGTGATGCGGCGTATCGCCCACCGCCACGACTCGCTGGGGGTGTCGGCCCGGCAGTACACGATCGTCGGCCGCTACCTCCTGGCTGCTGTCGACGATGTCCTCGGCGAGGCGGTCACGCCGGATGTGCGCGCAGCCTGGGATGAGGTGTACTGGCTCTTCGGCTGCTCTCTCATCGCGGAGGAGGCCCGCCTCTATGCGGAGGCGGGCACGGATCCGGACCACCCGTGGCGGCCGCACCGCGTCGTGGAACGGGTGGAGGAGGCACGCGACGTGATCTCCTTCGTGCTGGAGCCGGTCGATGGTCACCGATTGCCCCATCGCACCGGGCAGTACGTTGCCGTGGCGGTCGACCTCCCGGACGGCACCCGTCAGCCCCGCCAATACACGATCTCTTCCGCGACCGGCAGTGCGGCGCTGCGCGTCACAGTGAAGCGCGTGCGTGGCTCGGAGGGCGTACCGGACGGTCAGGTCTCCAGCTGGCTGCACGAGAACGCCCACGTGGGGACGGTGCTCGACGTCTCCCAGCCCTCCGGGGATCTGCTCCTCGACGATTCTGACGACGCGCTGGTCCTGATCTCGGCCGGAATCGGCATCACGCCGGTGGCGGCGATCGTGGACGATCTCGCGCAGCGGCGTCCCGAGCGGCCGGTGCACCTGTTCCACGTGGACCGGGAGCCGGAGACCCATGCTCTCGTCGCCGACGTGCGCGACCGTTCGCAGCGATTGAGCGACGTCCGCACCCTGACCTGGTACTCGGCGAGTGAAGCGGAGGGCCCGGCGGTGCGCTCCGGCCGGATGGACCTGGCCGACATCGAACTCCCGCAGACGGCGCGGGTGTTCCTGTGCGGGCCGCTGCCGTTCATGCAGGCGATTCGAGGCACCCTGATGGCACGCGGCATCGCGCCGGAGCGCATCGAGTACGAGGTCTTCGGCCCGGATCGCTGGGCTCGTCAGCCGAAGTCCGGTGCCGCGTGAGCATGTGCCGAAAGCTCTGAGGGCGGCCGTGTCAAGCCCCTCCTCGGGGCCGCGGAGAGCTGACAGGCTCCCCGAGAGCGGCAACGCGCCGCGGAAACGGGAGAGACTATGAGCATCGGCAGCGGAATCGCGCTCTTCGTCATCGGAGCGATCCTCGTGTTCGCGATCAACGTCGACGTGCCGTGGGTCGACCTGGACATCGTCGGCTACATCCTCATGGGTGCCGGCGTGATCATCTTCCTGATCGGCATCGTGCTGCTCGCCCGCCGGCGCCGAACGGAGACGGTGTCGCGGACGTACGTCGACCCGGCGACCGGGGAGCCCACGACCCGACGGTCCGTCAGCTCGAGTTCCGACGACGGGCTCTGAACGGACGCAGACGGAATGGAGAAGGGCCGCGGGAGAACCCGCGGCCCTTCTCGTCAGACGACGTCAGCGCCTTCGAGATGTTCCTCGACGAGGGTGATGCCCCCGCTCGAGTTCGCCGAGTGCGCGAGTTCCTCGATCCAGCGACGGCTCAGCTCGGGCGTCTCGGCCTCGTCGAAGACGAACCGGAGCGGGATCGACGGGTGCAGCCACAGCGTGGACCGGCCGGGAGCGTCGCCCTCCGGGTGACGCCAGGAGAGCGTGAAGCTCTCGTTCCGCCGCAGCTTCGTGGCGATGACGACCTTGAGGTGCGCGAGCGCCCGGTCTTCGATCTGGATCGGCGTCTGGGTGTCGCCGTAGTACAGGCTGCCCATCGTCAGCCGACCTTCGCGGCGGGGGCTGCGGGAATGTTCATGGCGCTCCTTGGGAACGTTGGGGGAAGACGGCAGACCGCTCCCGGGGATACTTGGACTGTAGCCAATTTGCGCACGACATCGTGCGCATCAGGGCGACGCGCCGTCTGGTGCGAACAGAGTATGCGCGCGGTGTCAGTCGGCCGTCACAGTGCGGTCAGGACGGGCGGATTCCCGTACGCCTCGCGATACGCCACGGCGAACCGGGAGACGTTGCTGAAGCCCCACCGGCGCGCGATCGCGGACACCGATGTGCCCTTGCCGTGTCGCAGATCCCGATGCGCGCCGTCGAGCCGGGCGCGCCGCAGGGCTTCGTTCGGGGTCATGTCGAGCGCGCGGCGGAAGGCATATTGCAGACCCCGGGTGGACATGTAGGCCGCCGCCGCGACGTCGTCCACCGTGATGGGCAGGTGTGCGTTGTCCTCGATGAAGGCGAGGGCGCGGCGCACCGAGGCGGGTGCCGCGGAGCGTTGGGCCGGACGGTGCAGCGACTCGCTGAAGGTGGTGGGGAACGCCGACATCGTCAGCAGGAGGGCGTGGCGCTCGAGTTCGGCGGCGATGAGCGGGTCGGTCCCGTCCGCTCCGAACGAACCGTCGATGTAGGAGAACATCCGCTCCCACCGCGCTCCGTCCTCGCGTGTGTGCGGAGCGAGCCCGGTGGCGCGGAGCTCGAGGCGGTCGTCGCCGGTGATCTGCCTGATCGAGTCGCGGGCCGCCGCGCGATCGAACACGAGAGCACGGACGCGGGCGACCTGGTTCCACTTCGCCTCGACCCGGACGCCGTCCGTGAGCCATGGCTGACCCGCGTCGAGCCCTTGCCGGCCCGACCAGATCCGGGCATCGGCGGCATCGACCCGACACACCAATAGCTGATCCTCCGGCTCGGCACGGGAGTGCACCTGGGCCGCGAGCTGATAGCGGACGAGCGACATGGACGCCGCCTCCACCGAGCGCCAGTCGAAGCGGAACCGGCGGGGGTCCACGTCCTGGAGGGTCGCCGAGGGCACGAACTGCTGCCAGGTGGACTCCACCTGCTCGATGTCCGTGGACGTGAACTGCACCGACACTCCTTGCTGGGCCTCGTCCGGGCGGCCGGGGCTTCTTGGACACTAACGCACGCCACTGACAAGACGGTGGGGACGCCCCGGGGGTATCCGCTGGGAAGGCGGGAGTGCCGAGTCCTCTTAGACTCGGACCATGAGTGTGCCTTCTCCGTATGCGGAGCGATTGAGCCGGATTCCGGTGCAGCGCCAAGAGGTGGAGGTGCGCGGCGGAACGACGGCGTACTGGATCTACGGTCCGGAGGACGCCGAGACGACCGTCATCGCGGTTCACGGCTTCCGAGGCGAGCACCACGGCCTCGAGTCGGTCCTCGCCTTCCTTCCGGAGCTCCGCGTGCTCGCGCCCGATCTGCCCGGGTTCGGGGAGTCCGCGCCGCTGCCCGGTCGGCGCCACGACCTGCAGGAGTACGCGGGGTGGTTGACCGACTTCGCCGCGGCCACGGCGCCGGGTGCCGTCATCCTCGGCCATTCCTTCGGCTCCATCGTGAGCGCGGCCGCCGTGGCCGGAGGACTGGAGACGCCGCGGCTGATCCTCGTGAACCCCATCGGCGCACCGGCGCTCGAGGGGCCGAAGGGGATCATGACCCGGCTGGCGGTGCTCTACTACGCGCTCGGCGCCAAGCTCCCGTCGCGTATCGGGACCGCGCTCCTGCGGAACCGGGTGATCGTCCGCGTGATGAGCATGACCATGGCGAAGACGCGGGATCCGGAGCTGCGCCGCTTCATCCACGACCAGCACGACACCTACTTCTCGCGATTCTCCGATCGCGACGTGCTGCACGACGCCTTCGTCGCGAGCGTCTCGCACGACGTCAGGGAGTTCGCCCCCGCGATCGACGTCCTCACACTCTTGATCGCCGCACAGCGCGACGACATCACCCCGATCGAGGCGGAACGGAAGCTGGTGACGCTCTTCCCCGACGCGTCTCTCGTCGAGATCGCCCAGGTGGGTCACCTGATCCACTACGAGACCCCGGCGGAAGCAGCCGGGGCGATCCGTCGGTTCCTCAGGATTCCCGTCGCGCGAGGCCGATGAGCCCGGCCACCCGGAACGGGATCACCTCACCCATGGCGAGCGAGGTCTCGGTCCGCTCCACACCCTCGATGGAGAGGATCCGGGCGTCCGTGTCGAACAGATGACGGGCGTCGCGGCACGCCACGCGCGCCAGCAGGTCGATGGAGCCGCTCAGACCGTGCGCCTGGACGACCTCCGGGATGCGCGCCAGCTCGTTGATGATGCGGGGGAGCTCGGTCTGGCGGACGCCGATGCTGACGAACGCCTGCAGCGGGAACCCGAGGATGTCGGGGGAGAAGGCGCGCTCGTAGGAGAGGAAGACGCCACTCTGCTCCAGCCGGGCCATCCGCGCCTGAATGGTGTTGCGCGACAGGCTCATGCGTTCGGCGAGAGCGACGATCGTCACGCGCGGGTCGTCGGCGAGCGCGGCGAGAAGCTCCAGGTCGATCCGGTCCAGTCCAGGCATAGTGCCAAACCCTAGCAGCACGTCATTGGAGAAAAATGAGCAACATGCTCAATCGGCGTTCAGTTGCTTGAGCGAGGTGTTGACCGGACGTACCCTCAGACCATGCCGGTGATGACGCCGGCTCCATTGTGCGTCGCCCCACGAGGGCCGCCAGGGACGAGGAGGACGATGATGTCGCCGCAGACCACCCCCATCGCGGACACCGCCCAGGATCTGGAGCTCTCGGAGCGGATCCTCGCTCCGGACGGGACGCGCGTCGCGAACGCCCGCCTCGACCCGTTCGTCGCCGATGTCGACGCCGCGCAGCTGCGCGCCCTCCATCGCGACATGGTCATCCTCCACCGCATCGACGCTGAGGGCGTCGCACTGCAGCGCCAGGGTCAGCTCGGGCTCTGGGCACCCTGCCAGGGACAGGAGGCCACGCAGATCGGCACCGCCCGGGCCCTCGATCCGCAGGACTACGTCTTCCCGAGCTACCGCGAGACCGGCGTGATCTACGCCCGGGGCGCCGAGCCCGGCGACTACGTGCGCATGTGGCGCGGCGAGGAGGGGGCGGCCTACGATCCCGCCGCCCTGCGGGTCGCTCCGCTGCAGATCATCATCGGCGCCCAGACCCTGCACGCGGTCGGCTACGCCCTCGGCATCCGGCACGAGAACGCGCCGGAGGTCGCCGTGACCTACTTCGGAGACGGGGCCACCAGTCAGGGGGACGTGAACGAAGCGATGATCTTCGCCGCGTCCTACCAGGCGCCGGTCGTGTTCGTCTGCCAGAACAACCACTGGGCCATCTCCGAGCCGGTCGCGGTGCAGTCGCAGTACCCGATCGCGGGACGCGCCCCCGGATTCGGGATCCCGAGCCTCCGCGTGGACGGCAACGACGTCCTCGCGTGCCTGGCGGCGATGCGCTGGGCGCTGGAGCACGCGCGCTCCGGGAAGGGGCCGGCCTACATCGAGGCGGTGACCTACCGGATGGGTCCGCACACCACCGCGGACGACCCCACCAGGTACCGGGACGAGGCCGAGCTGGAGTCGTGGCGGCGCCGCGACCCCATCGCGCGCATCGAGGCGTACCTCCGCGCCACCGGCGACCTCACCGCGGAGCACGTCGCCGAGACGCAGGCGGCTGCGGACGCCGTCGCCAAGGAGATGCGGGCGACCTGCCTCGGCATGGTCACGCGTCCGCCCCTGGCGGTCTTCGACGGCGTCTACGCCGAGCCGCACACGGGGCTGGAGCGGCAGCGCGACGAGTACGCCGCCTATCTCGCGTCGTTCGAGGGCGAGGCGTGACCATGACGGAGCTCACTCTCGGCAAGGCGCTCGGCGCCGGTCTCCGCCAGGCGATGCGCGACGACGAGAAGGTCGTGCTCCTGGGGGAGGACATCGGCAAGCTCGGCGGCGTCTTCCGGATCACGGACGGCCTCCTCGACGAGTTCGGGGCAGCCAGGGTCATCGACACGCCTCTCGCGGAGTCCGGGATCGTCGGCACGGCCGTCGGCCTCGCGTTCCGCGGCTACCGCCCGGTCGTCGAGATCCAGTTCGACGGGTTCGTCTACCCGGCCTTCGACCAGATCGTCTCCCAGGTCGCGAAGCTGCACTACCGCACCCAGGGGCGTGTGAAGATGCCGATCACCATTCGGATCCCCTGGGCCGGTGGCATCGGTGCCGCGGAGCATCACTCCGAGTCTCCGGAGGCGTACTTCGCGCACACCGCCGGCCTGCGGGTCGTCGCCGTCTCGAACCCGGAGGATGCCTATCGGAGCCTCCGGCAGGCGATCGCGTCGGACGACCCCGTCGTGTTCTTCGAGCCCAAGCGGCTCTATCACCACAAGGGCGAGGTCGACCTCGAAGCCCCGCTCGCGGACGCGCCGCCGATGGGACTCGCGCGGGTGGTACGCCCGGGCACCGACGTCACCGTCCTCACATACGGGGCCATGGTGAGCACCGCCCTGCAGGCGGCGGAGGCCGCGGAAGACGAGGGCATCGCCCTGGAAGTGATCGATCTGCGGTCGCTCTCGCCGGTGGACTACGACTCCGTCGCCGCCTCGGTGCGGAAGACCGGGCGTGTGGTCGTGGCGCATGAGGCCTCCCGGGAAGCCGGACTCGCCGCGGAAGTCATCGCGAGCGTGACCGAACGCTGCTTCGAGTACCTGGAGTCCGCCCCGCTGCGGGTCACCGGCCACGACGTGCCGTACCCGCCGGCCAAGCTCGAGAAGTACCACCTTCCGGACCTCGACCGGATCCTCGATGCGGTCGACCGCGTGATGGATCGCCCGCACAGCCTGACGGGAGCTGACGCATGATCGCCGAATTCCGTCTTCCGGACCTCGGCGAAGGTCTCACCGAGGCCGAGGTCGTGCAATGGCTCGTCGCGCCCGGCGACAGCGTCGCGCTGAACCAGACCCTCGCGGAGGTCGAGACCGCCAAAGCGGTCGTCGAGCTGCCGTCGCCATACGAGGGCACGGTCTCGACCCTCCACGCGGACGCGGGAGAGACCGTCGCCGTGGGAGCGCCGCTGATCGCCTTCGACATCGAGGGCGACGACCCTCCGGCGGCGCCGTCCGGTGGCGAGCAGGAGTCCTCCGCGGAGAAGGCGCAGCCGAACCTCGTGGGCTACGGCGCCGCCCCGACCTCGAGCGGGCGCCCCGCGCGCCGGGCGCGACGCCGAGGCGCTGCTGCCGACGTGGCCTCGGTGGCCGACACGGCCGTTCTCGAGGCGGCACCGCACGATGCGACGCCATCGGTCGCGGTCGAGCCCGTTCTGGAGCGACCACGGTCCACCCCTCCAGTGCGCGCCTACGCCAAACGACAGGGCGTCGACCTCGTCCTCGTCGCCGCCGCCGTCGGGGACCGTGTGATCACGAGAGCGGATGTGGATGCCTACGCCGAGCGCGTCGGAGCGGAGCCGTCACGGCCCGCGGGGACGTCTGAGCGCGAGACCACCGCGGCCTCCGGAATCCTCCCGCGCGCGGAGGGGAGGCCGCGGGAGACGCGCATCCCGATCCGCGGGGTCCGCAAGCACACGGCGGCGGCGATGGTACAGAGCGCCTTCACCGCCCCGCACGTCACGGTGTTCCACACGGTCGATGTGACCGCGACCATGGAGATGCTGGCACGCCTCCGCGAGGACCGAGCGCTCGCGGAGCACCGGATCGGCCCGCTCGCCGTCGTCGCGAAGGCGGTCTGCCTCGCCCTGCGCCGTGCTCCGGGCCTGAACGCGCGATGGGATGAGGAGTCCGGGGAGATCGTCGAGTACGGCTTCGTCGACCTGGGCATCGCCGCCGCGACCGACCGTGGTCTCATCGTGCCGATGATCCGGGACGCGGAGCGGATGAATCTGGTGGAGCTGTCCGCAGCGATCCGTGCGCTCGCGGAGACCGCGCGTGCGGGGAAGACCTCGCCGGCCGAACTCGCCGGAGGTACGTTCTCACTGTCGAACATCGGGGTGTTCGGGGTGGACGCCGGAACGCCGATCCTCCCGCCGGGGCAGTCCGGCATCCTCGCGGTCGGCGCCGTGCGTCGGCAGCCGTGGGAGTACCGCGGGGAGATCGCGCTGCGTCAGCTCATGACCCTGAGCCTGTCCTTCGACCACCGCCTCGTGGACGGGGCCGAGGGCGCGACGTTCCTCAAGGACGTGGCGGACATCCTCGAGGATCCGGGGCGGGCGATGCTGCTCAGCTAGCGGCGCGCAGCGCGGCCTCGGCCATCGCGACCAGCACGGTCGCGGTGGCCGTGTGTCTTCTCGTCGCGGCGCGGGTGCTGTGCGGGGTCGAGTTGATGAGACCGAAGCACGCCTGCACGCGCAGCCGCAGTTCGTCGCGGTCGATGGGCTCCGGACGATCGAGGGCGGCGAGCGCATCCATCCAGAGCTCGATGTAGGCGCGCTGCAGGCGACGGACCTCGGCGCGGTCGTCGTCGTCGAGGAAGGCGAGGTCGCGGTCCTGCACCTGGATCACCTCGGCGTTGCCCAGCGCGAACTCGACATGGAAGCGGATGAGTCCGCGCATCCGCTCGTCGGCTGCCGTCGTCTCCGCGGACACGCGTCGTCCGCCCGCGACGAGATCCTGACTGACCTTGACCAGGACCGCGCCGAGAAGGGCCTGCTTCCCGGCGAAGTGGCGGTACACCGCGGGGCCGGACACGCCGACGGCGGCGCCGATGTCCTCCAGGCTCACGCCGCTGTACCCGCGCGCGGCGAAGAGCCGTGCCGCGGCGTGCAGAAGCGCGTCGGAGCGTTCCGCCTTGGCGCGGTCGCGGGCGGTGGCGGGGCTTGTCATCTCAGTTAATCCTCGCTAACCTGAATCGACGGGTTAGTGAACACTAACCGAGAATGCATGCAGCGCGCCAGGTTCCCGCCCGGCGCGACGTGGGTCGAGGAGGACGTCACGATGCCGGCAACCCAGGAAGCGCTCGCCCAGCAGCTCCGCGACCGTCTCGCCGCGGCAGCGCAGGGCGGGCCGTCCGCCTCCCGTGAGCGCCACGTCGCCCGCGGCAAGCTGCTGCCGCGCGACAGGGTGGCGCGCCTCCTCGATGAGGACAGTCCGTTCCTCGAGGTCGCGCCGCTCGCGGCCGACGGCCTGTACGGCGGCGAGGCACCCGGGGCCGGTGTCATCGCGGGTATCGGCCTGGTCCACGGCCGGCACGTGATGGTGGTCTGCAACGACGCCACCGTGAAGGGCGGGACCTACTATCCGCTCACCGTGAAGAAGCATCTGCGGGCGCAGGAGATCGCCCTCGAGAACCGCTTGCCCTGCCTCTACCTCGTCGACTCGGGTGGCGCCTTCCTTCCTCGCCAGGATGAGGTGTTCCCGGATCGGGAGCACTTCGGACGGATCTTCTTCAACCAGGCGCGGCTGTCCGCGCAGGGCATCCCGCAGCTCGCGGCGGTCCTCGGCTCGTGCACGGCCGGAGGCGCCTACGTTCCGGCGATGAGCGACGAGACCGTCATCGTCCGTGGACAGGGCACGATCTTCCTGGGCGGGCCGCCGCTGGTGAAGGCGGCGATCGGCGAGGTGGTCACGGCGGAGGAGCTCGGGGGAGGGGAGCTGCACGCCCGTCGCAGCGGCGTCGTGGATCACCTGGCCGACGACGACGAGCACGCCCTGGAGATCCTCCGCGACATCGTCGCCACGCTGCCGCCGCCGCTCGCCCCGGCCTGGGACGTCGGGGAGAGTCGTGCCCCGGCGGAGGCCGGCTCCCTGTATGACGTCGTTCCGGTGGACGTCAACGCCTCCTACGACGTGCGCGAGGTCATCGCGCGCCTCGTCGACGGCGACACCTTCCACGAGTTCAAGGCCGAATACGGCACCACCCTGGTGACGGGCTTCGCGCGGCTGCACGGCCACCACGTCGGCATCGTCGCGAACAACGGCGTCCTGTTCAGCGAGTCGGCGCTCAAGGGTGCGCATTTCATCGAGCTCTGCGATCAGCGCGGCATCCCGCTGCTCTTCCTGCAGAACATCACCGGCTTCATGGTCGGGTCTGACGCGGAAGCCGGTGGCATCGCGAAGGACGGGGCGAAGATGGTCACGGCCGTCGCGACCACCCGCGTCCCGAAGCTGACCGTCATCATCGGCGGCTCCTTCGGAGCGGGCAACTACTCGATGTGCGGACGTGCGTACTCTCCGCGGTTCCTGTGGACCTGGCCGGCGAGTCGGATCTCGGTCATGGGCGGAGCACAGGCCGCCTCGGTGCTCGCCACCGTGAAGGACGACCAGCTGTCGGCGCGCGGCGAGTCGTGGACCGCGGAGGAGCGGGCGGCGTTCGAGGAGCCGATCCGGGCGCAGTACGAGGAACAGGGCGAGCCGTACTACGCGACCGCGCGGCTGTGGGACGACGGCATCGTCGACCCGGAGCAGACCCGCGACCTCCTGGGCCTCGCTCTGGACGTCGTCGCCCGCAGCCCCCTGCCCGAGCCGCGCTTCGGCGTCTTCCGGATGTGAGCCCCATGTCGCACTCGCCTTCCCTCTCGTTCTCCTCGGTCCTCGTCGCGAACCGCGGGGAGATCGCGCGCCGGATCATCCGGACCCTCCGCGACCTCGGCATCCGCAGCATCGCGGTCTACAGCGACGCGGACGCGGACGCGCCGCACGTCCGCGAGGCGGATGCCGCCGTGCGGATCGGTCCGGCACCGGCCGCGGAGTCGTACCTCGACATCGATGCCGTCATCGCGGCGGCTCGTGCCTCCGGAGCGGAGGCCGTCCATCCCGGCTACGGATTCCTCTCCGAGAGCGTCGGGCTCGCGGAGGCGTGTGCGGAGAGCGGCATCGTCTTCATCGGCCCCACCGTCGAGGCTCTGCAGATCATGGGCGACAAGGCGCGAGCCCGTAAGCACGTGAGCCGCAGCGGCGTGCCCGTGGTGCCGGGCTTCGACGCGCGCGGGCTGTCCGACGCGGAGATCCGTGAGGAGGCGGAGGCGGTCGGATTCCCCCTCCTCGTGAAGCCGAGCGCCGGCGGGGGCGGGAAGGGCATGGAGGTCGTCGCCGACAGCACGGGTCTGGCGAGCGCGCTCAGCTCCGCCCGACGGGTCGCGGCATCTGCCTTCGGCGACGACGCGCTCATCCTGGAGCGTCTCATCCGCCGACCGCGACACATCGAGGTGCAGGTGTTCGGCGACGTCCACGGCACCGTCGTGGCGCTCGGCGAGCGCGAGTGCACGCTCCAGCGGCGTCATCAGAAGGTGATCGAGGAGGCGCCGTCCGCCGGGATCCCGTCCGCGACCCGCGACCGGCTGCTCGCAGCGGCGGTGCGGGCAGCGGAGAGCGTCGCCTACGTCGGGGCCGGCACCGTGGAGTTTCTCGTCGACGCGGACGCCCCGGAAGACGTCTTCTTCATCGAGATGAACACCCGGCTGCAGGTGGAGCATCCGGTGACCGAGGAGGTCACCGGACTCGACCTCGTCGCGCTGCAGCTGCGCATGGCCGATGGACAGCCGCTCGACCTCGAGCCCTGCACGACCGGCCATGCCGTGGAGGCGCGGGTGTACGCCGAGTCGCCGGAACGCGGGTTCCTCCCCTCGACGGGGACCGTGGTGCTCTTCGAGGCGCCTCCGGGTGTCCGGGTGGATGCGGCCGTCGAGTCCGGGAGCGTGGTGAGCGGGTTCTACGACCCGATGATCGCGAAGGTCATCGCGTGGGCGGAAGACAGGGAGACGGCGCTGCAGCGCCTGGACGACGCTCTCGCGCGCACCGTGGTGCTCGGCGTGGAGACCAACATCGCGTTCCTGCGCCGGCTGCTCCAGGACCGCCGTGTGCGCGAGGGAGACCTCGACACCGGCCTCATCGAGACCCTGCTCCCGCTCGCACCGATGCCTCCGTCGGCGGCGCAGCTCGCGGCGGCCGCCGGCGTGGTGCAGAACCGCCCCGAGGCGGTCACCGCGCGGGAGGGAGCCGGCCCGCTGTGGCAGAGCCTTCCGGGATGGCGTCTCGGGGCCGCGCCGCACGCCCCCGAACCCGTCACCCTGCTCACCGACGACGACGAGATCGTGCGCGCGACGCCGCCCCTGATGCGCTCCGACCGGGTGCACGCGGCCCGCGACGCCGAGGGCGCGATATGGGTCAGCGAGGAAGGACGGACGCTCCGGCTGCGTCCCCTGGACCGCCGCGGCCGGATGCGCAGGCGCCTCGCCGCCGCGGAACGCGAGGCCAGGGTCTCGGAACCAGAGGCGCGCGCGCCCATGCCCGGCGGCGTCGTGGCCGTTCACGTCGAGGACGGGGCGGCGGTCCGGGCGGGAGCGCCTCTCGTCGCGATCGAGGCGATGAAGATGGAGCACCCCGTGCTCGCGCCGCACGACGGCGTGGTGCGGCTGCTGGTCGCGGTCGGCGACCAGGTGCGGCGCGACCAACCGGTCGCCCGCGTGACGATGACGGAGGAGGACCGATGATGCACGATCTCACCGAGGAGGAGCGCGAGCTCGCCGCGATGGTACGCGAGTTCGCGGACACGGTCGTCGCGCCGCAGTCGTACGAGGCGGATCGCACGCACACGCTCTCCATGGAGGTCGTGCGGCAGATGGGCGAGCTCGGCCTCTTCGGACTGCCTTTCCCCGAGGAGTACGGCGGGCAGGGCGGCGACTACATGGCGCTGGGCCTCGCGATCGAAGCCCTGGGGCGCGTCGATCAGTCGATCGCGATCACCCTGGAGGCGGGGGTGAGCCTCGGAGCCATGCCCGTCTTCCGCTTCGGCACCGAGGAGCAGAAGCGCGAGCTGCTGCCGGATCTCCTCGCCGGACGCGCCCTGGCCGGGTTCGGGCTCACCGAGCCCGAGGCGGGAAGCGATGCGGGGGCGACGCGGACGACGGCGCGGCTCGACGGCGACGAGTGGGTGATCGACGGCTCCAAGCAGTTCATCACCAACTCGGGCACTCCGATCACCCGGTTCGTGACGGTCACCGCGGTCACCGGCCAGAGCGAGGGGCGCAAGGAGATCTCGACGATCATCGTCCCGAACGGAACTCCGGGATTCACCGTCGAACCGCCCTACGACAAGGTGGGGTGGAACGCGTCGGACACCCATCCGCTGACGTTCGACGGAGCGCGGGTGCCGGCGGACAATCTCCTTGGCGAGCGGGGGAGCGGGTTCCGCAACTTCCTCAGCATCCTGGACGAGGGCCGCATCGCGATCGCCGCTCTGTCGACCGGCGCCGCGGAGGGGTGCCTGGAGGCGGCGGTCGAGTACGCCAAGAGCCGCACCATCTTCGGCAGCGCCCTCAGCACGCGGCAGAACGCCCAGTTCACGCTGGCACGGATGCGGGCGCGCGTGCACACCGCGCGGCTCGCCTGGCACCACGCCGCACGCCTCCGTGACGCCGGAGAGGCGTTCGCCGAGCAGGCGGCGATCGCGAAGCTCGTCGCGGGCGAGGCCGCGATGGACAACGCCCGTGACGCGACGCAGATCTTCGGCGGCAACGGGTTCATGAACGAGTTCCCGGTGGCGCGCCACTACCGTGACTCCAAGATCCTCGAGATCGGCGAGGGGACCACGGAGGTCCAGCTCCTCGTGATCGCCAGGGCGCTCGGGCTCGCCCGGTAGCGTGGAGGCATGACCATGCGCGAGATTGTGCAGCGCGGCCTGTACTACGAGGAGTTCGAGACCGACGTCCGGTACGTGCACCGCCCCGGTCGCACGGCCACGGAAGCGGACAACGTCCTCTTCACGACGCTGACGATGAACACCCAGGCGCTGCATCTGGACGCCGCGTTCGCCGATGCCCAGGAGCCCTTCCACGCGCGCCTCATGAACTCCATGTGGACGCTGTCGACGATGGTGGGCTCCTCCGTCGCCCAGCTGACACAGGGGACGCTGGTGGCGCAGCTCGGCCTCGGCGACATCGCCTTCCCGCATCCGCTGTTCGCCGGGGACACGCTCACGACCGAGAGCGTCGTCGTCGACAAGCGGCTCTCGTCGTCCCGCCCCGGTCGGGGCATCGTGCAGATCGCGCACACCGGACGCAATCAGGACGGCACCGTGGTCGCGACCGCCGTCCGCACGGTGCTGGTGCGCTGCCGGCCAAAGGAGGACGCCGCATGACCTTTGACCTCGGCCCTGCCCTGCTGTTCTGCCCGGCGGACCGCCCGGAGCGCTTCGCGAAGGCCCAGGAACGGGCGGATGCCGTGATCCTCGACCTGGAGGACGCCGTGCTGCCGGAGGCGAAGAGCGAGGCCCGCGAGAACATCGTCGCCGCGGACCTCGACCCCGCGCGCGTCATCGTGCGGGTGAACGCCCCGGACTCCGCGGCCTTCGCGGACGACCTCGAGGCGTTGGCTCGCTCGCCGTTCCGGACCGTTATGGTGGCGAAGACGGAGAGCGCGGAGAGCGTGGACGCCTTCGACGCGGACTACTCGCTCCTCGCCCTGTGCGAGACGGCGCGCGGGATCCATGCGGCGCCCGAGATCGCCGCGCACCCGGCGGTCGCCGGACTGATGTGGGGCGCGGAGGATCTGGTGGCCTCCCTCGGCGGCACCTCGTCCCGCAACGCGGAGGGTCGCTACCGTGACATCGCGCGCTACGCCCGTTCCCGGGTGCTCCTGGAGGCCGGTGCGCACGGCAAGGCGGCGATCGACGCGGTGCACGTCGACATCGGCGACACCGCGGGGCTCGAGCGGGAGGCGGAGGATGCGGCGGCGTCCGGGTTCCGGGCGACGGCATGCATCCATCCGAGTCAGGTCGCGGTGATCCGGGCGGCGTATGCCCCGGACGCCGAGACCGTGGCATGGGCGCGCGAGGTCCTCGCCGCTGCGGCGCAGGAACGCGGTGTGTTCCGCTTCCAGGGGCGCATGGTGGACGAGCCCGTCCGGCGCCACGCGCGCGCCGTGGTCTCCCGCGCCGGCTGACCGTCCCGTCAGAGGACGGGCGTCTCCTCGAGCAGCCGGAGGTAGCCGAGTGCCGCGACGAACCGGTGCGCGGAGCCGTTGCGCAGCACCTCGCCGTTCCGGGGGAGCGTGCCGCCGGAGACGTGGTCGATGACGGCGCGGATGACGCCGCCGTGGGTCACCACGAGCACCGACTCCGCCTGCGGCGCCGACCTCCGCCGGGCGTCGCGCGCGATGCGGTGCAGCGCGGCGATGGCGCGGACGCCGACCTCGTGCAGCGACTCCGCCCCCGGGACCTCGGCGTGCCAGTCGCCGTAGGTCGAGATGTAGTCGGGGACGAGCATGCCCTCCCCGTCGCCGAACTCCCGCTCCCGGATGTCGGGGACCACGCCCGCGATCTCCAGGCCCAGACGCTCCGCGATGATGCCGGCGGTCTCGCTCGCCCGCACGAGCGGGCTCGTGTAGACGGCATGGTGCGTCGTGCCGGCGAGCTTCTCCGCCGCCCACCGTGCGTCCTCGCGCCCCGTCTCGTTCAGAGGGATGTCGGTCGACCCCTGGATGCGGCGGGCGAGGTTCCAGTCGGTCTGACCGTGGCGGATGAGGGTGAGATAGGTCACGAGAGCATCTCCTGCAGGGCGGGGAGCACGTCGCTGGTGCCGGCGGCGATGGTGACATCGGCCCAGGCGTCCGCGCGGGTCGGCTCGCGATTGACGATGATCAGGGGGATGCCACGCCGACGCGCACGGTTCACGAGCCGCACGCCGGAGTTCACGACGAGAGAGGAGCCGGCCACGATGAGCGCATCGCTGGAGCGCAGCAACGACTCCGCGGCACGGAAGCGGTCCTGCGGCACGTACTCTCCGAAGAACACCACGTCGGGCTTGAGCATGCCCTCGCACACGGTGCAGCTCGGGATCACGAAGCCCTCGGTGCTCTCCGGGAGCACGTCGCCGTCCGGGGCCAGCGCCACGTTCTCCGGAACCGTGATCCAGGGATTGCGCTCCTCGATCTGCACGGCGATGTCGCGACGGTCGAACACCTGGCCGCAGTGCAGGCAGAGCACGCGGCGCATGGTCCCGTGCACCTCGATGACGTGCGAGCTGCCCGCGCGGAGGTGCAGGCCGTCGACGTTCTGCGTGATGACGCCCGAGACCACGCCTCTGGACTCCATCTCCGCGAGGGCTCGGTGGCCGGGATTCGGGGCGGCCTGGGCGAAGGCGCGCCACCCGAGGTGCCCGCCGACCCAGTAGCGACGCCGCGCCGCCTCGTCGCCGAGGTAGGTCTGGATCGTCATGGGATCGCTACGGGTGCGCGCCCCCTCGCCGCGGTAGGCGGGGATGCCCGAGTCGGTCGAGATGCCGGCGCCGGTGAGGAGGGCGATCCGCTTGCCGCGCAGCAGGTCGGCGGCGTGGGAGAGTTCGGCCGACGGCTCGGCGGTGTTCGTCACGCTCACAGGACCTCCTCGCTCGAGTCTACGGGGCGTGGGGTGGGCGAGAACCGGGATGGCAGAGTGGAGCGGTGGACCTCGAGCATGTGACCGACATCGACGACCCGCGGCTGGACGACTACCGCAGCCTCACCGACAGCGCCCTCCGCGCCGTCCGCGAGCCCGCGGAGGGACTCTACATCGCCGAGACCGCCAAGGTGATCGAGCGTGCGCTGGCCGCTGGGCACGAACCCCGATCGGTGCTGGTCTCGGCCCGGCGCGTCGACGAGGTACGGCGCATCCTGGGGGACCGCGTCGTCCCGGTGCTCGTGGTCCCGGACGAGGTCGCGGAACAGGTCACCGGCTATCAGGTGCACCGAGGGGCCCTCGCCGCGATGCACCGCCCGGCTCTGGCGCCGGTCGCGGACGTGGTGCGCGACGCACGGCTGGTACTGGTTCTGGAGGACCTCGGCGATCACACCAACGTCGGTGCGGCCTTCCGTGCCGCCGCCGGGTTGGGGGCGGATGCGGTGCTGGTGTCGGCGCGCTGCGCCGACCCGCTCTACCGTCGCAGCGTCCGGGTGAGCATGGGCACGGTGTTCCAGGTGCCCTGGACCCGGATCGACGAGTGGTCCTCGGCGGTCTCGGATCTTCGTGAGCAGGGCTTCGACATCGCCGCCCTCGCACTCAGCGACACAGCCGTGGATCTCCGGCTGTATGCGGCACAGCGGCCGGAGAGGGTGGCGCTGCTCTTCGGCGCGGAGGGAGACGGTCTGACGCGGACCGCCCTCGACAGTGCGGACACGGTGGTGACGATCCCGATGGCCGGCGGCGTGGATTCGCTCAATGTCGCCTCGGCCGCCGCCGTGGCGCTGTGGGCACTCGCTCCCGTGGAGTGAGAGTGCGCGTCACTCCTTGCCAGGGAGGATGACCGGTGAGGGCTCGGGACGCTTCGCCGCGATGTGGTCGCCGGAGGACTGGTGACGGAGACGACGGAGCACCCAGGGCACGAGGTGCTCCCTCGCCCAGCCGAGGTCCTCGCCGCGGGCGGCGCGCCACGTGCGCAGGGGCAGGGGCTCGGGCTGCATGGCCTCGAGGTCGTTCGGCACGTTGAGGGCGCGGAGCACCATCCGCGCGACCTCGTGGTGGCCGAGCGCGTTGTAGTGGAGGCGGTCGTCGTCGAAGAAGCGGGCGTCCTGCACGACCTTCAGCGCCCACTGGTCCGCGACGATGCAGTCGTGCCGCTCCGCGATCGCGCGGACGTTCTCGTTGTAGATCGCGACCTTGCCGCGGAAGGGACGGAAGACCGGCGTGAACCCCGTGTCAATGCCGGTGAAGAGGATCACCGCGGCACCGGTGGACGACAGGCGCGCCACCGCGTCTTCGAGCTGAGCGGCGATGGCATCCGGGTCGGTGCCGGGACGGATGACGTCGTTGCCGCCGGCGCAGATCGAGATGAGGTCGGGGTGCAGCGCGACGGCGGGCTCCACCTGATCGGCGACGATCTGCGCGATGAGCTTCCCTCGGACGGCGAGGTTGGCATAGGCGAAATCGTCGACCTGCTGGGCGAGCACCTCGGCGACGCGATCGGCCCAGCCGCGGTGACCCCCGGGGGCCGCCGGGTCCGGGTCTCCGATGCCCTCGGTGAACGAGTCGCCGATCGCGACGAACCGGCGCCAGGGGTGCGGGGTCTCGTTCGCGACGTACGGGGTCCTGGTCGATTCCTGATCGCTCATCCGGCTCTCCTTCGCGAAGGCGTGCGCGCACGATGGTGACCGCCGCGCAGTGACCGAGCCTACCCGTGCCGGCGTTCAGGAGGGGGGACGCGCGCGGCGTCGCGGCGGATGCCCCGGTGTCGGTGGGAGCGATTATCGTGGAGTCGATGCTCTCTCCGTCCTTCCCTCAGCGCGCCCCGTGGGGAACGGCGAACAAGCTGCGGGCATGGCAGCAGGAGGCTCTGGACGCGTACTTCCAGGCCGACCAGCGTGACTTCCTCGTGGCCGCCACACCGGGCGCCGGCAAGACCACGTTCGCGCTCACCCTCGCGGTCGAGCTCATGCGCATGGGGGAGGTGAACCGCGTCATCGTCGTGGCCCCCACGGAGCACCTGAAGACGCAGTGGGCCGATGCCGCCGCGCGCGTGCACATCCGTCTCGACCCGCGCTTCCGCAACAGCGACTGGGCTCCGGCACGGCACTATCACGGGGTCGTGGTGACGTATGCCCAGGTCGCCGCGAAGTCGTCGGTGCATCGCCACCTCACCGAGGACGCGAAGACCCTGGTCATCCTCGATGAGGTGCACCACGGCGGCGACGCCCTGAGCTGGGGCGACGCGATCCGGGATGCCTACGGGCCGGCGAAGCGCCGACTGCTGCTCTCCGGGACCCCGTTCCGGAGCGATACGGCGCCGATCCCGTTCGTGGAGTACCTCCCGGACGAGACGGGGGCGCGGGTCTCCAGCACCGATTACGCCTACGGCTACGGCCGCGCTCTCGCGGACGGCGTCGTCCGTCCCGTGCTCTTCCACATGTACGCGGGGAAGATGCGCTGGCGTACGAGCGCCGGGGACGAGCTCGAGACCCACCTCGGGCAGGACAACACGAAGGACGTCACGTCGCAGGCGTGGCGCACGGCCCTCGACCCCGAGGGCGACTGGATGCCGGCCGTGCTCTCCGCCGCCGACCGCCGCCTCACCGAGATCCGGCACCACATCCCCGACGCCGGCGGACTCGTGCTGGCCACGGATCAGACCGTCGCCCGGGCCTACGCCAAGATCCTGCACAGCATCACGCGCGAGCAGCCGACGATCGTGCTCTCCGATGACGCCACCGCGTCCGAGCGGATCGAGAAGTTCTCCGAGGGCACCGCCCGGTGGATGGTCGCGGTGCGCATGGTGTCGGAGGGCGTCGACGTGCCGCGGCTCGCCGTCGGCGTCTACGCGACGTCGTCGTCCACCCCGCTGTTCTTCGCCCAGGCGATCGGCCGCTTCGTGCGCGCCCGCCGTCGCGGAGAGGCGGCGAGCGTCTTCCTCCCGCACGTCCCCGTGCTGATGAAGCTCGCGAACGAGATGGAGAAGCAGCGCGACCACGCGCTCGACCGGCAGTCCAAGGACGACGATGGCCTCGACGACTCGCTGCTGGAGAGCGCGAACCGCGAGGACGAGGCCTCCGACGCCCTGACCCAGGAGTTCAGCTACCAGGCGATCTCCTCCGTCGCGCACTTCGACCGCATGGTGTTCGACGGCAAGGAGTTCGGTCAGCTCGCCGAGCCGAACACGCCCGAGGAGGAGGAGTTCATCGGCTTCCCCGGCCTGCTCGAACCCGAGCACGTGCACGAGCTCCTCATGCAGCGGCAGGCCCGCCAGTCCCGGCATCGCGAGGTCCGGGAGGCCCAGGCCGAGCCGACGCAGACCACGACGCTGCCCGCACCGCTGCACCGAACCCTGCGCGAGCAGCGCCAGCTCCTGAACAGCCTGGTGGGCCTCTACGCGCGGCAGTCGGGCCAGCCGCACGGTGCCGTCCACGCCGAACTCCGTCGTATCTGCGGCGGCCCGGCGGTGGCGCAGGCGACCGTGACGCAGCTGCAGTCCCGCATCGAGGTACTGCGTAAACGCGTCCGCTCCTGAGGGCGGTTTCGGCGCCGCTTCGGATCCCCGAAATGCTGGCAATCCGGGCCAGGACGCGGCCTTCGCGACACCCCGCGGATAGCGTGGAACGGTTGCCCGGACGCCGGGCACCGTGACACCTGGAGGTTCCATGACAGCCCCTGCCGCAGCCGATTCCACGGCCGCCGATCGACGGCGCTGGGCTCGCTATCTCGTCGAGGAGCGCGCCGAGGGCGCCGTCTATCAGCGCCTCGCGGCCCGCCGGTCGGGGGAGGAGCGGGCGATCCTGCTCGGGCTCGCCGAGGCCGAGCGCCGGCACGAGAAGCACTGGCTCGACCTTCTGGGCGGCGAACCGACGCGCCTGCCGCGGGCGGGAATCCGTTCCCGCTTCCTGGGGTGGATGGCCGGGCGCTTCGGCTCGATCTTCGTCCTCGCCCTCGCCCAGAGTGCCGAGGCCCGCTCCCCGTACGACGCCGAGCGCTGGGCCACCCCGGCCATGCGCGCCGACGAGAAGGTCCACCACGAGGTCGTCCGCGGCCTCGCCGCGCGGGGCCGTCGGCGCCTCTCGGGCTCCTTCCGCGCGGCCGTCTTCGGGGCGAACGACGGCCTCGTCAGCAACCTCGCCCTGGTACTCGGGATCGGCGCCACCGGCGTGAGCTCCGGCTTCGTGCTGTTCAGCGGTATCGCGGGTCTCCTCGCGGGCGCGCTGTCCATGGGAGCCGGGGAGTTCGTGTCGGTGCGATCACAGCGGGAACTCCTTACCGCCACCGAGGCGAACGAGGACGCCGCGGCGGCAGCGGCCGACCTCGACATCGACGAGAACGAGCTCGCGCTCGTGTACCGCGCCCGCGGCATGGACCACGGTGAATCCCTCGCCAGGGCCCGCCGCATCGTGCAGGCCGCCCAGGAGGGCGTCCGCCGGGCAGCCACGGGGCCGGTGGCCGTCCAGGGCGGGGACGCGCACGAGGTCGTCGGCAGCGACTGGACGGCGGCCATCTCCAGCTTCCTCCTCTTCGCCTCCGGCGCGATCATCCCCGTCCTGCCCTGGATCTTCGGCATGGAGGGCACCGCGGCGATCGTGCTCGCGCTCGTGCTCGTCGGCGTCGCGCTGCTCAGCACCGGTGCGATGGTCGGCGTGCTCTCCGGAGGACCGCCGCTCCGGCGGGCCCTTCGGCAGCTCGCGATCGGCTTCGGCGCGGCGGCGGTGACCTACGCGCTGGGTCTGCTCTTCGGGGTCGGCGCGGTGTGAGGGCGGTGCGGTCCCGCCTCCCGCGGGCCCGCACCGGATCACCGCGACCGCAGCGGGAACGACGAAGGCCCCGGATCCGTGGATCCGGGGCCTTCGCTCTCTGTGCGCGGGGGGGGACTTGGACCCCCACGCCCTATCGGGCACTAGCACCTCAAGCTAGCGCGTCTACCATTCCCCCCCCCGCGCCGGTGGTGGATTTGGTC
>NZ_JAGXJJ010000130.1:0-272 GCF_019091465.1 Microbacterium sp. GbtcB4
TTTCACGCAAAATTCGAGAACGAAACTATCACAGAAGTACTGTCAGCCTTGCAGCTCTCGCTGCCTTTCACCTTTAAAATCAGCAACAATGAGGTAAACATCTACCAGTAACAGCAAAAAAAATCGGGAAATGCAGCAACATTCCCCGATAAGTCTAATGTTTCAGAAACCTCCGATCGGCAAAATCAACGGGTTTCTTTCTTCTTAAACCATAAATCTAAAGTTATGAAAAAAAACGTACCTCCCGCCAGGGGAGTTATGATGCCACGCCT
>NZ_JAGXJJ010000131.1:0-272 GCF_019091465.1 Microbacterium sp. GbtcB4
TCTGACCTTTGAGTTAGGACCTTACTGACCTTGCTTCTATTCTTAAACTATTGGGTTCCAAGGCTGAAATCACTGCTGGCGAGAATGGAGCTAGTGCTTCTAGGCGACCTCCCCACTACCAGGGAATTCAAGACATAATAGAGCGGGCATAGCTATAGGGCATTGAAATAGTCAATAACGAATATGGAACGGAGAATAACAAGAAATGCATCCGTACTGGAAAGAATCCACTTTTGCATTATCTGAAATAGGACTTAGCGAACCTCCTTACT
>NZ_JAGXJJ010000132.1:0-272 GCF_019091465.1 Microbacterium sp. GbtcB4
GAGCCCCGGGCAGGGCCACGCGGCCGCGGCGGCGGACTTGCACCGGTGAGCAGAGGATACTGCCGGTGCAGAGAGAGTGAGAGAGCGAGAGGTGAGATGCTACACGCAATTCAAGTGTCTTGGTTGTAGTACTCAGACATACGAATAACGTGGTGGTGGTGTCTATGTTCCTGTGAAACGTGTTCTTCTTCTCTCACACATCTTTCATGCACAGCATAGAACAGTGAAAACAACATCAAGATCATGCTAACATGGATAAGACACAGTCTTTG
>NZ_JAGXJJ010000133.1:0-272 GCF_019091465.1 Microbacterium sp. GbtcB4
GCTAAAGGACTTGAAAAAGTTTGTTATAATAACCGCGAAGGTGAGTAAAATATGATAAATGAAATGTTAAAATATCCCTTGGAGTAAAGGATTTCGTTTATACCAACCCGTTACCTGCTATTGCTTTATTACAGATCCGGAACCTACTACCTTAGAGGATACCTGCGGGCTACCCTTGTAGTATACATTGCCGGAACCGGCTATTTTAGCATCCAGGGTTACACTGGCATGCACGTTGGCATTGCCGCTGCCGGCAATATTAATATTGGCGG
>NZ_JAGXJJ010000134.1:0-271 GCF_019091465.1 Microbacterium sp. GbtcB4
GTGTCGGCCGTGTTCTCGAAGCCCGGGGCGCCCCCGGTGTCCTCCCCGCGGTCGCGCGCCGCGTACACGGCGGTCTCGAGGTAGGCGCCGGTGTCGGCGTCGTCCGAGCCGCGCACGATGCCGTGCACGGCCTTCGTGAGATCGGCCTCTGCGACCGGGCCGACCGGCGCCGGCCGCACGGACTCGTGCACCCGCGCGAGGCGGTCCTGCGTGCGGCGCGGACCGTGGCCGAGGGCCGGGTCACCCGCCCGGTCGAGAGCGTCGAGGAAGC
>NZ_JAGXJJ010000135.1:0-271 GCF_019091465.1 Microbacterium sp. GbtcB4
GCGATGAGGATGCCCCCGACGATGAGGGCGAGGACGATCGCCAGGATCGTCGTGACGGCGCTGCCGCGGAGGATCCCCTTGAGGACGACGTTGCCGCGCGGGGGCGGGGGCACCTCCTCCGCGAGGCCCGTGCTGGGCGGGAGCTGCCCGGGAGGCAGACCCTTCGTGACGTCTCCTGCACCGGGTGTCGCGCCGCTCACGCGGTCTCCTCCTCATCGGCCGCTCCGGCCACCATGTGTCCGAGTGTCTCCCGGGGCGCGTCACCGGGGTC
>NZ_JAGXJJ010000136.1:0-271 GCF_019091465.1 Microbacterium sp. GbtcB4
CGAAGACCGCGGTCGAGACCCCCAGGTGGACGGGGAGCGGGAGCTGCGGGGGGATCGCGCCCGCGGCCATCACTCCGCCGGGCACCGCGCCGATGGACCAGATGGCGTGGAAGGAATTGGTGATGGGGCGCCCGGACCGCCGCTGCACGCGCAGCCCGGGGGCGTTCTGCGCGACATCGGTGATGGCATCGGGGGCGCCGCCGACGAAGGGGGCGATCGGGAAGGGCGCGCCGGTCGGGGACAGCGCCGCCGACAGCAGGCGGGGGCTCGG
>NZ_JAGXJJ010000137.1:0-271 GCF_019091465.1 Microbacterium sp. GbtcB4
TCCTCATAAGTTATTATTATTATTATTCGACTTACCAATGATCCGATTAGATGAAAATTAAGGAGGTTTGGGGCATGAGGGTTATATGTGGAGGTAAGCAGATATAAATTGTGCATAATTCTTGAGAAAAAAAGGGAAGCAAGTTCTAGTAATTAAGAATGCTTTATTACACTTTTACTTTATCTCCACTTTCAACAACTCGTGCAATCTCGTTGAGATGCCATCTTTTCTTTCTTGACATGAAAGATTCAAGTATATAGTCCACAGAAAC
>NZ_JAGXJJ010000138.1:0-271 GCF_019091465.1 Microbacterium sp. GbtcB4
TCCCCACCCTCCGCGCCAGCATCCCGGCGCCCTTCGACGCGGCGGCCTGGCCCGCCGGCTCCGCCCCCACGCTCGACGACGTGACCGTGCGGGCGATGTCGGTCGCCCGGTACGCCGAGATCTGCGGCACGCCGTGCGTGTGCACGGGCCCCGCGGTGATCCCGGCGTCGGGCGGGGTGGCATCCGCCGTGCTGTCGACGACCGTCGTGGTCGCGACGGTGGTGGATGCCACGCCCGCGACGCTGCGCCTGGACGCATGCGTCGTGGGCCT
>NZ_JAGXJJ010000139.1:0-271 GCF_019091465.1 Microbacterium sp. GbtcB4
GCCGTGTTCATGGAGAAGTTGGAGATCTCCACATGGCTGGCCCTTGCCAGGATACCGCCGGAGAACTGTACGTTGGTGGAGAAGTAAACATAGGTATGCCAGATGCCTGCGCCCTGGGTCTTAATGTTGCTTACATTCAGCAGCAGCTTGTTGCTGAGTATAAAACGTCCGGCAGGGATGTACACATTTTTTCCCTGGCTGGATGCGGCGGCTATACATTGGGTAAAGGCGGCAAAATCATCCGCATTATCCGTACCATTTGCGCCGTAAT
>NZ_JAGXJJ010000014.1:0-43069 GCF_019091465.1 Microbacterium sp. GbtcB4
AAGCTAAGCCTCACAGCGCCGATGGTACTGCAGGGGGGACCCTGTGGGAGAGTAGGACACCGCCGGACTCCTTTTAGTCGAAATGGCCACCCATCGTTGGGTGGCCATTTTGCGTTTACAGCACGAAGAGAACAGGGAGCACCATGCCGGAAGAGGAAGAGCGCCGTCCGCGTCGCAACGACGACAGGAACCAGCGCAACGAACGTCCTTCCGGAGGTCGCCCCGTATACCGTGACGGCGCATCTCGTGCCGGCTCGGGTGACCGCGCCCCGCGTCGCGAGGGCGGCTACAGCCGTGATGGTGCCCCGCGTCGTGAGGGTGGCTACAACCGTGATGGTGGTGCCCCTCGTCGTGAGGGTGGCTACAACCGCGACGGTGGTGCTCCCCGACGCGAGGGCGGCTACAACAACCGCGATGGTGCCCCCCGTCGCGAGGGTGATTACAAGCGTGACGGTGGTGCCCCTCGTCGTGAGGGTGGCTACAACAACCGCGACAGCGCTCCGCGTCGCGAGGGTGGTTACAACCGTGACTCCAACCCGCGTCGTGAGGGTGGCTACAACCGCGATGGTGGTGCCCCCCGTCGCGACGGTGGCTACAACAACCGCGATGGTGCCCCTCGTCGTGAGGGTGGCTACAACCGCGACGGTGGTGCCCCGCGTCGTGAGGGCGGCTACAACCGCGATGGTGGTGCCCCTCGTCGTGAGGGTGGCTACAACAACCGCGACAGCGCTCCGCGTCGTGAGGGTGGCTACAACAACCGCGACAGCGCTCCGCGTCGCGAGGGTGGTTACAACCGCGACAGCGCTCCGCGTCGTGAGGGTGGCTACAACAACCGTGATGGTGCTCCGCGTCGTGAGGGTGGCTACAACCGTGATGGTGGTGCCCCGCGTCGTGAGGGTGGTTACAACCGCGACTCCGGCCCGCGTCGCGAAGGTGGTTACAACCGCGACTCCGGCCCGCGTCGTGAGGGTGGTCACAACCGCGACAGCGCTCCGCGGCGCGAGGGCGGCTACAACCGTGACTCCGGCTCCCGCCGTGAGGGGGGCTACAACCGTGACGGTGGTGCCCCCCGTCGCGAGGGTGGGTTCGCGCGTGAGCGGGGGAGTGACCGGTCGCGGTCCTTCCCGCAGCGCGGCGGCGCCGGGCGGGAACGTCCGGCCAACGCGGCGAACGAGCGTCCTCGGTTCGATGAGCCCCGCCTCCCGGACGAGCTCACCGCACGCGACCTGCACCCGTCCGCGCGCAACGAGCTGAAGACGCTCAGCAAGGAGAACGCCGAGTTCGTCGCCCGACACCTGGCGATGGCGTCCCGGCTGATCGACGAGGATCCCGCTCTGGCGCACGAGCATGCCCTGGCGGCCTCGCGTCGTGCCGGCCGGATCGCGATCGTCCGCGAGACTCTCGGCATCACCGCCTACGCGACGGGCGACTTCGCCCTGGCTCTGCGTGAACTTCGCACCTATCGCCGGATCTCCGGCAAGGACGACCAGATCGCCCTCATGGTCGACAGCGAGCGCGGCATCGGGCGTCCCGACCGCGCCCTCGAGACCGGCCGCGCCGTGGACCGATCGGCTCTCACCACCCCGGTGCGCGTGGCTCTCGCGATCGCGATGTCGGGTGCCCGGCTGGACCAGGGAGACCTGGAGCTGGCCCTCGGCGAACTCGAGATTCCGGAGCTCGACCCGGACCGCGCGTTCGAGTGGAGCCCCGCGCTCTTCGCCGCACGGGCCGCCGTGCTGGAGGACCTCGGGCGCACCGACGAAGCGGAGTTCTGGGCGCATCGCGCCGAGGTCGCTGCGGAAGCTCTCGGTGTGGATGAGGCCGGCGACGAGGAACTCTACGTCGAGGACGGCCTCGTCGAGGACGAGTTCTCCGACGACGAGCTCTCCGTCGAGGACGTTGCTTCTGTCGAGGACGTCGCCGGCGACGCAACGGAAGCCGACGTCGCGACGGAAGCCACCGACGCGGTCGACACCCCCGAGCCGTCCATCGAGGACGAGGTGCGCGAGCTGCTCGGCGAGGACGACGAGACGGATGACGACGAGACGGAGGACGACTCGCCCTCCGCGCCTGAGAAGCCGGAGGCGTAGGTGGGACTCTTCACACCGAAGGCGCGGAAGCAACCCGCGGGACACACACCCCTCGAGGGCGTCGACACCGTCCTCGCTGATCTCGACGGCGTGGTCTACGCGGGTCCCGGCGCTCTGCCGCATGCGGTGGAGAGCCTGAACGCGGCGGCGCACACGGTGCGTCTCGGCTACATCACCAACAACGCCTCGCGCACCGACGCCTCCGTGGCGGCGCACCTCACGAGTCTCGGACTCGACGTCGCTCCGCAGGACGTCGTGACGAGCCCGCAGGCGGCGATGCGTCTGCTGTCCGGGATCGTGCCGGCGCCGGCGACCATCCTCGTGGTGGGCGGCGACGGCCTCGTCGACGAGGTGCAGAAGGCCGGGTACACGGTCACGCGCAGCGCCGAGGACGCGCCGCAGGCCGTGGTCCAGGGCTTCGCGCCCGAGGTCGCCTGGACCGACCTCGCCGAGGCGGCGTTCGCCCTCAAGGTCCCCGAGGACGAGGGCGGCATCCCGTGGATCGCCACGAACACCGACTGGACGATCCCGCGCGAGCGGGGCGTCGCCCCGGGGAACGGCACTCTCGTCTCCGCCGTGCACACCGCGATCGGTCGTCTGGCGACGGTGGCGGGCAAGCCGGAGACCCCGATCTTCGAGGAGGCGCTCGCTCGTTTCGGCGCGGCGAAGGCGCTCTTCATCGGTGACCGCCTCGACACCGACATCATGGGTGCCAGCCGTGCGGGCATCGAGTCCGCCCTGGTGCTCACCGGCATCGACCGCCCCAAGCACGTCCTCGCCGCGCCCGAAGGATCGCGCCCGACCTACATCCTCGGCGACCTGCGCGGACTGCACGAGCCGTACCCCGAGCCCACCGTGACCGACGGCGTGTTCGACGTGAACGGCGCCGCCGTCCGCGTCCGGGGCGCAGACGTCGAGATCGTCGCCGAGTCCGGCGACCAGCTCGACCTGCTCCGTGCGGGTGCCGCCGCGATCTGGGCGTCCGGGACACCGGTGTTCGTCCTCCGGGTTCCGGAGCGGCTGTACGCGGACCCGTTCCACCGCCCCTGAGCCACGCGTGGCGCCGCCGCCCGTCGGTGGCGCCGCGTACAGTGGAAGCGTGAGCGATGAGACGACGACCAGCGCGCCGACGGACGGCCTGTGGAGTCGTCTGCGCCTGATCGAAGGGCAGCCGCTCGCCGCACGCGCCGACGCGTACTCGGCCCTGCACGACGAACTCTCGCGACGACTCGAGAGCGGATCCCGGCACGACCTGCGGGAGACCCCGGGACCACGATGACGCGACTCGACGCCGCCCTCGCCGCCCGAGGACTCGCCCGTTCGCGCACGCATGCCGCCACCCTCATCGCCGACGGCCTCGTGAGCGTCGACGGCCGCCCAGTCGTGAAGGCCTCGACCCCGGTCAGCGACGACGACACCATCACGGTCGCCGGCGCCGACCACTACGTCAGCCGCGGGGCGCACAAGCTCGTCGCCGGGCTCGACGGCTTCGGCATCCCGGTTCAGGGGCGCTTGGCGCTCGACATGGGGGCCTCGACCGGCGGATTCACGCAGGTGCTGCGGGAACGCGGCGCGCGCCGTGTCCTCGCCGTGGACGTCGGGCATGGCCAGCTCGCCCCCGCGGTCGCTGCCGACCCCGGCGTCATCGCCGTCGAGGGCTTCAACGTGCGGCACATGACGCGTGACGGCCTCGCCGCGGCGACGGGGGAGTCTGCGCCCCCCGATCTGGTGGTGGGCGACCTCTCCTTCATCTCGCTCGAGCTCGTGCTGCCCGCGGTGGTCTCCGTCGCCGCACCGGGCGCCGACGTGCTGCTGCTGGTCAAACCCCAGTTCGAGGTCGGGCGGACGGCCGTGCGCGGCGGTCTCGTCACCGACCCCGCCACCCGTGCGGACGCCGTCGCCCGCGTGGTGTGGAGCGCGTGGGACGCGGGGCTGGGGATGGCGGGGATCGTCTCCTCCCCGATCCTCGGGACTCACGGCAATGCGGAGTATCTCGTGCACTTCGTGCCGGGCGGCGGGAGCAATCCGACAGAATGGATGGACACCATCAACCGGCTGGCAGGGGGACGATGAACGAGCGCAGGATCCTGGTCGTCGCCCATGCGGGCCGCGTCGACACCGTCGCGGCCGCCCGTCGGGTGATCGGCGCCCTCCGCGGTGCGGGGGTCCGTCCCGTCCTGGCAGCTGACGACCATGCCGAGCTCGCCGCGGTCGATGCGTTCTTCGCGGACGTCGAGGTGCTGGACGCCTCCGGGCCGTCGACCCTCGAACTCGCGATCGTCCTCGGCGGCGACGGCACCATCCTCCGCGCGGCGGAGCTCGTCCGCGACAGCGGCGCCCCGGTGCTCGGCATCAACATGGGACACGTCGGCTTCCTCGCGGAGATCGACCGGGACGACATGGACGACGCGATGCGCCGCGTCATCGCCCGCGACTACGAGGTCGAGGAGCGCCTGGCGTTGTCGGTGCGCGTCAAGGACCGGTCCGGCGACGTCGTCTTCGAAACCTGGGCCCTGAACGAGGCGACCGTCGAGAAGGCGAGCCGCGAGCGCATGATCGAGGTGGTGCTCGAGATCGATGGGCGCCCCCTGTCGAGCTTCGGCTGCGACGGCATGGTCATCTCCACCCCGACCGGCTCGACCGCCTACAACTTCTCCGCCGGCGGACCCGTCATCTGGCCGACGGTCGAGGCCATCGCGGTGGTCCCGCTGTCGGCACACGCCCTGTTCGCGAAGCCGCTCGTGGTGAGCCCCGATGCGGCCGTGGCCATCGAGATGCTGGAGCGGACGGACGGCTCCGGCATCCTCTGGTGCGACGGCCGTCGTTCCCACGACCTCCCGCCGGGCGCTCGCGTCGTGGTGCGCCGCTCGTCGCGCCCGGTCCGTCTCGCGCGCCTGCACCCGACCGCGTTCACGAACCGTCTCGTCCGCAAGTTCCAGCTGCCCGTCGAAGGGTGGCGCGGACAGGAGCGGAGGAGCGACGCATGATCGAGGAGATGCGCATGCAGGGGCTCGGCGTGATCGCTGACGCCGTCCTGCCGCTCGGCCCGGGCTTCACGGCGATCACCGGAGAGACGGGCGCGGGCAAGACCATGGTCGTCACCGGCCTCGGGTTGCTCCTCGGCCAGCGCGCCGACTCGGGGGCCGTGCGCAAGGGCGCGGCCCAGGCGTCGGTGGCCGGGGTGTGGATCGTGCCCGAGAAGGGCGAGGTCGCCGACATCGTGGCCGAGGCCGGGGGAGAGCTGGAGCCGGCCGATGCCGGCACCGCCGAGCTGTATGTGTCGCGCACCCTCAGCGCCGAGGGCCGCAGCCGTGCGAGCGTCGGCGGCCGCGCCGCTCCGGCGGGGGTGCTCTCCTCGCTCGCAGACGAGCTCATCGTCGTGCACGGACAGTCCGAGCAGCTCCGGCTGCGGTCGGCCGCCGCGCAGCGCGACGCCCTCGACCGCTTCGGCGGCGAACCGATCGCCCGGGCGCTGGAGGACTACCAGGCCGCGTTCGAGCGCTGGCGGACCCTCGACGCCGAGATCATCGACATCACCGCGAATCGCGACCGGCGTGCCGAGGAGGCCGCTCGGCTGCGGGAGGACCTCGCCCTGATCGAGGCGACCGCCCCCGAGGAGGGCGAGGACGAGGAGCTGGCGGCTCGTGCCGAGCGCCTCGCGAACGCGGAGGAACTCCGCGTCGCCGCCGCCCTGGCCCACGGGGCCCTCTCGAACGAGGAGGGCGAGCCCGATGCGTCGGCGCTGGTCGCGGAAGCACGCCGAGCGATCGAGCGCGTGTCGGACCCGAAGCTCGCGGAGGTCGCGGAGACCCTGGCCGACATCGGCTACCGGATCGCCGACGCCGCCGGTGTGCTCTCCGGCTTCCTCGCCGACCTCGACGAATCCGGACCCCATGAGCTCGCCGCCGTCGAGGAGCGCCGGGCCGCACTCGGCGTCCTCATCCGTCAGCACGGCTCGCTGGCGGAGGCGCTGGCGCTGTGGCAGACCGGATCCGCGCGGCTGGCCGAACTCGACGACGACGGAGAGCGTCTGGAACGCCTCACCGCCGAGCGCGACGCGGCCAGGGCGGAGCTCGACGCCCGGGCCGACGCTCTCACCGCGGCCCGGAACGAGGCGGCCGGCCGACTCGGCGAGGCCGTGACGGCCGAGCTGCACGCGCTGGCGATGCCGGACGCGCGCCTGGAGGTCTCTGTGACCCCGGGGTCTGAGAGCACCCACGGCCGCGACGACGTCGCCATCCTGCTCGCCCCGCATCCCGGCGCCGAACCCCGCTCGGTCGCCAAGGGGGCCTCCGGCGGCGAGCTGTCGCGGGTGATGCTCGCGATCGAGGTCGTCATCGCGGCGACCGACCCGGTGCCCACCTTCGTGTTCGACGAGGTCGACGCGGGAATCGGCGGCGCGGCGGCCATCGAGGTGGGTCGGCGACTCGCCCGACTCGCCGAGAAGTCGCAGGTGATCGCCGTCACCCATCTCGCGCAGGTCGCCGCCTTCGCGAACAACCACCTCACCGTCGTGAAATCGCACGACGGCGCCGTCACCGCCTCCAGCGTGCGGCGGCTCGACGGGGAGGAGCGCGAGGCCGAGATGGCCCGTCTGCTCTCCGGCCTCGCGGATTCCGATGCCGCACTCACCCACGCCCGCGAGCTTCTCAGCCTCGGCGTCTGAATGAACTGTTAGGATAGAAGCCCGTGATGAACTCTTCTTCTGCGGGGCCCAAGAACGACACGACCAAGCACATCTTCGTGACCGGTGGTGTCGTTTCGTCTTTGGGCAAGGGGCTCACCGCGGCCAGCCTGGGCAACCTCCTGACCGCTCGCGGACTCCGCGTGGTCATGCAGAAGCTCGACCCGTATCTCAACGTCGATCCGGGCACCATGAACCCGTTCCAGCACGGCGAGGTGTTCGTCACCGACGACGGTGCGGAGACCGACCTCGACATCGGCCACTACGAGCGCTTCCTCGACATCAACCTGTCCGAGGCGGCCAACGTCACGACCGGTCAGATCTACTCGCAGGTGATCGCCCGCGAGCGTCGCGGCGAGTACCTCGGCGACACCGTGCAGGTCATCCCGCACATCACCGACGAGATCAAGCGCCGCATGCGGCTGCAGGCCACCGAGGACCCGCGTCCCGACGTGATCATCACCGAGGTCGGCGGCACGGTCGGCGACATCGAGTCGCAGCCCTTCCTCGAGTCGGCGCGCCAGCTGCGTCACGAGCTCGGCCGCGACAGCGTGTTCTTCGTGCACGTCTCGCTCGTGCCGTTCATGGGCGCGTCCGGCGAGCAGAAGACCAAGCCGACCCAGCACTCGGTCGCAGCCCTCCGCCAGGTCGGCATCCAGCCCGATGCCCTCGTGCTCCGCAGCGACCGCCCGGTGAGCGCGAGCAACCGCAACAAGATCGCCCTGATGTGCGACGTCGACGTCGAAGGCGTCATCAACACCGTCGACCTGCCGAGCATCTACGACATCCCGTCGACCCTCAACGAGCAGGGCCTCGACTCCTACATCGTGCGCCGCCTCGGCCTCGACCAGAAGGCGGACGACGTCGACTGGACGCGCTGGAACAAGGTGCTGCACGCGGTGCACAACCCGAAGCACGAGGTCACGATCGGCCTCGTCGGCAAGTACATCGACCTTCCCGACGCCTACCTGTCCGTGACGGAGGCCCTCAAGGCGGGCGGCTTCGCGCAGGAGACCAAGGTCAACATCCGCTGGATCCCGTCCGACCTCTGCGAGACGCCGGAGGGCGCGCAGGAGCAGCTGGCGGAGCTGGACGGCATCTGCGTGCCCGGAGGCTTCGGCATCCGCGGCATCGAGGGCAAGCTGGGTGCGCTGAAGTTCGCCCGCGAGCAGGGCATCCCGACCCTCGGCCTCTGCCTGGGGCTGCAGTGCATGGTCATCGAGTACGCCCGCGACGTCGCCGGAATCGCCGGAGCCTCGTCCAGCGAGTTCGATCCGGATACCGCGGAGCCCGTCATCGCGACCATGGCCGAGCAGATCGAGATCCTCGACGGCGGCGACCTGGGCGGCACCATGCGCCTGGGCCTGTACAAGGCGGCTCTCGCGGAGGGTTCGCTGGCGCGTGAGGTCTACGGCGCCGCCGAGGTGTCCGAGCGTCACCGCCACCGCTACGAGGTCAACAACGCCTACCGCGATCGCCTGTCGGAGGCCGGTCTGGTGTTCTCGGGTCTGAACCCCGAGCTGGACCTCGTCGAGTACGTCGAGCTGCCGCGCGACGTGCACCCGTACTACATCGCCACGCAGGCCCACCCGGAACTCCGCTCGCGTCCGACCGACCCGCACCCGCTGTTCCGCGGTCTCGTCGGTGCCGCCATCGCGCGTCACCGCGCGAGCGAGCTGTTCGACGTGCCCGTCGATGAGTGAGTCGAAGGCGGGCGTGCCGGAACCGCTGCGGGACGAGCCCTTCGAGCCGGAGGTCCTGAGCAGCGACCTCGTCTACGAGGGGTACGTCTGGGACGTCCGCTCTGACCGGGTCCGCTACGGCGACGGCGAGATCGTGCGACAGTACGTCGCCCACCCCGGGGCCGTCGCGATCCTCGCGCTGGACGACGAAGAGCGGGTTCTGCTCATCCAGCAGTACCGTCACCCGATCCGTCACCGCGACTGGGAGTTGCCAGCCGGCCTCCTCGACATCGCGGGGGAGGAGCCGCTGGCGGCCGCCCGTCGCGAGCTCGCGGAGGAAGCCGACCTCGTCGCGGCCCACTGGGAGCCCCTGGTGTCGTCGTGGACGACGCCCGGCGGTAACGACGAGCTCATCCGGGTGTTCCTCGCGACCGGACTCTCAGCCGCCGAGACCGCGCATGACCGCGAGGACGAGGAGGCCGACATCCGCGTCGCGTGGGTGCCGCTGCACGAGGCCGTCGCCGGAGTCCTGGAGGGACGCCTGCACAACGGCATCCTCTCCATCGGCGTCCTGGCCGCCGCGCAGAGGCTGCGCGACCGGAGCTGAGCATGCTGCTCGATCGCGCCCTCGACGCGTACCTGCGTCATGTGACGATCGAGCGCGGGCTCAGCAGCCACACCGTCGGCGCCTACCGGCGGGATCTCGAGGGCTACCGGGACTGGCTCGCTGCGGACGGGATCGACGACACCGCGCACATCACGCCCGCCGTCGTCGACCGCTTCATCGCCGCCCGCGCGTCCGCGGAGCCGCCGCCGGCCGCGACGAGCCTGGCGCGCCTGCAGTCCTCGGTGCGCGGCTGGCACCGGTTCCTCGCCCGCGAGGGCATCGAGGCGGACGATCCGACCGGACGACTCCGCCCACCGAAGACCCCGCGCCGGCTGCCGAAAGCCCTCACGATCGACCAGGTGGAGCGCCTGCTCGCCGCGCCGTCGGCCGAGGAACCGCTCGGCATCAGGGACAGGGCGCTGCTGGAGCTCCTCTACGCCACGGGTGCCA
Source organism: Microbacterium sp. GbtcB4 (assembly GCF_019091465.1). NCBI lineage: Bacteria > Bacillati > Actinomycetota > Actinomycetes > Micrococcales > Microbacteriaceae > Microbacterium > Microbacterium sp. GbtcB4. Next base: position 9,514 of record NZ_JAGXJJ010000014.1, read on the forward strand.
GGGTGTCGGAGACGGTCGGTCTCGACGTCGACGACATGGCGCACGGCGAGGTGCTGCGCCTGCGGGGCAAGGGCTCGAAGGAGCGGATCGTCCCGGTGGGGTCGTACGCCCGCGCCGCCGTCGACGCCTACCTCACCCGGGTCCGTCCGGAGCTCGCGGCGAAGGGCCGCGCATCGGCCCGGCTCTTCCTCGGCGCGCGCGGTGCCCCGCTCTCGCGACAGAGCGCGTGGCTGGTGATCCGTTCCGCTGCCGAGCGCGCACAGCTCACCGCCGAGGTCTCCCCGCACACGCTGCGGCATTCGTTCGCGACGCACCTCCTGCAGGGCGGTGCCGACGTGCGGGTGGTGCAGGAGCTGCTGGGGCACTCCTCGGTCGCGACGACGCAGATCTACACGCATGTGTCGGTGGATGCTCTCCGTGACATCTACGCGACCTCTCATCCCCGGGCGCGCTGACCGCGCAGGCCGCGGCCGGTACCGGGTCGCCCGCCGCGCGCCGAGACGGCTGGGGAACGCTGGGCGGCTACAATCGAGCAAGCACGAAGGAGCAGGAGAACCGGTGGCTGAGAAAGTGGCGAAGTCCAGGGCGAAGGCGCAGAAGGCCGACGACACTCCCATGGGACCCACCGGCCGTCCGTACCAGGGCTTCCCGATCCCGGCGCCGCTGAAGTCGCACGGCCCGGCCCGCATCATCGCGCTCTGCAACCAGAAGGGCGGCGTCGGCAAGACGACCACCTCCATCAACCTCGCCGCCGCGCTCGCGGAGTACGGCCGCAAGGTGCTCGCGGTGGACTTCGACCCGCAGGGCGCACTGTCCGCCGGTCTCGGCATTCAGACGCACGACGTGCCGACGGTCTACGACCTCCTGCTCGACACGAAGCGCGACGCGCACGACGCGATCGTGCACTCGAACGTGCCCGGTCTCGACGTCCTCCCCGCGAACATCGACCTCTCCGCCGCGGAGGTGCACCTCGTGAACGAGGTCGCCCGCGAGACGATCCTCGCCCGCGTGCTGCGCCAGGTGGCGGGGGAGTACGACGTCATCCTCATCGACTGCCAGCCGTCGCTCGGTCTGCTGACCGTGAACGCGCTGACGGCTGCGCACGGCGTCATCATCCCGCTCGAGTGCGAGTTCTTCGCGCTCCGCGGTGTCGCGCTCCTCATCGAGACCATCGACAAGGTCCGCGATCGCCTGAACCCCTCCATCGAGATGGACGGGCTGCTGGCGACCATGTACGACCCTCGCACGCTGCACTCGCGCGAGGTGCTGGAGCGGGTCGTGGAGGCGTTCGGCGACGACGTGCTGGAGACCGTGATCGGCCGCACCGTGAAGTTCCCGGATGCGTCGGTCTCGGGGGTCCCGATCACCGAGTTCGCTCCGGAGCACGCGGCCGCACAGGCATACCTGCGGCTGGCCAGGGAGCTGGTCGCCCGTGGCGCCGTCGCCTGACGAGCTCGGAACCGCTGAGGTCCCGGCATCCGCCGACGCCGTCGACGCGGCGGAGTCTTCGTCTGCCGACGACGCCGCGGGGTTCCGCGTCTCGCTGTCGAACTTCGACGGCCCCTTCGACCTCCTGCTGAACCTCATCTCGAAGCACGAGATGGACATCACCGAGGTGTCGCTGAGCGCCGTCACCAACGAGTTCATCGCGTACCTCGCCGACCTGGAGGACGAGGAGGAGCTGGATCAGGCCTCGGAGTTCCTCGTCGTCGCCGCGACCCTGCTGGACATGAAGGTCGCGGGACTGCTGCCGCAGGGCGAGCTCGTCGACGCCGAGGCCGTCGCCCTGCTCGAAGCGCGCGACCTGCTCTTCGCCCGCCTCCTGCAGTACCGCGCGTTCAAAGAGGTCTCCGCCTGGTTCTCGCGGTGCCTGCAGCGGGAGGACCGCCGTCATGTGCGTGCGGTGCCTCTGGAGGAGAAGCACCGGAAGCAGACGCCCGAGCTCGTCTGGTCGCTCACCCCCGACGACTTCGCGGCGCTGGCGCTTCTGGCCTTCGCGCCGAAGGAGATCCCGCACGTCGGCCTCGACCATCTGCATGCACCCCTGGTCAGCATCCGCGAGCAGGCCGCCATCGTCGTCACGCTGCTGCGCGGCACCGAATCGCTGAGCTTCCGCGAGCTCGTCGCCGGCGTCACCGAGCCGGGTATCGTCGTGGCCCGCTTCATCTCGGTGCTGGAGCTGTACCGGCACGCTGCGCTCTCCTTCGAACAACTGGAACCGCTCGGGGAGCTCACGCTCCGCTGGGCCGCCGACTCCTGGTCGGACGAGACACTCGCGACCCTGGGGGCCGACTATGACCGATGACGTGACCGAGGCAGAGACCGGGCTCCGCGACGAGCCCGACGCCGTGACGGGGTCCGAGCTCCCGCTCAGCGAGCGTGTGGAGGCGATCCTCTTCATCGTCGACGAGCCGATCGGCCTGGTGGCTCTCGCCGCCGCGGTCGGCGCGCCGGTGCCCGCCGTCCGGCAGACGGTCGAGTCGCTGGTCGAGGACTACGACGGTCGAGGCGCGGGTCCGCGGCGCGGCTTCGAGCTGCGGGAGGTCGGCGGTGGATGGCGGCTCTACGTCCGCGAAGACCTCGATCCGGTCGTGGCGGAGTTCGTCGGCGGTCAGGCGCCGGCCCGGCTCTCCCAGGCGGCGCTGGAGACGCTCGCGGTGATCGCGTACAAGCAGCCGGTGACCCGGAGCCAGGTGGCCTCGATCCGCGCGGTCAACGTCGACTCCGTGGTCCGCACCCTGCTCGCGCGGGGGCTGATCACGGAACTGTTCGCCGATTCCGAGACCGGCGCGATCAACTACGGCACGACCGATGCGCTCCTCCAGCATCTCGGCATCAACTCTCTGGATGAGCTTCCGCCGATCTCGCCGCTCCTCGACGACGGCGCCGACGGCTTCGACGAAGGGACGGTCCGATGACCACCGACGCCCACGATTCCGCCGCTCCCGAAGGCGTGCGACTGCAGAAGGTGCTGGCGGCCGCCGGTGTGGCGTCCCGTCGGGTCGTCGAGCAGTACATCGTCGAGGGGCGCATCCGCGTGAACGGCCAGGTGGTGACCGAGCTCGGCCGCCGCATCGACCCGGAGCGGGACCTCGTGGACGTGGACGGCACCGCGGTGCAGCTCGACGTGTCCAAGCGCTACGTGATGCTGAACAAGCCGACGGGTGTGGTCAGCAGCATGCGCGACCAGAGCGGACGCCCGGATCTCCGGCGCTTCACGAAGGACTACGAGGAGCGGCTGTACAACGTCGGGCGTCTGGACGCCGAGACCAGCGGACTGCTGCTGCTCACCAACGACGGCGAGCTCGCGCACGTGCTCGCGCACCCCTCCTTCGGTGTCACCAAGGTCTACATCGCGAAGGTCGAGGGGGCGGTCACGGCGCAGACCATCTCGAAGCTCACGAAGGGCATCGAGCTGGAGGACGGCCCCATCGCCGCCGACAAGGCCCGGCTGCTGGACACGTCGCGCGGCTCGAGCCTCGTGGAGCTCACGCTGCACTCCGGCCGCAATCGGATCGTGCGCCGGATGATGGCCGCGGTCGGCCATCCGGTCACGGAACTCGTGCGGAGGCAGTTCGGTCCGCTGCACCTGGGAACCCTCCCGGCCGGTCGGACGCGGGAACTGAGTAAAATCGAAGTCGGCGCGCTGCTGACTCTCGCGCGCCGGGAATCCGGTGTCGCCGAGGCGCCAGGCGAGCAGGAGAGCGAATGACCCAGACGACGAGTGCGCCCGCGGCGCGGAAGACCGGTGCCGTGGCGCCGCGTCTGTCCGGCACCGTGCGCATCGTCGGTGCCGGGCTGCTCGGTGCCAGCGTCGGCCACGCCCTCCGAGCGAAGGGCATCGACGTCGTCCTCACCGACGCGTCCCCTGCGCAGCTGCGCCTCGCCGTCGACTACGGTGCCGGGCGGCTTCCGCAGGACGACGACGCGCCGGTGCTCATCGTCGTGGCCGTGCCGCCGGACGTGACCGCCGACGTGATCCAGGCCGAGCTCGAGCGGTACCCCGACGCCGTCGTGACCGATGTCGCGAGTGTCAAGCTGGAGCCGTTCCGCACGCTGCGGGAGCGCGGCGTCAACCTCGCCCGCTACATCGGCTCGCACCCGCTCGCCGGTCGGGAGCGCGGCGGGGCGATCTCGGCGAGAGCCGATCTCTTCATCGGGCGGCCGTGGGTCGTGTGCCGCGACGAGGACACCACCGCGCGGGACCTCGCGCTGGTCGAGGCACTGGCCCTCGACGTCGGCGCGATGCCGCTGGAGATGACCCCGGAGGAGCACGACCGCTCCGTCGCCCTCACCTCGCATGTGCCGCAGGTCGTCGCGAGTCTCCTCGCCGGTCGGCTGGCCGGGGCCGAGGAGGGCGCCCTCCGTCTGGCCGGGCAGGGCGTGCGGGACACCACGCGCATCGCCGCGTCCGCTCCCGAACTGTGGGTGCAGATCCTCGGCGCCAACGCCGGTCCCGTCGTCGAGATCCTCGACGCGCTCGCGACCGACCTGAGCGAGGTCGCCGATGCGCTGCGCGCTCCCGGGGCCCCCGGCGCCCGACGCGTGCTCGCCGAGACCATCCGCCAGGGCAACGACGGCGTCGAGCGCCTCCCCGGCAAGCACGGACAGAACCGACGCTTCGAGACACTGGTCGTCATGGTCGACGACACCGCCGGTCAGCTGGGGCGCCTGTTCGGCGAACTCGGCGAGCTGGGCGTCAACGTCGAGGACCTGCGCCTTGAGCACTCTCCGGGCGCGCAGTTCGGCCTCGCCGAGATCAGCGTCGACCCCGCGGCGCTGCACGGCGCGATCACCGGACTCCAGGAACGCGGCTGGCGCATCGCAGGGAACACCAATGACTGACACCTCCACCATCTCCGCCACGAAGTTCATCGCCATCGACGGCCCCGCCGGGTCCGGCAAGTCGAGCGTCTCCAAGGCGATCGCGCGTCGCGAGGGCTTCGGCTACCTCGACACCGGGTCGGCCTACCGGGCCCTCGCCTGGCATGTGCTCGATCGCGGTGCAGACACCGACGACGCCGAGGCCGTGCGCGCCGCGGCCGCCGACTTCCCCGTCCGTCTCGGTCTCGACCCCGACGACCGCACGGTGCGCGTCGGCGACGTCGACGTGACGGACGCGATCCGCGAACCGCGTGTGTCCGGTGCCGTGAGCGGCGTGGCCCGCGTGCCGGAGGTGCGCACCCAGGTCAACGAGCTCTTCCGGGCGCTGGTCGCCGAGGCGCCGTACCCGGCCGTCGTCGTCGAAGGACGCGACATCACGACCGTCGTGGCACCGGATGCGCCCGTGCGCATCCTGCTGACCGCGGCGCCCGAGGTGCGGGCCGCACGCCGCGCGGGCGAGCTCGCCGGCGAGAACGCCGCCGCCGTCGCGGACGCGCTGCACAAGCGTGACGCCTCCGACAGTGCCGTCGTCGACTTCCTCAACGCCGCGGAAGGCGTGGAGGTCGTCGACTCGACCGCACTCGATTTCCCCCAGACCATCGACGCCGTCCTCTCGGTGATCGAACGACTCCGAGGAGCAGACCGTGGCTGACGACGAATACGAAGGCGGTCCCGACCAGCTCGCCGAGAAGCTCGAGCAGATCGATGACCAGCTGGCCGAGCAGCGCGCGGAGACCCTGCGCGCCGGCCTGGCCGACTACGAGCTCGACGACGAGGACGCCGCGCTCCTCGCCGGCGTGACGCTGGGCGAGGACGGCATCGAGTTCCTGCCTGCGCTGCCCGTGGTGGCGATCGTCGGGCGGCCGAACGTGGGCAAGTCCGCGCTCGTGAACCGGATCCTGGGCCGTCGCGAGGCCGTCGTGGAGGACACCCCCGGCGTCACCCGCGACCGCGTCACGTACAAGGCCGAGTGGAACGACCGCCGCTTCACGGTCGTCGACACCGGCGGCTGGGAGCCCGACGCCCGCGGCATCGACCGTTCGGTCGCGGCTCAGGCCGAGGTCGCGATCGACCTCTCCGATGTCGTGCTGTTCGTCGTGGACGCCATGGTGGGCGCCACGTCGACCGACGAGCACGTCGTGAAGCTGCTGCGCAAGAGCGGCAAGCCGGTCTTCCTCGTCGCCAACAAGATCGACGACGCGCGTCAGGAGCCGGAAGCCGCCGCCCTGTGGAACCTGGGTCTCGGGGAGCCGCACCCGGTCTCCGCGATCCACGGTCGTGGTGTCGCCGACCTCCTCGATGCTGTGCTGAAGAAGCTGCCCGAGATCTCCGCGGTGGCGAAGCAGGAGATCGGCGGTCCGCGCCGCGTCGCGATCCTGGGGCGCCCGAACGTCGGCAAGTCCTCGCTGCTGAACAAGGCCGCGGGCGAGGAGCGCGTCGTCGTCAACGACCTCGCCGGCACCACTCGCGACCCCGTGGACGAGGTCGTGGAGCTGGGCGGCAAGATGTGGCGCCTCGTCGACACGGCCGGTATCCGTCGCCGCGTGCATATGGCGCAGGGCGCCGACTTCTACGCGTCGCTGCGCACGTCCGCCGCGCTGGAGAAGGCAGAGGTCGCGATCGTCGTCCTCGACGTGTCGGAGTCGATCAGCGAGCAGGACGTGCGGATCATCGACCTCGTGCTCGAGTCGGGTCGCGCGCTCGTCCTGGCGTTCAACAAGTGGGATCGCCTCAACGACGACGATCTGGAGAACGCCGACCGCCGCCGTTACCTGGAGCGCGAGATCGAGCAGGACCTCGCCCACGTGGCCTGGGCCCCGCGGGTGAACATCTCGGCGAAGACCGGTCGTCACCTCGACAAGCTCGTCCCCGCGCTCGAGATGGCGCTGGAGAACTGGGACCGCCGCATCCCGACCGGCAAGTTCAACGCGTTCCTCGCCGAACTCGTCGCCGAGCACCCGCACCCGGTGCGCGGCGGGAAGCAGCCGCGCATCCTCTTCGGGACGCAGGCCTCGACCCGTCCGCCGACGTTCGTGCTGTTCACGACCGGTTTCCTCGACCCGGGCTACCGCCGGTTCATCCAGCGCCGCCTGCGCGAGCTCTACCCGTTCGAGGGCACGCCGATCGTCATCAACATGCGCGTGCGGGAGCGTCGCCAGCGCTGACTCGTTGCCGCGCATGTCGCGGCGGTGGCGCCGGAGCCCCGATGCTGTGAAAAGCTGAGGGGGTGACTGTCGTACCTCCCGCCGCCGGTGAACCGCGTCGCCCCGAGGGGCCTCGCGATCCCGGCGATGCCTGGGTGGTCGCCGACACCGGTGAGCGGTACTGGGGGCGCTTCGGTGCAGCCGGCCTCCTCGCCGTCGACCCGGAGCGCGGCATCCTGCTGCAGCATCGGGTCGCGTGGAGCCACTTCGGCGGCACCTGGGGCCTTCCCGGCGGCGCGCTGCACGAGGGAGAAGCGGCCATCGTGGGCGCCGTGCGGGAGGCGCAGGAAGAGGCGGGAGTGCCGGATGGTGCGGTGCGGCCGCGCTTCACGAGCGTGCTCGACCTCGGCATCTGGTCGTACACCACCGTCGTCGCCGATGTGCGCACGCCGTTCGACCCCGTGATCAGCGACCCGGAGAGCGTCGCGCTGTCGTGGGTACCCGTCGAGGACGTGGACGCGCTGCCCCTGCATCCCGGCTTCGGTGCGGCGTGGCCGATGCTGCGGGCTCAGCTCTCGGCGCATCCGGTGGTCGTGGTGGACGCCGCCAACGTCGTGGGCTCGGTCCCGGACGGCTGGTGGAAGGATCGTGCGGGAGCCGCCGCACGACTGCGCGACCGTCTGACCGGGCTGGCCGTGCCCGCGGACGACCTCGGGCTCGCGGGGGACGCCTGGTTCCCGGAGGTCTCGCTCGTCGTGGAAGGTCGCGCGCGGGACATCGCGGAGGCCGCTGCGGCGGGATCACCCGCGGACGCCGCGGCCGCAGAAGCCGGAGTCGCGAGCTCGGCCCTGGACGTCGTGCGTGCGGAGGGCGCCGGTGACGATGCGATCGTCGCCGAGGTCGAATGCCGGGTCGCGAGCGCGTCGCCGGTTCTCGCGGTGACCAGTGACCGCGAGCTGCAGTCCCGCGTCGAGGCCGCCGGGGCGCAGGTGCGCTCGAGCGGCTGGCTCCTCCGTCTTCTCGACGCCTAGCGCGAGACGCGGGCGCTTCGCTCCGCGGATCCAGGTACTCATACAGCGGCGTGGCATGGCATGGTCTGAGGTCGCGCGGATCGACGTGGTCTGAGGTGGCGCGGCACGACGTGGTCTGACGCGGCGCAGATCGACATGGTCTGAGGTGGCGCTAATCGACGTGCCTGCGTCACCGCGCGCGAATGACCCGCCGCCGAGATGATCCGCGAGCTCAGACGAAGGCGACCCGACGTGGGGCGTGATCGGTATGGACGGCGCCGAGGGGACTTCGCCATTCGAGAACCCCACCGGGTCGCTGTCGTACCGTCCAGCGCTGAGGCTCCGGGATATCGGGGTGTTTCAGCACGTGGTGTCCGCGGCAGAGGTGCGCGAGGTTGTCGACGCGGGTCGGGCCGCCCTTCGCGTGATCCCAGGTGTGGTCGACGTCGCAGCGGTGTACCGGCTGGCGACACCCCGGGAACCGGCAGTGCTGATCGCGGGCCCGAAGCAACCGGCGCATGCTCTCGGTCGGGCTGTAGGCGTCCGTTTCGATGACCTGCCCGTGCGGATCGAGGAACAACCGCGTCCAGCCCCCGTCGCGACCGGCCAGAGCTCGCGCGATGTCCGGGTGCAGAGCGCCGTGTCCGTCCAGTTCGGCCGGACGGTCGTCGAGTCCGACGAGGGTCGTCGCCGCCACGGTCACCTGCAGGCGACCCCGCACCCCGGTGAGGCCGTCGCCCTCGACGGCGCTCGGATCGGCGGTGAGGAGCAGACCGGTCAGAAGGTCGGCCTGCACCTGGCTCCAAGTGCGGGTGTCTGCGGGGAGCGATTCCGTCTCGGGGTCGAGGGCGTAGGTGTCGCCATCGGCGCTGGAGATCTTCGTGTCCGACCGAGTCTCGCCGCGCGGGCGATCCGTCGCGACGCTGTGAGCAGTCAGCAGGTCGTCACGCGCCAGGGACAGGCGAAGCGTTGCCTCGTCCGAACCCGACCCCGCGTCATGCGCAGTCCCCGCATCACGCGTGGGAGCCGCATCACGGGCCCGGATGACGGTGCGGGTGAGCTGATTCAGTCGGTCGGCGATCGCCACCGCCGCCCATTCCGGGAGGACCGCCGTCAGGACCGCGAGGCCGTCGTCGACCGATCGCACCGTGACGCAGCGCTCGTCCGCGGCGCGGCGGTGTCGTTCCGTGATCGTCTCGCCGACAAGCGCGGAGGCGACGCGGCGGGCATGCACCCGCGTGCGCGCCGCGGTCTCGGCTTCGGCGACGACGAGCACCGCCGTCTCGAACAGCGCCATCGTCTCGGGCGCGACGACGCGGTTGCGGATGGCCTCGGCCACGACGGCGCTCGCCCGCGCGATCTCCCGCACGTGCCCGGAGCTCAGAGACCCCGTGTGGAAGGCCTCTCGCACGCGGGGGAGAGCGGTGCTCAGGGCGAGAGCGTCGGCGAACGCGAACTCCATGGTGCCGGTGGAAAGATGCGCCGCTGTGGCGAACTCGGCGACCATCGAGCGGTGGATGGCATCACGGTGGTGTGGGGCCGCGGCCACGTCTTCGTCATGGAAAGCGATCTGCGCCACCAGGAGCTCCGCAGCCTCTGCCTCCAGTGCTGCGATGCGTCGACGGGTCTCCGTCCAGGCGTCTCGCACGCGCCTCCGCTCCTCGAGGTCGAGGGGTGCGGTCGGCGGGTTCGTCATACCTCGATTTTAGAACGTATGTTCGAATCCAGGAAGGGCTCAGTCGTGTTGTATATCGCCTCGTCCGCGGAGGCGGTCGATGTCCCGACGCTCCCGCTTCGTCGGTCGTCCGGCGCCGCGGTCTCGGACGCCGAGGGCTGCCTGCGGCTCGCGTTCCGGCGTTCGATCTTCGTAGGCGAGGGCGGCCAGCGGCGCTCCGACGCGCTTGACGAGGATCTGGCGCACGATCAGGATCCGGTCGAAACCCGCGATGCGGATCCGGAGCTCATCGCCCACGCGAACCGCCTGTGCAGCCTTCGCCTTGTCGCCGTTCACGCGCACATGCCCCGCGCGGCATGCGGTGGTCGCCGCCGACCGGGTCTTGTAGACGCGCACCGCCCAGAGCCAGCTATCCACCCGCGCACTGTCGACCATCAGGCGGGCCTCCGCTGCAGGGAGACGAGGGCGCCGTACACGATCAGCCCCTGGCCGAGCGTGTACGTGAGCATCACGGCGGGGCTGCTCCAGGCCGAAAGGGCATCCGGAAGAAAGAGCCGAAAAGCGAGGATCGTGTCGCTCGCCAGGAAGAACGCGCCGCCCGTCGCGACGAGCGGATGGCATCGTGCGGCGAACGCGGCGGTGCCCGCGAGGAGCAGACCATACAGCGCGACGCCGATGAGGAGCGGTCCCGTGTGTGGGCCGAGGACGAGGATCATCGCGAGCCACCAGACCGCGTAGACCGCGGTCCACCACGGCAGCCGGCGGCGCGCGAGGTGGCGGGCGAAGAGAATGATGTAGGCGATGTGCGCGAGACCGAAGAAGGCGAGCATGAGCGGAAGCTCGGGTGCCGCGGGAAACAGCACGCCCGCGCCGTCGCCCAGCCAGGAGAAGAGCAGGGCGACGAGGAGCAGAGCCACCGTCACGGGTGGGTGGATTCGCCGCGCCGTCACCAGGACCGGTACCGCGAGCAGCGGCATGAGCAGCAGCTTCGTCGGACCCGCGAGATCGTGGCCGAGCGCCAGAAGCACGACGTGCAAGGCGGAGACCACGGCGTAGGGGACGAACGCCCACACGATCGCGGGAGGGAGGGTGCGGCGCTGCATCCCTCCATCGTATGACCGGAGGGGCATGTCGTCTCGAAGGCGGTCGATCGGACCGGCCCGACTCAGGACTCGACGGTGACCGTGGCCACAGCACCCTCGGCATCGAGGTGCACGGCGGGCCAGTAGCCCTCCGGGAAGTGTTCGCCGCAGGAGTCCGTGAAGTGGAGGACGACGGTGCCATCGGCTCCGGCCTCGATGGTCTCGAGCTCCAGGTCGTCCGCCGCCTCGTCGAGCTCGCTGGGGTCCGGATCGCCGGTGCTGAACGCCGTGACCACGGCATCCGAGGCGATGCGGCGGAGGCCCGGGAGCCCGGCGATGACCGTACGCAGCCGGGGGAGCAGTGGAGCGACCTCGTCCGGCGACGCGCCCTCGACCATCAGCTCGTAGGTGCTGCCGTCGACCTCGACGCTGCCGACGAACCAGTCGTGGGTGAGGACAGAGCCGTCGTCTAGCTCGGAGGTCGCCCGGTGGAGCGGTCCGAGGTCGGGATCGTCGAGGGAGGGGTTCGCGTCGCTCATGCTTTCACGCTATCGGTCCCGTTCGGTGCGATGTCCAGGGCGACGAGCACGCGCCCCGGCTTCATCACCGCCTTCTCCGTGAAGCCCGCGCGCAGGAACGTCCCGAGCGTGCCGTGGTACAGATCGTTCGCGCGCTGCTTCTCGCCACGGGTGTCGACCGGATAGCCCTCGATGAGGCGGGCGCCGGACTCCCGCGCGAAGGCGACCGCGGCGTCGAGCAGCTCCGCGTTGAGTCCGGTGCCCCGATGCTCCCTGCGGACGACGAAGCAGGTGACGGCCCACACGGACTCGTCACCGAATGGCTCGGTGCTCGACGCAGCGATCATGCTGGTACGGGGGATCCGGGCCTGACGGGTGCGCGGTCCGATCCGGATCCAGCCCGCGGCCTCGCCGTCGACGTACGCGACCAGCCCCGGAGGGGGACCCTCGTCGATCTCGGCGCGGAACATCTCGGTGCGCTGAGGGGTGGTGGTCTGATTCCAGTCCTTGTTCGGCAGCACCGGCCAGATGCACTGGCAGCTCGCCCCATCGCCCCCGCCGGTGAGCGCGTGCTGCACGTCATCCCAGCGGGCGGTCGTCGCCAGCGCGGTCGTGATCGTCGACATGCAGGCGACGGTACAAGCAGCTTCCGACACCCCGCAACGCCTCGGTTCGCGAGAGGGCCTCCGGTGCGGCTAAGATAGGGGAGTTGCCTGCGCGAGAGTGCAGAACAACGGGCTGTGGCGCAGCTTGGTAGCGCACTTGACTGGGGGTCAAGGGGTCGCAGGTTCAAATCCTGTCAGCCCGACCATTGGGCTGTTGGCAATACTGATTGCAGAACAGCTAGAGAAAAGGGAAGGGCACCTGCTTCGAGCAGGTGCCCTTCCCTTTTCTGCGTCTGCGAGATCGGATTCGAGTTCATATGGTCGAGTCCGCACGATTCTGGGGACGAAAACACGAACGCGCCCGGTTTTCGGGCGCGTTCGATTGTCCTGGTGTAGCGGGGAGCGTGCCGGGCGTGCCGCCGGCGGGCGTCGTCAGTGTACGGAGCCGTTCAGGTGCGCATTGGTGTCAGCGCGAGCTCGCTCGGTTGGCCGGGCGGTGTGTTCGTCAGCGACGATGCTCGACCGCCTCGGGGGATACTGAGGTCGCCGTTGCCTGTGGTCTTCGTGTAGCGATTGGCCCAGACGCGGTCGCGGCGGCGGATGGTGTGGACACGTGGAGTCGTGCGCGCTCGTTCGATCTCTCGGTCGCTGAAGAAGGCTGCGATCTTCCGGATGTTGTGGGCCGCGATGAGGAGTGTGACGAGGATCTGTGCGGCGGCGATTCCGCGGACGCGGCGGCGACCGGCGGTTTCGATGTCTGCGTCGCCTGATGCCTTGAGCTGATGGTTTCCGGACTCGACGGTGTTGCGGGCGTGGTCGTGGAAGGTCTCCCACTCTTCGGTGCCGTAGGCGAAGGCCTGCTGCGGGGCCTGCATCTCAGTGAGGTCGAACGCGGCCGAGTGCTTCTTGCAGATGGTGTCGAGGAACTCTTCTTCCAGGGTCTCGGGCTCGACCTCGGGGCGGGCCTTCTTAGCCGCGCTGAGCATCATCTCGCGGAGTGGGCAGGTGACCGTCGGACTGGGGCCGAGGGCCGGGCAGCGCAGCATCACTTTTCCGTCAGGCGTCTTCGCCTTGTCTTTGACGTGCAGCTGGAAGGCCTTCCGCTCTTCGATTCGGGCTCGATGCGTTGCGACGTCGATCACGTCGCCGAGACGATCCGGAGTGGCGTTCAGGAGGGGCTTCGGCGTGCTCGGGCAGTACGCGTCGCCTTCGACGAACAAGGCGCCGTGCTGGCCACCCTTGACGCCGACGCGGTCGGATCGGTAGTCCGTGGACGGAGTGAAGCCGGTTTTCAATGCCGGCTTCAGGAGTCGGAAGGGCTTGGCGTTGGCCCAGTACTGCTTGTCAGCGTCGGCGACACCAGGGGCGAGGTCGAGCATCGCTGCGGCTTCGAGGAGGTGCGCAGCTTCTTCGGCGACCTCCATGTTCGGGATGCTGAGGGACGCGGCGACCACGAGACTCGGGAACCGCTTTGAGCTGGGCTGCTCGGCGTCGACGCGAACGGCCAGGTTCGCCACCCATCCCCAGTCGTAGTCTCCCGACTTCCCGCGTTCAGGTGCGGTCTGGTCGACCTCGCCCTTCTGGTTGTCGACGCGCTCAGCTTTGCCGCTCTTGACGTGCCACCCGGCGAAGGCGTCCACGGGGCCAGGGGAGACCTCGCCGAAATCGGCTCCCTTTTCAGCCTTGACCTTGCTCGCGAGATGCTTGCGGCTGTACCCCTTGGTGGTGGGTGTGCCGATGTAGGTCTGGTCGAAGGAGAGATCCATCTGCTTCGAAGCCCGACGCACTTCTCGCGGCTGGAGCATGAACGTCATGCGGATAAAAAGGCGGGTGTACTCGTCCAGGCGCGCCTTGTACTTCTCCGCGCGCTCTGCGTCGTGATTGCGAAGGATCTCCTGGATCTGAGTGTGGGTCTTGGCAGTGTAGAGCTCCTGCGGGTAGGGGTCCATCAGGGTCTTCATTCGGTGGAACGCGCGAATCGTGTTCGTGTACCAGCGCTTCGTTGTGGCGACATGGGTAGCAAAGCTCGTGGGCGTCTCGGGCAGGTCGAGGAGGTCGCTGGACTTCGTGGAGAGCCTGTGCTGAAGAACGTACGCGGCACGCCGGATGTGGAGCGGGGCCCCTTCCTGAGCAAGAAGAAGGAGGGCGGTGAGCAGGGCGCGGTAGGAGATCATCGCGGGTCGTCCGCCCATACCGTCGCGTTTGGCATCTTCAGCGGCCCAACGGTCGAGTTGCTCGAGGATGCCGGACTGCCGGACGCGGGTTTCCGCCAAGGCCACAGTGGAGTCGTCGAACTGCTGGAGGTCGCGGCCGCGACCGAGGACCTCGCGCTCGGTGATGCCGCAGTCGTCGTTGTCGTCGAAGGCGCGGTAGTAGTCGATGTCGACGGAGGTCATCGTGCGACCTCCGCTCCGACGAGCTGAGCAGTGAAGTCAGCGACATCCAGCACGTTCGCGTGCTCGTAGTACCGAACGAGGGTCGAGTAGTGCTCGAACCCGGCCACTTCACGGAGCACGGGCAGCGGCACGTTGTTGTTGATGTGGTGCAGCAACCACGCCGCACGAAGCGCTGCCGGGGTGGGACGGACGGGCGCGGGGTGGTCAGTGAGGAAGGACTGGATGATGCGGGGCGGGTACTCGGCGATCCGCGGTCCACGAAACAGACGCTGGTCGGCGTCGGCCCGGCCGTCGATGCTGCGAAGCAGCACCCGAGCCCAGGCGTGTCGCACAGGTACGCGTCGGGCACGCTTGCCGACGACATCGACGAAGACGACGTCGCCGTCGCGGTGGATGTCGGCGACGCGGACGTTGACGATCTCGGCCGCGGTCAGTCCAGCGCCGCCGGCCAGTCCGAGGAGCGCCTGAGCGTTCTGGCGCTTCTTCACGGTGGTGAGCGAGTTCGCCCAGCTGTGCATCGACGCGATCTGCTTCGTCGTGAACGGGGAGCGGACCTTGCCGTGCGGTGCCGTGATGGCGATGAGGTCGGCGTCGGCGAGCTCGCGACCGATCTTCACCAGCTGACGGGATACGCCCCACCGGTGACCCGCGGATCGGTTCTTATGGACCGTCTCGAGAAACCGGTCGATGTTGCTCTGCGTGTAGACCCGACGGATCGTCAGCTCTGTACCCGTCCGCGCCCACACCCACATGTGGAACGACGCGGACATCGTCATCAGCCGGCGAGCCACATCGAACGAGTGCGGCAGCATCGCGGCTGCGGTCTCGACGGTGAAGGAGCGTGTGGCCGTCCAGGCGCCAGCCAGGGCGGCGCTGTTGGGCCGGTACTTGACGATGATGGGCGCGGCCAGCTCGGGCAGCTGCGGGTGGGATGCGAGTAGTGCTGCGGTCTCGTCGAGGTTGTCGCTGAGTCGGTGGTTTGGGTTCATGACCACCGTGTACGCGGCCAGTCGCCAAAGCGTGCGTACGGCGTGTCGCACTTCCCGCAGCACAGCGCACCGGCCTAGTCCCGAGAGCGCTCGAAGTCGGACTTCGATGGCGGAAGTGGTGCCCGCGACGGAAGGAACCGTCGAATCCTATCCAGCGCCGCAAGGTGCTCGAGCCCTGCGATACGAAGGAGTTCCCCCGGAGGTGTCCGGGCCTGCAGATGGGTGAGCAACCAAGTCGTCCGCATCCGCGCCGGCCTAACATCCAGCTCTGTCTTGTGCCCCCGATGTAAAAAGTCGGTGACCTGAGCCGACCGCACCCCCGTGCGTCCAATACGGAATACCCACTGGTCGTCGCCCAGCTCTTCTATCGCTTCTCGGAGTGCGGGTTGCCATGCAGGGAGAACCGGGACGAGCCGTGGTCGCCCCGACCATACCAGGATATGAACGTCGTCCCCGCGCACGTCGATGTCCCCGGTGCGCACCGACAGAAGTTCACGGGTCGCGAGGCCTGCTCCGAACCCCATCGCGAGGAGGGCGGCCGCGTCACGACGGCGGACAGTCGACCCCTGGGCGCCGGCCCAGCTCCGGAGGGCAGCGATCTCAGCTGAGTTGTATGGCGGAGTGGGATCAGACCGAGGAATAGGGAAGGGGGCCTCTGAGGGTGGGGTCACGGTGTCGACGATGGTGAGGAGGACGGAGCGATACGTGGCCCGGCTCCCGCGCGTGAACGATTCCATCCCTCGGTGGACGTACTCTTCGACCAGTCGACGCCGGAACATCTGTGCGACGTCGAGTTCCAGGCCTTTGGTCTGCCACGCCCACAGCACGAACGCCGTCGCGACCGGATACAGCGAACGCGCCTCCCGACCCGTCCGACTCGCCGTCTTGTTCACCGCAGCCGTCACGACCGGCCCCAGCGTCGTCCAGTACCGTGCCGCCTTCTTCGGCGCGAAGGCTCCGTCGTCGGCCTCATCGTCGACCTTGGTATCGGCCATGGTCCAGCTGTTCCTACTGCGGGAGTGGTGTTCGTGACACCTGGTTGATGCTCAACACCGTGGCGGACGTGCGGCGAGTGAACAACACTCCGGGGACGTCTCGGTCGATGAGGAGCACCATCGGAACGCCGACTCGGCACGTCGCGACAGCGACCAGCGCGGCGGATTCTGGGTCGAGCACCGTACGGACCCCTGTGCGCACTTCTACCGTGCGGGTGACCTGTCGGTTGTTCATGTCGAGGCAGTACTCGACTCCATCATCTGTGGTCACGACGAAGACGCCGTCCATCTCGTCGAGCACCCGGACCTGCGGCTCGTCGTCGATCTGCACGATGACGCCTCCTTTAAATGTCAGCAACCCTACGAAGCCGTCTAGGGCGACTCCGCCGACTCAGCGACAGCGACGCGTGTGCTCGGCGCGGTCTGACGACGGGTGCACACCGCGCATAGGTCCATTGGGCGAGCCGTCTCGCCCATGAAAGGACCCTGTGCGCGCGTCGACCCCTGCAGAACTCCACCAAGAAGCTGAACAACTACGACGGGCGGAGGGGCCCGTCGATCCCGTCGCCGACCGGTTCGCCGCGGCGGTGACGTTGGTTCTTGACGACCAAGTCGTACCTCAGCGCCGCGCAGCGACCTGGATCCGTTCTCTCCATGCCTACGAAGATCACTGGCGACACCACGGTCGCGCGCCACGCGAGAACACTCGCGCGAGGACGACCCTCATGGACGAGGAACGCCATCTCGGCGAGTGGGCTCGGTATCAGCGTCGCTTCGAAGGCGGCCTGAACGCGTACCAGCGCGCTCGACTCGACGTCTCACCCGCTTTCGAGTGGGATCCCCTGGATCGCGCGTGGAACGAAAGGTTCGAAGAATGCGAACGATTCGTCGCAGCGCATCGCACCCTTCCTCGATTGCACGCGGCAGATCGGGCAGAGTTCGTGCTCGCGCGATGGCTCGGCCGTCAATTGCTGCGACTCCGAAACGGACGACTTGAACGTGCTCGTACTCAGAAGTTGCTCCGACTTATTCGAGAAGCGCGCCGAACATAACCCCGGCCGCACCCGAGCGGTCCCACATGCTGAATTTCGTGCACGCTTCGCAATCCTGGCCTGATCGCATCCAGCAGTGGTCGGGCTGCAGGATGGTTGTCTACCAGACGCGAGAACGTCAAGTGCCAGCATTATCATTCGGGTCTCGGCGTCATTGCCGTGGGCGACCCCGCACCCCGAATCGCTAGTCTGGGCGAGGCCATGTCATGCTGCCATCCGTTGCTCTGAGTGGCTGCGCCGCCGGCTGTGGCGCTTGAGAAACGCTCGCTCATGCTTTCGGCGCAGCGAAAAGATAAGAAGTGTCTTAGCTTCGGCCTTACGATTCCGCTTCAGGTCTCCCGAAAAGCTCCGAATCCGTTCTCTCGGCCATGTTCGAAGCTCGCCGGCCGGAAGACTGGGGGTATCGAAGGGGAGTAGCTCCGGGCCGTAGCGCCTGAGGGTGCATCGACATACTGACGTTCACGGAGATCGTCCGGTGCCCCGTCCCGATCCGGGATGAGCGAGACCTTCGGCCTCTCTGTGTGGCCGAAGCTCCGCTGTGTCGTCTCTTCGGTCGCGCCCGACCGAAAGGAGAGCGCGATGCCTCGCGCCCTCATCTCCCGCATCCTGTTGTGCCTGACGATTGCCGCCCCGGCCGTTGTGTTCCGCATCCTCGCATTCCACCCGAACCCCGTAGTCGACCTGTTCGTGTTCGGTGCCGCGGTGGTCGCTGCGAGCTTCCTGCTCGCCTGGGCCGCCGAAGCCGCGCAGAAGGACATCTCCGGCGCCCTCGCGATTGCGATCCTCGCCCTGATCGCCGTGCTCCCCGAGTACGCCGTCGACCTGTACTACGCGTTCCGCTCGGGTTCGGACCCCGACTACGCCCAGTACGCCGCCGCGAACATGACCGGGTCCAACCGGCTGCTGCTCGGCTTCGGCTGGCCGCTGGTCGTGATCGTCGCCCTCATCGTCGCCAATCGAGGTCTTGGCCGTGGCGACACGCGCCGGGTGTCGAGTCTGGGCCTTCCCGTGACTGCGCGCCTCGACGTCGGATTCCTCGGCATCCTCGCGGTGCTGGCATTCGCGATCCCGCTGCTGGGCAACATCCCGATCTGGTTCGGCCTCGTCCTGATCACCGGATTCGTGCTGTACCTATGGCGCGCGAGCCGGGTCGAAGACGACGGCGAAGAGGAGTTCGTCGGAGCGGCAGCCGACATCGCCGGAATGCCGACGCGTGCCCGCCGCGTCACCGTCATCTCGATGTTCGTCGTGTCGGCCGCGATCATCCTCGCCTGCGCCGAACCGTTCGCTACCGCGCTCGTGGATTCGGGGACGTCGCTCGGCATCGACAGCTACTTCCTCGTCCAGTGGCTCGCCCCACTCGCCTCCGAGGCTCCCGAGTTCATCATCGCCGTGCTCTTCGCGCTGCGCGGCATGGGCGCCGCCGCCATCGGCACCCTCATCGCCTCGAAGGTCAACCAGTGGAGCCTGCTCGTCGGATCCCTCCCCATCGCGCACTTCTTCGGAGGCGGAGGAGGCGACCTGCCACTCGACTCCCGCCAGATCGAAGAGTTTGTCCTCACCGGCACACAGACCCTCATGGGCGTCGCGATCATCATCGCGCTGCGCTTCCACTGGCGCTCGGCCGTCGCCCTCGCAGCGATCTTCGCTGTGCAGTTCTTCGTCACCGACACCACCGGCCGCTACATCCTCTCAGCAATCCAGGTGCTGATCGCCGTGGGGATGCTCATCGCGCACCGCGCACACATCCTGCCCACTCTCACGGCACCGTTCCGCCGCACCCCTACTCGGGAACGTCTCAGCGAGACTCCGACGGCTGCCTGGCAGTGACGTGAGCACGGCATCTGCTGTGTGAGTGAGATGCTCGATTCCGTTGTGCGCTTGTCGTGAGTCATAGCGTGATGCCCGTGGCGCGTGGCAGTATCACCTCATGGTGGGATCCTCGAAGCTCGCGTCTGTGCTGTATGTCGAGGACGATCCACTGATCGCGGCGATGACGGTCGAGGTGTTGTCGGAGACGTATCGGGTCGATCATGCGTCCGACGGCGAGGTCGCCCTGCGTTTGGCGCTGGGTACCCGGTATGACCTGATGGTGGTGGACCGGCGGCTGCCGGGGATGGACGGTGTCGATCTTGTTCGCGCGGTGCGCACGGCGCACATCACGACCCCGGTGCTCATGCTGACTGCCCTGGGCGCGGTGGACGACAAGGTCACGGGGCTCGACGGTGGGGCGAACGACTATCTCGTCAAGCCGTTCGACTACGAGGAACTCCTGGCGCGGTTGCGCGCATTGCAGCGGGCTTTCCAGTCGGGTGGGGCGCGGCGCGAGCTCGGTGAGTGGAGTTTCGCCCCGACAGCACAGGCGGTCTTTGACCCGTCGGGGTACCGGATCACGCTCACGGCGACGGAGAGCGCGTTGCTGGAGGTGCTCAGCGGGAGTCCGGACCATGTGTTCAGTCGAGAGGAGATCCTCCGGGCGGTGTTCCCTGCCGGTGATTCCGCGAGCTCCGTGGACACGTATGTGCACTATGTGCGGAAGAAGACGACTCCGGAGATGATCGAGACGGTCAGAGCGCGCGGGTATCGTGCGGGGAACCCGTCATGAGTGCGCAGAGAGACCCGGATGCGGAGAAGGTGCGGCGGGCGGCTCGGGTCGTCGCGGTCTGGGTGGGCGTCTCGTCCGGGGTGATCGTCCTCGGAGGTGTGCTGATTCTTCTCGCGGTGGTGCTGTCGTCGTCGCGCCGTGAGGGCGAGAGGCACGAGGGCGGGTGGTTCCCGGGTGCGGGTGGGGACGATTTCGTCGTCGACATCAGTGTTCTCGTGCCCGCCGTGGTCCTGCTCGGTGCGGTGGGGGTGCTGTTGCTGGCCGTGGTTGCGAGTATCGCCGCGCGGCGAGCAGCACTCCCGTTGAGCGATGCTCTGCGGCGGCAACGACAGTTCGTCGCGGATGCGAGCCATGAGCTCCGTACGCCGTTGACGGCGTTGACGAGCCGTATCCAGATCCTGCAGCGCCGTCTGGACCGCGGCGAGGACGTGACCGCGACGGCGCGCGAGCTGCGAGAAGACGCGGATCGCATGCGCGACGTCCTCTCCGACATGCTCCTCGCCGCAGAAGGACAGTCGTTCGCCGGAGAATCAGCGGTCCTCGCCGACGCCGCTCGCGGCGCCACAGCCGCGATCCGCTCCCTGGCGGACGACACGGCTGTGAGGATCGACGTCGACGTCGTGGACGCTGTCGTGCCGGTGCTGCCGGTGACCCTCGTGCGGGCTCTGGTCGCACTCCTGGATAACGCGGTCGCGCACTCACCGGCAGGCGGCTCGGTCGAGCTCTCAGCACGGCGGTCGGCGAGCGGGGTGGAGATACGTGTGACCGACCACGGGGCTGGGATCTCCGGTATCGACCCCGCTCAGGTGTTCGAGAGGTTCGCTCGCTCTCCCGACAGCGGCCGTGGACGCGGATTCGGGATCGGGCTCTCGCTGGTGCGGGATGTCGCACAGCGCGCCGGAGGGAGCGTTGTCGTCGAATCGACGTCCCCGGGAAGGACAGTGTTCCTTCTTACGCTGCCCACGACGACGCCGAGGTGACCTCGACGGGCGTCGACCCGATCCACCGTGTGGTGGCTCCAGTATCCGTGACGAGCAGCCCGGTCCTCGTGCGGGAGGCGGCGATCCAGGTGGTGTCGGAGGAGCCTGCGGCGATGGCGGCCGTAGCCCAGACGTCTGCGTGAGCGAGAGTGTCGGCGACGACGGTGACGGAGGCGATGCCGTGCGCGCGGTGACCGGTGCGTGGATCAATGATGTGCCTGCCACGTTCGGCGGGACCGGACGTGGCCACAGCACCATTCGTCACCTGCATCGTCGCGACAACGCTCCCGGGGCGACACGGGTCTGCGATTCCCACGTCCCAGACCCAGTCCGAGCCCTGTGCGGTGAACAGTTGCAGGTCTCCTCCGGCGTTGATGCCGACGGCCCGTGACCATACGAGGAGAGGGGCGAGGTGTCGTCTGCTCGCGTGTTCCACCGCCCACCCCTTGACGTACCCGGTGGGGTCGAACCCGCCCCGCCAAGATGCGGAGAAGAGCCCGCCGGTCTCGTGTTCGTAGTCGGCGCACGCGGCAGCGACCTCTGCCACGCGCGGGTCAGCGTCCTGGATGCGGAGGTCACCGGCCCGGATGCGGCTGATGTCGGATTCGGCCCGGTAGGGCGAGAACACGCGGTCGATGTCGCGGAGCTCCGAGACGCACGCCCGCACCGCATCCCGGACCGCAGCGTCGTCACGCGGGTCGACGATGTGGATGCTGATGGCGGTGCCCATGATGTGCTCCACGTGCACGTGGATGTCTGGCGTGGTCATTGTTGTGCCTGATCGATAGCGCTCTGCAGCGAGCTCGTGTATCCGTCGCTGGTGTAGGTCGCGCCGGACACCATCTGGATGTGTGCGCTCTGGCCCTGGACGGTCTCGGAGACCAGCAGCGGGATCGCGTGTGCGTTGATCTGTTGGTCTCGACCGTTGCTGTCGGGATACTGGAGCGCTTGCGCGTCGGTGATCTTCCCTCCCGACACGGTGATCTGCACCTGGATGGGCCCGTAGCGCGTGTGGGTGGTGTCGCCGGTGAACGTCCCGTCCGCGAGCCCCGTCGTAGTCCCGGCGGTGGTGGTCGATGCCGACCCGCTGGTGCCCTGGGTGGTGCTGCTGGCGGGGCTGGCGATGTCGGAGGGGGGAACAGCGTCGAGGGAGGTGCGGTAGCTGAACAGGAGGACGATCCCGCTCAGTGTCGCGAGGAGTGCGTAGATGATCTTCTTCATGGCGTTGCTCCCTCGGTGCTCAGGAAGTGAAGGATTCGGAGTGGATGCGGTCGACGGTGAAGCCGGCGCCTTGGAGGTCTTCTCGTAGTGCGCGCATCCACCCGTCGGGGCCGCACAGGTAGACGTCGTACTCGTCCGGGTCAGGGGCGATGTAGCGGAGCAGATCGGGGCCATTCCAGGCGGTGTGGGTGGCCGGCAGCCACGGGGAGTTGCCGCCCGCGCGGGGGCCGGTGAGCGGGAAGTGGCGCACTCCGCGCTCACGGATCAGCGACGAGATCGGCTCCCGCAGTAGAGCGTCAGAGTCCGCACTGTCCCGGACGACCAGGGCCGCGTCACCTGGCTCGTATCGCTCCGCCTCGAGAAGCGCGACGAGCGGGGCCACTCCGGCTCCCGCACCGATCATGAGGAGCTTCCGGCCGCTGCGGCGATCTCCGGTCATCTCCCCGAACGGACCCTCCACCAACACTCGGGTGCCCGGACGCAGCGACGCGAGTCGTGTCGTGCCGTCGCCGACGAGGCGCGCCGTAAGCGCGTAGGTGTCGCCCGGAGCGGCCGAGAGGGAGAAAGGGTGCCCTCGCATCCATCCTGGCCCATCCAAGAACCGCCACACGAAGAACTGGCCCGCCCGTGCCTTCAGCGCACGGAGGTCCCGACCGGACATGCGCACGGTGACACCGGCTGCCCCATCGAGTGCGACGGTGTCGACGCGGAGAGCGTGTCGATGGGAACGGACAAGCGGTGCGACGACGCGGAACACCATGACGGCTGCCGCTGCGATAGCCCACAGCGACCACCAGTAGATCGTGGCCGGTGTTGATGCGAGGAAGTCGGCTCCCGTCCATAACTGGTGCGGCAGAGCGAGGAAGACGCCCAGGTACGCGTACAGGTGTAGCAGATGCCATGACTCGTACCGCAGGCGACGGCGGGCACGGCGGATCGAGGTGACCACGACCATCACGAGCAGACCGGTTCCCGCAGTTGCCAGCAGCATCCCCGGGTAATCCCAGACGAAACTCCACAGCTGATCCCACAGTCCCACACCCGCCGCCGCAGCGTACCCGATGACCAGCAGCAGGATGTGCAGACCCATCAACCAGAACGACCAGAAGCCGACCTGTCGATGAAACCGCGTGATCCCCTCACGCCCAAACCCCCGCTCGAACAGCGGAACCTTCGCCATCAACAACACCTGATAGAGCAACAGGTTCGCTGCGACAAGCCCGGAGAGCCGTCCCAGAGTGGTCACGCTCTCCGCAGAGAAACTGAGTACGGCGGTCACCCCGCCCCCGGCCACCCACAGTGCGACGACGAACAAGCTCGTCGCCCAGATCACGCAGAGTGCGGCGACCCGCCACCACGAAGTGGCGACCCGGGGCTTCGATACACGCAAGGTCGGCGTGAACGTTGAGGCGGTGCGGAGGGTGCTCATGACGCCATCGTCCACGCGGCCCTCTGAGAGAGCTTTAAGAAAGCTGTGCACCTGAAGCTGTCATAGGTGATTCTCAGGCAACGCCGGTCGTTCCGAGAAGCGACCCGAGTGCGAACGTCGCGGCGAGAGCGAGCGCCCCGCCGACCACGACCCTAACCGTCGGCCGGACCGCAGGGTTCCCGCCGATCCTCGCGCTCACGAACCCCGTCAGCGCCAGCGCGAGCAGGACAACGATGAACGTGATCGGGACGCGCAGGTCGACGGGCGGCAGCAAGATCGCCAGCAACGGGAGCAACCCACCGATAGTGAACGCAAGAGCCGACGCTCCAGCGGCAGCCCACGGGCTCACCACGTGGTCTTCGGTCATTCCGAGCTCTGCTTCCAGGTGCGCGGTGAGGACGTCGTGGGCGGTCAGTTCTTCCGCGACCTTGCGTGCTGTCTCGGGAGTGAGCCCCTTCGCCTGGTAGATACCGGTGAGCTCTTCGAGCTCCGCAGCGGGATCATCGACCAGCTCCTGGCGTTCTTTCGCGATCAGCGCCCGCTGGCTATCGCTCTGACTGCTGACCGAGACGTACTCGCCCAGCGCCATCGAGACCGCCCCACCGACCAGCCCTGCGATACCCGCCGTCACCAGAGGCGCGAAATCCGTCGTCGCCCCGGCGACGCCCACGACGAGCGACGCAACCGAAACGATGCCATCGTTGGCGCCAAGTACGCCTGCCCGCAGCCAGTTCAATCGCCCACCGAGATCGCCAGAGTGAGGCTCGTTGCGGTGGGCGCCCTCAGGCGCGTTGTCGTCCATGGCGTTAGCTAAGCATCCTTCGACTGGTTTCGCAGACTGATTCAAGATGATCGCGGATCCAATACAAAACCGCAACTGGGCTCGCTTTGGAACGCTGGCGTGATCTGAAGCTTCAGGTCAATGGGGAGCGTCCAGTGCCAGCCCCCGTTGTCCCGAAGCGTTGAGCCGCGGGTGGATTGTGCTGTACGACGAGCTCCCGGTCTGATCGAAGCTCCGTGGGACTGCCGAGGGTCTTGGTGACTCTTCGTGTTAGGCCGCGGATGCGGCCTGTGTGGTCATGATGGCTTCGAATTCGACGGGCGCAACTTGCCGAGGGCTCGCTGTCGACGGCGCCGGTAGTAGGTCCGTTCGCTTCAGGTTACGATGGCGAGGCGGAAGTCGTTGCCGGGGGCCCATCGGCGCGCGCAAGGAGTTCGATCATGCCCAGGCGCGGATCGGCAAGATGGAAGAGCTCGCGAAGGCCGAGTTCGAGGACAACTCGCACCTCCCGGCGACCCCTCGTCAATGGTTCTCTTCATCGGTAGGGACGAGAAGTGGGACGCGATTTGCGCCGAACATGGGCTCACACGTCCTACCTACGACAACAAAGCCTTCTTGCGGCGTACGAGTGCTCAACTCGACTCGGCGCGACTTTTTGACCGCCGCGGGCGGACTACTCATCTCGACGGCCGCGAGCGTCGGCTCGCTCTTCCTCGTCGCCTGAAGCACGGCGAACATAGCCTTCGTCCCGCGATGGGCTGCTCGTGCACTGGAGCTTTCGTCAGACCTTCACGCCCAGGCGTTCACTCGTCTCCAGAGAGACTCGTCAGGGAGGATTGCTGGTCCGTCGAATGCGTGCTCGACGCTGCTCGAACCTTGCCGCTCCCGCCCTCCCGCTGAAGCAACAGGAGATGGCCTCTCACCCAGCGGTGCCGTATAGCGGGGAGGGTGGATGCGGCGGGAGCCGTGGCGCAGGCTTATACAGTCGCGATGTATAAGCCTGACCAAAACGGTTGGCACAGCGACAGACATACTTGCGGCCGTCCGTCGAGGGAAACAGCGTCGATGCTGTTCGCGTGGCGACTGCGACTAGCTGAATGCTTGCAGCTAGCCCGCGCAGGGTCGCACCTGAAGCGAGGGGCTTCTCCTCGGTCAAGGCTCATCGTGGCGGGTTCGAGTATGGCGGCGGCGGACCTCTTCGAGTATCTCCTCGAGACTGCGGACACCGTCGACGTAGTCCTGGGCGTCACGGAGGGCACGAGGCGTCGGCTTGAGTCCGTCCAAGACACCCGAGTGCAGGGCTTCTGCGGCGCCGTTGATTCGCTGCGCACGAGTGAGGCGGGGAGCTTGGTCGTTCGCCAGTCCGCGGAGGACGGCGAGACTCGGCGTTGCCATCCGAAGGTTCTGCATGTCGAGGATCCCGAGGTTCCACTCGTGGCCGTCGCGTCCGAGGCTAGCGACCCGCCGTCCATCATCGGTCTGTCCGCCTCCTGCGATATGCATGTGCCCGTGAATGAGAAGCTCCGGGTGCACAGCGTCCCAGACTTCGCTCACGCGCGCGCGTGATGCTGCGGAAGCCTCGAGTGCCATCCTCGGAAACCGGTGCGGGTTTGTGCGCAAGACCTGGCGAACGGCGCGGACGGGGTTGTTGGCCGGCGACTCGTGGGTAAGCATCAGATCCGCCCGCCCACCGGCGACAGCTGTCGCGACGTGGTCATCGGTGATCGTCTCATCTGGCCACCAGGTCCGCCCTTCTTGGCGGGACTCGCGATCGACGGACGCGGCGCCGCCAAGCGCCAGAACAGAGCGTCCGCCGATGGTGAGGCGGGCTGGCCGTGGGAGGATCCAGGTGAGCTCGGATACCCTTACGGCTTCCCCGGGATGTCGATCGAGCAGCGGAGTGATCTGACCGTAGTCGTCGTGATTCCCGAGGACCACGTAGAAGCGGTCGATGTTCGTGTCGGCGAAGATCGCGTCGACCTCGCGCGGCGACATCTGCCAATCCCCTAGGTGCAGCAGCGTCGTCACATCGGGTGCCAGCGACGGGAGTGCCCGGGCGACCACACGAGCCCAATCTGCATTGCCGTGCCAGTCGCCGCACACCGCGACGCGCCGATCGGGCAAAGAGATCCTTTCTGTGTGTTCAGACAATCTCATCCCGACTCCGTTCAGCGGCGAGCACCACGGCCGTGCACCGGGCGATCCTGCAAGCATCTCAAGCAAACATGCGTCGGGTCTGTTCGCATGGAGCGTTGTCCTCCGTTCGGCGATTCTCGACGCGAGCTCTGTCCAACGCGGGTGTCTCAACACGCGTGCTTGACGACCTACAGCTGAGCCTTGCCGGCTCGATGTTGTCGCGCATAGGGAGGCGTCCAAACCACTCAGAGAAAGCTGCTTATGACTAACATCCACGCCTCGACTACGCCGCAGTCAGACATCGAACTGCCGGACTTCCCCCGCCCCACCACTGACGAGTACGTGCGAGACATCGACCCGTCGCCTCTTTACTCGCATCTCGCATGCACTCGCTATGTCATCGGTACCTGGGACGGCTACGGCGTTCGCGTACTTACCAACGAGACGGACGAGTACGCAACCATCCACTTCCGCATTCCCCGGGGATTGCCGGCCGACTGGGCGTCGCAGCTCGCCACCTTCTCGACGCAGCGCATCTCCTACACAGACCGAGATCGCTCCTGGGACGAAGAATCCGGGGGCTGGCCCACTTCGAACCGAGACCGCTGGAGTGCCTTCGTAGACTCGGTCCTCGCCGCCATCGACTTCGCGCGCGCCGCCTTGGAAACTGCGGTGTGGGCACACGCACGCGGCGAAGACTGGAGCTGGCCTTCATTCCCGCCCGGCAGGATCGAGACGAAGTACGAACTGTGGGGCGACGGCCACCCGAACCGGTACGACCCCGAAGAGGATTACGCACGGTACCTGGAGGAGAGCGGAAAGGGTGCCGGCGCTACCCCGGCGGGCGAAGTCGCCTTCTGACCCGGTAGTCGGCTGCTTGTCGCCCAGCTCTACGCGGCCTCGTCTCCGGCGTGTCGACCATCTCGGGCCCATTAGCCACCGCCACTAGAGCGTGTTGCTAAAGGTTGATTCGTGGTGTGCGGGTGACGCTCGGAGCGTGTACGTCTGTGAACTCCATGACCATGCCCGTGCGGCGTGCGGCGTGCGGCAGCGCCAGATTCATAAGACTGACGACGAACTTCCCGGGTTCCTCGTGCATGCACAAGTGTGCCGAGTTCCTGGTACATCAACCGGGCACCGAACATCGCCCAACTGGACGCCGGTGTCCAGACAATCCTGCGGCTGCTGGAGCTCGCGCCCAAGCTGAACGTGGTGCTGCTCCAGGGCAGCATGCGGAGCGTGCTTGGCGTGCCTGCACTGATTCTCAGTGCCGTGGCCATCGACAAAGTCAAGGAGCGGAGGAGTCCGCCGCACGTCGAACATCCGCGATGTGTTTTGTGGCTCTTGACGCCAGCAAGGATCGCCATCGTCGTCGATTTTCGGTGTAGGGCTGCGGTAACTGAGTGATAACCCGGAGGTTCTACAAGGAGCATTCAGGACAGACGCCCACCTAGTGAGCCGGATGCGGTTGGCGTGAGATCGACGACAGGGACCTACCGCGGTGATCTCCGTCCGGCGGCGACGGTGGGGAGGTTCTTCATCGCGTGAGACGTCTCCTCCTACTTGTCGTCACCAGCCAGGCGCCCCCGCCAAGGATGCCGAGACCAAGAAGCAGCGCGAGTATCGCTGTTGCCCCATCTGCTCCCGTAGAGGGGAGGGAATCCTCGAACGTGTTGGTAAAGACGATGCCGACGAAGCGCCCTTCACCACGAACCTTGAAGAGCCGGTAGACAGCCGCATCATCTTGCCTCCCACGGTCGATGAACCTGCTTACCACGAGAGCCGCTTGGTACAGTTCCGAAATGGATCACCTTTCCTCAGCGTCCCCCCACGTCCAGCCCGATGTCCGGGTGCGTGGTGCCCGGGAACACAACCTCAAGGACGTCGATCTCACGGTTCCGCGTGACGCGATGGTCGTGTTCACGGGCGTGTCCGGATCCGGGAAGTCCTCCTTGGCTTTCGGCACGTTGTACGCGGAGTCGCAGCGGCGCTACTTAGAGTCAGTTGCCCCGTACGCGCGGCGACTGATCGACCAGGCGGGTGTCCCCGACGTCGACTCCATCACTGGGATGCCGCCCGCAGTCGCCTTGCAGCAGCAGCGCGGAGGGCGCAGCGCGCGCTCCTCTGTAGGCAGCATCACCACGCTGTCGAGTGTGGTTCGGATGCTCTATTCGCGAGCAGGTGCATACCCAGATGGTCAGCCGATGCTCTACGCCGAGGACTTCTCCGCGAACACCGTGCAGGGCGCGTGCCCCGAGTGCCACGGCATTGGCAGAGTGTACGCGGTGACCGAGGAGCGGATGGTCCCCGATCCTTCACTCACCATCCGGGAACGCGCCATCGCATCGTGGCCGACCGCCTGGCACGGCCACCAGCTGCGCGATGTGCTGGTCGCGCTCGGCTATGACGTGGATGTGCCGTGGAAAGATCTGCCGAAGAAGGATCGGGACTGGATCCTCTACACCGACGAGACTCCGTTCGTCCCGGTTCACTCGCGACTCACGCTCGCTGAGGCTCGACGGGCGATCCAAGCGGGGATCGAACCGAGCTACTCAGGCACGTTCGTCGGCGCGCGACGATACGTGCTCGACACTTTCGCAAACACGAAGAGCGCGTCGATGAAGCGCCGCGTAGCCCAGTTCATGAGCGCAGCGGTGTGCCCGGTGTGCCAGGGGAAGAAGCTCAAGCCCGAAGCGCTGACGGTCACGTTCGAAGGACTGGACATCGCCGACTTCTCAGCCTTGCCACTGCGTGAATTGGCAGAACTTCTCGTGCCCGTCGTCGCCGAATCCGACCTCGAGGACGAGACCTCCGGCGCAACGATAGACGTCGAGACCAGGCGCGAGGCCGTCGCACAACGCGTCGCTGCAGGCGGGTCTGCGCACTCCGCTGCACCCGATGTCCGTCGCACGCCGAATCGGTCCGCCGAGAAGCGCGCCGCGGCAGCCCGCCTCGGTGCCGAGCTGCTGGACCGCCTGCGCCCCATCATCGACCTCGGACTCGGCTACCTCTCGCTGAGCCGTACGACGCCGACACTGTCCGGGGGGGAACTGCAACGACTTCGACTCGCCACGCAACTCACGTCGGAACTGTTCGGTGTCGTCTACGTCCTCGACGAACCGTCAGCCGGTCTCCATCCGCACGACGTCACCGCGCTGCTGGGTATCCTCGACGGCCTCAAGCAGCGCGGCAACAGCCTCTTCGTCGTGGAACACTCCGTCGACGTCATGCGGCACGCGGACTGGCTCGTCGACATCGGCCCCGGAGCCGGGGAACGCGGCGGGCGCGTGATCTACAGCGGCCCCACGGACGGGCTCGCGGAGGTCGACGAGTCGGTGACGCGCGGATACATCTTCGGAGGCAGCGGCCTCCCACCGCACCAGCCCCGTGCCGCCCACGACTGGTTGCAGCTGGAGCACGTCACCCGCAACAACCTGCGGGACGTATCTGTGGCGCTACCGCTCGGAACGCTCACGGCTGTCACTGGCGTGTCAGGGTCGGGGAAGTCCAGCCTTGTCAGTCAAGTCCTGCCAGCCCTCATCGGCGCCAGGCAAGGAGACACCCGTCGCATCGAGGAGGACAACGCAGAGGCCGACACCCTGCTCCTCACTGACGAGTCCGATGAACTCGGAGGGTCGGTCGAGGGCGACCTCACGACGGTCCGGCGTGTGGTGAGCATCGACCAGAAACCCATCGGCCGCACGCCCCGCTCCAACGTCGCGACCTACACAGGACTCTTCGATCATGTGCGGCGCCGGTTCGCCGAGACGCCGGAAGCTCGGACACGCGGATACAAGCCCGGTCGGTTCTCCTTCAATGTCGCAGGCGGCCGTTGCCCGACCTGTGAGGGTGAAGGCTCCGTGATGGTCGAGCTGCTCTTCCTGCCCTCGGTCTACACCGTGTGTCCCGACTGCCATGGCACCCGCTATCAATCGAGCACCCTGGAGATCACCTGGCGAGGGCGCAACATCGCGGAAATCCTCGCGATGAGCGTCGAAGAGGCTCACGAGTTCTTCGCCGGCGAGTACGACGTGATGCGCTCACTCACCTCGCTGGTTGATGTCGGGCTCGGTTATCTGCGCTTGGGACAGCCGGCCACAGAGCTCTCCGGTGGGGAGGCGCAGCGTGTGAAGCTGGCCACCGAACTGCAACGAGCGCAGCGCGGCGACACTCTGTATGTGCTCGATGAGCCGACCTCCGGATTGCACTGTGCCGACGCAGACCGTCTAGTTACCCACCTTCAGACTCTCGTCGATGCGGGCAACACGGTCGTGATGGTGGAACTCGACATGCGGGTGGTCGGCGCAGCCGACTACGTCATCGATCTCGGGCCGGGAGCCGGTGACGACGGCGGCACAGTGGTCGCGTCCGGAACGCCAGCAGAGGTCGCCGCGTCGAGAAACAGCGCTTCAGCACCGTATCTCGCCGCCGCCCTCGCCGAGGCCGCGACGCTGACGTCAGGGGCATAACCGGCTCTTTGCAGATGGGGGTGTAGACGTCGAGGGTGCGTCGTTGGCCGGGTAAGGTGAATCGCTCTGGGTTTCGTTCCGTTCCGTTCTTCAAGCAAGGATGGAATTGATGAATCAGAAGTAGTCGCCCGAGATGCGGGAGAAGGCGTTGCGGATGCTGGACGAGGCGAAGCCCTCGCATCCGAATCTCATAACCGCGGTGCGCCATGTCGCTGGGCTTCTTGGTATGAGCGCGGAGACGTTGCGGGTGTGGCATCGCCGTCGCGAAGTCGACGGCGGGCAGCGTCCCGGTGTGCCCACCGATGTTGCCGAGGAAAACAAGCGCCTGCGGGGTGAGAACGCTGAGCTGCGCAAGGCGAACGAAGTCTTCAAGGCCGCGAGCGTGTTCTTCGCGAAGGAACTCGACCGCTCCTGACGGGTCTGCCCCGCGCACACCGCTTCCGCTGTCCCGATAGCCGGTCGTCCACCGGTACAGGTGCGGACCATCCGGGTGAACGACCAGAACCCAGCAACTACCTAAGCCTTCGATTCCCGTAAGACTGTCCCGCAAAAATGCCCGGTGAAGGTGCCGTAAACGGGCTCTTCCCAGATGAGGGTGTAGTTGGCGTTGGCGTGGCGGTCCCGGGATAGACGTCGAGGTCTCCCGACGATGGAGGTTCCTACGCCATCCATCCGAAAGACCTCGACGTGTCCGACGCTACCCCGCCGGCCGGCTTCGGCCGCCCTGACCTGACCGCCTTCGCGTCCTATCCCAATCGACTCTGATCGGGTCTGCTGATGCTCTCGACGAGAACGCAGCGACATCGCAGCCACCCAACTCCGACCGTCCGGGAAGCCGGGACACGTCACATGGCCTGTGCTGCGGGCGTGTCGAGTGGGTCGTTCAGGGGGCGACGCAGGAGCGTCGACGCGACGTGCTGAGAGGTGATTCCAGTCGAGCACTGGCACACCGGCTACAGGCATGGCGATAGGTCAGGAACGGTGTCGCTCCCTACGCAGGAGGGAGCGCAGAGTCTCGGCGTTCGCGTAGCCGACTCGTAGCGCGATCTCGGCGGAGGTGAGGTCCGTGGTTGCTGAGAGGTGCCGAGCTCGTTCGATGCGAAGCCGTTGGACGAAGCCGAGCGGAGTCAGGTTGAGCGCCGCACGGACTCGTCTTTCGAGGGTGCGCCGGTTGGTGCCGAGCGACTGCGCGACGGAGGTGACGTTGAACGGTTC
The DNA here is from genome assembly GCF_019091465.1 of Microbacterium sp. GbtcB4. Taxonomy (NCBI): domain Bacteria; kingdom Bacillati; phylum Actinomycetota; class Actinomycetes; order Micrococcales; family Microbacteriaceae; genus Microbacterium; species Microbacterium sp. GbtcB4. Next base: position 41,700 of record NZ_JAGXJJ010000014.1, read on the forward strand.
GTCCAGGCGGGCGCGCACGAAGCGTTCGAACTCGACGACGATCGAGTCCTCGTGCCGGAGATGTTCGTAAGCGACGAAGGCCGCCTGCGACGGGCGCTCGTCGATGATGAGGAGCTTGGCGACATGTTGGGCCAGGTCGGGGCTGATCGATCGCACGAGTGAGAGCGCGAGGTCGATGTGGGCGAACGCGGCGCCGGCGGTGACGAGGTTCCCGTCGGTCACGACCATGGTGTCGAGATCGAGGGCGACGGTCGGATAGCGCTTCAGGAACTCCGGCCCCAGGAACCAGCTGGTCGTCGCCCGCCGATGATGCATCCGTCCGGTCTCGGCGACAGCGAACACGCCGGTGCACGCCGCGGCGATCCGGGTGGTCGCCTCGTCGAGGCGCCCGAGCGAGGCGATGACCGAACGAGCATCTCGGCTCTGGAGGACGTCGTTGGTAGCGGCGGCCGTAAGGGTTCCAAGCGCAGGGACAACGACCACGTCGAACTCTCCGGACTCCGACAGCGGGTGGTCCACCGACAGGGTCATCGATGCCGTCGTGGTCACTCGCCGTTTCGGTCCGAGGATGGCGAGTTCGATCGGGTCGATCCGCGGGTCGACATCGCCGCGGGCACCCTCGGCCACCCGCACGATGTCGATGATCGACGCGATAGCCGAACCGAAGCAGCCGTCGATCGCGATCAGTCCAATACGCATGACGTAAACAATAGCAATACTGCCGTATACGCCACTCCCCACCGGCCCTCGCTCCGCATGGGTTCGCGGGTGTTCCGCGACCCCATGCGGACATCGACTCGGGCTAGTCGGTGTCGATGCAGGCGCGGGGTTCGTGGGCGTGCGGGCGGCACCGTTGGAAGACGCCGTACTCCCGGCTGGCGAGCTGTGGGAGGCGACCGTCGCTACCCCGATTGACTAGCGTTGCTGGCCGTCTTGTGCTGACGGCTGGGTGGAGTTGAGGTTCTCGTGAGATCGGACACCGCTCAACAGGGATCGGCGCCAGCTCGTGCGGTCCGAAGTCAGAGTGCGGCGGCTCCGGCCTCAGCCACCGTCTGGTCTTCCTCGATGCTACCGGTGGACACTCCGATGGCTCCGACGATGACGCCGTCGCGGACGAGCGGAATGCCCCCGGGGAACACGACGATACGGCCACCGTGAGCGTCGTTGAGTCCGTACAGGTCGCCTGTCGGGCGCGTTGCCTCGGTGAGGTCCTTGGTCTGGGTCTGGAAAGCGATGGACGTGTACGCCTTGTTGGTGGCGAAGTGGATGCTGCCGATGTTCGCAGTACCCATCCGCACGTGTGCCTTGAGGGTGCCACCGGCGTCCACGACGGCCATGTCCTGGGGCCGTCCGATCTCCGCAGCGCGCGC
>NZ_JAGXJJ010000140.1:0-271 GCF_019091465.1 Microbacterium sp. GbtcB4
GTTGCACTATTGAATTGAATTGTTCAGATGATAAGGATTCATACTAGTTGGATAATATAAAACAGATGAAGCAGGTGATGTACAGTAAAGAATATAATAGAATAGCTCAAGTTAGTACTTGGAGAAGTAAAGAAGATTAAAGAGAAGAATAGCTTATAGTGCTTGCATGAATCATATGCGCAAGTTTCTCTCGACTAAGTGATTGGTGATTCCACCTAACCATGAAAGAAAAATAATAAATGGACAAATTGCCTACTAACTTTTATTGTGC
>NZ_JAGXJJ010000141.1:0-271 GCF_019091465.1 Microbacterium sp. GbtcB4
TTACTTCTACCATTTTAGCTGTGAACGAAGCTATAGACGCTTCCCCGGAATTGGTCAATACAGATCCTTATGGAGAGGGTTGGATAATTCGCGTGAAACTAGCAAATATTGCGGATGTAGACGCGTTGTTATCAGCAGAACAATATAAAGCCGAGGTGAACGCATAACCTTCGCTTGCTTAAAGTAAAAAGCGCGGGTTATTTCCTATCGAAATAGCCTGCGCTTTTTTATAATGAGTACTTATTATTGTACCGTCAAGGTCACGTCGCTA
>NZ_JAGXJJ010000142.1:0-271 GCF_019091465.1 Microbacterium sp. GbtcB4
GTTTGCATTTTATTTACGGACATCAGTACTACAAAACGCATCCAGTCCATCATAGATACCAGGGTACCTACCTGGGGGGAATAACCGGCTTTGGGGCCAATAATGTTTATATCATTTTCCACATTGGATACGGGGATACCGGCAGCCCAGCCGCCCAGGGGCAGCATACTGAGGCCGGTGGCAATGGTGGCGGTGCTCCTGAGGAAATTCCTCCTGTTAAGGAGCTGCTTTTCTGTTCGCATGGTGGGGAGATTTGGTTGAACAGGGAAAT
>NZ_JAGXJJ010000143.1:0-271 GCF_019091465.1 Microbacterium sp. GbtcB4
CCCACCCACATGTGCTGCATTTACTCCACGGGTTTAAACTGCTCAAACACCATCCCGCAATCTTTACAGTAATGAATGGCGCGGCAAAGCGTGGAGCCAAAGGGGGAGCGCAGGTACGTGTTTTCACTATGGCAATGGGGGCAGGGTGTATTCAGCATAATTTCCGCACGCAGCTCACCCTCATGCACCTGCGGGGCGGCTATTCCAAAATGCTGCAGCTTTTCTTTAGCAGTGTCGGTAAGGCGGTTGCTTTGCCAGTGCACTTCCTTAT
>NZ_JAGXJJ010000144.1:0-271 GCF_019091465.1 Microbacterium sp. GbtcB4
GATCGATTGGTTCGGTGAAAATTCTTTTTTCTTCTTTATTTTGTGATAGTAAAGATATCTTGATCATTTTGCAAAGGAAAAAAAATGATTTTCTATAAGTAAAAAAAAAGAAAAGAAAAAAGAGTTCTTAAAAAAGACATAAAATATGGGACTTTTTCTCAAGAAATTATAAATTTTATATCATTGCTACTCAGTATTAATGATAAGAGAGAGAAAGAGAGAGCTATAAATGATTCTTGTATGTGATAGGACTCAAAAGTAGAATCACTCA
>NZ_JAGXJJ010000145.1:0-270 GCF_019091465.1 Microbacterium sp. GbtcB4
AGCAGGCGCAGGCTCAGGCGCTGGCCGTCCTTCTCGCGGATGCCGTCCGCGCCGGGGACCCAGCCCGCCTCGTCGTGCTTCGCCTGCGCGGCCTCGGGGTCGAAGCCCACGATCACGTCGTCGTCGTCCGACAGGTGCCACTTCGGGAAGGTCGCCGGGATGAAGCTCGTCGCGAGCGTGCCCTCGCCGTCCAGGACCTTGACGAGGAGGGTGGCCGTGTCGGTGCCGAGACGGATGGCCTGGCGCACCGCGAGCTCCTTCAGCGCGGCG
>NZ_JAGXJJ010000146.1:0-270 GCF_019091465.1 Microbacterium sp. GbtcB4
CACCGCTCGACCGTCCGGAGCGCTGGGAGCTGCAGGGGTGGGCGGCATGACCGAGGAGCGCCCGACCCCGCGTTTCGGCCTCTCCCGCCGGGAACGGATCCTGGTCGAGCTGCGCCGCACGGGGGCGGTGCGCGTGGCCGATCTCGCCCGCGACTTCGGGGTGGCGGTGCTCACCATCCGCCGCGACATCACGATGCTGGCGGACCGCGGGCTGCTGACCAGGGTGCACGGGGGTGCGGTGCTGTGGAGCGCGCTGGACACGACCGTCGC
>NZ_JAGXJJ010000147.1:0-270 GCF_019091465.1 Microbacterium sp. GbtcB4
TCTTCTTGGCGAAGTCCCCGATGAGCTTGCGCTGTGCGGAGTCGAGCTTGGTGGGGGTGACCACCTGCACGCCGACGCGGAGGGCGCCGCGCTGGGTGCCGCGCAGCGGCGTGATGCCTCGCCCCTTGATGGTCAGCACGCCACCGGACTGCACACCGGCGCGGATCCCCAGGTCGACCTCCCCGTCGAGACCCTCGATCGAGGTCCCGGTGCCGAGGATGGCATCGGTCATGGACACCTCGAGCGTGGCGAGCAGGTCGTCGCCGTCAC
>NZ_JAGXJJ010000148.1:0-270 GCF_019091465.1 Microbacterium sp. GbtcB4
ACCCGCATTAATGGTTTTAAGCGGCGTGCGCGGGTATAACTCCTTAAACAATTGCTCTGTTTGCACCCGGTAACCTTTGGCGCCGGTAATGCTGCCGCCCAGGTAAGCTATTACCACGGGATCGCCGCTTTGCATTTTTTGGAAAAAGTGCGGCAATCCCTGCCGGGCATGTAAGGCAGTTAATTTACCGGACGATTGTTTACCGGACCAGCCGGTAAAAAAGGCGAGTATACAAAACAGCAGCACCCTGGTCATTGGCAATAATTATGT
>NZ_JAGXJJ010000149.1:0-270 GCF_019091465.1 Microbacterium sp. GbtcB4
GGCGAGCTCGAAGAAAGCCGGCTTCGGCAGCATGGGGGGACTCGGCGGTGGGGGCCTGGGCCCGGGGGCGGGGGCCGGACACAGGCCCGGGGGCGGTCTGTCCGGAAATTCCGGGGTGGGGGGGGGGGGGGGGGGCGTGGGGGGGGGGGGCGTCCCCGTCCCGGGGGGGGGGCGCCCCCACCAGCGCCCCCGCCGGGGGGGGAGGGGGGGGCGCGCCCCCCGCCGGGGGGGGCGCGGGGGGACCCGCGGGGGACGCCTCGGCGGGAGGGG
>NZ_JAGXJJ010000015.1:0-10800 GCF_019091465.1 Microbacterium sp. GbtcB4
CGGCCCCCGCGTGGGTGGGCGACAGGGAGAGCATGAGCTGGTCGGCATCGGGGCCCAGACCGTCGAGGATCGCCCCGCGCACGCCCTGCTCATCGGCGACACGGCGCCACCCCGCGCCGCCCACGCCGAGCAGCACGCCGAGTGGGCCGAGGCCCGCCGCTATCTCGGCCTCGACGTGCTCACCAAGAGCCAAGCCATCGGCGCCGAACCGGAGGAGGTGAGCAGCCCCGAACTGCACGCCCTCAGCGCATAACCCCACAACGAAGGATCACCAAACCGGATACACCACCACCGCGGACTTGACCAAGTTCCCAGCTAGCTCAGCGAGATGAAGGCACTGCTGGGATCCTCCGGATACACGCTCCCCGTTGCTGTTGGCGGTCGCGATCAGCGAGCCCTTCAGATCCAACGCGTGCGCAAGATCATCGAAGCCGGCGACAGCCGGATGCACCGCGACGTTGGGCAGCCTCGGTTCCACCGCATCCAATTTGGTCAGGCCAGCCGGAAATCCCTCCTCGTTCCGGACCACACCGGGGGTGGCGAACCACTGACCGAGGGCAATCGTCGTGTCATTGATGGCCTCGGACTCCACCGGGTCCGTGTTCGTTGGCGCGGCGTCCAACGGCAAGGGGACCGTGTAGCCGGAGGATTCGAGCAACGCCTGCATCTCGGCGACGTTCGGATCGCACACATCCTTTAGGTAGAGACTGATCAGGTCTTTGAGCTCCTGGTCGCGAGCTGTGGCGATGTAGATGTTGCACTGGCCCATGCACACCCATTCGCGCAAGTAGCCTTCAACAACGTGCACGTACTCGCCGGCACCCAGAGGAGTTCCGGGGTGCCGCTGCTGCTCGTATATCTGCTCCCGGCTTGCTGCTGTATTGCGTGCGTCCCTCCGGACGACCGATCTCGACTTCGCTCATGATCTGTGTTCCTTTCCTGTTTGGTCCGACTTCTGTTCTCCGGCATTCATCGTGAACCTTTGGGCGCGCGTTGACGGCTCGGGTCACACTTCGAGATGCTCGAGGGCCGCTTGGTACGCCTCGTTATACGTTGGGAACTGAGCGACCTGGTCGCGCAGTGTATCGATCGGGATTCTTGTGCGAATGGCGACGGAAGCGTGGTGTATCCATTCGCCTGCCATCGGGCCGACGGCCCATGCACCGACAAGCGTCTTGCTGTCCGCGTCGGCCAGGAGGCCGAGGAAGCCGCGAGGGTCTTGTTCGTAGGTCCAAGGTCGGGCGATGGCGTCAGCGAGGTCGAGTTCCGTTCCCACCGTCGAGAGTCCTTGCTGGTCCGCCTGCTTTTTCGTGAGCCCCGCAGCGGCGATTTCCGGGTCGCCGAACACGACGCGGGGGATTCCGTCATAGGTCGCGGTTCGCGGATTTCCGAGGATCGCGTCGGCGGCGATGCGGCCTTGGTATTTGGCGACATGGGTGAAGGGCATGATGCCGGTGACATCGCCGATCGCCCACACGTTCTCTGCGGCCTGGCAGTGCTCGTCCACCTGCACCTGGCCATGCTCGCCCAGCCTGACACCGACCGTTTCGAAGCCGAGGTCTTTGCTGCGCGGCGTGCGGCCGGTGGCGAAGATGACGACGTCGACCGTGACGCGGCTGCCGTCATCCAGTTCAAGGACGCTTGCCTCGTTGTCGCGGCGACCGCTGCGGGCGGTGGCACCGAGCCGGACATCCACACCCTCTTCCTTCAGGTGCTTCAAGGCAAGCTCTCCCACCCGGGGCTCTTCGCGCGCCAGCAGCCGATCGCCTCGCTGGATGAGGGTGACAGCGACCCCGAAGCGGGACAGGAAGGTAGCTGTTTCCACGCCGACCGCGCTGCCACCGATGATGACAGCACGTTTCGGCAGTGTCTTGGCGGTGTACGTCTCTCGATTAGTCCAGGCAGTGATATCCGCAAGCCCCTCCAGCGGAGGAACGACTGCTTCGGAACCGGTGGCGATGATGATGTGCTCTGCCGACAGTTCACGGTCCCCGGCTTGAATGCGCCCGGGCCCGGTGATCCTCGCTTCGGCTTTGATGACCAAAGCCCCCTGCCCGGCATAGCCGTCCACCTGCGCCTGATCGTCGAGGTGGCGGATCATGTAGTCCCGGTAATCGCTGGTCGCCGACCAGTCCAGCTCGGCACCAGCCACGCCGGCTGCCCGCTGAACCTCCGTCCGGGCTTCCGGCGGACGCAGCACCGTCTTGGAAGGGATACAGGCCCAATAGGCGCACTCCCCGCCGATCAGTTCCCGCTCGAAGACGGCGACGTTCCGGCCTGCTTTCAGCAGCCGGCTTGCAGCGACTTCTCCGCCGGGGCCCATGCCCAAAATGGCAACATCAACGTGTTCACTCATCACAATCCTCGACTTTCCGTATACAGGTTCATTGTTCCTAAACGCAGTAGCGGTGACGTCGTCGCCGCCGCCGCCGTGTCCGGTGGCGCTGACCGGGCGGCCAGGCTGTTTGGTTGCCACCGGTCGGCGCCCCGTCACCGAGGGAGCGACAGCCGGAAGACCTTTTCCCGCCTGCGGCGAAGAGCAGATATCACGAGCACGCCGACAAGAATTCCCGAAACTCACTCCACGGGACGTGACCGACTACCGAGCAGGGTCGGCAGCGTCCTTGCTATGAGCGTCGGCCGGCAACTCATTCGTGCGGAAAGACGCGGATGCCGACGGTGCATCGACATGCGTCGGCGCGCAGCAGTCGTCTTCTCGTGAGCCGACCGGTTCGGCTCCGGTACGGGAAAGAATCGGATCGGTATCACCGGCGGTTCTCGACCTTCGTCTCCGCCACCAGATCAACGCCGTCATCACCAGCAGGGCGAACAGCACTGGCACGAACCAGAGATACGCGGACTGCACCAGCGCCGAGGCCTGGGCCGAGGCATCCATGACCCACATGGCCACAGCATTGACGGCAGGGAGGTCCTTGAGCCCTTCGACGTTGGTTGCCACGAGGTATGCCCCGGACAGGACCAGCAGCACACCTGACAGGCGCTCCATGAACGGCAAGACTCGGCGCAGTCGAGCGGACAAGACTGACCCTGCGATCGCGGTCGACACTGACAGGGCAGTCAGCAGCGTGGCCGAACCGGCACCGTAGGCGGCCAGCACTGCGACCATGCCGGCGAAGTTCTCCGTCGACAACGCCTGTCCGACGACTGCGAGCAGGATGGCCAAGGTGCAGGCGACCGATGCCACAGCGTACCCTGCACCAAACGCGACGAGCCTCGTCGTGACGTTACCGGTATCCGTTCGCAGCGCCGCCAAGCGAGACAGTCTGCTCACCGCTATGCGGCGACCCGCCAGAACCGCGACACCCGAGCCGAGGAGGACGAGGCCGATCACTGCCGCGGCAAATGGCACGAAGGCGAGTATCGAGCGCAGGCCGAGCGCGACGAGCAGTGCGGCGGAGACCAGAACTCCCGCGAACCCGACGCTCACCGCGCCACCCGCGGCCAAGCCGCGCCACAATCGATTCGCCATAGAGGCCTTCGACCGCTCGTCGTCGCCGCCGAGCAGGCTACCCAGAAATGCCGGCAGCAGGCCGAACCCGCACGGGTTCAACGGCGAAACCAGACCGGCACCGAATGCGAAGGCGAGAATGACCATCATTCGCGCGCGCCCGCTTCGATCAGTGCCGCGCTCATCGACTCCACGTCGACCGGTCCGCGGTAGGTGATCCGGCCCGAGCCGTCCACGATCGTCACGTTGGCTCCCATCGAGAATGCGTCGAATCGTTGTGTCAGAGTGCTGTCGGGGTCGAGGGCGAGCTCGAAGGCAGGGCTGCCCGCTTGCCGCATGAACTCCTCCAACCTGACCTGATCGGCCGACGGATCTGAGGCGATGGCGAGCACGTCTAGGCCCTCGAAGCGTTGTTGAAGCGCACCGATCTTCCGCGTGTCAGGGATGCAGGACGGGCACAGGTCGACGAAGCTGAGAACGGTCGGCCGGTCGGACGGCACCTGAAAGGTGCCGCCGGACAGGGTGTCGACCTCGAATGCCGGTGCCTCGTTTCCGACCTCCAACTGGCCCGAAGCAGATTCGTCGCCCAAGGTCACCCCCGTGCTCGGCGTGTCCGCCCCGCCGTTGAGGCCGCTGATTGCAAGCGCGCCGAGCAGCACGCCGGGCACCAGAATCGCCAACGAGATGACCACACGGGACCCCAGTTTTGTTGCCCCCCGCTGAGACGATGGGGACCCCTTCGGCGTGCGTCCGGTCGGCCCAGTGGTCGCCGTGCGTTTCTGATTCATGAATGTCTCAATCGCGATGGGTCCTTCGAGAATCGGATCTGCAGCATGGCTACATCGAAGTGTTCAGTCATTTTGTTGCACCTCAGCAGCAGCTGTGGGATGTGTCATCGCTGGAGCGGTCCGCAGCCGTCTCGGCGAGCATCTTCTCGGCCATCGATGAACCGAGCGCGAACGCCTCCGGGACCGGGATGACCGCTCCGCCCTCATGGTTCTTTAGCCACGGTTCGGCTTCCTCGGGAGAGGCGAAGAAGTGAACCTGATTGCAGAAGGAGGAGCGCACGGAACTCATGTCGTCCGGGGCGACCAGGGACACCACCGCGGTGGCCGGGTCCACACTGCGCACGCCGGAGCTGTCGACGGTCACCCGAACCGGCGTTCCGGTGCGGTAACGGGATTCGATGACCGCGGAGGTCCCGAGGAGGGTGGGGAAGATGAGGGTGTCCAGGGCGCACCAGGTGTAGAGCTGTTCCCCGTCGATCTCGAAACGGTGCTGGGTCGCCCGCTGGGTCAGTCCCTGTCCGATGATCCGCCCCGACCCGTCATACTCGGTGTCGGCCATAGCCGCAAGTGCCGAGCGGACTTCGTCGACGGGTCGGCCGGTCGTCGCGGCGAGGTCGTCGATGCCGACCGGATCGCCCTGCGCGAGCAGTCTCATCAGCGGCAACCACAGCCAGGGCTGCATTCCGGTTTCGGATGAGGTCAGGCGCTCGGTGAGCTGGGTGGCGTTGTCGGTCATGGTGGGTCCTTTCGTCGGGATGGATCGTTCGGTGAATGAGGTGGTCACGCGGCGCAGCAAGACAGCTTGGACACGTCGGTGGTGAAGGACTGGCAGGCGATCTTGGTGCCCCCGGCCATGGTCAGGTAAGGGCTCCAGAGGTTCGCGACCTGGCTGACGGTCATCCCTGCGGAGACGATGTACACGGCGGCGGCGGCAATCTCTCCGGCGTTCTGCGCCACGGCGGTGATCCCGTGGATCTGGCCGGTCTGGGCGTCCGCGACGACCTTGATGAATCCGCGAGTGTCGCGGTTCACCAGGGCGCGCGGCACGTACTCCAGCGGCAGCACCCGGCATTCGCAGACGATTCCCGCGTCCCTTGCCTGCTTGTCGGTCATCCCGACCGCTGCGAGGTTAGGGGTTGTGAAGGTGACACGGGGCAGTTGCCGGTAGTCGACCTCCCGCCCGGCATTGTTGAAGGCGTTGTCGACGACGAGGGCGCCGTGCGCGGCGGCGACGTAGACGAACTCCGGATGACCGGTCACATCCCCCGCGGCCCAGATGCGGCCGTTGGACGAGGCCAGCCGGGAATCGACCACGACTTCGCCGTTCTCCCCCGTCGTCACCCCGACCGCGGCGAGGTTCAGCCCGGTCGTCACCGGCCGCCGGCCGGCGGCGACCAGCAGTTTGCTCGCGCGGATGTCCTCGCGACCGCCGATCCCGGCGACCAGCGCCACCACCTCACCGGTGGTCGCGTCGACGCTCAGGTTCGAGATGGTCGTCTTGCGGAGAACCCGGATGCCCTCGTCGGCGAATACGCTCATCAGGGCGCGGGATGCTTCCGGCTCCTCCGCGGACGCCAGCCGGGAGCGCACGATCATCGTCACCTTCGAGCCGAGCCGGGCGAACAGCTGGGCTTGCTCGAGCGCGACATAGCCGCCGCCGAGAACCAGCAGCGACTCGGGTACCTCGTCGAGGTCCATCGCCGTCGTCGAGGTGAGGTAGTCGATATCCGCCAGCCCGTCGATCGAGGGCACCGAGGGACTCGAGCCGGTGGCGATGAGGTAGTGCGCGGCGCGGATGGTGTCGACCTTGCCGTCGGCATCCGTCACCTCCAATGCCGGGTTCTCGGCGGTGCCGGCGAATGCCGCGTCGGCGTGCCGCAGATCCCAACCGTAATCCGCGATCAGGTCGACGTATTTCTCGGATCGCATATTCTCGACGAGGGCACGCTTGCCGTCGATCAGTTCCGTCATGTCGACCGGACCGGCGGTCGCGTCGATGCCGGGGAATCGGCGCGCGTCGAGGGAGACGTGGCGCGCGTCGGCGGCCGCGAGCAGGGCCTTCGACGGGATGCATCCGATGTTGTCGCAGGTTCCGCCGATGGTTGCGGGCTCGATCATGACGACGCGCTTGCCGTGGTTCGTGGCCCGGGTCGCGGCGGCGAACGCACCGCCACCGGAGCCGATGATGGCCAGATCGAAGTCGGTCGGTGAGAGTTCGGGCATGGAATCTCCTGAGGATGATTGTCGAAAGCCGCGCGGGCAGGACAACCCTGCTCGATTCGTTTCAGTCAGTCTGCACCTTCCCCTAGACTGGAAGGTCAAGAGTGAGCGGCGAAACCATGAAGGAGGAGGCACAGCGTGCGTATCGGTGAAGCGGCGGCAGCGTCCGGGATGACCACGAAGACCCTGAGGTTCTACGAGGCGAGCGGTCTTCTGCCCGCGACCGAGCGAGCCACGAACGGCTACCGGGACTACGGAGCGGACATCCCGGCGAGACTGGACTTCATCCGCCGAAGCCGCACCGCCGGGCTGACATTGGCACAGATCCGCGACATTCTGCAGATCAGGGACGTCGGCGAGGCCCCGTGCATGCATGTGCGAGACCTTCTCGCACGGCAGCTGGCCGACCTCGACCGGCAGATCGCCGAGCTGGTCGCCCTCAGGGCCACCGTCGCGGATTTCTACGACGCGGCATCCGAACCTGACCTCGCCGCGTGCGACCCGGATCGCATCTGCAGCTACCTGTGAGAACGCCTCCCGTCAGGCGTGCAGTCATCTGAGCGATCACTTGACAGCCGGGCGACGGCGCGACCCGGCGCGGACCAGGCAGAGGGCAAGCCCCGCGAGCCCGAGCGCCGACACGAGCCACTCGATTCCCCGCCCGAAAGTCACGGCCGGCGTGACGGTGTCACTCAACGGAACCGTCCGCACCATCGCACCCGCTTCCCACGTCGGCACGCTGTCGATGGTTCTCCCGTCCGGCATGATGATTGCACTGGCTCCGACGGTTGAGATGTTCACGACCGTGCGGCCGGTCTCGATCGCCCGGAGCCTCGCGATCGCGAGTTGCTGGACGCTCTCATCGGTGCGGCCGAAGTCGGCGGTATTGGTTTGCGCGAGAATAATCTGCGCTTTCCCGTCGATCATCTCGCGTACCAGTTGGTCATCGACGATCTCGAAACTGATCGCGATTCCCGCGAGGATGTCGTCGATGCTGATCACGTTGCCGCCCGTGCCCTTGGCATAGTCGCGCCCGATGAGGTCGACGAGGTCCGGAGCAAGCGATCGCCAGAATGCCCGATCCGGCACGTACTCGCCGAAAGGTACCGGGTGCACTTTGTCGTACCGGTCAATCACACCTCGCCCCTCGTCCCACAGCAGTGACGTGTTGTAATACCTGCCGTCGCGTTCGGTGATCGTGCTGGTGACGAGCGGCGCCCCCATCGAGCGGCTGATGCGGTCTACGGATTCCGCGGCCTGCGGAAATCGGATCGGATCGAGATCGGTGCTGTTCTCCGGCCAGACCACGAAGTCGACCTTTTCGCCGATCAGCGGCTCGGTAGCCGCAACGTGATCGGCGAGGATCTGCCCGGGTGGGTACCGGGCGAAGAGCGCTGCGTCCGATCCGCCCTGCACGGCGGCGAGTCGGGTCGTGCCCGTTTGAATGACCGGCCACGCGGGGAACGCCAACAGGATCCCGACCAGGCCTGCCGCCACCGCCCAGCGCGCGACCCGGCCGATCTGAGCCTCGCGCCACAACTGGACCACGAACGCGCTCAACCAGACCAGAATGAAACTGAGCCCCGACAGACCGACCCAGGCGGCAAGCGAGTTGAATGGACTTTCCGACTGGGACAGCGCCACCCGCCCCCACGCGAACCCGCCGTATGGCCAGACCGCGGTGAACGCCTCCCGTGCCGTCCAGAGACCCGCCACGACGACGGGCACCGCACCTAGTCGCCCGAATCTTGTCGGCCAGAGCCGGGGACCCCACCGCAGCACGACGGCGACGAGGGACAGACTCACTCCAAAGAAGATCGCCTGCAGCCCCGCGAGACCCAGCCATGGCAGCGGACCGAGATAGACCGTGAGCCAGTAGATGTGGACACCCCAGAAGGAGAACCCGGCCACGAGGCCCACGAGCAGACCGGTCCATGGGCCGCGCCCGAGCAGTGACCACAGCATGAGGACGATCCCGACCGGAGCGAGAAACCACCAGCCGCGGTCCGGGAACGCGGCGTCGAGAATCACGCCGGCGCTCATGGCGATGAAGAGGGTAGCCCAGAGAGGCACTGCTGGGGCGGTTCTAGTGCCGGGTGGGCTACTACGGTCCCGGTGCGGCTTCTGTGCCGCACGGCTATCACCCATCGGGTTGCCCAGTTGCGAGCGTTGTTGCGGGATGATCGTGGGTTCACCGACGTTCCCTGTGCCGAAATAGTTGCTCATCAGTAGGTCATACCGCCGGGTACAGGTGGAGTAGGAGATGTCAATGCTTCGGCCCGATCGGTCGTCGCGTCTGCGAGGGCTCGCAGCAATCATCCGTTTCGGCTGGTCGGCGCCCCTTTCTCGCCTGGTGTAGTACGGCACCGATGACCGTCACCACTACCGCTGCACCGGCGATGGTCGAGACCAGGAACACGTTGCCGCCGACCCAACTTGAGATCGGACCGGCGACACCGGCGAGTAGGTTCGTGCCTGGGTCGCCGCCGAACAGTTGAGGCAGCCAGTACACGAGCAGGTAGACGCCGGAGAGCGTCAGTATCGCGCCCGTGATCCGGTTCATGTGCGGCATCAGGCGGCGCAGCCGTGTGGTGATCACGGTGCTCGCGAACGCCGTCATCACCGATAGGGACAACAGCAATATGGTGGATCCGGCCGCATAGACGGCGAATACCAGGAGGACGGTCGCTAGCCCCTCGCCCGCCAGCGCCTGAGTGACCACAGCCACCAGCAGCGCCAGGCTGCAGGATGCCGAAGCGAGAGCATAGCCGACACCGAAGACGACCATCCCGCCCCTGGTTTTGCGATCCTGCCCAAGCGCTGCCAGCCTCGGAATCCCGACTGGAATTCGAATGCCGACCAGCATCACCAGACCGAGCAGGGCGAAGACGGCACCCAGGACGGCGGCCACCCACGGGAACGCACCTATCAGCGATCGCATACCAGCGGCCAGAAGCAGACCGACAATGGTGAAAGTACCGGCGAAGCCGATCGCCAGGGCGAAACCGGACCGAAGGCCCCATGTGAGCCGTGCCCACGTTCCCTCTGTTCCGGTGGCCGCGGCGTTTCGCGTGCCATACGCCAAGAACGCTGGCAGCACAGCCAAGCCACACGGATTGATGGGGGCCAGCAATCCCGCGCCGAAGGCAAGGACGAGAAGGGCGCTCACTCGGCACCTGCCTCAAGAAGAGCGACGCGTATTTGCGCCTCGTTCGGCTCGACGGCGCTGAACACAATTCGGCCCGAAGCGTCCAAGACGACGGCCGTACTCAGCTGGCTGACTTCATAGGCAGTGATCAGCCGGGCGTCGGTGTCGATGGTGTAAGCGAGGGACGACGCCTCATACTCGGCCAAGAAGCTTTCAATTTCGGGTGCGGTCTCGTAGTTCGCCACATCGACCATCACAAAGTTGGCGGCGTCGGGGGCGCTGCGCTGCACTTCGGCCAACATCTTCGTCGCCGGCCCACACACCCCACATTCAATCGAGAAGAAGAACAGTACGCTCGGCTTCGTTCCCGGCACCGGAATCTGCTCGCCGTCTGTCGTCTGAGCAGTGAATTCGCCACCCACCGCGGACATCGACGTGCCGGACGAACTCGGGTTCGAGGACGCTTCTGTGCCCTGCACCGTTGAGATTACGACCGTCACCGCGGCCACCATCACGAGGAGAAACAGCCCGATGAACCAAAACGTGCGGATATTTTCTCGTCTATGAAGAGCCGTCGCGGGTGCCGACCGACTCATGCCCGATCTTCGCTGACGCGAACTGCAGAGTCTTGAGAAAGCGGTGGCCGCTGCGGCTCACAGCAGTCCTCCCCGGAGCTTTTCCCGCCTGCCCTGCGGCGAAGAGCAGATATCACGAGCACGCCGACAAGAATTACCGCCGCGACGATGAACCACGGGTTACCCAGCACGGCACCGATGGCTCCGAGCGCCCCGGCGACGCCCAACGTCAATATCAGACCGCAACACACCACGTGCAGCAGGACAAAACCCGTAATGAGCGGCAGGGCTTTGCTCCGGCGCTTGGAATCAGTAGACAAGGTCGTTGTTCTCTCCATGTTGATCAGTGGCCTGACCGGCAACAGGCCGCAGCCGGACTAGACCGGCACAACTCCACCTTGGCCCTTCTCCTACAGGGGAAGGTCAAGTCGGGGATGCCACCAATACGCCGTGAGTCGTCGTTGACGGGAAGCGGATGTCCGCTCCCGGTCGCCCAGCGCCAGCGGAGGTCAAGTCCCTGGTAGTGGATGCTCCTATTGCTGTCAAGCGGCCAGTGGCGGGCTGATCTGCTCCAGGATGGCGGTCGCTCGGGCCTCGAGT
>NZ_JAGXJJ010000150.1:0-270 GCF_019091465.1 Microbacterium sp. GbtcB4
CCCATTCTTCAGTTGTAATGCTGATATATGTTGGGAGTCCTTGGTTCCTCTCCGAGAGATGGGAACCACACAAGGGTCGTCACCTCCCATCATACATAGGGAGTTTAGGAATGACATTGGCACTAACTTTGCCACGTGTATAAATTTCATTCCAAGAATCACTTGGAAGTCATTCAATGGCATCGCCATCATGTTCATGCTCCCACTCTATGTTCCAATCTTGATGGGAACTCCCTTTGCCAACCCGGAGATTTGCTTCGCCTCCGAGTT
>NZ_JAGXJJ010000151.1:0-269 GCF_019091465.1 Microbacterium sp. GbtcB4
GTTCCCGATGCTGGCGGGATCGCGGTAGACGCGGCCATCGCCGCAGCGTCCGCTGACACGGTGCTGCAGCCACACGCCTCCAGCCTCGGCGGCGGCGGAACCGCCATCATCGCCGATTCCGATGGCATCTCCTACGTCGACTACCGCGATGAGGTGAATCTCGCTGGCGTCGACCCGAGCGGCGGTGCGGGCATCCCGGGTTACGTAGCGGGCATGGCGGCCCTGCATGAGCGGTACGGCTCCCTTCCTTGGGGCGACCTCGTGCAGAG
>NZ_JAGXJJ010000152.1:0-269 GCF_019091465.1 Microbacterium sp. GbtcB4
TGGACCGCCAGGACAAACTCTGGATCGGTTATTTTTATGGCGGCATGGATTGTTATCAAAATGGGAAGTTCACCCATTACCGGCACAATGATGCAGACCCGCATAGCCTTGCGGATAACAGCGTTTGGGAGATCTATGAAGATAGCCAGCGTAATTTATGGGTAGGCACGGTGGGCGGCGGGCTTGACCGGTTTGATCCTGAAAAGAAAGTGTTCTACCATAACAAGGTAGATATGCCTAATTCCATTCACTCCAATTTTATCTCTGCA
>NZ_JAGXJJ010000153.1:0-269 GCF_019091465.1 Microbacterium sp. GbtcB4
ACTATCTCAAGATAATTGCAGAAATTATACAGTAGGTAGGGAGCTGGGAGGGAACAGATCAAAAGAGAAGAGAAGAGGCATATAAAAGCTACTGGTCTCTCAAGACTTTTAACTTGTATTCCTCAACTCAAAATCAAGGAGAAGCAGTTTTATGCCCCTCTTGCTCTTAACAAACCATCAATTACTTTATAGGCCTCGATCTATAAGAAAACTATGAGAAAAAGCTTTGCTTTTCTAGAGAAGTTCATGATCTAACAAAATTTGCTCTT
>NZ_JAGXJJ010000154.1:0-269 GCF_019091465.1 Microbacterium sp. GbtcB4
GTTTACCTAAAGCTATATAAGCAGCCGCATAACCAGGGTCTGCCTCTATACAGCGTTTATACGTGAACGTGGCTTCCTTTTGTTTGCCCTGTTCCTGGTAATACTGTGCCATGTCGTACAGCGGATCAGCATTGGTAGGGTCCTGCCGGAAAGCTATTTCATAATATTTCACCGCTTCTGCATTCCGGCGGGCACGTAGCAGGTCGGCCAGCTCCATTACAGCTTCAAACTCGCTTTGGGCGCCGGCTTTAGCTACTGCCGCTTTCAGG
>NZ_JAGXJJ010000155.1:0-269 GCF_019091465.1 Microbacterium sp. GbtcB4
TCAAATGGCTCATCTGTTTGGAATTCAACATGTAAACTAGCTATATATCTATTGGTTATCCTGGGAAGAAAAAGATTACTCATATCCAGAACATAGCAGTCAAGAAAAATATGATAGGTAATCTAATTATGCTAATGACATCTCATCCTATCCAGAACTTCAATATGGATTTTGTAGGTCAAGGCTGTGTAGGAACATATGATAAAACGAGTTTCCGTTCTTACAGGGTCCTGATACCTAACATTAATAGGAAAAAAAATTTGGTAAAG
>NZ_JAGXJJ010000156.1:0-269 GCF_019091465.1 Microbacterium sp. GbtcB4
ATAAAGATCTTAGATATGAAGGAGGTCTCATAACGGAAATGAACACGCTAAGTTCAACAGATGATAAACAATTAGTACTTGGAAGCAATGGAAAAGTTGTAACTGATAGTTTGATGATTGCTGAAGTCTTCGGGAAAACTCATGACAATGTACTGAAAGATATTCGCAAGCAAATGGATTATGCGGGTTATGAATTTTCGCTCGTAAATTCTCACGAGCGAACTTATGAGAGTAGAGGACGTTTATATCCTAAAATCGACCTGACGGAA
>NZ_JAGXJJ010000157.1:0-268 GCF_019091465.1 Microbacterium sp. GbtcB4
GGGGGGAAGCGGCGGAGGACCTCCCCCGTGACCGGCCGGTTGGTCTGGATGGAGGTGCCGAAGTCGCCCTGCAGCAGCCGGGTGACCCAGATGAAGTACTGCTCGATGAGGGGCTTGTTGAAGCCGAAGAGCTCGTTGACCCTGGCGATGGCCTCCGGGGTGGCCTTCTCGCCGAGGAGGGCGACCGCGGGGCCGCCGGGGGGGGCCCTGACCCAGGCGAACAGCAGGATGCT
The DNA here is from genome assembly GCF_019091465.1 of Microbacterium sp. GbtcB4. NCBI lineage: Bacteria > Bacillati > Actinomycetota > Actinomycetes > Micrococcales > Microbacteriaceae > Microbacterium > Microbacterium sp. GbtcB4. The sequence continues at coordinate 234 of NZ_JAGXJJ010000157.1, forward strand.
GAGCCCGAACAGGGTGGGGATGAGGAACAGCAGTC
>NZ_JAGXJJ010000158.1:0-268 GCF_019091465.1 Microbacterium sp. GbtcB4
TGTTAGCCCTGGTTTCAGGGCCGGTTGCAGGAATATGGAGCTTACGTGCAGGTGCCTGGCACTGGTGAGTACAGCATCTGTAATGTCTGCAATGCTCAGCTCTTCCATCGCGCCGGGATAGGTGATCATGGCCCTTTCCTGTTCGTGGCTGAAAGCAATGCTGATGCCCGTGCCGCTTGCAGGACTGTAGGAAATACAGGAAGTATTTACCCCTTTGGAAGAAAGTTCAGCAAGCACTTTATGGCCAAACAGATCGTTACCGATCTTA
>NZ_JAGXJJ010000159.1:0-268 GCF_019091465.1 Microbacterium sp. GbtcB4
GGATCGTCGTCGACGATCATCGCGGTCCTGATCGATCCGTAGGATTCTCCGCCGACAAAACGGGGGGATTGCCAGCGACCATGCCGGGTCAGCCAGGCGCGAATGAACTTCGCGATGGACGAGGCATCGGTCGTGATCTTGAAAAAGGCCTCGTCCTTCGTGCTTCCGACGGCGTGGCTGAACCCCGTCCCGACGGGATCGATAAACACCAGATCGGTGACGTCGAGCAAGGCGTCTGGATTGTCGACGAGTGGGCTGCCTGGGCTGG
>NZ_JAGXJJ010000016.1:0-5537 GCF_019091465.1 Microbacterium sp. GbtcB4
CTAAAAGGAGTCCGGCGGTGTCCTACTCTCCCACAGGGTCCCCCCTGCAGTACCATCGGCGCTGTGAGGCTTAGCTTCCGGGTTCGGAATGTGACCGGGCGTTTCCCTCACGCTATGGCCGCCGAAACACTATTGATGTTTCAATCAAACCTAAAGCAATGATGAATCATTGTTGAAGGTAGTTCTCGACCGTACATCGAGAACCACTCAGTGGACGCAAGCACCAACAAACGGTGTGTTATCAAGTCATCGGCTTATTAGTACCAGTCAGCTGCACACGTTACCGTGCTTCCACATCTGGCCTATCAACCCAGTAGTCTGGCTGGGAGCCTCTCACCCGAAGGTATGGAAGTCTCATCTTGAGGCCGGCTTCCCGCTTAGATGCTTTCAGCGGTTATCCATCCCGAACGTAGCTAATCAGCGGTGCTCCTGGCGGAACAACTGACACACCAGAGGTTCGTCCAACCCGGTCCTCTCGTACTAGGGTCAGATCCTCTCAAACTTCCTACGCGCGCAGCGGATAGGGACCGAACTGTCTCACGACGTTCTAAACCCAGCTCGCGTACCGCTTTAATGGGCGAACAGCCCAACCCTTGGGACCTACTCCAGCCCCAGGATGCGACGAGCCGACATCGAGGTGCCAAACCATGCCGTCGATATGGACTCTTGGGCAAGATCAGCCTGTTATCCCCGAGGTACCTTTTATCCGTTGAGCGACAGCGCTTCCACAAGCCACTGCCGGATCACTAGTCCCGACTTTCGTCCCTGCTCGACCTGTCAGTCTCACAGTCAAGCTCCCTTGTGCACTTACACTCGCCACCTGATTGCCAACCAGGTTGAGGGAACCTTTGGGCGCCTCCGTTACTTTTTGGGAGGCAACCGCCCCAGTTAAACTACCCACCAGGCACTGTCCCTGAACCGGATTACGGTTCGAAGTTAGATATCCAGAGTGACCAGAGTGGTATTTCAACAATGACTCCACGGTAACTGGCGTCACCGCTTCAAAGTCTCCCACCTATCCTACACAAGCCACACCGAATACCAATACCAAGCTGTAGTAAAGGTCACGGGGTCTTTCCGTCCTGCTGCGCGTAACGAGCATCTTTACTCGTAATGCAATTTCGCCGAGTTCGCGGTTGAGACAGTTGGGAAGTCGTTACGCCATTCGTGCAGGTCGGAACTTACCCGACAAGGAATTTCGCTACCTTAGGATGGTTATAGTTACCACCGCCGTTTACTGGGGCTTAAATTCTCAGCTTCGCCTTGCGGCTAACCGGTCCTCTTAACCTTCCAGCACCGGGCAGGCGTCAGTCCGTATACATCGTCTTGCGACTTGGCACGGACCTGTGTTTTTAGTAAACAGTCGCTACCCACTAGTCTCTGCGGCCTCCAAACGCTTTCGGAGCAAGTCCTAATACGTCGAAGGCCCCCCTTCTCCCGAAGTTACGGGGGCATTTTGCCGAGTTCCTTAACCACGATTCTCTCGATCTCCTTGGTATTCTCTACCTGACCACCTGAGTCGGTTTGGGGTACGGGCGGCTAGAACCTCGCGTCGATGCTTTTCTCGGCAGCATAGGATCATCCACTTTTTATCCGCATCGTGTCTCAGCCTGTATGAGTCGCGGATTTGCCTACGACTCGGCCTACGCACTTGCACCAGGACAACCATCGCCTGGCTTGGACTACCTTCCTGCGTCACACCTGTTAATACGCTAACCGCACCAGCATGGGGTCACGTGCTCCCCTCCACGGTGTCACCCGAAGGCGACGATGTGAAGGCTCGGACGTTTAGCACCACTGGATTAGCTTGGGCGGTTCTTCGCCGGTACGGGAATATCAACCCGTTGTCCATCGACTACGCCTGTCGGCCTCGCCTTAGGTCCCGACTTACCCAGGGAAGATTAGCTTGACCCTGGAACCCTTGGTCTTTCGGAGGACGTGTTTCTCACACGTCATTCGCTACTCATGCCTGCATTCTCACTCGTGTAGCCTCCACGGCTGGTTTCCACCGCCGCTTCGCTGGCCACACGACGCTCTCCTACCCATCAACACGGCTGGACCACGAAGGCCTACCAATAATGTCAATGCCACAACTTCGGTGGCGTGCTTGAGCCCCGTTACATTGTCGGCGCGGAATCACTTGACCAGTGAGCTATTACGCACTCTTTCAAGGGTGGCTGCTTCTAAGCCAACCTCCTGGTTGTCAGAGCAACTCCACATCCTTTCCCACTTAGCACGCGCTTTGGGACCTTAGTTGGTGGTCTGGGTTGTTTCCCTCTCGACTATGAAGCTTATCCCCCACAGTCTCACTGCTGCGCTCTCACTTACCGGCATTCGGAGTTTGGCTGACGTCAGTAACCTTGTAGGGCCCATCGGCCATCCAGTAGCTCTACCTCCGGCAAGAAACACGCAACGCTGCACCTAAATGCATTTCGGAGGGAACCAGCTATCACGAAGTTGGATTGGCCTTTCACCCCTATCCACAGCTCATCCCCTCAGTTTTCAACCTAAGTGGGTTCGGTCCTCCACGACGTCTTACCGTCGCTTCAACCTGGCCATGGATAGATCACTTCGCTTCGGGTCTAGGACATGCGACTGAATCGCCCTATTCAGACTCGCTTTCGCTACGGCTACCCCACACGGGTTAACCTCGCCACATATCGCTAACTCGCAGGCTCATTCTTCAAAAGGCACGCTGTCACACCTACCAGGGGTGCTCCAACGGTTTGTAAGCAAACGGTTTCAGGTACTATTTCACTCCCCTCCCGGGGTACTTTTCACCTTTCCCTCACGGTACTTGTCCGCTATCGGTCATCTGGGAGTATTTAGGCTTATCAGGTGGTCCTGACAGATTCACACGGGATTTCACGGGCCCCGTGCTACTTGGGATACTCTCCACGCCAGAACACGCATTTCGACTACGGGGTTGGCACCCTCTATGACCGGCCTTTCAAGACCGTTCGTCTATACGCTTCTGTAACGTCGCCAGCTCGGCAGAACTGACTGGTGAGTCCCACAACCCCGAATATGCAACTCCTGCCGGATATCACACACACTCGGTTTAGCCTGATCCGGTTTCGCTCGCCACTACTAACGGAATCGCGGTTGCTTTCTCTTCCTGTGGGTACTGAGATGTTTCACTTCCCCACGTTCCCTCTACCCGCCCTATATATTCAGGCGGGAGTCACTAGGTCGGCACGCCGCCCAGCGGGGTTTCCCCATTCGGACACCCTCGGATCAAAACTTGCTTATCAGTTCCCCGAGGCTTATCGCAGATTGCTACGTCCTTCTTCGGCTCCAGATGCCAAGGCATCCACCGTTTGCTCTTAAAGACTTGAAATCACATGAGTTTGAATCAAAAACCCGACCAGTCCGAAGACTGAATCAGAAATTGACTAATGATCTTTAAGATCATCTTGCGCAACTGATCAAAGACCAGTTGCAAGATGCTCGCGTCCACTGTGTAGTTCTCAAAGTACGGGCGGAACCCCCATCCACCTGCCCCCACAGGGACAAACAGAAAGAGGTCCAGAGGTTCAGACCAGATCCCGAAAGATCCGCATCCGGTCCCTCAGGACCCAACAGCGTGCAGGCACCGGTCCCCTCACCCAGAACCTTCCAACCACCGAAGCGGCGTACTAGTCCCGAGATCAGATCTCGATGCCATGTCAAATGTTCCACCCATGAGCTCCCAGCGAAGAACGTGTGCCTTCGAACCGGGTTCTGGACGCCGAAGCGTCAGATGCTCCTTAGAAAGGAGGTGATCCAGCCGCACCTTCCGGTACGGCTACCTTGTTACGACTTAGTCCTAATTACCGATCCCACCTTCGACAGCTCCCTCCACAAGGGTTAGGCCACCGGCTTCAGGTGTTACCGACTTTCATGACTTGACGGGCGGTGTGTACAAGACCCGGGAACGTATTCACCGCAGCGTTGCTGATCTGCGATTACTAGCGACTCCGACTTCATGAGGTCGAGTTGCAGACCTCAATCCGAACTGGGACCGGCTTTTTGGGATTCGCTCCACCTCACGGTATTGCAGCCCTTTGTACCGGCCATTGTAGCATGCGTGAAGCCCAAGACATAAGGGGCATGATGATTTGACGTCATCCCCACCTTCCTCCGAGTTGACCCCGGCAGTATCCCATGAGTTCCCACCATTACGTGCTGGCAACATAGAACGAGGGTTGCGCTCGTTGCGGGACTTAACCCAACATCTCACGACACGAGCTGACGACAACCATGCACCACCTGTTTACGAGTGTCCAAAGAGTTGACCATTTCTGGCCCGTTCTCGTATATGTCAAGCCTTGGTAAGGTTCTTCGCGTTGCATCGAATTAATCCGCATGCTCCGCCGCTTGTGCGGGTCCCCGTCAATTCCTTTGAGTTTTAGCCTTGCGGCCGTACTCCCCAGGCGGGGAACTTAATGCGTTAGCTGCGTCACGGAATCCGTGGAATGGACCCCACAACTAGTTCCCAACGTTTACGGGGTGGACTACCAGGGTATCTAAGCCTGTTTGCTCCCCACCCTTTCGCTCCTCAGCGTCAGTTACGGCCCAGAGATCTGCCTTCGCCATCGGTGTTCCTCCTGATATCTGCGCATTCCACCGCTACACCAGGAATTCCAATCTCCCCTACCGCACTCTAGTCTGCCCGTACCCACTGCAGGCCCGAGGTTGAGCCTCGGGATTTCACAGCAGACGCGACAAACCGCCTACGAGCTCTTTACGCCCAATAATTCCGGATAACGCTTGCGCCCTACGTATTACCGCGGCTGCTGGCACGTAGTTAGCCGGCGCTTTTTCTGCAGGTACCGTCACTTTCGCTTCTTCCCTGCTAAAAGAGGTTTACAACCCGAAGGCCGTCATCCCTCACGCGGCGTTGCTGCATCAGGCTTGCGCCCATTGTGCAATATTCCCCACTGCTGCCTCCCGTAGGAGTCTGGGCCGTGTCTCAGTCCCAGTGTGGCCGGTCACCCTCTCAGGCCGGCTACCCGTCGACGCCTTGGTGAGCCATTACCTCACCAACAAGCTGATAGGCCGCGAGCCCATCCCCAACCGAAAAATCTTTCCAAACGCAGACCATGCGGTCACGTCACATATCCAGTATTAGACGCCGTTTCCAGCGCTTATCCCAGAGTCAGGGGCAGGTTGCTCACGTGTTACTCACCCGTTCGCCACTGATCCCACAGAGCAAGCTCCGTGTTCACCGTTCGACTTGCATGTGTTAAGCACGCCGCCAGCGTTCATCCTGAGCCAGGATCAAACTCTCCGTAAAAAGAAATTGCATACGAACCGGGGAAAAACCGGAACGCAGCGAGTTTGATGCTGACCAAAGAGACGAATTCATTGCTGACTTCATCCGTTGCCAACCCCACAAGGAGGTTGGTCTTTGATCCAAAGGAATTCTCACCCAGCCGAAGCTAGACGAGGATAATTTGGCATTTGACAAGTGCACGCTGTTGAGTTCTCAAGGATCGGATGCTCCCACGACCCAGCCATCACGACCAGGCCCGCAGGGCAACTTCTCTATCTTA
>NZ_JAGXJJ010000160.1:0-268 GCF_019091465.1 Microbacterium sp. GbtcB4
GTGTAAAAGGTTATAGATCCCTAATTAAAGATCTTACGCTGCCTGATAAAGATGACAGGCGCCTTGATCTCACACTTCCTTTTTCACTACCCCATCAAACTCAACCTGGAAAGCTTTTGCATAAACCGCCATTTGTTCCGGTATAGATTCATTATTATCCATCCAATCCAGCTGGATCTCTAACGCGCCTCCGCCATCATTAAAGTATAATATCAGGTAATTGAATGAGCCGCTTTCACCGGTCTCCTCCCTTATACCATAACTGCGC
>NZ_JAGXJJ010000161.1:0-268 GCF_019091465.1 Microbacterium sp. GbtcB4
CAAATTCTTTAAGTTAATCCACATAAATATTTTTAATCTAGATTTTCATTTAAAAAATTATTTTCACATCCAATTTAGAAAAATCATCATTCAATTTATCAAATCAACATTACTTGGGTATGTATGATAACAAGCATAATTTTATGGCTTCAAAGTATCACATGCACAATTTTAAACTATTATAGTTTGTTTGCATAAGTCTCTTCTTTAATAAATGGTAAGAAGAAATCAGCAAAGATGGAAAAGATTTTGATTCTTCATAAAAGAT
>NZ_JAGXJJ010000162.1:0-268 GCF_019091465.1 Microbacterium sp. GbtcB4
ATCGTGATCTCTACGGGCCTGCGGCGAGGCCGGAGTATGGTTTCCGAGAGTTCATCGCAAGAACGCCGGAAGTTCGCCGAAAGCTCGCCGGAAGAAGTCTCGACTTCTGGACGGTGTAATAGCTTAGAAAATGTCTTTAAATTTGTAGCTAGCACGTTAATTAGGGTTAGGATTAGGTGTTTATCCTATGCCCCAAGTAGGGGCCAGTTCGGGCCAACTTCGGTCTGGTTTGGGCCAATTTTGGACCCCAACCAGTGACCTGAAGTGC
>NZ_JAGXJJ010000163.1:0-267 GCF_019091465.1 Microbacterium sp. GbtcB4
AACCGGCTCTTTGCAGATGGGGGTGTAGACGTCGAGGGGGCGTCGTTGGCCGGGTAAGGTGAATCGCTCTGGGTTTCGTTCCGTTCCGTCCTTCAAGCAAGGATGGAAGTGATGAATCAGAAGTAGTCGCCCGAGATGCGGGAGAAGGCGTGGCGGATGCTGGACGAGGCGAAGCCCTCGCATCCGAATCTCATAACCGCGGGGCGCCATGTCGCTGGGCTTCTTGGGATGAGCGCGGGGACGTTGCGGGGGTGGCGTGGCCGTCTG
>NZ_JAGXJJ010000164.1:0-267 GCF_019091465.1 Microbacterium sp. GbtcB4
CCACGTAAACAAAAGAGGCCAACGTAGAATATTTTATAAAATATTTTGCTCATTTAGATCAGGTATAAAAGCTTATCTTCAGCACAATGAAAAAGGGATGATCTTTTTTTACCACTAGCGTTCGCACTTATATACATCGAGTTACTAACTTGGGCATTAAAATAAATCTTTCGCGATCTCAATTTTCTTATATGTGGCACATCAAACAACTCTATGCATATAGGTCCAGAATACATCAAGCTAACCAAAATGTCAACGACTTCTTCT
>NZ_JAGXJJ010000165.1:0-267 GCF_019091465.1 Microbacterium sp. GbtcB4
AATGACATTAAAATAAATGAATCCAGATATTTCACTTTCGTAATTATAGAGTGTTAATATAAAATTTTAAAATATAGATATTAATATATTAAATGTAACTAACTACCACGTAACCTATAATTAGCCCATAATATGAATACAGACGTGTCATATAAGGTTGAATTCAATAGGAGGGCTTGATTTGGAGACAAAATTGAGTTGTGTTATATATATGTCCCGTTGGATCTAATAGACACAAACATAAACATACGGAGTATGATGTTTTTT
>NZ_JAGXJJ010000166.1:0-267 GCF_019091465.1 Microbacterium sp. GbtcB4
GCTGCCATCACCGCCTACAATATTGCCCTGTGCATATAATACCGCGATCTTATTATCGCCGGAGGTGGATTTATAATCTGCCGCGCTTTCATATTTTGTAAGCGATACAAAATTAACATCCGCATCCTTTTCCAATCCTATCCGGGAACGCAGCGCTTCCATTACCTGGTCGTCATATTTCAGTCCATCCACCAGCTTATAGCTAAGTGCATCCTGCGCGTTCTGGATCAGTCCTTCATTGGCGTAACGGTGTAAGGTGGCGGTATC
>NZ_JAGXJJ010000167.1:0-267 GCF_019091465.1 Microbacterium sp. GbtcB4
CCAGGTATTTTCATTCACCTTTGTCAGCAAAGGCAGCCCGGCCCTGGTGGATATATGCATATCCGTTAGTGTTCTTGCTGCAAATTCAGCCTCCTGGCTGGAGGAATACCCGCCCTTATATTCCGCCATCCAGGCTTTTTGATCGCCCGCAAAACGGAAGCCGGTAAGCTCCTTAGTTATTTGCCGGTTACCCGGCTTTTCACTCCGGTAAAGGGTATACCTGAATGCCACGCCATCATCATATACCCTAAAGCAAAGGCGCAGATG
>NZ_JAGXJJ010000168.1:0-267 GCF_019091465.1 Microbacterium sp. GbtcB4
TTCCGTTACCAGCGGCACTGCGCCATAACCGCGCACCAGCTGGTGATAGAAATAGGCGCGCAGAAAATACGTTTCCCCCTTTAGCCTGTCTTTTACGCTGGCATCGTCAAATGGTACTTCGGCTATTTTACTAAAGAATTTATTACAGGCCCTGATCCTTTTATACATTTCGTCCCACTTCATGGTGCTGCGGTTGGTTACATATTCCGCATCGGTGGGGTTAATGGTGGCTTCTACCATGTTCTTCATACCATAACCATGGGTGAA
>NZ_JAGXJJ010000169.1:0-266 GCF_019091465.1 Microbacterium sp. GbtcB4
CACCGAGGCGCTCGTGGAGGAGGCGCTGCGGCACGTGCTCGCCGACACCACCGCGATGATCGTCGCGCACCGACCGTCCACCGTGGCCCTCGCCGACCGCGTGGCGCTGCTGGAGGACGGCCGGATCACCGCCGTCGGCACGCACACCGGGCTGTTGAAGACGAGTCGGCACTACCGGCACGTCATCTCCAGCCTGGAGGCCGGGGGGGCCGCCCGCACCGGGGCCAGCCCGCTCATCCGCGACGAGCAGGCGGAGATCCACGAGA
>NZ_JAGXJJ010000017.1:0-3704 GCF_019091465.1 Microbacterium sp. GbtcB4
GAAAGACTTCGGTGTTCACCCCATGACGTTGCAGAAGTGGTTGCGTCGTGCTGATGTCGACGAGGGCGCAAAGCCGGGCCACTCTCGGGCTGAGGCAACCGAATTGCGGGAGGCGCGCAAACGGATCCGGCTGCTGGAGCAGGAGAACGAGGTCCTGCGGCGGGCGGCGGCGTATCTGTCGCAGGCGAACCTGCCGGGAAAAGGACGCTTCTATGCCTCGTGTCAAGTCATGCGGGTGCGTAGTTCACGGTAGAGCGCTCGGCAGACGTAGCGTTTCAGGCAGCGTCGGATCTCACGGTTGGAGAGTCCTTCGGCGCGGCGGCGGGAGGCGTACTCACGGGTGGTGGGGTCGTAGCTCAGTCGTGTGCGGACGACGACGTCGACAGCGCGGTTGAGTTGGCGATCGCCGGACCGGGAGAGGCGGTGGCGGGTGGTGTTGCCCGATGACGCGGGCAGCGGGGCGATGCCGCCGAGGGCGGCAAATGCCGCTTCTGATCGAACGCGGCCGTGGTGGGAGTAGGCCGCGACCAGGATCGCGCCGGTCACGGCTCCGACTCCGGGGACTGCCTGCAGCCCCGGCGCCAGCGCTTCAGTGAGCTGCTCGAGCTGGCGGTGGTTCTCTCGCAGAACTTCGGTTTGCTCGAGCACGGCTCTGGCGAGTCGCCGTGCTTCTTCGCGGAACACCCGAGTTGTCGCGTCGTCGCGATTCGTGCGCCAGGCTGCTATCGTCGCGATCTGGGCGTCTGTGAGCGGCTTGCGGGCGTCGACCGAGAGGTCGATGCTGCGGACAAGGGCGGTGAGGGCGTTGCGGTTCGCGGTGCGTTGCTGATCGACGAGCGCGCGGGCAGCCAGGAGTACCCGCAACGCCGTCCGGTCCCCGGTTCGCCGTGGCTGGGCGAGCTTGTCGAGGTCTTCTCTGATCACGCTTCTCGCGGCGGCTTCCGCGTCGATCGGGTCGGACTTCCCGGTGCGGGCGCGTGACGGTCTGGCGATCGGTCGGATCTCCGTAACTTCGAACCCGCTCGCAGCCAACGCCGCCGCGATGCCCGCGCCGTAGGAGGACGTCCCCTCGATGGCCGCGAGTGTCGTCGTCCCCTGGGAGCGTCGCGCGATCCAGGAGAGCGCGCGGTTGGTGCCGGCAGAAGTGGTGGGGAAGGTGGCCGTGTCGATGATGCCGCCGGTGCGGGTCTCGACGAGGCAGTAGGTGTGTGTTCGGGCGTGAGTGTCGATGCCGACGACGTGTTCGAACTGATCGGCGACTGTGGTCATGCGAGCTCCTCTGGGATATCAGCACTTCGGCGGGCTGGCTCGGGTGGGGTCGCTCAGAGACACATCTGTAATGAGTCACGCCATTGCGGGCGGACAGGCTTCTGATCAAGGCATCTGCGCGGGCAGGCCGAGCCGCGGCACGGTCGCGGACACGTCCTTTTCAAGACACCGCCGCGAGCGGCGGGTCGGTTCTACCCGGAGTCACACGACCGAGCCGAGGCCCAGCCTGTCAGCCGGCCGCAGGCCCGCCAGAATCCATTACAGCTCTACCCGCTCGTGAGAGAGCTCGCCGTTGACGGGGTTCCCGTCGTGGTGACGTGTCGGGTGCTCAAGCTCTCTCGCCAGCCCTACTACCGCTGGCTGGCTGAGCCTGTCACCGCGAGCGAGGCGCCGGAGGCGTATCGCGCGAACGCGTTGTTCGACGCGCACCGGGATGACCCGGAGTTCGGGCACCGGCTCCTCGCCGACGAGGCCCGCGACAACGGTGAGCCGATGTCGGACCGGACGGCGTGGCGGATCGCTTCGAGCAATGGCTGGTTCAGCGCGTTCGGGAAGCCCAAGCGGGGCAAGGCCCGTAGGCCAGGGCCGCCCGTTCACGACGACCTGTGCGCCGTCGTCGACGAGCACGGCCGCACTCGGCACGTCTTCGCCGCCGATGCGCCGAACCAGCTGTGGCTGACGGACATCACCGAGCACAAGACCGCCGAAGGCAAGCTCTACCTCTGCGCGATCAAGGACGTGTTCAGCGGCCGGATCGTCGGTTACTCAATCGACTCGCGAATGAAGTCCCGTTTGGCCGTCCAGGCGCTCGACAACGCCGTCGCCATGCGCGGCGACGTCTCCGGCTGCGTGGTCCACGCGGATAGTGAGACTGTTCGTGCTGGTGTTCTCGGGGGTCCTGACCCGCACGCCGATGGACGCGCAAGGATGCTGGTGCCGGGTGTTCTCAGGGGTTCCTGACTCTCACTCTGATCGACATCTGCTGTCTTTCCACGGATCTGTCGGTCCCCTGAGAACGCCCGGTGAGGCGTCACGCCTCGCCGCCGGAGTGACCTAAGGAGAGCCTGCGCCAACAGGTGCTCATCACTGTCTTGTCCGCCGGTCTGGTGGTGCGCGGTGCCGTTCCCCGCTCATGCGAACAGATCGGAGCACGACATGACCATCATTCCCGACGCCGGAAAGCAACCTCAATCGCGAATCTCGGTGTTCGCCGGCGTCGACACACACAAGGAGATCCACGTCGCCGCGGTCGTCGACGAGGCTGGGACGGTCCTCGGAACGCACAGCTTCTCGACGACTCGCGCGGGCTACCGTGCGCTGCTGGCATGGGCGCGCAGTCATGGCGAGTTGGTGCGGATCGGGATCGAGGGCACCGGCTCCTACGGCGCCGGCCTCACCCGACATCTCGCGAAGAACGACGTGACAGTCCTCGAGGTCGACCGGCCGGATCGGTCAGACCGTCGCCGGAAAGGCAAAGACGACGACCTTGACGCGATCAACGCCGCCCGCGCCGCACTCCATGAACGGCGCACCACGATCCCGAAGTCCAAGGACGGAGCGGTCGAGGCCCTCAGAATCCTGCGCGTCGCGCGCGCCCAGGCAGTCCGCGAACGCCGCAACACGTTGCAGCTGCTGCGGATGTCGATCGTTGCTGCCCCTGACGAGGTCCGTGACCAGGTCCGCAACCTCACCCGAATGCAACTGATCCGCCATCTCGCTGCCTGGCGCCCTGACGCCTCGAACGCGACCGATCCCGTTGTCGCCTATCGGGTCGCGTTGAAGTCATTCGGCCGCCGCTATCTCGAGCTCACCGACGAGATCGTCGATCTCGACGACCTGATCAACCCCATCGTCCAGTCCCTCGCCCCACGCCTGCTCGAACGCGTCGGGATCGGCATCGAAGCCGCCGGGCAGCTGCTGGTCACCGCAGGCGACAACCCCGAGCGCATGAAGTGCGAAGCCGCGTTCGCGATGCTCTGCGGGGTCTCCCCACTGCCCGCCTCATCCGGGATGACGCAACGCCATCGGCTCAACCGGGGCGGCGATCGACAGGCCAACCGCGCACTCCACCTCGCCGTAATCAGCCGCCTCAGGCTCGATCCGAGGACAAAGGCCTACGCAGCGAAGAAGACCGCCGAGGGGCATTCAAAGATGGAGATCATCCGCTGCCTCAAGCGCTACCTCGCCCGCGAGGCCTACTTCCTCCTCACCCCCGGCACCGAACACATCACACCGAACACCAAACCGAGGAGAATCGCCGCTTGACTCTTAGGAGAGCATCCGCGGCTCTCAATTCCGAAGCAGGAAGATGCTCCGCGCCCTGGCCCGTCATCGCATGGTCGGAAGCATGGGAAGAGTCGGGTCCAGCGGGGACAATGCCGCTATGGAGAGCTTCTTTGCGTTGCTGCAGAAGAACGTCCTCAACCGCCGGTCCT
>NZ_JAGXJJ010000170.1:0-266 GCF_019091465.1 Microbacterium sp. GbtcB4
CTCCGGGGACGGGGCGCGGAGGACGGCGAGGATGCCGGTGGTGCGGGCGCGGGGGAGACGGTCGGACATGCTGCTCCTTGAACGAGGGGGATGCGCCCATTCTTCCGCACCGCAACTTGTCATTACAAGTAGGCGTGAAGCGGCCGGGCGACAGGCATGGTGCCCAGGCGCCTCCCACCCGCATCCCGGTACCCTGGAGCGATGGCCGAGAACCCCCGCACACCCGAGACGCGCTCCGCGACAGCGCCCCCGTCGGCCCGTTCGGG
>NZ_JAGXJJ010000171.1:0-266 GCF_019091465.1 Microbacterium sp. GbtcB4
CACCGACAGCAGCAGCGTCACGGCGAGCATGAGGAGGTTCGCCGGCGACTCGGCGGGCACCACCTCCTGCCCGGTGAGCATGCCGATCAGGAGGACAGCGGGGATGGTGGGGCCGACCGTCGACACGAGCGCGCCATGGCAGAGGTTGTTCACGCGCTGCGCCTCGCCGTTCAGGGCCGCGCGGGTCGAGGTGATCGACTCGGGGAGGAACACGGTGCCCGCGCTCAGCAGTCCCGCCAGGGCGGCCGGCGCGCCGCCCCGGCCGA
>NZ_JAGXJJ010000172.1:0-266 GCF_019091465.1 Microbacterium sp. GbtcB4
CCCTGCACTACGGCTCTATCGCGATCAACGGCTGGACCGCCGACGGGTTCATCACGCCGACGCTCACGTGGGGCGCGTTCCCCGGCGGCACGATCGACAACGTCGGCAGCGGCATCGTCGTCGTCCACAACGCCCTGCTCCTGGATCGGGTAGTGCGCTCCGTGCTGCGCGGCCCCTTCCGGCCGTTCCCGCGCTCGCTTCCCGTCGCGTACGGCGGCGGTCGGATGTCGGTCCTCCCGAAGCCGCCTTGGCTCTCCTCCTCCCGC
>NZ_JAGXJJ010000173.1:0-266 GCF_019091465.1 Microbacterium sp. GbtcB4
CCCTTAAATACTTCTGGAAAAAGAAAACGCCGCAGCAGGCGGGGGCAGATGTAGCTGCTTTACTGAAACATTATGCCGGCCAGTGGGGGCATAAGAACTTTTTGCTGGTAGGTTATTCCATGGGTGCAGATGTGTTGCCTTTTATTTATAACAACCTGCCCGCCGATGTGCAGGCACAGTCGCAGCAGCTGGTGTTTATGTCGCCCTCCCGCTTTACAGACCTGGAAGTACATGTGTCGGAAATGTTAGGTAAGACCAGCAACAAT
>NZ_JAGXJJ010000174.1:0-266 GCF_019091465.1 Microbacterium sp. GbtcB4
TTAAAAATTAAAAAAAATTAAATTTTCTTCCAAAGTTTTGTTTATGGTTTTGAAATCTTTGATATTAGAATTTTATGATGCATGATAATATCTTAATTTTAAAATTTTATGATTAGTGAATGATAATCATTAATAAGTGTTAGTGAACCTTATCAGACGAGGAGTTGGCTTGATCGGGTTAGGCTCGGATTTGGTTGGGATGCATATCTTCAACGAGCCCGTCCACCTTTGTCGCCATCGGATTACTGCGCACAAGTCTAGGCTGG
>NZ_JAGXJJ010000175.1:0-266 GCF_019091465.1 Microbacterium sp. GbtcB4
ATGATCATCTACTGCATTTTCAGCTTCCACCGGTTCTTTCATCTTCCTGATGCGGTTCACGATCATGTATATTACGATGATCCCGAAGGCCAGCCAGAATACCGGCTGATCGCCAATACGGGTATTGAGCACGCCCATGGCAAACATTACCTGAGCAAAAATGCCCATACCTACCAGTTCCCAGTCGATAGCCCGTTTGTTATTGCTAAGCAGAAAACACACGGCAACCAGGAAAAGCATGCCTATGCCGCCGCGCATCAGATTAT
>NZ_JAGXJJ010000176.1:0-266 GCF_019091465.1 Microbacterium sp. GbtcB4
TCAGGTGACCCCTAATTGAGTTGGCCTAATTACATACTTTCTAAACTAATCCAATTAGAACTAAAACTACTTTGATCTAGATAATTATTATAAAGCATTAATCATATATTGTCTAATATGTCATTGGTTCATCCGGTGCTTTGTTTGACCCTTTCGATACATTGTCCTCTCCTTCGTCATATTGCACAATCGGCATATTATCTTCCCATAATATCCGATCTCCTTGGCGCAATGTTCGATCTACTTGGCTTCATGCTCGAACTCAT
>NZ_JAGXJJ010000177.1:0-266 GCF_019091465.1 Microbacterium sp. GbtcB4
TGGGATCGTTAATTTTTGGCAGCCGGTGGTTATTTGGCCTGATATTAGGTTGCTTAAATAACGCTCCGGCCTTTAGGACCATTTCATTAAAAACGGGGACCAGCATATGCCAGCATTAAAACCATATCGCAAGCTCGCAGTAATTGCCGCTTGTACGCTGCTTACTTTTGCCGCACAGGCGCAAAACGCTAAGAATGGCAGCAGCAATTCACCAAAGCTTTTCCAGGTAACCACTGCAGAAACGCTGCCGGGTGATGCCGTACTGG
>NZ_JAGXJJ010000178.1:0-266 GCF_019091465.1 Microbacterium sp. GbtcB4
ATCTCTATACATAAAGTTTATAGAGTGAAGAATGAAGTAATAGGCTTCATCACAAGTACTAAGAGGGAAGAATATACTTTGTTATGGAATTATTATGAGAAGATTTGTAAAAAAAAATTAGGGAACATATGTGTCATGAAATCTACATCTAATGGTGAAAATGATATATTCCACAGAATTCACATCTGCTTTGCTATATTAAAGGAAGGATTCCTATAATGTAGACACATTGTAGGCTTAGATGGATGTCATCTAAGTTGTACATT
>NZ_JAGXJJ010000179.1:0-266 GCF_019091465.1 Microbacterium sp. GbtcB4
GAACGCATTACTGAAATGCTGGGGAGATGAGTAACCCAGTTCATGGGCAATATCTGTGAGGGGTTTATGCTGCTGTAATAAAAGCTCCCGCGCATGGTCCAGCCGCTGATCATTCAGGTAACCAAATACCGTAGTAGCAAATACCTGTTTGAAACCGGCTTTCAGCTTAAATTCATTCAGCCCTGCCAGCCTTGATAGCTCGCGCAGGGAAGGCGGCTGCTGCATATCGCTCATCAGCAGGTCGCGGGCATAGTACACCTTTTCCC
>NZ_JAGXJJ010000018.1:0-2766 GCF_019091465.1 Microbacterium sp. GbtcB4
GCCGGCGTGCACTTCACGTTCGACACGGTCGAGCTACTCCACCGTCAGATTCAAGTACGGCAACGCAAGGGTTCCCTCCATGAAGCTGATGCCCTTCGCCTTCGACGTGCGTGCAACGTCAACGGTCGGCCGGCCCTTTTCGCCATCCTCAACGCTGACAGCGTCGAGGTCGGCATCGATGTCGTTCCCGTCGATGGTGACGGTATTCCACCCGAACGCCGCGAACTTGTCGGCAATCGGCTCCATGTTCATGACTTCAGCGGTCGGCCCGGAAATCTGCAGATCGTTGACATCGACGAAAGCGACGAGGTTGTCGAGTCGGTGGTGCGCAGCAATCGACGCCCCTTCCCAGATCGCCCCCTCGGGGAGCTCACCGTCCCCAAGGATGGTGAAAACCCGTCCTCCGTTGCTCGCGGCACGGAGGCCCAGTGCCATCCCTGCAGCAATCGACAGCCCGTGACCCAGGGCACCCGTATTCGCTTCGATGCCCGGAAGCTTGTGAAGGTCGGGGTGACCGCCGAGTTTGCTGCCGACAGAGCCGTACGTGTCGAACAGCGCCTCCTCGAAGTAACCGCGACGCCCGAGAACTGCGTACTGCGCCATTGCTTTGTGGCCCGCGGACAGCAGGAACCGGTCGCGATTCGGGTCCTTCGCGGCTTGCGGGTTGACGCGCATGGTCGCGAAATACAAGGCGGTCACGATGTCGATGCACGAGAGCGCCCCGCCGAGGTGGCCAGAACCGCCTGCCCGTACCATCCGCAGGACGTTGAGGCGTGCGAGCTCCGCCTCGATCTGCAGCGGGATGGCATTCATACGCGAGTGTTCTCGGTTTCGTAGTCGTACAGAGCGACGAGCTTCGGCGCACTCCGCTCGTTCTCCACGTACGACACCGACAGGTACTCGCGAACGAGTCGCTTGACCGACTCTACGCCGGTGACCTGAGCTCCGAAAGCGACCATGTTGGCGTCGTTGCTTAGCTGTGCACGCTCGGCCTGGTACGCATCCGTGAGCAGGGCGCAGTATGCGCCGGGAACCTTATTCGCCGAGATGGAGACCCCGATGCCGGTGCCGCACATCACGACACCACGCTCGACCTCCTTCGCCGCGTCGCTTTCCGCCACCGCAATGGCCGTCTTCGGATATAGGGGGTCGTCGGAGCCGAAATCGCGAACCTCGTGGCCGAGCTCGCGAAGGTAATCAGCGACGGCATCCTTGAGGGTTGTTGCGTTCGGGTCGCAGCCAATTCCAATCAACATGCATGTCTCCTATCTATACCTGTATAGGCTTGTATATCTGAGGATAGACCGAATCGACGTAAGATGGAAGATCGGACTGGATGGTCCGCCCATCGAACTGGGAGACAGCATGGCCAGAGTTGCCCACCCCACTCCGCTCGATAGTGCGGACGTTATTCTCTCCGACCTCGACGGAGTCGTGTACCGCGGCGCTGCACCCATACCGCATGCCATCACCGCTCTGAACTCGGCGCGAGAAAGTAAGACGGTGGGGTTCCTGACGAACAACGCCTCCCGGCTGCCGGCGGACGTAGCCGAACAGCTGACGACAATGGGACTGCACGCCGACGCGGATGATGTCGTCACCTCGCCTCAGGCGACGCTGCTGCTCCTATCGAATGTGGTTGAGCCGGGGGCGCCGCTGTTGGCCGTCGGCGGTCCGGGGTTGACGATGGTGCTCGAAGGGGCGGGGTACCGACTTGTTCGCACGGCGGACGAGCACCCCGACGCGGTCGTCCAAGGTTTCTCACAACACGTGAGCTGGACTGACCTGGCCGAAGCTACTTACGCTCTCGCCTCCGGGATCCCGTGGGTCGCCACAAACCTCGACACCGCCCTCCCGCTCGAGCGCGGACTGGCGCCTGGCAACGGAGCACTCGTCGCTGCCATCCGCGCTGTCGTCAACCGCGAACCTCTCGCTGCCGGAAAGCCCGAGACGGCGCTCTTCGACGCCGCCCGCGAGCGATTCCCCGGCTCCCGATGGCTGTTCATCGGCGACAGGATCGACACAGACATCAGAGGCGCAAGACGATCCGAGATGAGTAGCGCTCTCGTCCTCACCGGCATCAGCCGGCCACGCGATGTCTTCGCTGCACCCCCCGATGCACGCCCCGACTTCATCTTGCGCGACCTGCGCGATCTCACCCTGCCGTACCCCTCCACCCGGCTCACGCGCAACGACCAGTTCCTGACATCGGCCGTCTCCAACGCGGTGGTCGCGGCTGAAGGACAACGTGTTCGCCTCGTCACGCCAGGAAACGAGCCGATGAATGTCATCCGAGCCACAGCCGCTCTCATCTGGGAATATGCCGCAGCATTCGACAGCCTCAAGCTCGACACCGAGCTCCACGACGTCATCACCGCGGCCCTCGACTGACGGCCGGTACGTCACTCATCAGCACCTGCCGACCTCCTGCTCTGCGAAGATCCGCAACAGCACAACATCCCCCTCGTCGGAGGGCTGACGTCGCGAGAGAAGTGCAGATGACCGCCGTGCACGCCCCCTCGGCCGCGATCAGCACGCAATGGAACGGCGCACGCTGGGCCACCGATCGCGTCACCGAGATCATTGGCCGCATCGGCGCCAGCGGCGAACAGATCGCCCTCGCGCTCGCCGCGAGCCGCGATGCACGACGGTGGCCGACGGAGCGGGAACCTGGAGTGCCGGTGCCGCCCGAAGAGGTGATGGCCGTCCGAGCTCACGCCGAGATGGTGGGGACTGCTGCACGAGTAGGTGACAGGTTGTAGTCAC
>NZ_JAGXJJ010000180.1:0-266 GCF_019091465.1 Microbacterium sp. GbtcB4
CGCATATAGTTATTTTTCTGAAAACCTGCCGGATCTGATCAATCCTTTTTATCCGCAGGTTTTATCAATGTCCCGTCGATCGTCAGCCGGTAGGCTTTGCGCTGCACGCGTATGGGGTATATTACATAATAGCCCACAATAAAGGTGATTGATAATAGCAGGATGGAGATACTCAGCCACATAGGCATAGCCGTGTGGCGGGTTACAAACCCTTCGAGGAAAGCCGCTACAATAAACACCGGCACCAGGCTAACAATTACTTTTAC
>NZ_JAGXJJ010000181.1:0-265 GCF_019091465.1 Microbacterium sp. GbtcB4
TGGAACGTGTCGACATCGCCCATCGGCATGGTGTCTCCCTTCGTCGTGACCCCCTTGGTACCGCGCGACGCCGCTCGTCTCCGACCCCCTTGCGCGCGCGCCGGATCGGTCGTACGCGGCCGGGGACCCGTTCGCGTCCCCCGAAGAGGGGACAGACATCCGGCCCCTCCGCCTGCGATCATCTCGGTGAGGGAGACGAATGGGCGGGCGCTGTCCCGCCGATCGGGGAAGGAGACTTCTGATGACGACCGATATGATCGCGGGG
>NZ_JAGXJJ010000182.1:0-265 GCF_019091465.1 Microbacterium sp. GbtcB4
ATCGCGCTCTTCCTCAAGGCCGATGCGGCCGGGAACTTCGGCACCCCTGTCACCAACATCTACGGCGAAGAGGACGTCTTCCCGATCGGCGACCTGATCTCGGCGATCATCAGCTTCCTCGCGGCCGCCGCGGTCGTCTATTTCGTCTTCGTGCTGCCGATGAACACCTTCAAGGCGCACGTCGAGGCACGCAGGGGCCCGCCCGCCGAGGAGCCGGAGGGGGAGCCGGCCGCCGCGACCGAGGCGGAGCTGCTCGTCGAGATCC
>NZ_JAGXJJ010000183.1:0-265 GCF_019091465.1 Microbacterium sp. GbtcB4
TACGTACCGGAACGGCAGGAGAAGATAATGAAGGTAGCCGCTAAGGTGCCGGTACATGCTTACAGCTTTAATCTGAAAGATGTACAGATCCTGGACGGGCCTTTTAAAAAGGCGCAGGATGCAGATGTTGCTTACCTCTCGCTATTAGAGCCAGACCGTTTGCTGGCCGATTTCCGGGAGCATTCCGGTCTGAAAGCAAAAGCTAAACGTTATGGTGGCTGGGAATCATCCGGCCTGGCCGGGCATTCACTGGGCCATTATCTCT
>NZ_JAGXJJ010000184.1:0-265 GCF_019091465.1 Microbacterium sp. GbtcB4
ACAATTGACATACCAGAACTAGAATGCTTTGATAAATGTCTTAATTATTGTAGTTAAACTATAAACTGAGTTAGGACTGGGAGGTGATCCCACAACTCAGTTAGGGGCCAATTGGGCCCTTAAGAGGACTGAATTGGGCCAGATTAAATAGCTTATTCAGCACTTGAAATCACGACCGACGATGGCAATGCTTGGGACTCGGTCTCCCAAGTGTTCTGGGTGGTGGTACCACCCAGACTGGGTGGTGGCACTACCGACAATTATT
>NZ_JAGXJJ010000185.1:0-265 GCF_019091465.1 Microbacterium sp. GbtcB4
CCGGGCTGGTGCTGCTGGACGGCGCCCGCGGCATCTGGTTCCCCATCGGGTACGCCGCGGGGTCACTGCACGTGCTCGACTTCGTGGCCGCGCCCCTGCGCCGCAGGGGGGCGTACACGACCCCCGATTTCGTCGGGGCCCGGCTCGACTCGCCCGCCGCGCGCCGTGCCCCCGGCCTCGCGGCCCTCATCATCGGCGGGCTCTACATCGTGCCCCACCTGCACGGCGGGGGCCTCACTCTCGTCGGGGGGGGGGGGGTGCCGGG
>NZ_JAGXJJ010000186.1:0-264 GCF_019091465.1 Microbacterium sp. GbtcB4
TGGATCACCTCATCGGTCATTTTACCATCTATGGCTTCGATCATCACGTAACCGGGGTAAAAATTCTTTTCGCGCATCACTTTCTTCCCTGCCTGTACTTTGTACACTTTCTCCACCGGCAGAAAAACCTGGGTAATTACGTTGCCCCAGTCGGAACGGCGCACCTCAATATCCAGGTACTCTTTCACTTTCTTTTCCTTGCCGCTAACAACACGTAGTACATACCACTTTGTTTCCTGGGTGGGTGCGGTATTGGTATTGGAT
>NZ_JAGXJJ010000187.1:0-264 GCF_019091465.1 Microbacterium sp. GbtcB4
CTAGATTAATGATAATTGGAATTGATGTTGTCATCACTACTTATTAGGGGATTTTGTAGAACCTATTAACGAAGAAAATTTCACAAGTTGCTTACTTGAGGTTGAAAAAGAATACTGCTCTATCTACAAGTGATAGAAAATATTTCATGGTGGTGACTGGTGAGCCTCAACGAAACCAACTCAATGGTCTGTTGGAGATGCTGGACGACTAGATCACAATATATTCATGTGTTGACCGGAGAAGAATATCAAAATCACATTTTT
>NZ_JAGXJJ010000188.1:0-264 GCF_019091465.1 Microbacterium sp. GbtcB4
TCATCACTGATTTATGAACATCATGAATTTTGTCATACTTGGAGTAAATGATTAAATGGTTCTCATTTGCTTTTAGATATTTTTGTTGCCTAGAATTCTTTCTTAGTCTCTTGAGCTTTTGAAGCATAACCATGCTATAAAAACTTGAGCATCTTCAAGTTATTATATATATGCAACAATAAATCATGAAGACCCAACTATTTGGGGTCAGCTACATGGATCTGGAACATTTGATGAGGCAAAATCTCTAGTTAGATAAAAGAG
>NZ_JAGXJJ010000189.1:0-264 GCF_019091465.1 Microbacterium sp. GbtcB4
AAGGCGCTACAAATACTGCTTCAGGATCAGTACCGCTGGTGGCGCCATTCAGCTGGTAGCCATCGCGGATGCTGGCGGGGTTGCCGCCGCTTTTCTGAATGATCCAGGCAGCTATTTTATTGGAAATGGTTTGCGCGCTTGTTGAGCCGTATAATGCATAGTCCATTACTACGCGCAAGGGTACACGACAGGCGTTGTAATTATATTCATTAGTTTGCGGGCCTTCATCAATAAAGTTCTTGGGAGCAGGCTCCGGCGGATTCT
>NZ_JAGXJJ010000019.1:0-1732 GCF_019091465.1 Microbacterium sp. GbtcB4
CTAGGTGCGCGGGTCAGAATCGGGTGGCGTGGCGCGCGGCGTTGACTCTGGCATCGCGCGCTGACGGTCGCGAACGGGAACGGGCGGGCCGTTGCGGTGTGAGAGCGTGCGGGATCGCACGGCGAGGGGCTCGTGGCGACTGTCGGTGCGTGCTGTGACGCCCCGGGACCCCTGGGGAGGCCTATGCGGGCGCCAGCCCGGCGGCTGTAGCGACGCGGAGCTTGCGGAGGTTGTGGCAGATCGTGTGGAGTAGCCATTCGCCTTGGGCGCCGGCGAGTCCGCGTAGCCGGAGCTGTCCGGCGTTTTGCCGGGTCTTCATCTGCCCGAACGCGGGTTCAACGATGGCTTTGCGGCGCGCGTAGTCGGTGCGGCCCTGCTCGGTGCGCAGCGCGTGCGCCATCCGCTCCCGCCGGCTCGCGTCCTCTGGGGCCGGGTCCGGGGCGCCGGCGGTAGGGAAGCTCTCGCCGTGACGTTGCCGTCCCGTCGCGATCAACACCTGTGCGTCCAGATCGTCGGCGGCTTCGAGGTTGGCTTCCGAGCAGTAGCCCGCGTCAGCGAGGACGACCTCTGGGGAACGCTCGATTCCTGCCGCGTCGAGGTTCCGTAGGGTCTGCTCGGCCATCGGGACGAACTGCTGGATATCGGTGGCCTGCTGGGTGACCTCGGCGCTCAACACGATCTGGTGGCCCTCATCGACAACGGCCTGCGCGTTGAACGCGTAATCGAAGCCGCGGACCGTCTTCATCATCCGCGCCTCAGGATCGGTGAAATTGCGTTGCGCTTTCGGCTTCGGCGCCGCCGTGTCCACCGCAGTCGCGACGGCCGCGTCGGCCTGCTCAGGGGGCTGACCGGCGGCGTCGGCCTTCTTCCGCGCCACGGCTGCCGCCTTCTCGGCGGCGTCGGCCTCGATCGCGTCCTTCGCGGCACGTAGTTTTGCCAGGCGCCCCTCACGGCGGGCCAGCTCCGGGGCGACCTCGTCCCCGCGCCGGTCCTGGCCGAACTGCTGATCCTCGGCCTCATCGACCGCCTCCGCCTCGGCGAGCAGCGCAGCGACCTCGGCTTGGAGCTGATCGATCTTCGGCACGATCCGGTCATAGCTCATCGCCTTATGCCGCGACGCGTTCGCAGCCAGCTTCGTGCCATCCAGCGCGACCCGCCCCAACCGCACCAGCCCCGCCTCCGCGCAGACCCGCAGCACCTGCAGGAACAACCCCGGCAGGGCATCCAGGTGACGCCGACGAAACCGGGCCAGCGACCGGTAGTCGGGCGCCTGGTTGCCCGACAGCCACCGGAAGGCGATATCGCGCTTGCAGCGCCGCTCCAACTCACGAGACGAGGTCACGCCCGTCGCGTACGCGAACAGCAGCAGCTTCAACATCATCCGCGGGTCATACGGAGGCGCACCCGAGGCGGACGCGTACGACGCGTAGACCGGCGTCAGATCCAAGAGCTCTTCGACGACCTCGGAGATGAACCGGGCCTCATCATCCTCGTCCAGCCAGTCATCCAGACTCGGCGGGAGCAGGAAACACTGCCCCTGGTCATACCCACGGAACGTCTTGCCCGCACCCGCCGGTGCAGCCGATCCCGGCGCCCGCGCCTCACCCGGCTCGACCTCGAACAGACCCTCCAGGCTGGCAGTCACCGTCATGAATCGATTCTCCCAGCACCCCGCGCTATCCACCGGATTCACCCCGGCGCGTTAACGGAAGGATCTGACCCACGCACCTAG
>NZ_JAGXJJ010000190.1:0-264 GCF_019091465.1 Microbacterium sp. GbtcB4
TCAGTGAGAAAGAAGGAGGTGAACACTTAAGCAATTGAAAACATGACTTGCTAAAGACTTTCCTAAGGCTTATATCTCAATCTATTGCTTCTCAAAAGTTGTAATCTCTACCTAGAATGGAGGTGTATTTATAGGCCCCAAGAAGATTCAAATTTGGGCTCCAGATTTTGAATTCTCTTGGGTTTCCAAGGCTGGTGGTGCTACCGCCTATCAATTTCCACATTGATAGTGTTTTGGCAGTGCCACCGCCGGAAGTCGCAGGGT
>NZ_JAGXJJ010000191.1:0-263 GCF_019091465.1 Microbacterium sp. GbtcB4
TCCCGCGGCGCCCTGGCCGCCCTCGCCGCCTCCGCGCCCGCCGTCCTGGCACTCTCCGCCTGCTCCTCCACCGCCACCGGGGAGTCGGGCGGCGACATCACCCTCAGCTACGCGATCTGGGACGAGAACCAGAAGCCCGCGATGGTGGACATCGCCGCCGCGTACACCGAGGAGCACCCGAACGTCTCGATCGCGATCCAGGTCACGCCGTACAAGGAGTACTTCACCAAGCTCCAGACCGCGGTGACGGGCGGCTCTGCCGC
>NZ_JAGXJJ010000192.1:0-263 GCF_019091465.1 Microbacterium sp. GbtcB4
TCGCGGCCGCCGACATCCGATTCGAGGGCATCCGGGATCAGGTCGATGGCAGCGAGCGATGCTCCCCCATCGAGCAGCTTCTCAGCGATAGCACGACCGTTTCCGGACGCGGCACCGGTGACCGCGGCGAAACGTCCTTCAAGTCGATTCCCCATATTCGTTCTCTTTCTTGGCTTGTCGGGGGTCAGATGTGTTCGAGGTACCGGGACGTCTCCCAGTCGGTGACAGCCTTGTGGAACTGCTGCACCTCCCACTGGCGGGTC
>NZ_JAGXJJ010000193.1:0-263 GCF_019091465.1 Microbacterium sp. GbtcB4
TTATTATAATCTCATCACGATCTGATTCTCATTGCACAGATCCTAGGACATCACAATATATATCCAGATAATATGTGATAAAATGCTAATAATAATAAGCAAAGAGATCGTCATAGCGTGTCACAAGTGTCATCACGTGATTGGCTTGTAGGACATCTATAACTAATAATTTTCCACTTGACTTAAAGTCAATCACCTACATGTCTGATTCCCATCAAACCTCTGTGATGCTCAAATAAAATCTAAATCAATGGCTTTGTTAA
>NZ_JAGXJJ010000194.1:0-263 GCF_019091465.1 Microbacterium sp. GbtcB4
GATGACATCATCGAAGCGCGGAATACCTATTTTCCGCCAGGGACTTGTGCTTTTTCAATTTACCTGTTCCACCATTTTGATCATCGGGGTTATCGTTATTTCCTTACAAATGAAGCACGTTGCCAACAAGGATTTAGGCTACCAACCCAGCAACATCATGATTGTCCCGATACGCTCCATTCCATCTACGGATAAATATCAGAGCATCAAAAAGGCCGTCGAAGACCTTGCTGGCACAGTGAGCACGGCTACCGTACAATCCT
>NZ_JAGXJJ010000195.1:0-263 GCF_019091465.1 Microbacterium sp. GbtcB4
GCTTGCTTCGCGGGCGATATGCTGCGGATATTGTCCCACTAAGTAATTCAGTTGGTTTTCAGTTTCCACAATCTGCTGATCGACTTTATAGCGCATGCTCTGCGTTTTAAACACTTCGGCTTCGAATTTCTTAACAGCCAGCTCGGTGACGCGCGTGGCGATTTTCTGCAATTTAACCAATTCTAGGGCGTCAGATTGCAGCTTCAGGTTTCGTTCCACCAGCATCTTTTCCTGGTCCAGTGCCAACAGTTCGTAATACAGGT
>NZ_JAGXJJ010000196.1:0-263 GCF_019091465.1 Microbacterium sp. GbtcB4
CATTTAAGAGGGTTCACGCATCATGTCGTCAAACGCTTCACCCGCCATGAGGCGGATGGTCCATATGGTCCTCGCGGTGTTCCTGCGGGAGATGGGCACCAAACCCTCCGGTTCTCCTCTTACTCTTATCCCCCCTCCCACTCGCCTCCCACCGCCCTACACACGGCGGTTGGGTCTTGTATCCATGGCGCGCTGACCACTCCACCGCTCCACAGCCGCCGCAGCAAGTCTTCTCACCATGCGGGCCTGCTCCTCCCTCGTAC
>NZ_JAGXJJ010000197.1:0-263 GCF_019091465.1 Microbacterium sp. GbtcB4
CAGTGAGTCCTGGAACCATGGTTCTAAAATTGAACTCATTTTGACAAGATCAAATAAATACACCATGTGTTGATCTAGGTAAAGCATAAGATGATGATCCCATGCACTGACCTGGGCAAGATGGACTGCATTGAACCATACAACTATGATGTCTTCAACGCTAGAAAACTTCTTCCTTAGTTGGGAGGACTCTTTGAATACAAAAACTAAAAACCACAGTGATATAAGATTCATCGTATTGGTATCATAACAACTTCATGTTT
>NZ_JAGXJJ010000198.1:0-263 GCF_019091465.1 Microbacterium sp. GbtcB4
GGCAACCAATCAATGCGGGCCGAGGTTTTTGGCCGCGTATACGGCCCAGATTATTCGGCCAACCTAAACAACCGTATCATCGAACAGATACGGAAGGAAGGGCAAGACCTCGTCGTCAATTGGATTCCCGAGTCTGGTGCTACCCCCCTGCGCGGAACAGAAGTTGCTTACCCCCCGCCGTCCGGCGATTCGGCAAGGGTACTGACTGATGGGCAAATCCACCAAACACGGCTTCCAAACTATAAAGCCAATACACGCATAAA
>NZ_JAGXJJ010000199.1:0-263 GCF_019091465.1 Microbacterium sp. GbtcB4
GAACTAATCTTAGGAGACACATCAAAGGGGGTTCAGATACGTCCTTCTCTTAAAAAATTTTGTACCAATGCTGCTTTTCTTTCCCAAATTTAACCGAAATATATTGACGAAGCCATGAAAGATGATTCATGGATTATCGTAATACAAGATGAGTTAAATCAGTTTGAGAGAAATGAGGTGTGGAAGTTGTCCCTAGGCCAAATGACCATTTAGTTATTGGTACTAAATAGGTATTTAGAAACAAGTAAGATGAATTTGGTATC